>CAOKFD010000018.1:0-48315 GCA_948467645.1 uncultured Eubacteriales bacterium | reverse complement strand
GGAACGTTGTATATGACAAACTCTGCCGCCTTGGTATGCACGTTGAACGTCTTGACGGCGGCATTTTCTGCATACCCCTCATACCATGCCTTTACAGTAAACGTGCCAGTAACACCGGCTTCACTGCACCATATATACATATCAAGCGTGCTTTCATCGGCGCTGGAATTGTAATTCTTATTGTAATAAATTTTGTCATTGCCGCACGTAACTTCCCAATTTACCGTCTGCTCCAAATCCGTGGCGGTTATGGTGATTTTTTGGCCGGAACCACTTATCAGTATGTCGTCCTCCGGCACACCGGTCAGCGTGGGAGTAGGATTCTTGGGCGGAATATCGCTATGCACAATAAGATACACTATGTCTCTGAGCTGCCAGTTGCTCCCATTTGGTGCAGCGACCAGTCCAAGAGGGTATCTGCCTGCCTTTTTGAAAATGAGCTTGTTATTACCCGAACCAATGAGACTGTTATCACGCCAAGCAAGAGGTTTTATAGCATCAAAACTGGAATGGTAAACCTTATTACCCCTTGAATAGGTCGGTTGCTCTTCATCTGAAAAGAAAAAAGCAAGTTCATTGCCGTCAGCAGGCATTTCAAGAACGGTCTTATAGACCTTGTTCTCGTCGAAGTAATCCGAACTTATGTTGAACTTGGTCGGCAGGTCGTCTATCCGGTCAACTACGGTGAACGTAATGTCCTTGGATATACTTGGGCCGCCGTTCGGTATGCGTGCAGAAATTGTATATACGCCCGTACCGGTAGAGTCTGCATTATACCAAATAATGATGCGCCAATGGTCGTTGTTATTATCAAAGCACGACTCAACGCGAATGTTTTTCAGTATATCACTGCCGCTTTTGAAAGTAAATGTCGGCTGTTCGAGGTCAGTAACCTTGCTGTAGTCATCATACAAGACGAACACCCACATGTTGGGGTTTTCGTGTACGATAAGGTCGCCCTCGGTGCGGGTTTCCATGGACAGGGTTACTGCGTCAGGTGCATTGTGCAGAATTATCGCTTTTTCTTCGGTATGCACATTGAACGTTCTAACAGCGGCAATATTGCTATACCCATCGTAATATGCCTTTACTGTAACGTTTCCGGAAACGCCCCTGGCATTTCCCCATGCCAAAACCCTAAGCTCGTTGCCGGAAAGCTCAGAATGATCCAATTCAATCTGGTCGCTGTCGCATGACAATTCCCAAATCACGTCCCAGGGCGCATCATCGACGGTCAACGTAAACTTGGGCGCATTTTGCCAGATGATAGGTACGAGCGTATCCTCTTCGGGCACGCCGTTTATTACGGGAGGCTCTTCGGGAGCCGGTTTTGCGGACTCGGAGCCGTCGGTTACATTGAATATGAGTGCCGTGTTAAGCTCCCAGTTGCTGCCAGCTTCATTCGTGGCGAACTTAACGGTGAACTTGCCGGTTTTGCTGAATATGAAGCTGTCGCCCCGGTACATGAAACCGCTGTCTTCTACTGTTAGAATAGTGCACGCTTTATCCTGACCGTTAATACTGTACGTCGGGAAAAGTTCATGCACTGAATCGAGCGTAACCTGACTCTCGTTCTCTTTCAGAACGATTTCTCGGGAATATATGTTGCTCTCGCCAAAATACTCGGGATTTACGTCTATTGAAGCGGGCAAATCGGGATCGCTTTCTGCGACGGTAAACGCAATATCCTTTGATATACGACAATTTTCATTGTCTGGCGTAAACGCGGTAAGCGTATATTCGCTTGCGCCGACTGAAACGGGCGAATAGCTTATGTATACCCACCAAACTTTCTTATCGCCGTTTGGCCGGGCGTCGATCGCAATGTCGCCGATTATTGCGCCATTTGAGCCCTTGGGCTCAAGCGTGACCTTCAAATCGCTTATTGTAGAATTGCTGTCTTTAAATGCTGCCTTGAATCTGAGAGTTCCGCTGGGACTTACGTGTGGAGAAGTGGTGTCCGTGTACAGCGTTACGCTTTCTGGAACTCCATCCAGCGAAAGCTCGTCAGCACTGCCCTCTGCCAATCCGATGCTGCATAAAAGCATCGCCAAAATAGCCGCAAAAAGTGCCCAAAATAGACCTGTCCTACGCTGTGTCATACAAATGCTCCTTTCTAATGTGGGTGTAAAAGTGCTGCGTTGAATTGATACTAAAATGCGTGTGGGTATTATGTGGTGGTTGAATGACACAATAATATAATACACCATAAACACATACGGGTCAAGCGTTTGTGCGCGAAGAATGCAAAAATGTGCGCATGATCTTGCCACGATGCGCGCGCAATCCGGTATCACTTTAGCACAGCAACAATTGTACAAGACAATAATAATACAGGGGGGTATGTCAATACCGTTTATTGTATAAAATTGCCATGGAGTCAGCAATTAACCATATCAATACAAACGCCCGGGCGCGATTTTTGTTTTCCGCCGCAGCACGCACATTTTACCCAAACGGCACTGATAAATGCTTTAAATTAATATGCGTATGCGTATAATTGTTAGCGGCTCAATGCTTTGCTCAAGGAGGCGCGTAAATATGTGGTGGACTGTATTTCCCGGAATCGCCGTGGGCGTGTACCAGGTATGGGCCATGCGCGTGTATATGCGCGGCTTGGGCGCGGGCGGCAAGGGCTTGCGCAAACGCGTCATCGTTGGACTTATCAACGTCGTCCTGGTGCTGGGACTGATGATCGGGTGCGCGTGCCTGGGGCCGGGCGCATTGCTTTGGGGCGCGGGCGGCATGTGCGGCGCGATGATTATACTCGCGCTGATTACATTCATCCGCTCTATAGACAATTAATGGCAGGTGATGGAGAGAATGGAAAACTTTACGGTTGAGGTAAGTCCCGAAACGTTTATGCTTTTCGGACTTAAAATCAGCCAGTCGCAGGTGACGCTGTTTATCGTCACGTTGCTCTTGACGGCGTTCGGGTTGGTGTTCAAGTACTGCCTGTTCCCCAAATTCACCGAACGGCCCGGAAAGTTCCAAAACGTGATCGAATTGCTGGTGGAGGCTGCGAACAAGATGTCGGACGGCAACCTGCACGGCAAGTGCCAGGGACTGTACGCCTATTCGTTCTCGCTTATGACTGTGTTGGGCGTGAGCTTCCTTATGGAACTGCTGGGCTTTAGAATTCCCGCGACCGACTTCAACTTCACGTTTGCGATCGCCGTCATGTCACTATGCGTGATCATGTATTACGGCGTGAAGTACAACGGCGCATGGGGATATGTCAAATCGTTCGGTAAGCCTTTGGGTATAATGTGGCCCTTCCGCGTGCTGAGCGAATTGCTGATCCCGGTATCGCTGTCGTGCCGAATGTTCGGTAACTTGTTCGCGTCGATGGTCATCATGGACATTGTGTACGCCGCGATGAGCTACTTCGCGATAGGCATTCCCGCAGTCCTGGCGATTTACTTTAACCTGTTCGACGTGGCCATTCAGGTGTATATATTCGTAACACTTACGCAGATATTCACCGGCGAGGCGCTGGAGGAGGAGTAATCTCCACCGCGCATGGCTTACTAAAAGCTGATTTGATTGGAGGATAATCAAATGAACGGACTTATAGCTCTGGCCGCGGCTATCGCGGTTTTCACCGGCATCGGCGCCGGTATCGGTATCTCTCTGGCCACCAGCAAGGCGGTCGAGTCCATTGCACGTCAGCCCGAGGCTAGCGGCAAGATTCAGTCGGTTATGATGCTGGGCGCGGTTCTGGCCGAGTCCACCGCTATATACGGTCTGGTTATTGCCATACTGCTGTATCTGAAGGTCTGATCAAACGGCCTTCCCAACTAAGTTTCGGGTGGTGAATTTATGGGCATAGATATAGACGTAGTACGAATGCTGGAATACGTCGTTAACGTCGTAATACTGGTATTCATACTTAATAAGCTCCTGTATAAGCCCGTCAGCAAGTATCTGAAGGCTCGTCAGGACAAGATCAATACCGCGCTGGACAGCGCCGCGCAGAAGCAGCAGGAGGCCGACGAACTGCACAAGCAGTACGACGCGCTGGTGAGCCAGTCCCGCGCCGAAAGCGCCGATGCGCTGCGCAAGGCCAACGAGCAGGCTTCCCATCAGGCCGATCAGATTATTTCCGAGGCACGCGAACAGGCGCGCCAGATACTGCAGCAGGCGCACAGCGATGTTGAAAAGCAGATGAAGCTGGCCCGCGAGCAGTCGCACGACGAGATCGTGTCGATGGCCGTGAGCATGGCGTCGCGCATACTGGGCCGCGAGGTTTCGGCCGAGGACAATACCGAGCTTATCAAGACGTTTTTTGAAGGGCAGGACAAAAAGTGAGCAGCAAATGTGTTATAAGAGTTGCCGCGCCACTGGATGAACGCCAGCTAAGAGATATTCAGAGATCGCTTGAACGGTATGCAGGTCATGCGCTTAAAGTAAGCATGATCGTCGATGAGTCGATAATCGGCGGCTTCATCGCGATGATCGATAACCACGTTATCGACCGCAGCTTTAAGACGATACTGAGCGATATGGGCCGCCGCGAACGTCAGGGCAAGCCCGCCAAGGATTATACCGGCGATACCAATCAGGCCGACGTGGGTCAGGTTACGCGCTTTGCCGATGGCATTGTGTCGATAACCGGTATGACCCATTGCCGATATGGCGAGCTGGTATACATCGGCGACGCCGCCGCGATCGCGATGAACATATCCGAAAACGATGTGGACGCCGTGCTTCTGTCCAGCGACATGACAATCGAGCAGGACGCGATAGCACAGGCCTCGGGCGATGTAGTGCGCGTGCCCGTGGGCGAGGCGCTGCTGGGCCGCGTGGTCGATCCGCTGGGTCGCCCGCTGGACGGCATGAAGGCTCCCAAGTGCGTCAAAAAGCGCCCCATAGAAGCGCCCAGTCCGTCCATACATGACCGCCAGAAGGTCGCAAAGCCCCTTATGACGGGCATACTGTCCATCGACTCCATGATACCGATTGGCCGCGGCCAGCGCGAACTGATAATCGGCGACCGCCAGACTGGTAAGACCACCATCGCAATCGATACCATACTTAATCAGCGCGACAAGAACGTGATGTGCGTATACGTCGCCATCGGTCAGAAGGCCTCCACCATCGCCGACGTGGTTAACACGCTGCGCGAGCATGGCGCGCTGGATTACACCGTGGTCGTCGCGTCCACCGCGTCCGACAGCGCCCCCATGCAGTACATCGCACCCTACGCGGGCTGCGCAATGGCCGAGGAATTCATGTATGAGGGCCGCGACGTGCTGATCGTGTACGACGATTTAAGCAAGCACGCCGTCGCTTACCGCGCCATGTCGCTGCTGCTTCGCAGGCCGCCGGGACGCGAGGCTTACCCCGGCGACGTATTCTACCTGCACTCCCGTCTGCTGGAGCGCGCCGCGCGCCTGTCGGACGAGCTGGGCGGCGGCTCGATGACGGCTCTGCCGATAATCGAAACCATGGCCGACGATATATCGGCCTATATACCTACAAACGTAATTTCCATAACCGACGGCCAGATTTATCTGGAGTCCGAACTGTTTAACGAAGGTATGCGCCCCGCAGTAAATGTGGGTCTGTCCGTCAGCCGTGTAGGCGGCAGCGCACAGACCAAGGCGATGCGCAAGGTTGCCGGCCGTCTGCGTCTGGATCTGGCGCAGTATAGAGAGCTGAGCGTGTTCTCTCAGTTCGCGGGCGAGCTGGAAAGCAGCACCCGTGAAGCCCTGAGCCACGGCCAGCGCGTGACCGAATGCCTGAAGCAGACTCAGCATATGAGCTATACCGCCGCGGAACAGATCGCGATACTGCATACCGTGCTTAACAACATCACCCGTGCGGTGCCGGTCAAGTATATCGCCCAGTTCAATAACGAGCTGCTTGCGTATATGCGTGAGCGCGGCGCGGATGTGATGGACGAGATCGGCCGCACCGGCGTGCTGACCGATGACGCGGCGCGCAGGCTGGAGGAAATGGCTCGCGAGTATATGGAGATATTCTTCAAGACCAACGACATAACGCCCGAGCGCGAGGAGCGCGATCTGAAGCTGGATACCCACACGCGCACCAACGCCTCCGCCGAAAGCGCAGGTAAAAAGCAATGAAGAGCATGGCCGACATAAAGCACTCGATGCGTGCCGTGCAGGATACGAGTAAGATCACCAAGGCGATGTATCTTATCTCGACTGCGAAGGTGCGCAAAGCGCTTAATATGTACGAATCCAACTCGACGTATTTTTCGCGAGTGCGCGAGGCGATGAAGGATATACTGCTGCACTCGGAAGGCATAAGCCATCCTTATCTGGGTACCAGCCCGCTCAAGCGCCCCGCGTTTCTGGTGCTGGCGGCCGATAAGGGCCTGTGCGGCGGCTATAACCATAACCTGCTTGAATATGCTCAGGCGCGTATCGACGAAAGCGAATCGCCGTATGTATTGCCCGTGGGTCAGGAGACGCTGGCCTATTTCGCAAGGCATAACGACGGCATTGAGCTGGACGCGCGATTTGCCGAGCTGAGCCAAAGCCCGACGCTGCATAACGCGCGTAAGATAATGCGCGCGCTGATCGAGCTTTACGAGCAGGGCAAGGTAGACTCGGTATTCATAATCTATACCAAGTATATCAGCGGTACGCTTCAAAAGCCGCTGATGATCGACCTTGTGCCGCTGTCCTCCGACGATTTTGCCGACGTCGAGGTCAAGAATGAGGATTCTTCGGTAATGAATTATTACCCCTCGGTTGAGGAGGTATTCAATACTCTGGTGCCGCAGTACATCGTGGGTATAGTTTACGCCACCATGGTTCAGGCATACGCGTCCGAGCAGTCGGCGCGCATGAACGCCATGGACAGCGCAAACCGCAACGGCCAGCAGATGCTGGACGATTACGCCCGCGAACTGAACGCGGCGCGCCAGAGCGCAGTCACTAGCGAAATAGCCGAAATTATCGGCGCGCTGGACGTAATCGGCGCGCAGGACGGCGGGCACAAGTGAACCCCGCCGCTTCGCAAAGAGGTGATACAATGAACGAACATAAGGGCAGGATAGTGCGTATAACCGGCCCTGTGCTGGACGTAAAGTTCGACGACCATCATATGCCGCAGGTATATTCCGCCATGCACACCACCGATCCCGATACCGATGCAAAGGTATGGATGGAGGTGGAGATGCAGCTGGGCGACGACACGGTGCGCTGCATCGCGCTTAACGCCACAGAGGGCCTGTACTGCGGTATGGATGTAATTGATACCCGCGCGCCCATCACTGTACCCGTGGGCGATTCGGTCATGGGCCGCGTAATAAACGTGCTGGGCGATCCCATCGATGGCAAAGGCCCGATTCCCGAGGGCGAGCGTATGCCCATACACCGCCGTCCGCCGTCCTTTGCCGAACAGCACCCCGCCACTGAAATATTCGAAACCGGCCTGAAGGTAATCGACCTGCTGGCGCCCTATCCCAAGGGCGGCAAGATTGGTCTGTTCGGCGGCGCGGGCGTAGGCAAGACCGTACTGATAATGCAGCTGATGCGCAACATAACCCAGGAGCACGGCGGCCACGCGGTATTCACCGGCGTGGGCGAGCGCTCCCGCGAAGGTAACGAGCTTATCAGCGATATGACCGAGTCGGGCGTACTGGATCATTCCATGCTCGCCTTCGGCCAGATGAACGAGCCGCCGGGAAGCCGTATGCGCGTGGCGCTGGCCGGCCTGACAATGGCTGAGTACCTGCGCGATAAGGAAAACGCGGACGTGCTTTTGTTCATCGATAACATATACCGCTTCATACAGGCCGGTTCCGAGGTATCGGCGCTGCTGGGCCGCATACCCAGCGCCGTGGGTTATCAGCCCACGCTGGCTAACGAGCTGGGCGAGCTGCAGGAGCGCATAGCCTCCACCGCGTCGGGTTCCATTACGTCCGTGCAGGCCATATACGTGCCCGCCGACGACCTGACCGACCCCGCGCCTGCAACCACGTTTACGCATCTGGACGCAACGACCGTGCTTTCGCGCTCCATATCCGAGCTGGGCATATACCCGGCCGTGGATCCGCTGGCTTCGTCGTCGCGCATACTGGAGCCGCGCATCGTGGGCGAGGAGCACTACCGCGTGGCGCGCGGCGTGCAGGCGGTGCTGCAACGCTATAAGGAGCTGCAGGACATAATCGCCATACTGGGTATGGAGGAGCTTTCGCCCGAGGATAAGCAGATGGTTTACCGCGCGCGCAAGCTGCAGAAGTTCCTGAGCCAGCCCATGAGCGTGGCGGAGGTATTCGTAGGCATACCCGGCAAGTACGTGCCGCTGCGCGATACCATTCGCTCGTTCAAGGCCATTATCGACGGCGAGGTCGACGATCTGCCTGAGGCCGCGTTCTTCATGGCGGGCGACATCGACGACGTAAGGCAGAAGGCGCAGGCGATGAAGGGATGAGCAAGCTCTTTCACCTGGAGATGATAACGCCCGAGCGACGCTTCTTCGACGGCCAGGTGGAGGCGGTGCAGCTGCCCGCGCCCGACGGACTGATGGGCATACTTGCGGGTCATGAGCCTTCGGTCATATCGCTGGACGTAGGGCAGGTAAGGCTGCTTTACGACGGCGAGTGGCACGAGTGCGCCGCTTCGCCCGGATTTGTCGAGATACGCAGCGACGGCGTGGTAATGTTCTCTCAGGCATTTGAATGGCCGGAGGAGATCGACATCAGCCGCGCGCTGGCCGCAAAGGAGCTGGCCGAGCGCCATATCAAGAATCAGAAGAGCCGCGAGGAATATCTTGTCAACAAGGTATCGCTCGCGCGCGCAATGGTGCGTCTGGAAACCGGGCGCAAACGCATAAATCATTAACGTTAGTCGCGGCGGTTCGCAGTTTGCGGATCGCCGCGATTTTGCTTTTTTGGCTGTTGATCTATACATATCGGTTATACAGATCGGGTGTTTTGTCATTGACACGGGTAAAATCATCATGTTAAAATAGTAAAGAAGTGGGCATTTGCGTACTGCGCTAACCTGCCTGCACAATGTTATATAATAGGAAAGGATAGATGGAATGCCGAAAAAACGCCGCAGTATACTGCGAGAAAAATGGACTGAAGCGCTTACATCGGTGCTGCCGATAACGCTTCTCGTATTCCTGATATGTTTTGTGCTTGTACCTGTGCCTAATAACGCCATGATGGGCTTTATTATCGGCGCAGCGCTGCTGGTGCTGGGCATGGGGCTGTTTACGCTGGGTACCGACCTTGCGATGACGCCGATTGGTCAGCATGTGGGTAACACGCTTACGCGGTCTAAGAAGATGTGGGTGATCGCGCTGGTGGGCTTCATAGTGGGCGTGCTGATTACGCTGTCCGAGCCGGATCTTCAGGTGCTGGCCGAGCAGGTGCCGGGCGTGCCCAATATGGTGCTGATGATTGCCGTGGGCGTGGGCGTGGGACTGTTCCTGGTCGTGGCGCTGATGCGCATAATACTGGCCGTGCCGATGAAGTATTTGCTGCTTTTGTGCTATGCGGTCGTGTTTATAATGGCGCAGTTTGTGCCCAAGTCGTTTTTGGCGGTTGCGTTCGATTCGGGCGGCGTGACCACAGGGCCAATGACGGTGCCGTTTATATTGGCGCTGGGCGTGGGCGTGTCGGCCATACGTAACGATAAGGACGCGGAGAACGACAGTTTCGGTCTGGTTGCCCTGTGTTCGGTAGGGCCGATACTGGCGGTCATGGTGCTGGGAATGCTTTATCATCCCGAGAGCGCGGTGTATACCTCGTCCGGGGTTACTGCGGCCGAGACCACTATGGACTTGGGTATGCAGTTTTTGAGCGAGCTGCCGCATTACTGCCGCGAGGTTGCGCTGGCGCTTGCGCCGATTGCCGCGTTTTTCTTTGTGATACAGTTTACGACATTGCACTTGAAGGGACAGACGCTTTTCCGTATAATAATGGGTCTTGTGTACACTTATATCGGGCTGGTGCTGTTCCTGCTGGGCGTAAACGTGGGCTTTATGCCTATGGGTACGTTTATTGGCGAGGCTTTGGGGCGGCTGGAGTTCAACTGGATACTCGTTCCGATAGGCATGATAATCGGCTACTTTGTCGTGGCGGCGGAGCCTGCGGTGCATGTGCTTAACAAGCAGGTATACGAGATCACGGCGGGTGCGATACCGCCCAAGGCGATGAGCATAAGCCTTGCGATAGGCGTATCGGTATCGGTGGGTCTGGCTATGTTCAGGATACTTACCGGGATGCCGATAATGTATCTGCTGATACCGGGCTATGCTTTGGCGCTGATACTTATGTTTTTTGTACCGCCGATATTTACGTCGATTGCGTTTGACTCGGGCGGAGTTGCGTCCGGCCCAATGACGGCTACGTTCCTTTTGCCCTTGGCAATTGGCGCGTGCACGGCTATGGGTGGCGACGTGGTATCGGATGCGTTTGGAGTAGTGGCGATGGTTGCGATGACGCCGCTTATTACGATACAGATACTGGGTGTATACTACCGCATCAAGCAGCGCGGAATCAAGCGCCGTGCGGATGCCGAGCTTGCGCCGGACGAGGATATTATCGATCTATAAGAGGTGAAACATTTGAACGACATAAGGCTTTTGATGATAATAACCCCGCGCGAATTTGAAAGCGCATACGAGGATTTTCTCAAGGCCGACGGCATTGCCGCGATATTCAGCACGCCCTGCCAGGGCACTGCGGGCAAGAGCATACTGGATCTATTAGGCCTTGCGCAATCCGAGAAAGTATTAATAGCGGCCATGATGACCAAGCCGCACGCCGCCAAGCTGATGCGCGGCATGATATACAAGCTGGGCATAAACATGCCGGGCAACGGCATTGCGCTGACCCTGCCCATAAGCAGCATTGGCGGCGCGAGCTGCATGAAGTATCTAATGGAAAACCAAAACATAATCATAGGCGGAGGATCGGATATGGACGACAGACAGCCTGTATTCCCGTTTGACCTACTGGTTGCGATAACCGAGCGCGGCCATGTAGAGCTGGTCATGGACGCGGCACGCACCGCGGGCGCGCGCGGCGGCACGATAATCCACGCCAAAGGCACTGGCACCGAATTCACTGCCAAGTTCTTCGGCGTCTCCATCGCATCCGAAAAAGACATAGCCCTCATCGTCGTAAGCCACAAGGACAAGGATGCCATAATGCGCGCCATAATGGAAAAGGCCGGCATCCGCTCCGCAGCCCACACCGCCCTCGTATCTCTACCCGCCGAAAACGTTGTCGGTCTTACCAGCGTTATGACGCAGGATACGGAGGAGTGACGGGGGAAGGACGTGTTCTTTCTTTTCAGGAGAAAAGAAAGAACCAAAGAAAAGCCGATTAGGCTGTTCTCCCGCAAGTGTTGCTTAGTTCGGACGTTTTAGGAAAATCATATATAGGAAGCTGATTTGGCTTTCTTTCGCCGCTGGCTCGCTCTGAGAGTCAGCGGCGTTTTTTGGTGCCCGTGTTTATGGCTCACGCATTCTATAATTTAAGCAGTTTCGGGATTCCGCGAATGGGCTTTTTCAGATATAGTCAGTTTTCACCCGCGCCATGTTCGCCGCCCCTCGGCGGCTCAGATGGAGGTTCGGCGGCGAGGTTCACGGCCGCCGTCAAGTATGGCGGCCGCGAAAACTGGCCGTCCGGACGCGCAGCGAGATGTATGAGCGGCCATCCATGCCTCGCCCACCATAAATTAAAGTGGGCGAGGGAGGAGCGATCAGTCATCGGGGTTCTGTATGAGCATCTTTCACGCTCAGAGAGCAACAAAGCAATAGCGCGCAAAGCAACGCCGAAACCAATCCTCAAAGCCTCTCCTGAGAAGACGGGCCACCGCACTACTGTGTTTAACCGCATCTCTCAATTAAAAATCCAATCCATTCCATGCAATTTCTGATAAAAAATCGGGCATACTCATATCGAGGTGAACTCGATGAAACGAATATGGTTCAAAACGCCTTCGTTCAGGCAATTCTCCATGTACGACGACGGCATGGACGGTGAGGGCGCGGAAAGTCCCAAGCGCTCATCCTCCCCGCTTGAACATATGGCTAAACGCGCCGCGGACAATCCCAGCCCATCCATACCGCACCTTATGTTCAGGCGCGCGTCGAAAGTCAACTGGCATGTCGCCGCTGGAAAAGGGAAGCGCCGCAGCCGCGAGGACGTTATTCGCGCGTTTATGCGCGGCTTTGACAGGTACGGCTACTACTTTGCGGCAGGCATATGCGCGCTGATGGTATTTGCGGGCGCGCTGGCCGGTTTACGCGGCTATGGCGAGATGAACGTCACGGCCGCGCCCACGCCCTCGATACAGGCTGAGACAGTGACCAGCGACGTGTGTGCACAGCAGGCCTCGGCGGGTCTGGAGCCGCTCGCAAGCGCCGCGCCAGATGCCACGCAGGCCGCGCCGCAGTTGCCGCAGCTTGACATGTGGCCTATCGAGGGCGAGATACTGACCGCGCACGCAACAGATCGGCTGGTATATCTGGAAACGCTGAACCAGTACGGCACGCACACCGGCATAGACATAGCAGCCACGCGCGGGCAGGTAGTTGTCGCGTGCTTTGACGGTCAGGTCGCGCGATGCTGGCGCGAGTCCATGCTGGGCAACGTAATCGAGATACGCTCAGCCAGTGGCCTGACCGCGCGATACGCCAACCTGCAATCGCTCGCTCTGGTTAAGGAGGGCGCAAGCGTCAAGGCGGGCGACGCGATAGGCGCGGTAGGCGCAAGCGCGATGAGCGAATCGCTGATGAAACCGCACCTGCATTTTGAAGTGCTGATGGACGGCGAAAGCGTGCCGCCGCAGGACGTTCTGCCGACTGAATAGCAATTGGGCAGGGGGATTAGTCCACAAAACCGCACCGAAGCTGTTGATAACTTTAGATTCAACGCGAAAAGCAATTCATAAATAAAGGCGCAGAGTATGCCGACTGTTCACTGTCGGAATGCTTTGCGCCGCTGTAAGCCAATAATGTATTCTCCCAGAATCACCTTGCCCGATACCCTTCCCGCTCATCTTAGAGCGTGAAAGATGCTCATACAGAACCTTGAGGACTGATTGCCCCTTCCTCGCCCACTTTAATTTATGGTGGGCGCGGCATGGATGGCTGCTCGTACATCTAGCAGCACGTCTGGATAACCAGTTTTCGCGGCCGCCATACTTTACGGCGGCCGTGAACCTCACCGCCGAGATTCTATCTGAGCCGCCGAGGGGTGGCGAACTTGGCGCGGGCGCAATCTGGCTAAACAGGCAAACTCCATTCGCGGAATCCCGAAACTCATAAGATTATAGCTTGCGTGAGCCGCAAACAAAGAAAAAATTAAGCGCCGCTGGCTCTGGGCGAGACAAGCGGCGCAAGAATGCAGGGCAGCTTCCCGTATATAGCTCCCTAAAACGTCTGAACTAAGATACACTTGCGGAAGAAAAGCCAATTGACTTTTCTTTGGTTCTTTCTTTTCTTCCGAAAAGAAAGAACACGTCACCCCTTATTCTTCCTTCTCCTGAACCAAAACGCCCAACCAAGTATAACCGCGGCGACGATAAAACATGCTATCGTGTACCAGCATATGCCGCCAGTCAGCGACGCGGTTGTGGATAAGGTACCGCCGCAGATTATCAGGGCTGCCGCGATTAATGCCGCACAGACTTTGAATACTACGTCGCTGATTAGGGCCGACATGTCGTCGCTGGCGCGGTGCTCTATGCCTACTACCGCTTCGCCTTTTAGACCTGTGCGCATTACGTCGGCCAGCAGCGCCGGAATCTCAAGCGACTTGTGCGCGCTTTCATAGACCGCGCGCGCGTCCTGCTGGATGATGCCGCGCCAGTCTACGTTTTTGAACATGTCATCGCCTATGCGCGCCGTCACTACCTGCATGACGTTTATGTCGGGACTGAGCGCGGCTACCGCACCTTCGATCGTCGTCAGACCGCGCGCCAGCATGGTAAGGCTCGCCGGCATCGATATGCCGTTTACCTTCATGACCTCGGTTAAGTCCTCAAATACCTTCGCAAGGTCCATGTCGCCTAGGCCCGCAGAGCCGTACTTGTCCAACAGCTCCTCTATGTCGCGGTATAGCTGGCGCTTGTCTGCCTTGCCCTTGAATTCACCTAAGCCCAGTACTGCGTCGCGGCACATGTCTATGTCGCCGCGCGCTATGCCGGTTATCGCATGGCCGATAAGCGTGCGCTCGCGGTCGCTGAGCGTGCCCATCATGCCCATGTCCAGCCATACTATCTTGCCGTCGCGTATGCGCATGTTGCCCGGATGCGGGTCGGCGTGGAAGAAGCCATCCTCCATTATCTGACGTATGTAGTTGTCCGCCAGCTTTGCGCCTATCTCCGACGGGTCATAACCGTTTGCGCGCAGCGCGTCCAGATCGTCTATCGACATGCCGTCTACGCGCTCCATTACAAGTACGTGCGTGGTCGTGTACTCGCGGTAGAGTATCGGCGACGTGACAAATGCCACGTCCTCGTTCAGCTTGTGAAACTTCTCCAGATTGCCCGCCTCAGTCTGAAAATTCATTTCTTCCTGCGCGACAACCCACATCTCGTCGAGTACCTGGTTGAAGTCAACCATGCCGCTGACCGGCGTGTACTTGAGCAGCTTGCACGCCTGCTTGAGCAGCATTATGTCGCGGCTCATTATGTCGTGTATGCCCTCGCGCTGTACCTTGACAACCACCTGCTCGCCCGTCTGTAATACCGCGGCGTGCACCTGCGCAATGGACGCGCTGCCCAAGGCCTGTTCGTCAAACGACTGAAATACCTCGCTTATCGGGCGGCCATACGAACCTTCGACGATCGATGCAACCTGCGAATAGGGCATGGGCGCGACGCTGCTGCGCAGACGCGTAAGCGCCTCGCAATATTCCTTGGGCAGTATTTCCGACCGCATCGATAGTATCTGCCCCAGCTTTATAAACGTCGGCCCCAATTCCTCGATAATGGCGCACATCTTGTCGGGCGTCATGCCGCCGTGCACTATGTCGTGCTTGCGTACGACGTCCACTATTTCCATCAGGCGCTGACGGTTCTCCGACCGAATTTCGGATTTGCTCTGCGTATCATTTGCCGGCATGTGTTTTCCCCTTAGCTTTTATTCTTTGCCGGCTTCGTCGGCGGTTTCTTTAGTCTCAGTTTCAGTCTCAGCTTCTTCAGCGGGCGCGGCTTCCTCGGGCTCATCTTCGGCAGTTTTAGCTTCCTCGGCCGAGGTTTCCGCCTGAGCCTTGCGCGCCTGCTCAGCCTCGTATATGCGCTGCTTGAGCGCGGCCAGCTCGTCGTCATCCATCGAATCGATGGAGTCCATCACGTCCGCGTGCGGCGCATCGTCCTTTACCACGTTAACCGTAACGTTGTTGCGTACGGCCTCCTTTACGTTGTGCTTCAGTTCCTCGTTGAGTACCTTGCCCTGCTCCACGGTCAGTTCGCCCTTGCGAACCAGTTCCTTCAGTACGTCCTCCGACCTCTCTTTGGTCATTGCGACCGCGCCGATACCGGCCATTATAAGCTTGCGGATGCCTTCGCCAATCTGATCCATAATAAAAAACGCTCCTTTCAAATCCTCGATCGAAGCGCGGAATTTGCCATACGCTCCTTAAACATTATTATATCAAAGTAAGGCTTAAAATCAACCGTATACATGTGACGAAATGTCCGAAATTTGGGCATTTTGAGGCAATTGCCTAACGATGGCAATTATGTAAGAATACTTTAATGCTTAATGCCAACGCGTTTTGTGCTTGAAAGTACCGCCGCGTTCATGTTACACTGTAAGCAACAGCCTTTTTTTGACACGACGGGAGGCATTCGCACATGCGGGATGATTATATATTGGAAAGACTGATGCAGAGCGGCACGGTTTCGGGCGAGACGCTCAGCGAGGAAATGGGCATAAGCCGCGCGGCAGTATGGAAGGGCATACTGCGCCTGCGCGAGGACGGCTGGCAGATCGACGCCGCGCCGCGCGTGGGCTATAAGCTGATTTCACCCGAGGACGGCCTGATGCCGATGGATATTTACGACGGCCTTGAATCCAAGGCATACGGCCGAAATGTCGAATACCACCGCGAGATAAACTCAACCAACATCCGCGCGCGCGAACTGGCTCAGCAGGGCGCGCCCGACGGCACGCTGGTCATTGGCGAGACGCAGACCGCGGGGCGGGGGAGACTGAGCCGCTCTTGGGTATCGCCCGCGGGCACGGGCATATATATGTCGCTGATAATGCGCCCCGGACTGCCGCTGCAGCGGCTGGCGCTGGTTACGCCCGCGGTGGCGCTGGGCGTGTGCAAGGGTCTGCGCGCCGCGTGCGGCATTGACGCGCGCATTAAGTGGCCCAACGACATAGTGTGCGAGGGCCGGAAGCTGGTGGGTATGCTGCTGGACGCACAGGCCAGCACCGGCATGGATGGCGTGGAATGGGTTGTCGCGGGCATAGGCATAAACGTGCATCAGCGCATTGATGACTTCCCCGAGGACGTGCGCGGCAAGGCCGGGTCGCTGGACATGCTGACGGGCGAAAAGTGCGTGCGCGCTCAGGTAGTGCGCGCGGTAATGGCCGAAATCGAGCGCGCGGCAGGCCTGCTGATAAGCGGCCGCGACGACGACATGATGAGAGAGTACGCCGAGTTGAGCGCCACGCTGGGCAAGCGCGTGTGCGTAATCGCGTCGGACAAGAGCTATGAAGCCGACGCAATCCGCCTGCAAAGCGATGGCGCGCTGGTAGTGCGCCCGGACGGCGGCGACGAGCACCCGGTGTACGCGGGGGATGTGTCGGTGCGCGGGATTATGGGGTATGTTTGATACTGAAAGATAAGTAATTTTAATCCGCCAGCGCGGGGTATGTTCGCGCTGGCGGATTTTTCATATAGAAGTAGATTGTAATTGTCCAATGGCAATGCTCATAATGTGGTTATGAATATTTCAGGATGTTTCAGCCTACCGCCTTCCGGCAATACAGGCATATATCATAATCCCGGCCGCGACCGCCGCGTTGAGCGACTCCGCGCCGCCCGGCATGGGCAGCTTCAGCCGGTGCGTCGCCAGCGCGCGCACATCCTCCGACACGCCGCGCGCTTCATTGCCTATAACTATGGCCGCGTCGTCGCCCGGCAGGTTCTCGAAAAACGGCGCGCCGTCCAGCTGCGACGAGACTATCGCACAGCCGCACTGCCTTAGCTCATCCAGCGCCTTAGGCATATTCACGCGCAGTATCGGAACGCGGAACGCCGCGCCCATAGACGCGCGCAGAACCTTGGGCGAAAACGGGTCGGGACAGCTCTCACTAATCAGCAGCGCGTCGAACGCCGCCGCGTCGCAGGTGCGCCATATCGTGCCCACGTTGCCGGGGTCCTGCACGCCGTCCAGCGCCGCGATGAGCAGTGCCCGCCCATTTGCGCGCGCGCCCGCAATCACGTCCGCAAGCGCAAGCTGTTTAGGCGGCTCAACGGCGGCGACTATGCCCTGCGGCGAGACCGTATCGCACAGGCTTTCCAGCACATGCGCGCTCACACTGACTGCGCCCGGCCCGGCTGTGGCCGCGTCGATGCGCGTATCGTCGTACAGTACGTCGCTCACGCGCAGGCCGCACGCGCGCGCCTCGCCCAGCATCTTTTCGCCCTCTATCAGCATCAGCCCGGCCTTTCGGCGGGTCTTGGGTTCCCTCAGCGCGCGCAGGGCTTTTACGCGCGCGTTCTGCGTACTGGTTATCTCCGGCATGGGTTGCTCCTTTTTGTATAGGTTTTAAGCGTAAATCGGCTGATACGAGCGGGCACTGCAAAAAGCGCCCGCCCGTCTTAATGCCTTAACGAAAACCGTCAATCCTCGACGATCTCAAGTATGTCGTGTATGCCTATCTGAGCGATGTTTATATTCAGCCTGCCATCCGAGTAGCTCCAATCGACCGGACGCATGTCGGGCGCGAGACGCACGCTGCGCGGCCTGTGCGCGAGGTGCAGCTCCACATGCACCGGCCCGGTGGGCGGTACGTCCTCGACAAACGAGCGCTGGGGCGACATGGGAGTGGAACTGCCCATGTTGACCAAGTTCACCAGCAGCGCGCCGTCCTTCTGCCTCAGCGATACATACACGCTGGAGGGTGTGTCCACGCGCATGAGCCGGTCGTCGCGCGCGCCGTCCAGCACCTTGCCAATCAGCATACGGTGGGTCGGATAGTGCGACTGGCTGTACGCGGTGAAGAAGTCGGAATATATGCCCACAATGCGCCCCTTGCCCAGCACACGCACTGTCGCAAACGGATAGTCGCTTACTTGAGCATATTCGTCGATGTCGCGCGTGTACTGGCGCATGACTATGGGAGCGGCGTTTTCTGCCTTAACCGCGCACCACGGGCCGATCAGCGTCGCAGTGCGGCCGCCGATCTGAACATACGCGCATTCCTTGCCCGCGCGGTGGAGGGACAGGTATGCCGCACCGCCGTTTACGGCTTCGGCAGATGCGACGGCTGCGTCCGGCTGTTCGCATACGGATACGCCCAGCGCATCCGCAAAGCGCGGTGCAGTGTCCACGCCTGACACGATTAGCGTGCCGCCGTTCTGAACGTACTTGATGAGAGCGGCGACCGTTTCATCGGACAGGTTAAGCTGTTCAGGCACGACGATCATCGGGAACTCGGACGCGTGGCTGAGCGCGTCTGGCGTGTTCATTATGTCAACGCTAAGGTGGTTGTCCATCAGCGCGTGGACAGCGCCCTCAATCGCGTCGGTGCTGCCGTGCGCGGTATTGTAAAAGCCTTCGGAAGCCATGGGATAGTAGTGCTCGGGCGCGTGCAGCACGAGCGCCTGCCTGACCGACTGGCTGTCCTGGCACCACTTCTGGCGAGCGCGGCAGAACGCCGCCACGTCGGCCAGCTCGTCCATGTGCCACGCGACGATGTTGCCGGTGCGGTTGGGCGTGTCGTATATCGTGAACGCGCCGCCCGCCGACATGACGATCGCGGCCTCCTGACACAGCGCGGGCACGCTCTTAAACTCCCAACTGTCCATAGGCCCATAGCTGGAAAAGCCCCACGCCATCAAATCCCATTTAAGCCCGCGGTTGGACATAAAGCGCGATTCGATAAGCGCCGTGCGCCCGCTCCATATGTAGGAAAAGTCGCCGCTGATGTAGTCCACGGCGGCAGTAATCGGGTCGGGCTGACGCACGGAATACATCCAGTTGGAGCATACGCTGCACGCGGGCTTTTCTGCGTGAATCGCATGGGCGTACTTGTCCACATGCTCCACAAACAAATCGCGCGTGAACGCAAGCCATTCGTTCCAGTGCGGCTCGTCGTCGCCCTCGGGCGCGTGCTCGATGCCGGTGCGGCGCGTGAACTCGGCGCGGCAGCGTGAGCAGTAGCAGGGCTGAGTGGCCCAGTTTTCGCCGTCCACCCAGAAGCCGTCAATGTCGTATTTGCGGATAAGCTCCAGCATCTGCGGAATCATGTAGTGTGCGGTGTAGTCGCTAAGCGGGCAGGTGTGGTCGTGATCGAGCGAGTCGCCGCCCGCCGCCGCAGTCTCGCGCGCGGACTTGATTCGTCCCCAGTCGGGATGATTGGCAATCGCGGCCACGTCGTATACGCCCGAGTAGTGCATGATGAGCGGAAGACCCAATCGCCGCGTGGCCTCGCGCCATATGGCAAGCGCGTCCTTCACGATGCCGGGCGAGCGCACGCCCACATCGGTAGGCCACGCGGTAACGCCGGGATGTCCCTTGCAGTCGCATTGAACAAAGTCGGGCTTTATCTTTTCAAATTGTTCGATAAGCTGCTTGACGCTCGCGTCGCGCCCGAGGTTTTTGTCGGCAAGCGTCGCGTGAATGTCGAAGTGCAGCCCGAAAAACGCATTGTCATGCCATGTCGCCATATAAGCCCCTCCCATAATATGAATAGGTGTGCGGACGGTTCGTCAGCCCGCATAAATCGGCTTATCGTTCGTTTTGCGTGTAAGTATAGAATACAATAAATCGGCGATATAGTAAAGGGCAGGAGGGAAAATTTGTGCGGGCGGGGGGGAGTAAGTGGAAGGTTGTGGATGTGCGCGGCAAGGTAGCCCAGCCAGCGCACCGAGTCAAGGACAAGCGGCTGCGCCGTGCCTTCGGCATCCTTGACACGGCGCGCTGGCTGGGCTTCGTGATAGTTAAGGGGTTGTTGCCAACCCCTGTCGAACAGGGTTGACCTTGCGTAGTTTGGGCGGCGATGCGGCCTGTCGGCAATTTGGAACGATTGCCGTTATGTTGCTCTTTGAGCGTGGAAGATGCTTACACAGAAGCACGAGTATAACGGCCAAACTTCCGCGCCCACTTTAATTTATGGTGGGCGCGGTACGGATGGCCGCTCATACATCTCGTTTCGCGTCTGAACGGCCAGTTTTCGCGCCCGCCATACTTTACGGCGGGCGTGAACCTCACCGCCGAGTCTGCATCTGAGCCGCCGAGGGGTGGCGAACATGGCGCGGGGGAAAACTGCCTAAACAGAAAGCGTTCATTCGCGGAATCCCGAAACTAAGTAAGATTATAGTTTGCGTGAGCCATAAACAAGGGTAAAAGCAAACGCCGCTGGCTCTGGGCGAGACAAGCGGCGTAAGAAAGTAATGTAACTTCCCGTATATAGCTCCCTAAAAACGTCTGAACTAAGATGGTTTGCGGGAGACAGACAAAATCGGCTTTTCTTTGGTTCTTTCTTTTCTACTGAAAAGAAAGAACACGTAACCCCAAAAAAACGCTGTGCCCGTTTAGAAAGGGATTACTTGCCAGCCTTTTCATCGAGCTTGCGGTTGCGGAAGTAGACGGGGATGTTGAGAGAGACGACGCAGATGTTGAAGATGTAGACGGCCCATACGTACCAGTGGACGATGCCGCCGTTGGCTACGGTGATGGCCTTGGCGGTGATACCGGCGGCGTAGCCGAAGACTATGAGCAGGATGAAGCTCAGGCTCATCGACTTGGCGGTGGCGGCGCGGTAGTTCTTGCGTAGGTTGATGGGCCAGGAGCAACCAAAGCAAACCAGCATAACAGCTTCCAAAATCTGTGCGAGATTGTTCATACCAGATTTTCCCCCAAATGCTTTTTTTGATTTTGGACAAATCAGTAAAATTATAGCATTTTATGCGGCAAATTGCAACCGAGTGTGAAGCAAAAAGAAATGATGTTCTTGTTATGAAAAATGCCCCTTCACAACTTGCATGTGAAGGGGCATGGGGGAAGCGGTTGGTATCAGGTGCCGGTGCCGATACGGAGTATGGACTGTGAAGCAGGATAGGTACTCTTGGCAAGTACCTCGCGCTTGATCTCGTTGTCGTTCTTGTCGTAGTAAACCTTGTACGATATAGCCCTTGCACCGTCGCGTGCTGCTTCAGGTTTGGTAGTACCAAGAGGCAACGTAGGGTCGTTCTTTTCTTTTACACCTTCCGGCGCAGCAATCGTTTCGGTCTTTTCGCTTTCCAACTTGATATACATGCCGTCATCTAGCTGCTTGCCATAAATCTTGAACGTCAGCTTCTGATCGGCGAACTCCGCAACAATGAATATCGGATAGTCCGAAGTATTCTTGAACTTGAAGTCTTGACTAGACCAGTTTACAGCCGCATCAAGACCTATCGGTACGTAGTCGGATACGCGCGTGTGAGGACTGCGCTCGATTATCTCAAGGTCGGCCTTTACTGCCGCGTTGTACAGCGTGGTCGAAACCTGGCACACGCCGCCGCCCGGCTCCTGAACAAGTACGCCGCCCGAGTAAGCACCCGCAGGACGATACCCCTTGGCCTCGGTACGCTCGCCGGTGGTCTTGTTGAACGAAACCGTCTCGCCCGGCTCAACGCGCATACCGTTGAACTCGGCGGTGGCAAGCTGTATGTTGCGGTTGCGGTTGGAGTTGGAGGTCGTCTTGGTCTGCGCATAAGATATGCGGCCAAAATGCTCCTTCATGTACTCAACGGTGTGCTCAGGCGCAACCTCGATTATCTTGGCCTCGATGTTGGCATTTACGTTGCCGTTGGCAACCGCCTGAGTGATCTGCGCGTACAGATCGTCGCTGTCCAGCTCATACCCGGTGACTTCGCTGGTAAAGGTAAACTTGCCCGTGTCGGGGTCAAAGCTCTCAACATCCGCATCCTGCCCCTTGACGTATACGTCGGCGGCAATCTGCGAAATCTTGGAGCGCAGAGTGTCCTCGTTCCAGCCGCGGTTGAGCGAGAAGTCCAACCCTTCGCTCTTGAGCTGCTGAAGCTGGGCATACCTCTCGTCAAACGAACCCGTGCGCCCGGTGGAGTAAGCAAGGCTCAGCGTGGACTGAAGATTGGTGCTCATCTGTACCGACGAGGAGTCCAGCGTATAGGTCTTGCCGCGCGCCGTGATAGTGATAGACGTAGCCGACGCTACGTTGCTGAGCTGCTTTTGGTACTTGGCGATAGCGTCCAGCATGGTAAGCCCGCTGAGCGATTCGCCCTCAAGCGTTATGCCGTCATAAAACGTGTCCTGCTCCAGCTCGCGGCACTTCGCCTGATAGTCCATATAGTTGTTGACCTCGGTAATGCCTACATAGCCCACGCCTATCAGCGCCATAGCACATACTACCAGCAGCGCCGAGGCCCACTTGGGATTGCGATTCTTCTTGTGGCGCACGCCCGCACCCTGAGATCGGGGCGCAGTGCGGCGCTGGGGCGCGTTCGCGGGGCGCTTTGTACCATTAGGCGCAGGCCGCTTTGCACCCGTGGAAGGACGCGCGGCGGTCGAGGCAGAAGTCCGTTCGGTTGAGCCGGTGCGCGCCGCCCCCGAAGCCGGACGCACATTGACGCGCGCCGGAGCGGGAGCCGCATTGCCTGCCTTAGCCGAATCATTGGCCGCGGCACGCGCACGCACGCGCTGATGATAGTCGGACGAAGCCGCGCGCGCGCGCCCCGAATCAACGGAAGCGGACGAGGTACGCGGCGCGTTGCGCACAACCGGCGCAGTGCCGCGCGCGCTCTGGCGCGTGGAGTAGCCATCCGCACGGGCGGGCGATGTGCTGTCTGCGGGCTTTACACTTGGTTCGCCGGTGCGCTCTGCCCTGCGGCGTACGGGCACGGCGTTTTTATCGTTGTAATCCATTGCGAATCTCCTCTTTATGCTGCTGCGGTCGGCGCTTGCACGCACACCGCGTGTATCTTTGCGTTAACTAATTATAAGACGCGATTTTATGCCAGTATGTTCCACTGTATGTGTGGCGCGCTTTGGGCGGTATGGAAAATATTTCATTTATCGCCGCCGCGCGTGTGGCGCATCGAATAGGTGAGCACCATCAGACTATCGCTCAGGTGGACGTTGTTTATCGCCACGTCCCGCCCGACGTTTAAGTCGATCGGCGCGAAGTTCCATATCGCGCGCACGCCGCAGCCGGTCAGCATATCGCATACCCACTGCGCCGAGGCCTCGGGCACCGCGACCACGCCCACGTCGACCGGCGACGCGGTAAGCACCTCGCGTATGTTTGCGGCGTCGTATATCGTTATGTCGCGCACGCGGCGGCCTATTAGTTCCGGGTCGGTGTCGAACATCGCCGTTATGTGAAAGTCCATGCTGCGAAAGCCGTCGTAGCTCAGTATCGCCTGACCAATCTTGCCCGCGCCTACTATCGCCATTGTGTAACTGCGGTCAAGTCCCAGTATCTCGCTGATTTTAAGCCGCAGCTCATGTATATTATACCCATAACCCTGCTGTCCAAAACCGCCAAAGCAGTTCATATCCTGACGAATCTGCGACGCGGTAAGGCCCATCTGCTGGCCCAGATCCTGAGACGATATGCGCTGCACGCCCTCCATCTCAAGCCGCTTCAGATACCTGTAATAGCCGGGCAGACGGCGTATCACAGCCCCTGATATTTTGCGTTGACTATCCATTGTATCGCCTCCAGTGGATCGCGCAGAATTATCTGTAAATATTATAGTAGTAACGCCGCATGGGTGTAAACGCGGCGAGTGTTAATTACCGGCGCGTCAGTCGCCCACAAACGGCAGGTCGATGCTCATACAGTCGCGCCCCAGCTCGGCCGCCGGGAATATTGCGCGCACGCTGTCCAGCCACGTCTCCGGGTCGGGCATTGCCGGGCTGTAATGCGTGAACCACATGCGGTGCGCGTGCGCCTCGGCGGCTATGCGCGCGGCCTCGCTCATCATCATGTGCCCGGCTTCCTTGGCGCGCGGCAGCTTCTCCGGGTCGCCGTACATGCCTTCACATATCAATAGATCGCAATCATTGGCCATGCGCGCAATCGCGGGCACGGGCCGCGTGTCGGTCGCGTACACCACAGATATGCCGCGCCGCGGCGGCGTGAGCACCATGTCGGACGTGTACACGCGCCCGTCCAGTTCGGCCGATGGCTGGCGCTGCAATACGCTCCAAAGCTTTAGCGGCACGCCCAATTCCTTTGCGCGTTCAGGCATAAACCGCCCCGCGCGCTTGAGCGACACGGCATAGCCTAAGCAGGGCATACCGTGCTTCAGCGCGAACGGCTCTATATCAAGTCCGGCGCATTTGAAGGCATGGGGCGCAGCGGGGTCGATCTCCTCAAACTCTATCGCAAACGGCAGTCCGGGCGCGATCACGCGCAGGCAGTCCACCACGCGCTTTACGCCCAGCGGCCCCGCGATGGTAAGCGGCGCTTCGCGGCCCTGATTGCCCATCGAGAGCAGCAGCCCCGGCAGACCGCTTACATGGTCTCCGTGAAAGTGGGTGATGAGCAACCCGTCGATAGGCTTAAACGTAAGGCCGCATTCGCGAATCTGTACCTGCGTGCCTTCGCCGCAGTCGATGAGCAGGCTGCGCCCCTCGCTTGACAGCATGGCGCTGGCCAGCGCGCGCGTCTTCAGCGGCATCATGCCACCCGTGCCCAGCAAAGTTACTTTAAGCATTAATGTCCTCCCAAGGCCCAAGGCGCGCGCCGCACGCCGGTGCAAACAGAATAAATACATTATACACCAGCCGCGGTTGCAGCGGGGCATATGAGAGTGCTAACTCTACGTAAATTCAATATTTTGCGAAAAAAAGGCTTGATTTTTCGGCCGAAAGGTGCTATAATTTATAAACGTTGACGGTTCATGGCGTGCCAATATAGCTCAGCCGGTAGAGCAGCAGTTTCGTAAACTGCAGGTCATCGGTTCGAATCCGATTATTGGCTCTCCTTGCGAGGTGTAGCGCAGTTTGGTAGCGCGTTTGGTTCGGGACCAAAAGGTCGCAGGTTCAAATCCTGTCACCTCGACTTAAAAGCGACGGTTTGAAAATATTCAGACCGTCGCTTTTTTCTGCGCTTATGTGCCGGGAAGTACCGTAAACCACTGGACACTTATGCAAATGCATATTATAATTCATATTAGAGTGTGTCTCAAAAATTCCTAAGTGCGCAATTTCGGGCGTCGCTGCGCCATTTCTGCGTTACAAGGCTCGACTTAGCGCTGCTAAGCCATCGGGTTTCTTTCTTGAACTGACGCAAAATCAACTTGGGTCTGCGAATTGTTCCGCTTGACACACACTCTAGTTGCAAATAAAATTCAGGAGCGGCATTTATGAAGATACTTAAGCGGCTGCTGCCGGTGATATTTGTGGCGGGTTTTACCGTGCTTATATCGATAATGCTGTATGGCAAAATTACGATGCGCGAGCAGGAGGAATGCTGGGCAAACCTCGAAAGCGCCGCGCAGTCTGTCAATAAGGAAATCACAACCAAGTTCAGCGACGAAATTGTAAAACTGCATATGGTCGAGAGCATGATGCTCAAGGATGGCAATGAAGAACAGGAACGCATAGACGAACTGCACCTGGATATACTTCAGCCGACAACGATATTTTCCCGCATAGACGTGCTGTATCCGGATAATACAATGTTGTCCAACGGCTCAAAGCATCGCACGTTTTATGACTTTTCATTCGAAAATATAGCGGCGGCAGGCGAGCATATAACGACCAGAATGACGGATCCCATTTCCGGCGACGAGAGTATATATTATGTATTGCCCGTGGTTAAGGACGGCGAAAATTGCGCCATTCTGCTCGGCGTGATAGGCGTAGAGAAACTGTCGCAGCTATTCCGCCCCACTATATACGACGGCAACGCTAACTTTTGCATACTTGACAGCAATAACGGCGATTTTATAATGGATAGCTGGCATAGCGAACTGGGCAACGTATACGAGGGCGGCACGCGGGAAAAGCTGGCCAATTACGACGATGTAAATCTGAAGGAGATGAACGCGAGCGGTTCCACTGGCGTGACCGCATTCGTATCCAAGACGACCGGCAAGCCCATGTACATATACTACATGCCGGCCAGCATGTTCGATTGGCAATTGCTTATATTTGCAGAGGAAGATGTGATATTCGGGCCGCTGATGTATTTCCGCAAGGTGCTTATGATGGCGGGAGCTATCGAAGTATTGCTGCTGATAATCTATTTCATGTGGAACATACGCACCGTGCGCCAATTGGAAAAGAGCAACGCCGAAATCGAAAACCAGAAGGAGCAGCTTAAACGGCTCAGCTATCATGACACGCTGACAACCATGTATAACCGCAATAAGTACATGGATACGCTGGATGGTTATCGCGGGCACAGGCTTAAAAATGTGGGCGTGCTCTACATAGACCTTAACGGACTAAAGTACATAAACGATTCGCAGTCGCACGAGGCGGGCGACAGATACATATGCGATGCGGCAATGGCTATATTGCAGGCGTTTTCAGGCAGCAGTTACCGCATAGGCGGCGACGAGTTCGTGGTGATGGCGGTGGATATGGCTAAGGCGGAGTTCGATGAAAGGCTGTCCACGCTAAAGCAGTCGGCGGCCGACAGACATGTGAGTTTTTCGATAGGCAGTGCATGGCAAGGCGACGCGGACGATTTGGAAAGCCTGATTAAGTCCGCAGAAAAAGCCATGTATGTGGAAAAGAAATCATATTACGCCGAACACGGCGGGCGCAGGTAAGGTTCAAAAAGCTGAATACACAAGGCATCGCTTGCGCGGCGATGTCTTTTTTTATATGTTTATCGCAAAGTAAAATAACCGCAAACCACCTTGACAATCCAACGCATCCGAATATAATTAACTATAGTAATTATCGAAGGCAATTATATGCAGCTAAACTATCGAAGGAGGGGCGATATGGACGTTGAAAATATAAAGCGGATGCTGGACGCTTGTTATCAGGCCAAGCGCATACGCGACATGCTGCCGCCGCTGCCGGGCGGGGTCACGCCGTCGTACATTCACTTTCTGGATAAGGTTCAGCAGCTCTCAGCGCGCAGCGAGCGTGTGCGCGTTTCGGACATAAGCGACGCGCTCAACCTGCCGCGCCCGGGCGTGACGCGCACGCTGAAGGAGATGGAGGCCAAGGGCTACCTTAAAAAGATAGCGTCCGACGACGACGGGCGCGTGACTTACGTAACGATAACCGACGCGGGCGCGGAGCTGTCCGATAAGTATAACCGGAAGTACTTCGAGACGCTGGCCGGATACCTGGGCGATATATCGGACGCGGATGTGGAATGCATGATACGCACCATAGAAAAGTTCTACCGCGTGATGTGCGAAAGGAGAACCGATATTGGATAATATGAAGTCGGATTTTACTCAGGGCAGCATACTTAAAAAGCTGGTTGCGTTCATGCTGCCTGTGCTGGGTGCGCTGGTGCTGCAGGCCGCGTACGGCGCGGTCGATTTGCTGGTCGTGGGCAGGTTCGGCACGAACTCCGGTCTGTCCGCGGTGTCCACGGGCAGTCAGGTGCTTAACCTCGTTACATTCGTTGTGACCCAGCTTGCGATGGGCGTTACCGTGCTTATCGCGCGCTATCTGGGCGAAAAGCGCCCCGAGCAGATCGGCGGCCTGATAGGCGGTTCGACCGTAGTGTTTACGATAATCACGGCGGTGCTGTTCGCCGCGCTGGTATTCTTCGCCGAGCTTATTTCGCGGCTGGTGCAGGCTCCGGCCGAGGCGCTCGATCTGACAACGGGCTATGTGCGCATATGCGGCGGCGGCATATTCTTTATCGTGGCGTATAACCTGCTGTCCGCCATATTCCGCGGACTGGGAGACAGCAAGTCGCCGCTGATGTTCGTGGCGGTTGCGTGCGTGGTCAACATCGTGGGCGATCTGCTGCTGGTGGCAGTGTTCCACATGGACGCGGCGGGCGCGGCGCTGGCTACCGTGTTTGCTCAGGCGATAAGCGTGGTGTTCGCACTGATACTGCTCAAAAAGCGCGGCCTGCCGTTTAAGATAACAAAGCGCGATTTCAGAATAACCCCGCAGTGCCGCCGCGCGCTCAAGATCGGCCTGCCGCTCGCACTTCAGGAATGCCTGACGCAGGGTTCGTTCCTGGCACTGTGCGCGTTCGTCAACCGGCTGGGCCTGCTCGCGTCGTCGGGCTATGGCGTGGCTAATAAGATAGTCAACTTCGCCATGCTGGTGCCCAGCGCGCTTATGCAGTCCATGGCCTCGTTCGTATCGCAGAACGTGGGCGCGGGCAACGAGCAGCGCGCGCGCAAGTCGATGTTCACCGGCATGGGCGTGGGAATGGTTATCGGCGTGATCGTATTCGCGCTGGTCATGTTCAAGGGCGACGTGCTGACCAGCCTGTTTACGACAGACCCGGACGTTATACAGAACGGCTTTGATTATCTGAAGGGCTTCGCGGCCGAGACGATACTCACCGCAGTGCTGTTCAGCATGATCGGCTACTTCAACGGCCATAACAACACCGTGTGGGTAATGGCGCAGGGACTTATACAGACGCTCATCGTGCGCCTGCCCATGTCCTATATTATGAGCATACAGCCTAACGCCAGCCTGACCAGCATAGGTCTGGCCGCGCCCACGGCCACGCTGTTCGGCATAGTGCTGAATGTGATATACTACATGCGCACCAAAAAGCGCGAGGATAACCACCTCAGCGCCTGAAAAACAAAATAAAATTGCGCGTCCGCATATGTGTGCGGGCGCGTTTTGCATGTGCAGACGCCGTGCAATGCAGAGCGGCAGTATGAGCACTGACTGGCAATTGTAAGTCTAAAATCTGAGCCTGAACAAGGATGAACGCGCGGTACATGATCGAATATGCCGAACATTCGGATGTTTTAGACAGGACATATCCAATCATATTTGCAAAAATATAGTAATAAAGCGTATGTTTCGCCATGAAAATGGAAAAATCGCTTGATAAGACCGAACTTTTTGCATATAATAATTAAATGTGGAGATGCTGCGATATTCCGCGTCTGAAAATTGCAACGGAGATTTGCGCGCACGGGATGGCCAGATTGAGCTGACAGTCCTGTTTGCCGTACTGTGCAATGCGCGTCGGCGCGGATTAGGTGTGCGAAGGGAAGGACTGTTCATGAAAAGGCGTTTAATCGCATTTATCTGCGCGCTGGCAATCTCTTTGTGCGGGCTTGGAGGATTTGCCGCGGCATACGCGGCGGACGATACCGGCGCGGGCATGAAGTTCACCGTTATGCTGTCGCAGGATCACATGTACGATTCTGTGGGCCGCACACTCGAGGAAAAATTTCCGGGCGCGGAGTTTGAATTCATAACCACGCGCACCGGCGCGGACACGATACTGATGCAGGCGCACAGCGACGATCTGCCCGACATAATCGTGGGTATGCCCAGCGGCACGCGCTACGATACCGACGACCTTAATCAGTATCTGTACGACTTCAACGGCACCGACATACCCGGCCTGTTCTATAAGGCCTATCTGGACAACTACAAGTCCAAAGACGGCTCCATACGCTGGCTGCCCGGCTGCGCCGCACTGGAGGGCGTTATGGCCAATCTCGACCTGTTCGAGCAGTACGGCGTGGACGTGCCTGCCGATTACGCCAGCTTCGCCGCGGCGTGCGAGAAGTTCGCGCAATACGGCATACGCGGCTTCGGCACAGATTGGAAATACGATTATAGCGACACGTATGCACTTCAGGGCTGGAACATTGCCGCGCTGCAGACGGTGGACGGCCTCAAATGGCGTTCCGCGATGGTAACGGGCGGCGATATGCGGCTAAACGACGAACTGGGGCTTAAAATGTTTACGCATATGCAGGAAGTGCTGCGCGATACCGGCGTGAACATCGACGATATGAAGCGTGGCTATACCATCAACTATAACGAGCTGATGGAAGGCAAGGTCGCAATGACGCGATGGGACAGCTCGCTGCACAGTGTAAAGGGCGAAGGAATGCTTAACAACGTGGTGCTGCTGCCCTACTTTGGCGAAAACGAAAATGAAAGCTGGTACTTCTCCTCGCCCGCGTACTGCGTCGCGCTTAACGGAAAGCTTTCGGGCGACGCGCGCGAGGAAGCAGCACTGGAGATAGTGCGCACGCTGTTTACTCAGGACGTGATAGAGCGAATCGCCGCGAACAACGGCGGCGCGATTACGTATGTGAAGGGCGCGCATCTGGAACTTGCCGACGAAGTAAAGAACATTCAGCCCTACGTCGATACCAACCACATATATATGATAATCGATTCGGGCAACATATACAGCGCGTCACAGCTTGCGATACACAGCATGGTGGAGGACGGCACGTCGCCCGAGGATGCGCTGGCGATGTTCAATCGGGAGCTTACGCGCGTGATGGACGTTCAGCCGGTAATTGCGCACATCGATAACTCGTACGGCTGGCAGCCTGCCGAGCACGGCAGCCCGGCGTATTCTGCGATAGCCAACACACTGCGCAGTATAAACGGCGTGGACATGCTGCTGGTCACGGCGGACGCATTTGCCACGTCGGTGTACGCGGGCGACTATACCGAGGCACAGCTTTCCAATCTGCTTATGAGCGGCGGCACGTACTGCCACGAGTGTAAACAGGCCACCGGCAAATACATACGCGAACTTACGCGGCAGTTGGTCGAGGGCGTGGGCGCGACCGACGATCCGGTCAGCTTCAGCACCCTGCCCGTATCCAGCGGGTTCGAGATGCAGATTTCGCAGGATGCTGACGGAAGGTTCCATCTGGACGGCCTGACCGTAAACGGCGCGCCGCTGGAGGACGATAAGACGTATTACTTCGGCCATATCGATCTGCACGCGACCGCGAATTTGAGCCGCGCCTATAAAGCGCTGGACGGCGACTTGGAAAGGCAGTTGGAGTACGCGGAGGATGAGTGGACGGACGAGCTGGACAAAGCGTTCGACGTCTACAAGTGCAACAAGGACAAGATAGTCGATCAGTGGCTCAGCTACTTTAAGGACGGCGGCACGCTGAAAGCGCCCAGCGATTACATGTCCCGATGATTAACGCAGAGTCCGAATGTGAAGACAGTATAAAACGACGCAGTGGGAAGAAGGCGATATGATGGATAAGCGCAAGGCGCAAAGCATTATCATCATGATTGTCGCGCTGATTCTCGCTGCGCTTTTTATGCTGAGCAGTATGAAGAACTACGCTGACGACGTGGGCGACAACCTGTATGAGGCCAGCACTCAGAACCTGCGCGAGGTATATGGCCAGCTAAACCAGAAATTCCTGACTATCGTGCAGATGCAGTGGAACCAGCTGGAAATGACGGCCGACTTCATATCCGAAGCGGATAACGACGTGGACAAAGTAAGTGCGTATCTGGGCAAGTGGAACGAGGAGTGGAAGTACACCGAATTTTACTTCTTTCGGGACGACAGCTCGTATTACCGGCTGGACGGCGCAAGCGGGTATCTGATGACAGGCAGCGCGTGGAAGACGCTGGTGCTGGACAGGCAAAACGTCGTGTTCGACGGCTCCATGCCGGGCGGCGAGGCACTTACCTTCTTCGCTGTGCCAGTCGAGCCGAGCGAAATCGCCGGATTCAAGTACTGCGCCGTGGCGATTGCATATGACACCGACGCGCTTAACCGCGAGCTGGGCGTGACCGCCTATGACAAGCATTCCAGCAGCTACATGGTGTACGAAAATGGCGATATAGCGCTAAAGGCTATCGAAAGCATAGATATAGGCTCAAACGTGCTGTACTACCTTAAAAAGGCAGAATTCAAGCGCGGCTCCCACGCCGAGATCAGCCAGAACGTCGCGTCCGGCGTGGCGGGCCAAGCCGAGTGCTCAATCGGCGGCAAGGACTTTTACGTCGCATATCAGCCGGTGGGCGTGCAGGACTGGACGCTTATATCGGTTGTGCCGGTGTCGGTGGCAAATTCCAGCACGGTGAATATACAAAACGCCACAGTGCATATGCTGGTGTCGGTATTTGCGGTGCTGGCGATACTGGCCGTAATAGCGCTGGCGCTTTATTTAAGGCACAGAGCGCATCAGAAGGACAGCGAGCTTGCGTGGCGTGAGATGCTGTCCAACGTGATGGTGCAGAACATGGACAGCGTGTACTTGCTGTGGGACATGCGCACGCATAAGACCCGGTACGTAAGCCCTAATATCGAGCGCATACTGGGCATATCGGCCGATATAAACGATCATCCGCTGAAGAAAATAGTGGCGCTGGAGGCCGACAAAAGTACGCTGTGGGGGATGGAGCTGCAGAAGATTCCATACGGTTCGTCCATAATGTGCGAATGCTGGATGACACCGCTTAATGGCGACAAGCAGCCTAAGCTGTTCCAAAAGACGGCGTATCGCGTCGCGCGCGGCGACGATGATATGCTGATATTCGAATTCGCCGATCATTCGCACGAACAGAGCGTGCGCGCGCAGATTCAGGACGCGCTCAGCGCTGCAACCGAGGCCAACCACGCCAAGAGCGACTTCCTGGCCAACATGTCGCACGACATACGCACGCCCATGAATGCGATAATCGGCATAATCACGCTGATCGACCATGACGCTGACTCGCTAGAAAAGGTGCACGAGTATGTGGAGAAGATAAAAGGCTCCAGCCAGCATTTGCTGAGCATAATCAACGACGTGCTGGACATGAGCAAGATCGAAAGCGGCAAGACGGTACTAAACATAGGCGAATTCAACCTGCACGAAATCATAAACGAAATCGAAAACGCGTTCCGTCCGCAGAGCGAGGCGCGCCAGCAGACGTTTATAATCGACGTGCCCGAGTTCAAATATCCGTGGCTGATGGGCGACAACGTGCGCATAATGCAGATACTTAATAACATACTGTCCAACGCGGTCAAGTATACGCCCGCGGGCGGCATGATCAGCTTTAGCGTTGACGAATGTCCGCGCAAGTCGCGCAATTACGATAAGCTGGTCTTCCGCGTAAGCGATAACGGTATAGGCATGAGCAGCGAGTTCGTGGAGCATATATTTGAATCGTTTACGCGCGAGGAACGCTCGGTCACGAACGCCGTGCAGGGCACAGGCTTAGGCATGGCGATAGTCAAGAACCTGGTCGATCTGATGGGCGGCGCGGTGCATGTGGAGAGCGAACAGGGCAAGGGCAGCACGTTTGAAGTGACGCTGGAGTTCAAAATAGCCGAGCGCGCCCAGCATGAAGCCGATAGTCTGCCCGAGGGCGGCGAAAAGAGCAATGTGTCGCTGGAGGGCATAAAATTCCTGTGCGCCGAAGATAACGAGCTTAACGCCGAAATACTGACGGAGCTGCTGCACATGGAGGGCGCGGAATGCACGATATGCGGCAACGGCAAGTTCGTGCTGGACGAATTCGAGCGCTCCAAGCCCGGCCAGTACGACGTAATCCTGATGGACGTGCAGATGCCGATAATGAACGGCTATGAAGCGACGCGCGCGATACGCGCCGGAAAGAACCCGCTGGGCGCGACAATACCGATATTTGCGATGACGGCCAACGCGTTCTCGGAGGACATACAGCGCTCGTACGAGGCGGGTATGGACGGACATTTGTCCAAGCCGGTGGATCTGGATATGCTGAAAAATGCAATTTATAGCTTGCATGAGGTAGGATGAATATGAAAAAGGCGTTAGGGTTTCTCTGGAAGGAAAAGATGCTGCTGCTTTCATTGTTGGCGGCAATCATCGCAATGATAATTACGCCGCCTACGGCACAGTTGATTTCGGATATAGACTGGCGCACGCTGGGTACGCTGCTGATGATGCTGTGCGTGCTGGAAGGCTTTAAGCAGGAAAATGTACTGCGCCCGCTGGAGACGCTCGCATCAAAGCTGGGACGTATGACGTCGCTGTCGTTGTTTCTGATATTCGGAGTCTTTTTTACGTCGATGTTTGTGACTAACGACGTGTCGCTTATAATATTCGTGCCGCTTACAATAATGCTTTTCAAAAATGGCGGCAAGGAAAAATACATTTTGCCGGTAATATCAATGGAAAACATCGCGGCAATACGCGGCTCACTGCTTACGCCGTTTGGCAGTCCGCAAAATCTTTTTTTGTATGGTCAGGCAAATATATCGGTGTGGCGCTTTATGCTTCATATGCTGCCGATGTGCCTTATGTCCGCCGTGCTGCTGATTGGCTTTGTGCTTTTTCTGTATCGCCGGGACGTGCGCGAAGCGATTGCATGTGCGCCCATGGGTGATGACTGGGGCGCCGAAGGCCGCGTGCGCCGCATAGGATATATCGCGCTGTTTGCGCTGGTTATCTGCGTTATAGTCACACGCACAAGCCTGTGGCCGTGGGCGGTGCTGCTGGTGTTGGCCGGAATCGCGGTGCTGGACAGGAATATATTCAAAAAGGTCGATTACGTGCTGATAGTCACATTCCTGTGCTTCTTCATATTCTCGTCGTCAATCGCGGCCAATCCGGGCATAGCCGCCATGCTTACAAAGGCAGTGGCCGGGCATGAATACGCATGGTCGATCGGCCTTAGCCAGATTATATCAAATGTACCGGCGACGATCGTGCTGTATCCGTTCACGGAGAACTTCGCGGGCCTTATATATGGTGCGGATACGGCGGGGCTGTGCTCAATAATAGGTTCGCTTGCGTCGGTAATAAACTATCGCATATACGTGCGCGAGTACCCGCAAAATGGCGGTAAGTTCTTGAAAGTGTTCACGCTGGTGAGCTGGGCATTCTTCGCGTTCGTGGTCGTTCCGGGCTATTTGATGTGCGGATGGGATTTCTTTGGCTGATTATAAATCGATATGCAAAAGCAAGTACTTTACGGTTGTAGCCTGAAATGATAAGGCATATTTTGAATCGCCACTCGAAAATCACTGTGCGTGAGTTTTCTGGTGGCGATTTTTATTATATGGAAGCATGGTATAAGTATCAAATCTTTGACGATTATATAGCTGCTTGTCCTTGACTCGGCGCGCCGGCGGGGCTTCGTAACAATTAAGGGGCTGTCGCCAACCCCTGTCGAACATGGCTGACCTTGCAGAGGTTGGATGGGTGGCGGAGATTTGGCGTGATTTGGGCGATTGCCGCGATGCCGCTCTCTGAGCGTGTGAGATGCTCATACAGAACCCCGAGGACTGATTGCCTCTTCCGCGCCCACTCTAATTTATGGTGGGCGTGGCATGGATGGCTGCTTATACATCTAGTTTCGCGTCTGGACGACCTGTTTTCGCGCCCGCCCTACTTTTGGCGGGCGTGAACCTCACCGCCGAAGTTTCATCTGAGCCGCCGAGGGGTGGCGAACATGGCGCGGGGGAAAACTGCCTAAATAGGAAAAGTCCATTCGCGGAATCCCGAAACGGCTAAGATTATAGCCTGCGTGAGCCACAAACAATGCAGACATAAACGCCGCTGGCTCTGGGCGAGACAAGCGGCGCAAGGAAGTAGGGCAGCTTCCCGCATATAGCTCCCTAAAACGACTGAACTAAGAGGCACATGCGGGAGAATAGCCAATCGGCTTTTCTTTGGTTCTTTCTTTTCTACTGAAAAGAAAGAACACGTCCCCAAAAACAAAACCCCCCGACCCACTAAAAGTAGACCGGGGGAAGAAAGTAGCTAATTAGAACTTGCGAACGTAGTCGGGGAGAAGCATGGGGGATACGACGTCGCTTTCGACACCGGCATCGGCCAGCTGCTTTTCGTAGGCGTCTACGTGGCTCAGGGTCAGCTTGCCTACCTTGACGTCCTTGTAGGCGGCGCCGGCTACCTTGCCCGCGTTGCGGCCAAATACGATTACGTCGAGCAGCGAGTTGCCCATCAGACGATTGCGGCCGTGGATACCACCGGCGGCCTCACCGGCCACATATAGGCCGGGTACGCACGTCTCGTCGCGGTCGTTGATCTCTACGCCGCCGTTCTGATAGTGCAGCGTCGGGTAGATCAGTATCGGAACTTTGCGCATGTCGATGTCGTACTTCAGATACATGCGCAGCATCGCGGGCAGACGACGCTCTAAGGTGCCCTCGCCGTTAATCTTGTCGATCATCGGGGTGTCCAGCCATACAGCCTTGCCGTTGGGCGCATCCACACCCAGATTGCGGTCGGTCGAGCACTCGCGAATGATCGCCGCAGCCTCAACGTCGCGCGTCTCCAGAGGATGCACGAACGCTACGCCCTCGCGGTTGATAACCTTCGCACCCAGCGAACGTACCTTCTCGGTAACGAGCGCGCCGTAAATCTGGTTCGGGAATGCAACACCGGTCGGATGGTATTGCAGAGTGTCCTGATACAGCAGCTTCGCGCCCGCACGATAGCCCAGCACCAGACCGTCCGCAGTCGCGCCATAGTGGTTCGAGGTCGGGAAGCCCTGATAGTGCATACGGCCCGCGCCGCCGGTCGCCAGTATGACAGCCTTCGCACGCGCAACCATAACCTCGCCCGTCTCCATGTTGAGCAGAACAGCGCCGCAGCAGCGGCCGTTCTCGTCCTTGATAAGCTCAACGGCAGAGGTGAAGTCAACTACCGGTATGCCGCGGTTGAGTACCTCGTCGCGCAGCGTGCGCATGATCTCAGCGCCCGAATAGTCCTTCGCCGCGTGCATACGCTTGCGGGAAGTACCGCCGCCGTGCGTGGTCATCATGTTGCCCTCGGCATCCTTGTCAAACTCAACGCCCAGGTCATTTAGCCACTTGATGGCATCCGGGCCGTCGTTGACCAGCTTCTTTACCAGCTCCGGGATGTTGGCATAGTGGCCACCGCCCATTACGTCCAGATAGTGCTGGGCGGGCGAGTCGCCGGGCTTGTCGGCGGCCTGTATGCCGCCCTCGGCCATCATGGTGTTCGCGTCGCCGATGCGCAGCTTGGTCACGATCATTACATTCGCGCCCGCATTGTGCGCCTCAATCGCCGCCGAAGAACCGGCTCCGCCGCCGCCGATTACAAGTACGTCAACGTCGTAGTCTATCTTGTCCAGGTCGACCTTCAGCTCGGACAGCCTGCTCTTGGCTTCCAGCATCTTCAAAAGCTCGACCGGAGCCTTCTGACCCGCGTTGGGGCCGACCTTGATTACGCCAAAGCCGTCCTCGCGGTAGTCCGGGTGATACGCGCGCAGCAGCGCGTCCTTTTCGTCCGCGTCCATGCGGCGGGGTTCCAGCGCGATATTGGCCTCGCGCGCGGCCTCTACCTTCGCCATGGAGGCCAGCATTTCGGGAGTGAAGTTCATATCTGTCGCCTCCTTATTTCTCGATCACGCGGTGGTTGTACAGTTCCTTTAGCTCGTCAACCGGCTTGGCCATTATGGCTTCCAGCTCGGCCTCGCACAGACCGTCCTGAATTTCCTTTACGCGCTGGGTCAGATGCTTGGCCTCGGGCGCAATGTACTTGCCGTTCAGACGGCGCGCCAGCTCGGCAACCTGCGGGTGCGATATGCCCGCCGGGCAGCGGGAAGAACATACGCCGCACATTACGCAGTCAAAGCTCAGCTCGGCACAGGTCTTGAAGTCGCCGCGCTGCGCCGCCGCGATGTACTGCATTACGTTAAGGCCCTGGGTGCACGCGTTGGTGCATGCGTTGCAGCCTATGCAGGAGTAGATTTCCGGGTACAGCTGCATCATGACCTGCGCGTCGGGCTTAATCTCATTTATATCGTACACCTGCTTCTCCAGCGGGAAGAAGGGCAGGGTGGCGATGTACATGTTTTCCTGCACGGTGGTCTGACAGGCCAGCGCAGCGTGCAGCTCGCGCTCGCCCTTTATGCGATACACGGTTGCGCACGCGCCGCAGAAGCCGTTGCGGCAGCCGCAGCCGCGCACCAGCTTGTAACCCGCGTATTCCATCGCGCCCATAATAGTAAGTCCCTCGGGCACCTCGTACTTTTTGCCCATCAGATAGACGTTAACCATATTGCTTTCCTCCGTCATATGTCCGTAGGGTGAGTATGCTATTAATACTCGTCCGGCAGCTCGCCCAGCTCGTCAAAGCGGAACACGGGACCGTCCTTGCATACGTACTTGTTGCCCACGTTGCAGCGGCCGCACTTGCCTATGCCGCACTTCATGCGCATTTCAAGCGTAGTGAACACCTGCGTGCGGTCGAAGCCCAGCTTGTCCAGGCCCTGCAGCACGAACTTTATCATGATGGGCGGGCCGCAGACCAGTACCTTGCCCTGAGGGTCAAAGCCCAGCTCGGTAACATAGTTGGGCACAAATCCCACATGGCCGTCCCAGCCCTCCTGCGGACGGTCTATCGTCAGGTGCACGTTGATGCCGGCTTCCTTGCACCATTCGTTGGTGATCTCGGGATAGTCCACCAGATCGTCCTTGGAACGGGAGCCGTATACGATGTTGATCTTGCCATAGTTCTCGCGGTTGTCGCGCACGTAGTTGATTACGGAGCGCAGAGGCGCAAGGCCGATACCACCGGCGATGAACAGCAGATCCTGACCCTTGAGTTCGGTCTCGACCGGGAAGGGCTTGCCGTACGGGCCGCGGATGGTGATCTGCTGGCCCACGTCCATCTGATGCAGCCATGTGGTCAGACACCCGCACTTCTTTATCGAAAACTCCATAAACTCATGGTTCGTGGGCGACGAGGTTATCGAAAACATTGCCTCGCCCACGCCCGGTATGGACAGCATCGCGCACTGGCCGGGCATATGCTCGAACACCTTGCCGCCGGTGAGCGCCTGCACGCGGAACGTCTTTACGTCGGGCGTGTCCACGCGCACGTCGGTTACGATGCCTATATGCGGCACCAGGCTCTCATTACTCATTTCGTTTCCTCCCCCAGCGCCTTTATCACTTTAACGATGTTCAGATTCATCGGGCACTTCTTCACGCAGCGGCCGCAGCCTACGCACGAATACATGCCGTCGTTGTTTGCCGGGAAATAGCACAGCTTGTGCATGAAACGCTGGCGATAACGCTGCATCTGCGTGGGACGCGGCGTGGTGGCCGCCATCAGCGTAAAGTCGGAATACATGCAGCTGTCCCAGCAGCGATAACGCTGCACACCGTGGCCGGTGTCGTAGTCGCGTATGTCATAGCACTGGCAGGTCGGGCACACAAACGTGCAGGTGCCGCAGCCCAGGCAGGGCATGGACAGGCGCTCCCACTTGGGCGAGTTGAACAGCTCGTTCAGGTGATCGCCGTCGATGCCGGTAAGGTTCAGATGCGCAAACGGCTTGGAGTCAATCTTGGCCTTGATTTCAGCCTTAACATCGTCCACATCGCCTTCGCCCGCCTCGCTGGTCTCCCACGCGGCCATCAGCTTTTCGCCCTTTTCGGTATAGGACTTTGCATAGTACTCGTCGCCCTTCTTCCACAGCACGACGTCGGCCTCGGGCTGTGCCGGGTCGATGCCGAACGTGGTGCAGAAGCAGCTGTCCTCAGGATCGCTGCACGCAATGGCAACCAGTATGCCGTGCTCGCGGCGCGCGGCGTAGTAGGTATCCACCGGATCGGCCAGGAATACCTTGTCCAGCACCTTAAACGCGCGAATATCGCACGCGCGTATGCCGAATATCACATAATCCTCGGCGCAGCGCTGCTGCTCGGTCAGCTCTATAGTCTTGCCCTCCATGCGGAAGTGCATCAGATCTTCCCACTGCGGGAACAGCACGTCCTTGGGGGACTTGTCGGTATTGCAGGTATCAAAGCGCAGCGTCTCGCCGTCCTCGTAACGGTCGTATACGACAACCTTTTCCTTCTCGACGGGCGCATACACGGGGCAGGGGATGCTCTTTACGATCTTTTCAATATCAGCGGCTTGAAATTTACGCATCAGGCGTTCCCCCTTTCGCGCACAATGCTGGGCTCAACGTCGGTCTTGGTGTAGGTGGTCAGCGGAGTGCGCTCCTCGGTGCCTTCGCCCGCCTGATAATCGCCGTACAGCTCATCGATGTCCTTTATGAACTTGCGGTTGAGCAGGTGCAGCGGTATATGCTGCGGGCATACGCGCGAGCACTCGCCGCAGTCGGTGCAGCGGCCCGCGACGTGGAACGCGCGGATTATGTGGAACATGTTCTCCTCAAAGTCGGTGGTGTTGGCCTTGGCCGCCACGCCCGAATTGGGGTTATCGAACACGCACTTCTGACACGTACACGCGGGACAGACATTGCGGCACGCGTTGCAGCGGATGCAGCGGCTCAGTTCGCCGCGCCAGAACTCGAAGCGCTCCTCATGAGTCATGCTTTCCAGCTTGGCCACTTCTTCAAAGCGGTTGGATTCGGGCACGTCGTGGCACGCATCGTCGTCGATTACTTCGTCGACTACCTCAAAATTCTTGCCCTTACAGGTCTTGCACTTGAGCAGCAGACCATTTTCGTCGGTCATGCCCTTGCAGCCTGCGCCTATTATATAGAAGTTTTCGCGGTTAACGCGGTGCTCCTTGCACAGCTGGTTAAACGACAGCGTGTCGCAGGGCTTGAGCACGATCAGCGTCTTGCCCTCCGCGCGGTTGAACCTTACGCAGTATTTGCTCAGGTTCGCGCCGGAATGTTCGCCGTAAACGAACCCCGCCATCTCGTCGGCAGTGGTAAACAGCGCCGGAGACCAGTCGGCCTCCATTTCGCCCTGCTCCCAGCCGATAACACGGGCAACGGTTCCGTCAGCAAGCAGCTCAAGCGCGCGGGACTTTATCCTCTTGGCTATTTCTTGCATCTGAGATCCCCCAGCTTTCTGTTCTCGCCCAGCTCGGTTATCGTCTTGGCGAAATCGTTCATAGTGGCGGAGAACTTTGCGCCCTCCGCGGCGGATACCCATTCAACGCGGGTGCGCTCGCGCTCAATGCCCAGATAGTCAAGCATCGAGAACAAAAGCGTCATCCTGCGGCGGGCGTAGTAGTTGCCGCTGGTATAGTGGCAATCGCCCGGATGGCAACCGCACAGTATCACGCCGTCCGCGCCGCGCTGAAACGCGCGCAGTATGAACAGCGGATTTACGCGGCAGGAGCAGGGAACGCGGATTATCTTTATGTCGGCAGGATAGGAAAGACGCCCCGAACCCGCCAGATCCGCGCCCGCATATGAGCACCAGTTGCAGCAGAAAGCCACTATCTTGGGCTTCCATTCATTTTGCGTCATCGGCATATCGCGTCAACCTCCGCCATGATCTGTTTGTTGGAGAAGCCCTTCAGGTCCATCGCGCCGGACGGGCAGGTGACGGTGCACGCGCCGCAGCCCTGGCAGACCGCCGGGTTGACCTGCGCTATGCGGCGTACCTCGCGCACGCCGGGGCCGCGAACTTCCTTGTCGATATAGGTGATCGCGCCGTAGGGGCAGACCTTTTCGCACTGCGAGCAGCCGTTGCACAATAGCTCGTTGGACTGAGCCACGCACGGGTTGGTGACCAGGTGATCCTTGGCCAGCAGGCCGATAACCTTGGACGCGGCCGCGCCCGCCTGAGCGACGGTCTCGGGTATGTCCTTGGGACCCTGAGCCACGCCGGAGAGGAATATGCCCGCAGTGGGGCTTTCGACCGGGCGCAGCTTGGGGTGAGCCTCGGTGAAGAAGTCGTTGGTATCCATCGACGCGGTAAGCATGGTGCCGATGGAGCGCGCCGTGGGATCCGGCTCGATAGCGGTGGCCAGTACCACCATGTCGGCCGCGATCTTTACCTGACGGTTGTTGATAAGGTCGCTGCCCTGAACCATCAGCTTACCGTTCTCGCCCGCGACCTTGCCGACCATGCCCTTGATGTAATCCACGCCGTACTGCTCGACCGCGCGGCGATAGAACTCGTCGAAGTTCTTGCCGGGGGTACGCACGTCGATGTAGAACACGTGCACGTCGGTGTCCGGGTACTTTTCACGCACCAGCATGGCGTGCTTGGCGGTGTACATGCAGCATATCTTGCTGCAATAAGGCTTGCCGCGCTTGGTGTTTTCGTCGCAGCGGCTGCCTACGCACTGTATGAATACGATCGTCTTGGGGTGAGTGCCGTCGGACGGGCGCAGCAGCGTACCCTTGGTCGGGCCGGCTGCGTTCATCAGACGCTCGAACTCCAGACTGGTAACAACGTCGGCGTTGTCGGCGTAGCCGAACTCGTTGAGCGCGCTGGGATCGATGGGCTTGAAGCCGGTCGCGACGACTATCGCGCCGTACTTGCGCTCGATCATCTCATCCTGCTGCTTGTAGTTGATCGCGCCCGCGGAGCACACCTTTTCGCACAGACCGCACTTGCCGGTCTTGAGCTTGATGCACTGCTCAGGGTCGATGACGGCCACGTTAGGTATTGCTTGAGCAAAGGGGATGTATATTGCGCCGCGGTTGTCGAGCTCCATGTTGAACTCGTTCTTGCCCTTACGGGAGGGGCACTTGGTGGTACAGGCCGCGCAGCCGGTGCACTTGGTCTCGTCAACAAAGCGCGCCTTTTTGCGTATGGTGGCGGTGAAGTTGCCAACGAAGCCCGATACCTTTTCAACCTTGGCATAGGAGATGATGTTGATCTTCTCGTTCTGAGAAGCCTCAACCATCTTAGGAGTCAGTATGCACGCCGCGCAGTCCAGCGTGGGGAAGGTCTTGTCTAGCTGAGCCATGCGGCCGCCGATGGTGGGGCGCTGCTCGACTATATCGACCTCGTAGCCCGCGTCGGCCACGTCCAGCGCGGTCTGAATGCCCGCGATACCGCCGCCGATTACCAGACAGCGTTTGGTAACATCGCTGGTGCCCGCGGTCAGCGGGGCGTCGTTGCGCAGCTTGGCGACCGCAGCCTTGGCCAGTACTATGGCCTTTGCGGTGCCTTCCGCCTTGTCCTTGTGTATCCAGGAGCACTGCTCGCGGATGTTGGCTATTTCAACCATATAGGAGTTGAGGCCCGCGTTCTGCGCAGTCTTGCGGAAAGTGGCCTCGTGCATACGCGGCGAGCAGGAGCATACGACTATGCCGTCCAGCTGATAGTCGTGTATCGCGTCCTGAATCATCTTCTGGCCCGCGGCGGAGCACATGTACTGGTAGTTGGTGGAGTAAACCACGTTCGGTTCGCTCTTCATCGCCTCCGCGACCGCTTCCACGTCAACGGTGGCGGCGATGTTGGAACCGCACCAGCAAACGAATACGCCGATTTTAAGCATCTGTGGTTGTCCTCCTTACTTCCTGTACTTGCGCATGGCGGCCATCAACAGCTGCTGTGGCACATGCTCGTCCGCAAACGCCGGTATGTCGCGCGGGCCCTTGTGATCCGCGCCCTGTTGGCGAATCTGCATCAGACGCACGGCCTCGACCAGCTTGCCCGGTTCCACGCCGCGCGGACAGCGTTCTACGCACGCCATGCAGCTAAGGCACATGTATATCGACTCGCTCGCCATCAGCTTCTCGATCTCGCCGTTTTCGACCATCGCGACAAACTGATGCGGGTGGTATTCCATCTTGTCATAGTTGGGGCAGGTACCGGAACACTTGCCGCACTTCATGCACTTGCGGGGGTTAACGCCGCTGATGCGCAGGGCCGTCTGGGTAAGCATCTCTACGTTGTTTTCCATGTTAGCCCTCCTTTACGCCCAGCGCCTCGGCCAGCAGCTCGGTGAAGTACTTCACGGGCAGCTTATTGCCGGTCGCGTTTTCCACCAGGTTGTACATGCACAGGGGACAGGCCGTTACCAGCTCCTCAGCGCCCGCGGCAATCGCCGAATTGAGCGCCCGATCCACCTGATTGGACGCGGCGGACTTATCCTCAAGCGCCACGTACGCGCCGCAGCATTCGTTGCGGTAGGGGTACTTGACCGGCTCCGCGCCCAGCGCGCGGATGAAGTCCTCGATGATCTGCGGATTTTCCGGATCATCAAAGGCCAAGACCTTGCCGGGACGCAGCACCATGCAGCCATAGAACGCGCCGATCTTGCGGCCCTTGAGCGGATTTACGACCTTCTTTTTCAGTTCATCAAATCCGATCTCGTCGCGCAGCACTTCGAGGAAGTGCATAACCTGCGTGCCGCCGTCGTAGGGCGTTTCGCTCTTCATATAATTGGTAGCCTTGGTGCGGAAGTTTTCATCGCGGTTCCAATCGTAATTGGTGCGCTTTATTACGTGATGACAGGCCGAACACATAGTGACCAGCTTGCCATCCTCCTTGCGCGTGTTTTCCAGCGCGCGCACAGCGCTCAGACGCGACGCAATCTCGTCGGAAGCCTGGGGATATACCGCGCCGCAGCACTGCCAATCGGCCAGCTCGCGCAGCTCTATACCCAGCGCCTTTGCCGAGGCGCGCGCGTATATGTCCATCTGCTTCGCCCTGTCCTTGAGCGTGCAGCCCGGATAATAGCTGTAAGTCATAGCATAAACTCCTTATCTGGAAGGCAGACGGAGACAGGGGCGCGGGAACAGCGCCCCCTCGCCCCGCCCGCGTCAGCACATCTGCTCGGGCTTAAATACTTCGTCGAATTTTTCAGCGGTCAGGAAGCCCAGCGATACGCACGCTTCCTTCAGCGAAATGTTTTCCTTGTACGCCTTCTTGGCGGTCTTGGCGGCGTTGTCATAGCCAATGTACGGGTTGAGCGCCGTGACCAGCATCAGGGAGTTGTACAGGTTGTGGTGCATCTTATCGCGGTTGGCGGTGATGCCGGAGGCGCAGTTCTTGTTGAAGGAACGCAGCGAATCCGCCAGCAGGCGCGCCGACTGCAGGAAGTTGTAAATCAGCACCGGCATGAATACGTTCAGTTCAAAGTTGCCCTGCGACGCGGCGAAGCCGACCGCGGCGTCGTTGCCCATCACCTGAACCGCGACCATGGTCACGGATTCGCACTGGGTGGGGTTGACCTTGCCGGGCATGATCGAGGAGCCGGGCTCGTTCTCGGGAATGTGAATCTCGCCCAGACCGTCGCGCGGGCCGCTCGCCAGCCAGCGCACGTCGTTGGCGATCTTCATCATGTTGCAGGCCAGAGCCTTGAGTGCGCCGTGCGCGAATACCAGATCGTCCTTTGACGTAAGGGCGTGGAACTTGTTCTCGGCGGTCACGAAATCCTTGCCGGTCAGCTCGGAAACGACCTTGGCCACTTCCTCAGCAAAGCCCTTGGGGCAGTTAAGGCCGGTACCGACGGCGGTGCCGCCCAGAGCCAGCTCCTTCAGGCCGCCCAGCGACAGCTCCAGCTGCTTGCGGGTCTTTTCCAGCATGTTGCGCCAGCCGCTAATCTCCTGAGAGAAGGAGATGGGCGTAGCGTCCTGCAGGTGAGTGCGGCCGGTCTTTACGATGCCCTCATTTTCCTTTTCCAGGCGCTTAAACGTCGCAATCAGCTCGTCCATCGCGGGGAACAGGTTGTCCTCAATCGCAATCACCGCCGATATGTGCATCGCGGTGGGGAAGGTGTCGTTGGAGGACTGGGACATGTTGATGTGGTCGTTGGGATGGCACAGCTTCTCTCCCAGAATCTCGTTAGCGCGATTGGCGATGACCTCGTTGGCATTCATGTTGGACTGAGTGCCGCTGCCGGTCTGCCATACTACCAGCGGGAAATGGTCATTCAGCTTGCCTGCAATAACCTCGTCGCACGCTTCCTCAATGGCGGCAAGGCGCTTTGCGTCCATCTTTTCAGGCTTGATGTGGTTGTTCGCAATAGCGGCGGCCTTTTTCAGTATGCCGAACGCGTGGGTGATCTCACGCGGCATGATCTCGCCGCCGATTACGAAGTTCTGCTTGCTGCGCTGAGTCTGCGCGCCCCAGTAGCGGTCGGCGGGCACCTGCATTTCGCCCATCGAGTCGCGCTCTACGCGGTATTCCATGATATTGATTCCTCCCAAATCGCGCGCGGCGGTATAGCACTGCCGCGCGCGTCTGCTTAGTTTAAATTAGATAGCCATCTGGCTGATAACCTTCTTAAGGGCGTCGGCGCTGTAATGGAGCTTGGCCAGCTCTTCGTCGGTCAGCACGGGGGTTATGCGGCCGCGAACTATGCCGTTGCCGATCAGGGCCGGCATGGACAGGCATACGTCGCTGATACCGTATTCGCCGTTGAGCATCAGGGATACGGTCTGCACCGCGTTAACCGCGCCGAACAGCGCGTCGCAGATGGAGCAAACCGCAACCGAGATAGCATAGTTGGTGCAGCCCTTGCGCTCGATAACCTTGGCACCCGAGGAACGCATGTGGCGCTCGATCTCGGCATAGTCGAGGTCAACCATTATGTCCTCGTCCAGCTTGATCTTGTCCTTGCAGTCGAACAGCGAAACGGTAGATACCTCCGCTATGGACCACGGTATGAACGAGGTCTCGCCGTGCTCGCCGAAAACGTAGGCGTGTACGTTCTTCTGCGATACCGACAGGTACTCGGCTATGCGCGCGCGCAGGCGGGCGGTGTCCAGCTGGGTGCCGGTGCCGATGATGCGGTTGGACGGGATGTCCGTGACCTTGTGGAACACATAGGTCAGAATGTCAACCGGGTTGGATACTATTACATAGGTCGCGTCCGGACAGGTCTTTACGATCTGGGGTGCAATCTGCTTGATGATGTTTACGTTGGTCTGCGCAAGGTCGATACGGGTCTGGCCGGGCTTGCGGGGCATACCCGAGGTGATTACGACGATGTCGCTGCCCGCGGCGGACTCGTAGTTGCCGGCGTATACGTTTACCGGGTCGCTCAGCAGGGGGGTGGACTGACGTATGTCCATAGCCTCGCCCAGAGCCTTGCTCTCGTTAATGTCGACCAGCACAACCTCGTTGGCGATGTTCTGCAGAGTCAGTGCGAACGCCGTCGTGGCGCCTACGCTGCCGGCGCCGATTACCGTGATCTTTCTGTTAGCCATAACGCTTACCTACTTTTCTAAATATTTTTTTCTGTGAAAGCCGTTAGACTGGCCCGTGAGCCTGCCAGGCTACCAGATACTTGGTGAATGCCGCAAACCCGCTCGCGCCGCATGTGCGCTGTGCGCCGTTTCATTCGATAATATTATATCGAACCCGTGTTATAAGCGATAAGCGGAAAAACATTAAGAGTTAGTTAATCCGCGCAAGTTACGCATATGCCTACGATAAACAAATTAAAATGGCATGTTTTGCGTAAAAATGCTGAAGCACGGCGGCCGACGTAAACGAATATCGGCCAGATGCAAAGCGGAAATTGCCGCAGGAAACGTTGGGTTCGGGCCTCCTCAAATCGACTTATCAAGGCATGAACCGCCGCGCGCCAGAGTATGAAAACCTTCCATATTATATGGAGCCGCGCGCAATATGTCGAATAAACGCTCCCTCTACTATTATATTTTATTTTGCGATAACCGTCAATATGGGTTTTATGGCAGGCAGATTAACTGCGGCAAAGCGCGGATAAGATTGATTTGTGAAAAGACGGTATGAGAATCGGGATGCGATAAAACTTGAGACGCACTCTAAAGCCGGACACTGTTTAAAGCGCTGCGTACCTGCATTAAAGAAAATCTAATCAGGTTGCTGCCAGGCCAATTTTCGAGGAAGAACCGGCGCTCATCGTCAATTGAAAGTCCTGTGCTCCATATGGTGTCATCGGCACGACATTCGGCCAGCGTTGCACAGCCGGTTTCTAAAAGCTGGTTGCGAATTTTGTCGTTCTGGGAAAATTTAGCCATAAGCCCATTATATGCAATTATCTGCCGCGTGCCGCGCCATGTTTGCTCGTTGCCGTTCAAACCGGCGCTTATGCGACGGAGCGCGGCCGGGTTATCAGTTCCGAGTGCTCGCTTCTGCGCAGTGCTGTCTTCACATTGTACAGCCTTGTGATATGCCATGTACTGAGTAAGCGAGTTAAACTGTATGCTGCGCACATTGAATGGCGCGTAGAAACAATCGCTCATAAAGTCGTTTTCGGCGTCTGGTTCACTGAAACAAATTATATTGCGTCGCTCGTCAGTTGATATGCGCGCATAGTAATCGGTAAGCATTATGAGACACATATTGGTAATTTCGGCCTTATCATCCGGCGAAAGACTGAGCCAGTAATGGATTTTGATTGAGAGCAATTCGCGTAATCTGTCATAGTCAAAGAATTCGCTGTGCAGAAGCGCGTTTACGGGATTTGCCTTGATATTGGAAGCAATTTTTTCGCGCGTACAGCGCAGAGTGCTGAAAATGGAGTCCGCGCGCTCAGCGATAAGACCTTCACTCAGCCGCTGACCGTAGTATTTGATAAAATAATCAACGGCCTCATCAATGCGTAAAACG
>CAOKFD010000017.1:0-50787 GCA_948467645.1 uncultured Eubacteriales bacterium | reverse complement strand
GGGTCGTCTTGCCGTGGTCAACGTGACCGATAGTACCAATGTTTACGTGAGGCTTTGTGCGCTCAAACTTTGCCTTCGCCATGGGAATCTCCTCCTTTAATCATGGGGCGGCCATAATAACCGCTCGCCCCGCCCTAGTATTGTGGCGCCCGCTTCCGCCCGGGGCATGGCCCGAGTATGAAACAAGCACCCCGCCCAATAAAGAGCCGGGCGCTTTACGGTGGAAAGTGGAGCGGGTGATGGGAATCGAACCCACGTGATCAGCTTGGGAAGCTGGAGCTCTGCCATTGAGCTACACCCGCACGCCCGTCTATACAACGCTTATTTTATCCGAAACACCACGTTTTGTCAACACCTTAAAAAGTAACTTTTATGCTATTGACAGGTTTCGTTGAATTTTTACACTCATCAAACGGCAGCCGCGGCAATTTAAGCGCCATATTCCCCTACTCGCCGCCGTTTTCGGCCAGGAACTTTTCCAATTTACGCTTTACACGCTGCAGGGCGTTGTCTATCGACTTTACGTGCCGGTCGAGCTCCTGCGCGATTTCCTGATAGCTCTTGCCGTCCAGATAGGCCGAAAGCACCTCGCGTTCGAGCGACGAAAGCATCTGCCCGATCTTGTCCTCAATAAGCCCCACGTCTTCCTGACTTATCAGCATGTCCTCGGGATTGGCGACGCGGCCCTCGGTGATTACGTCCAGCAGCGTGCGGTCAGACTCGTCGTCGTATATCGGCTTATTGAGCGACACGTATGAATTGAGCGGTATATGTTTCTGGCGCGTGGCGGTCTTTATGGCCGTGATTATCTGGCGCGTTATGCACAGTTCGGCAAACGCGCGGAAGGAGGACAGCTTTTCGGGCTTAAAGTCGCGTATCGCCTTGTACAGGCCAATCATGCCCTCCTGCACGATGTCCTCGTGGTCGGCGCCGATGAGAAAATACGATCTGGCCTTGGAGCGCACAAAGTTTTTGTACTTATTAAGCAGATACTCCAGCGCCGCGTCGTCGCCCTGCTGCGCCAGAAGCGCCAGTTCTTCGTCGGTGCGGGTTTCATGCTGGTGATGCTCGCTCATTAGCGCCGCCCTCCCTTCCGTCCGTATTGTCGGTTCAAATTATCCGGCTTAAAATGCCCTACATCTTTTATAATAGTCCCGCCTGTCAAGGCCGCCTTTGCATTATGCCTTAACAAATCAGATTTTACCCCGGCGCATCTGCTCCAGCTTTTCCTGAACGTCGCTGGGCAGGCGACCCATCAGCGGATGCTGCTTTATCGGGCGCGCGTCGATCAGCCGCTTTTCGTCGGTCTTGGCCTGACGCATTTCGATAATCAGCTCGCGCGACGATATGCGCAGCGCGCCGCGCCCCAGCACGACGGTCTGTTCCACGCCGTCGGACGAGGCCACGCGGAGCTTCACGCGCTCCTGAGCCACCTTTTCGGCCAGTTCGGCGCTGGCGCGTTCGATGTAGTGATCGGCGGTTTCGCCCGAGGCAGTGTAGACAATCTCAAGCGCCGCGCTGTGTTCGACCGAGCTGAACGTCGCGTCCGACTGCCATGCGTCGAACACCAGTATCACGCGCTGGCCGGTAAAGCCCGCGTAATCGCTCAGGCGGTGTATCAGCTCGTCGCGGGCCTCGTTGAGCGTGCGGCCGCGCGTAAGCTGCGGCCATGCGCCCAGGACGTTATACCCGTCGACGAGCAGAATGCTTTTCATTTTAGTCCCCACGCGCGGTACGCACGGCGTACATCAGCACGCCTGCCGCCACCGACGCGTTGAGCGAATCTATGTGGCCGCGCATGGGCAGCGCCACGGTAAGATCGCACTCGTCCTTGACCAGGCGCGATATGCCCTCGCCCTCCGCGCCTATTACCAATGCCGTCGCGCCGGTCAGGTCGGTTTCGCTCAGCTTCTGGCCGTCCATGTCCGCGCCGATCACCCATACGCCGCGCTCCTTCAGCTCGGCCAGCGTGCGGGTGATGTTTACCACTTTTGCGACCTTCATGTATTCAGCCGCGCCCGCCGCCGCCTTGACGGCCGCAGGGGTCAGACCCACGCTGCGGCGCTGCTGGATAATCACGCCGTGCGCGCCCACGCACTCGGCGGTACGGATTATCGCGCCCAGGTTGTGCGGATCGGTTATGCCATCCAGCACGATCAGGAACGGCTTTTCGCCCTTTGCCTCAGCGTCGGCGAACATGTCGTCCACGGTGGAGTAGCTCGCGGCAGAGGCATAGGCGATCATGCCCTGATGGTTGGGATAGATCGCGTCCAGACGCGCCTTGTCCACTTCCTGAACCACGATATGGCGTTCGCGCGCCTTGGCAACGATTTCGCGCGCGCTGCCCGAAAGCTCGCCGCGCTGCACCAGTATGCGCTCCAGTTCGCGGCCGTTCTTGACGGCTTCGCGGATGGGATTGCGGCCCACGATGATGTTTTCGATCAGCTCGGGATCCTGCGGCGCGGGCATCGGCGGCACGGGCGCGGGGCGGCGCTCGTCAAAGCGCGGCGCGGGCATAGGCGCGGGGCGATGATTGTCGAAGCGCGGCTCGCGCATCGGCGCCGGGCGGCGTTCTTCAAAGTGCGGCTCGCGCATCGGCACGGGGCGATGCTCGTCAAAGCTCTGTGCGCGTGCGGGCGCAGGACGGCGCTCGTCGAAACGCTGTGCGCGCGCGGGTGCGGGGCGGCGCTCGAATTCAGGCGCGCCCTCAAACGCGTCCTGATATATCGGGCGATCCGGGCTTACAGAACGGTTGCGGGTGCCGCGCGCCGGTGCGCCGCCGTGCTCATAGTGGCCGCGGTTATCGGGACGCGCGGGACGGCGATCGTCGCGCTTAAAGTCCTTGGGCGCGTCGAAGCGTTCGCCGCCTTTGGGCGCACGGGGCTTAAAGTCGCCCTCCTCGTGGCGGGCGCGCTGCTCGCGCGTCCATTCGCCGGTGTTTTCGCCGTGGGTGTGCTTCTGCCCCACTGTCTTGTAAAAGCTGGGCGTGCCTGCCGCGCGCCCGCGATTCTTATCATATGCCATAAATCAACATCTCCCTGCCTTGTATCTCAAAATCCGGTTAAGGCTTATTGTAACCTGTTGGAGCGCGTCTCAAGCGTGACAATCCGCAAGTTAAGGTATATTTTGCTTCAGCTCAATTAACAGCCTGAAAGCTGGGCAGCGCCAAGTCCGCGTAAACGGCAAAGCGCCGCCGAAATTGCGTACTCAGGATTTTTTGAGACTCGCTCTGGTACTGCATTTAAAATACGCGCTTATGCCTCAGGCTTTCCCGCGATTTCGCGGTCGTAGCGCGCGCGCACCTCGTCCATGCGGCCGCAGCACATTTTGCCCTCAGGACAGCGGCCGCGCAGGCATTCCGGCCCACATTCGTCGAACAGCGCGGGCGCGGCCTCGTGCGCGAGTTTAAGCATCTGCCACGCGACGTCGCGTATTTCCCACTGGGCGCGGTTACAGCAGCGCAGTGCGAAAAAGTGGTTAAGCTCGCGCGCGTTCATCGTGACTACCATGCGCGTGGCAGCGGCGTTGGGCAGGACGAAGCGCGCGTCCTCCTTGCCGCCCTCGCCCAGCAGTTCCAGCCATTCCCTGTACCATTTGTCCATCATGTCCATCTGATCGGCGAAGCGCTTTGCGTATTCGTCGCCCAGCTTTTCGATTTCGGGCGGCAGTATGTAGTCAATGCCGTCCTCACCACTCTGGCCGACATAGCGCTGGGACTGGACGGAAAAGCTGGCTATGCGGTGGCGCGTGATCTGCGCCAGCAGCGCGCGGCTGACTCCCTCTATACCGAAAGTAAACGAGACGTGCTCGAACGTGCTCAGGTGGCCAAGCTTCCTAAGCATCGTCAGATACTTGGTCTGATCCTTTTCGGATACGCGCGTGCGCAGTGCGTCGATGTCCGCGTTGGAGTAGCACAGCCGCCCCGCCGCCGCGACAACGTTGCCCGGATTAGGCGTATATTCGATAAGCACTACATTAGGTCTTACCCGCATTCTGCGTATCCTCCTTGCCTTGCGTGGGTTCCGGGTTAAGCGCGGCCTCGACCAGCGTTTTCAGCCGCTCGTCCTGACCCGATATATACAGATAGCCGATAAGCGCCTCAAACGCCGTCGCCGCGTGATAGTCGGCGGGATCGGCGTGCTTGGGCATTGAGCCGGACTGCGCGTTGCGCGCGCGGCGGCATACGCCCGCCTCCTCGTCGGTAAGCAGGGGCGTGATGCGAGTTAGCGCCTCCGCCTGGTACGACGCGCGCACGCGGCTGACCGCGGCGCGGTGCAGCGCCTTCATCCTGCCGCCGCCCGAGAGCAGCAATTGCCCGCGCACACAGCATTCGTACACGCTGTCGCCGATATACGCCAGCTCCAGCGCGCCCAACTGCCTTGCCTTAAATTCGCTCATCGGCTGATTGCCGAATATCATTTACAGCCCTCCCAAAGGTGGGATTTAGTCAAAATCCGACCGCGGCAAACCGATATTTATCCCTTCGCCGCCCGTCAGCGTCTTATTATACATCACGGCGGGTTAATTCATCTAGCATACCCGGAAATTGCCCTTACAATAATCCGTAATGAAAAATCGACCGACTCAGGACGCATCTCAAATGCAGCATGTCACACGCCCAATTGGTTTTTTTCGTAAATTTAAGGCAGAATCCCGAAGGCTCAAGTCAAGTCGAGCTTTGCGGCGCGGAAACAGCTCCTCGCTTTCCTCAATTGCGTACCGGACATTTGGAAGGCTCGCTCAGAAAAGCAGCTTCTTTCAAATCAAAGAGGCAACCCCTGCCTCACCCAAATCAGGCCAGAGGTTGCCTCTGCAATCATGTATCAGCCTTTTTAAGCAGATCAGCCCTTAATCAGCTTCAGCAGCTTCTCGTAGGCTAAATCCCAATCAAGGCCGCTTTCGGGCATGTACTCCTTGGTATCGAACGAATTGCGCACCACCTGGCGCAGTTCGCTCTGGGAGCCGATCTCGCCCAACGCCATCGCCTGTATCAGCAGGTTGCCGATTACAGTTGCCTCGCCCGGGCCGGCGATTACGGGCTTGCCCATCGCGGACGCGGTGAAGCGGTTAAGCAGCACGTTCTGGCTGCCGCCGCCCACGATGTTGAGCGCGTCCACCTTATGACCCAGCATGTCGCGCTCCAGACTTTCGACCGCCTTGCGATAGGCCAGCGCCAGACCCTCGAACACTATGCGCGCGATCTGAGCGTCGGTCTCGGGCACGGCCTGACCAGTGCGGCGGCAGTACTCCGCGATGCGGTCGGGCATATGGCCGGGCGCCATGAACTCGGGATCGTCCACGTCGATGATCGCGAGGAACGGGGTTGCGTTTTCGGCCATCGCCGCGATTTCGGCGAAGGAATACTTGCGGCCCTTGCGGTCCCAGTCGCGCTTGCACTCCTGAATAATCCACAGGCCCATTATGTTCTTCATCAGGCGGGTAGTGCCGTTCACGCCGCCCTCATTGGAATAGCCGGACTCCAGTACCTCGGTACGGGTGAGCGGGGTCTTCAATTCGCAGCCCATGATCGACCACGTGCCCGAGGATATGCACGCGAAGTTCTCGCTGGACGCGGGCACGGCGGCCACGGCGGACGCGGTGTCGTGCGACGCTGTATTGATGAGCGGTATGCGGCCGCAGCCTACCTCGCCCATGATTTCGTCCTTGAGGTAGCCGCGGATGGTGCCGGGCTGCTCGATCTGGGTAAAGATGTGCTCAGGCAGGCCGAACGCCTTGATTATCTCGCCGCACCAGTCGCGCTTGAAGGGGTCGATAAGCTGGCTGGTCGAAGCGATGGTGTACTCGGTGCCCTTGCAGCCGGTGAAGAAGTAGCCCATCAGGTCGGGAGTCATAAGCATCGTGTCAGCCGCGTCCAGTATGGGCGAGCCGGACTTCTTTAGCGCAAGCAGCTGATAGAGCGTGTTGAACTGCCAGAAGGCCAAACCCGTGCGGTTGAACAGCTCGTCGCGCGGCATTATTTTGAACGCTTCATCCATCATGCCGTCGGTGCTTTCATCGCGATAGTGGGTGCTGTTGCCCAGCAGGTCGCCGTTTTTGTCCAGCAGGCCGAAATCTACGCCCCAGGTATCTATTGCCATGCCGTCCACCGCGCCATTGGCGTGCGCCTTAAACAAACCCTGCTTCATCTCGCGGAACAGATATAGCGTGTCCCACTTAAGGCGGCCGTTTATGCGCACCGGCTCGTTTATAAAGCGGTGCAGCTCGCTGATAGTAATTTTTTCGCCGTCAAATTCGCCCAGCATCGCGCGCCCGCTGGACGCGCCCAGATCATATCCCAGCAGATTGAGTTTTTTCACGGTATTCCCCTGCTCCTTTCGACAAAACGCGCGTGCGGCGCGCAATCGTTCACGCTTTTATTATACGCCTGCGCCGTGGTTTGAGCAATAGTCCTTTTGAACGTCCGTGCATGTATATTTATTCAAAGCAGTGTGCAGGGACATTTCAAGCCCACGCCATGTTTTCGCCCTATTCATTGGGAACAGAGCCGACAAGGCCATTTTACGCGCCATTACTAATATGCAGCGCTTGCAAGTCTCTCCACAATTTCCACAGACTTATCCACATAACTTATGCCCATTACTTGGGAAAAAGCGGGTTTATCCCCAGCATGTAAGCCACATAACGGCATGTATAGCCGGGTTTTCCACAGGTGCAGAATGCGGATTATGTGGATTGCTGCGCGGCAATCGGCGCACATGTGTTTGTCTTAAGATTAACGATGTGTATGCGCGAACGCTTTTGAATCAAGCGCGTGCATACCGCATACATTTTTATCTGATGCTGTCAAGAGCCTGACATGGCATATCCGTTAACATTTTCGTTTTTTTCGCGTAAATTCGACACCTGCGAGCGTAGAAATCAGCGTTCGGAAACGCGGCTTATTATCCACAGCCACATGCACACTTTTTCCACATTTGTGAATTTCCCGGTGGAAAGACTGGCCGTTTACGCGTGCGTGGGTGTGCATTATTTCGACACGATTCGCGCCGATTTTCGCTATCCGACAACATTTTCGGGGCGGCAATTACAAAAATCGCCCGGTTGATTTCTACATCTACCGGGCAATAGTCGAACTATATTGTTTTTATAAGGCTTACCGTTCGTAGTTCTGCATTTCAGAGCATAAGTTTTTTCGCGCGCGTTCGCGGTCTGAACCTGTCTGTTTCAGCGGCTTACACGTTATGCACATCCTGCGCGGCGCTCATGTCGAGAGTAAGCATGGGCATGGCGTTGAGGTCGAGCGCCGCGATTTCGCCGCGCATCAGCCGATAGAACGCGGCGCTGCCGATCATGGCGGCGTTGTCGGTGCACAGTCTGAGCGGCGGCATGTAGGCGGTAAGGCCGTTGTTCTGGCACATGCGCTGCATTTCGGAGCGCAGCAGGCTGTTTGCAGACACGCCGCCCGCCATCGCGACGCGCTTCATGCCGGTCATGCGCGCAGCCTCGCGGGTGCGCTCGACCAGTGCCTCTACCACGCTTTTGCGGTAGGACGCGGCGAAGTCGGCGCGGTTGATCTCCACGCCCTGCTGCTGGAGCTTATGGCTAAGGTTAATCGCGGCGGTCTTTATGCCTGAGAACGAGAAGTTCATGCTGCCCTTGACCAGCGGCTTGGGGAAGGTGTACGCACTATCGTTGCCGCCCTGTGCGGCTTCGTCCATCTTGGGGCCGCCGGGGTAAGGCAGGCCGAGTATGCGCGCCACCTTGTCGAATGCCTCGCCCGCCGCGTCGTCCACGGTTTGGCCGATCAGCTCGTACACGCCGTAGTCGCGCACGACCACAAGGTGGGTATGACCGCCTGACACGACGAGGCACAAGAAGGGCGGCTCCAGTTCGGGACTGGCGATGTAGTTAGCGCTGACGTGGCCCTCGATGTGGTTGACGGCGATAAGCGGCAGTTCGCGGCCCATTGCGAGGGCTTTAGCGGCGGCCACGCCAGTCAGCAATGCCCCCACAAGGCCGGGACCTTGTGTCACGGCGATTGCGTCTATTGAGTCGATTGAGCAGTTTGCCTGTTCAAGTGCCTGATCGACCATAGCGTCCACGGCCTCGACGTGCATACGCGACGCGATTTCGGGGACGACGCCGCCGTAGATTTCGTGGAGCTTGATCTGCGACGCGATAGGATTGGACAGCATAATGCGGCCGTCATCCACAACCGCGGCGCTGGTTTCGTCGCAGGACGATTCTATTGCGAGTATACGCGCGTGGCCTGCGCTTATGAGTTTCCCGGCCTTTTCGCGCGCGATTTCATCATACCTCATGCTTTTTCCTCCCGCCGAATCCGGCAAAGCATATAAGAGTTATCTCCGCCGCGACAGCGATGCCGACATACGCGGCGATGCGCGCGCCCATATCGGAGAAGAACTGTGCGGGGAACATGCGAATCATAAACTGAGTATCGAAATTCATGAGCCAGAGTCCGTTTCTGAACAGCAAATGGTGAAAGGCATTGAACGCGCCATTAAAGTCAGAAACGCACCACGCGGCGAACGCGCCGAGCAACACAGCAAACGCGCCGATGCCGACAAGTGCGCCCTTAGCCACGTCGCGCTTAAACCGATCTCCGCCGCGTCCGGCGGCGATCATACAAACCGCCGCGACTATACAGCATCCCAGCGCGGTCAGCAGCCCGGTCTGGAACAGCCACTTAACGTCGGCCATATGGCTGCGCTCATCCTCGCCGAATATCTCGCGCTCCGCACCGTCAATCGTACCCGCGCCGCTCATATCATCCGCCTTACCCTTCAAATAATCAATGGTAATATCAGTAGCGCGTTCCAGCGTATCGCTATCCGCCCCACAGCTTTCATACACGCCCAGCTTCTGATATTCACTGATATAAAACCCCCGGTCAAACGCGGCGGCAAACAGCATGACCAACACAATCGCCGCCTGAAAACAAAACATCCCCACGGCAGCAAGGGTCTTTTTCATTTTTTGGGCCTCCTTTATGTACTTTCTTTCCTTTTCTTTTGAAAAAGAAAAGGAAAGAAAGTACCAAAGAAAGGAAAAGAAACCGATTGTATTCTTACTTTTTCTGTTCTACTGCGGCAGGCGTTACTTGTTCGCGCGCGCCGTAAAGTATGGCGCACGCGAAACGATACCTTGCTTTTGTCAGGCGTTTTGGCACGGCTTACTCTTACTGGTTTACGTTGCGATTCTTATTGTCTGCTTGGGGTCGCTTGTTCGCGCGCGCCGTAAAGTATGGCGCACACGAAACGATGCTATGCTTTCGGCATGTGTTTGGGCACGGCTTACTCTATCCGACTCAAGGCGCGCTTTTTTCGTCTCTCAGCAGAATTTTAGCTTCATGCCTGTACCTGCCTAACTATCCCGTCAGTCCACCGCTCCCAGTAACGCCCCGCATACGCTCATAGCCTAATCCGCTCTCCAAGTATGGAGGCCGCGAATACAGAAGCGCGCTCCCCTCACAGCCGCTCCCGCGCCAACTCCAATTTATGGTTGGCGCGGGCAAAGTAAAGCCGCTCATACCACCTGCTGCGCGGCCGAAACGTATCTTCCCGCGCTTAACTCTCGTTTATGGTTAAGCGCGGGCAGCGCCCCGAATTAAGAATGAGCCGCCCCGCTTGCGTGGCGGTGAACCCACCGCGGGCGTAACCTGCCTAAACAAGTAACCCCGATTCGCGGTATCCCAAAACGCTCCAGATAACGAAGCGCGGGAGCCACGAATAATAGAACATAGAAAAGGCCGCTGACTCATAGCGGAAAATCTGCTTAAAGCCGTACCCGCAAGCCGCCTCTCGCATAAAGAATCCGTAACCCCTGCACCGAATAAAAACCAACAAAACGAAAGAAAGACAAAACCGATTTTTCTTTGGTTCTTTCTTTTTTTCTAAAAAGAAAGAACACGTCCCCCCCAACGTCACCCCTCGTCCCTCTCCCGAATCATCTCCATAATCTCCCCGTACCGTGAAATAATCCTGCCGTAGTTTTCGCGCCGGTGCGGTATCATGCAGTTTGAACAGTCCTTTATGCCTTTGGCCGTGTATACGAAGTCGCCGCCGCATTTTTTGCCTAACGCGTATAATGGGCAGTAGCAGAAAAGACAGTTGAAGTTGCCGGGATCGTCTGTCGCGTGACAGGGGAAGTATTCGCATTTGTCGTTGCAGAAGTAGCGGTAGTTGTTCGACATTGCTTTTCGTACCACCATAGTAGAATTAAGAATAAGAGCGCCGCTGTCACCGCGTACGCGGATTGCAGCGGCGCCCCCCATGTGCTTTTTTTGTTATTCCTCAGCCGGCTTGGCCGCGGCCTTTTGTAGATACGCCGTTATGAAGCCGTCAAGATTGCCGTCCATTACGCTTTGAATGTTGCCTACTTCGTAATCGGTGCGGTGATCCTTTACCATCGTGTAGGGCTGGAATACGTAGGAGCGAATCTGACTGCCCCATTCGATCTTCTTTAGCTCGCCCTTTACGTCGGAAAGCAGCTCCTGACGCTCCTGCTCGCGCTTCTCGGCTAACTTCGCCGTTAACATGCGTATGCACGTCTCGCGGTTCTGTATCTGACTGCGCTCGTTCTGGCACTGTACAACTATGCCCGTGGGTATGTGCGTCATGCGTACCGCCGAGTCGGTTCGGTTAACGTGCTGGCCGCCCTTGCCGCTGGCGCGGTAGGTATCCACGCGCACGTCCTCCATGCTGAACAGCGCGCTGGAATCCTCGTCGATTATGGGCGCTACGTCCAGCGACGCAAACGACGTGTGCCGACGCGCATTCGCGTCAAACGGCGATATGCGTACCAGGCGGTGTACGCCGCGCTCGCACTTCAAAAAGCCGTACGCGTAATCGCCCGATACCTGGAACGTGACCGACTTGATGCCCGCCTCGTCGCCCTCCAGCAAATCCATCTCCTTCAGTTCAAAACCGTGCTTCTGGCAGTAGTACGTGTACATGCGGTACAGCATCTGCGTCCAGTCCTGGGCTTCGGTTCCGCCCGCGCCCGCGTGCAGGCTGAGCAGTGCGTCGTTTTCGTCATACTCGCCGTTTAGCAGCGTGGTAAGACGTATTTCCTCCAGCTCGGCATAAATGCGCTTTATCTCCTCGGCGCATTCGTGCTCCAACTCGGCGTCGTCCGCGCTGTCGCCCAGCTCGATCATCGCCTCAACATCGTCGGCACTGTCGTTAAGGTGTTTGAAGTGATTGAGCTTGCCCTCAATCGCCTTCATGTGCTTGCTTACGGAGTTGGCGTGCTCCAGATTATCCCAGAATCCGGGCGCGCCCATTTCGGCTTCGAGTTCTTCGGCGTCGCGCTTTAATTTAGCGACGTCAAAGTGACTCACCTGCCTCTGCGATAAGTTTACGGATCTGAGCAAGGTCGGTGCGATGCTGCTCGAACTCTATCACAAAATCATCCCCTTCAAAATATATGGATTTATGGTATCAACCTGCGGAGGGAAGCAAGCCTCGCGGCTTACTCCTCCTTACCGCAGCAGTACTTGTACTTTTTGCCGCTGCCGCACGGGCAGGGATCGTTGCGGCCGATCTTCTTCTGCGCGCGGATCGGGCGCTTGGCATTTTCGGATGCGTCCACATTGGTGGTCACGGGCTGCGCTACCTGCTTGCGCTCGGGCGCACGCTGAAGCTCAAAGAAGTACAGCTTGCGCAGCGTGTCCTCCTGAATCAGATGCACCATTTCCTCGAACATCTGATAACCCTCGGTCTTGTACTCGACCACCGGGTCGCGCTGGCCATACGCGCGCAGGCCGATACCCTCGCGCAGGCGATCCATCGCGTCGATATGATCCATCCAGCGGTTGTCCACCGCGCCCAGCAGCACCACGCGCTCGATCTCGCGCATGTCCGCGCCGGCTTCCTTGACGTAAGCCTCGCGCTCGGCATAGAAGTCGCGCGCTAGCTGGGTCAGCTGCTTAATCATGCCCTCGCGGGTCATTTCGGTCAGGTTTTCAAACGCCTGCTGCACCTGGCCGGGCTTCAGGCATACGTGCTCAAGATACTCGCCCAGGCCCTTTACATCCCAATCCATCGGGTCGGCGTTATCGGCAATCTGCAGCGTGCAGGAATCGCGCACTATCGCGTCGATCATCTGCATAATATTCTCGTGAATATCCACGCCGTCGAGCACCGCGCGGCGCTGGCCGTATATGACCTGGCGCTGGGTGTTCATTACGTCGTCGTACTGCAATACGTGCTTACGTGTATCGTAGTTACGACCCTCGACGCGCTTCTGCGCGTTCTCGATCTGCTTGGACAGGGCGCTGTGCTCCAGTCCCTCGTTATCGGGCAGAAGCTTGTCGACCATGGGCTTCAGTCGGTCGGAACCGAACAGGCGCATCAGATCGTCCTCGAACGATACGAAGAATCGCGAGCTGCCCGGGTCGCCCTGACGACCGGCGCGGCCGCGCAGCTGGTTATCGATACGGCGGGACTCGTGGCGCTCGGTGCCCAGTATTACAAGGCCGCCCAGCTTGACCACGCGGTCGTGCGCCGCGTCGGTGTCGCGCTTGTATTTGCTCAGCAGCTCGTTCCATACCTCGCGCGCCGCCTTGATTTCCTCAGGCACGTTTTCATTGCCGCCTGCGGCTTCCTCTATCACCTCGTCGGTGTACTGCATACGGCGCATCTCGTTGCGCGCCAGGAACTCGGGGTTGCCGCCCAGCAGTATATCGGTACCGCGGCCCGCCATGTTGGTGGCTATCGTAACCGCGCCTTCCTTACCGGCCTGAGCCACGATTTCAGCCTCGCGCTCGTGGTACTTTGCGTTCAGCACTACGTGCTTTACGCCGCGGCGGTCGAGCATTTTGGATATGATTTCCGACTTTTCAACCGATACTGTACCTACCAGTATGGGCTGGCCGGTCTTATGTATATTCACTATTTCGTCGCACAGGGCGTTGTATTTGGCCGCGACCGACTTAAACAGCAAATCGTTTTTGTCCACGCGTATCATGGGCCTGTTGGTGGGTATCTGAACCACGTCCAGATTGTATATGCCGCGGAACTCGTCCTCCTCGGTCTTGGCCGTACCGGTCATGCCCGAGAGCTTGGAATACATGCGGAAGTAGTTCTGGAAGGTAATCGTGGCCAGCGTGCGGTTTTCGCGCGCGACCTTAACGCCTTCCTTGGCCTCGATAGCCTGATGCAGACCGTCAGAATAGCGGCGGCCGGTCATGAGGCGGCCGGTGAACTCATCGACGATAACGACCTCGCCCTCGCGCACTACATAGTCAACGTCGCGCTTCATCATGGTGTTGGCCTTTAGCGCCTGTATCAGGTAGTGGTTCAGATCGGTATTGGCTATATCGGACAGGTTTTCAACATTGAAGTGCTTTTCGGCCTTGGCCGCGCCCTCTTCTGTGAAGTTAACGGCCTTCAGCTTTTCGTCGCGGGTATAGTCCACTTCGTCCTTCAGCGTCTTAACAAAGCGATCTGCGATTGCATACATTTCGGTGGGCTTGTCGCCGCGGCCGGATATGATAAGCGGGGTACGCGCTTCATCGATAAGTATCGAGTCAACCTCGTCAACGATTGCGAAGTTCAGTTCGCGCTGCACGCGCTGATTGGCGTAGATTACCATGTTGTCGCGCAGGTAGTCGAAACCGAATTCGTTGTTTGTGCCATAGGTAACGTCGGCGGCGTAAGACCTCTTGCGCTGATCGTTAGGCATATCGTGCAGTATCAAACCCACGCTCATGCCCAGGAAATTATATACCTGGCTCATCCATTCGCCCTGATATTTGGCCAGATAGTCGTTAACCGTGACTATATGTACGCCTTTACCGGTAAGCGCGTTCAGGTACGCGGGCAGCAGTGCGGTCTGGGTCTTACCTTCACCGGTTTTCATTTCGGCGATGCGGCCCTGGTGCAGCACTATGCCGCCGATCAGCTGAACGTCAAAGTGACGCTTGCCCAGCACGCGGCGCGTCGCTTCGCGCACCACGGCGTATGCCTCGGGCAGCAGGTCGTCCAGCGTCTTGCCATTTTCAAGCTGCGCGCGGAACTCGGCGGTCTTGCCCCGGAGCTGATCGTCGGTCAGCGCCTTTGTCTGGGGCTCGAACGCATTTATCTGCTCGACGATCTTCATGAGCTTTTTAATTTCGCCCTCGTTCGAACCCGCCAGCAGCTTTCTTAAAAATTCGAACATCTCAAGTCCTCCATGCGACTTACTTCTATTCTTACGCGCAGCCATACGCGCGCCATTATCTTAATTGATTGTATCATGCGCGCGTAAATGGTGCAAGCACATTATTGGTTTATATTGCGCGCTAAAGACCCTATTAAGGCAATTTATTTAAGCAAAATCATGGCAGCGGGCTGAAAAGTACAAAAAAATTGCGCCGCGCATCCTCGTTTCAAGGACGCGCGGCGCGCAAAAGCATAGTCCGATTACGCCGCGATATTTTTCTTTCCGCGCACCGACATAAACGCCAGCGCCGCGCCCAGCAGGGATACGATTCCCCACGCCGCGTATACCCAGCTCCAGCCGAACGAGTCGCTCATCGCGCCCACGGCCACGCCCGCCAGCGCCGAGCCGAGGTATATGAAGCAGTCCATCAGACCCGCGACCAGACCCACGCGCCCGGTGTTTTCGTACTCCATCGGGATAAGCGTGGTCAGCATCGGGTTCACACCGTAGTTGGCCGCGCAGCACAGACCCATCAGCGCCGCGCATACGATCATGCCCATGCCCGCAGGCAGCATCAGGAAGGCCAGTATGCCGCTGACGATCATGAGCGCCGCAACCGCGATGCGCGAGCTGTCGCCGAATACGTGATAGCACTTCTTTACGGTTATTATGCCCACCGCGTTTATAGCGGGGATAATCAGCGTAAGCAGCGTGGAATCTATCGCAAGGCCCTCCTGCGCGTTGGCGAGTATCGTCGGCGCCCAGGTGACTATGCCGTCGCGCACAAAGCCGTTACAGATGCAGCACAGAAGCAGCAGTCCCAGACCCGTCGAGCCGAGCAGCCTGCCCAGCGGCATAGCGTTGCCGTTTGACTTTTCAGGAGCCGCCGCTACGTCCGCCGCAGTGCCTATGTCCTCGCCCGGCGCGGGCGCGTCGGTTATCAGCACAAGCCCCGCGATACCGGCTATGCCCACTACCGCCGCCGATACAAAGAACGCGTACCGCCAGCTCATCATAGAAGCCAGCGCGCCCGATACGCCCCATGCCGCCAGATGCCCCAGTATCATCGTAAGCGACAGACCGAACGACGCGCGGTCGCGCCGCGACCCCTTGAACCACACGGTAAGCAGCTTGACGACCGGCGTCCACAGCATGGACTGTGCCGCGCCGTTGAGCGCCCACAGTATGACGAGCAGCGTATAATTGCTGGTCATGCCGAACAGCGCGTTACACGCCGCCGACAGCAAAAGCCCCGTGCCGATATAGCGCCGCGCGCTTATGCGGTCGACCAGACTGCCGTTGACTATCTGACCTAGCGAATAGATAAGCGCGAACACGGTCTGGAACACACCGGCGCGCGCGTCGGTAAGGCTAAGGTCTGTCGCCAGCCCGTTAAGCGCCGCCGACATGTTAAGCCGCCCCACGTATGCGGAGCCATAGCACGCAAAGCACAGCAGGAATATGCGTCTTTGGTTGCGGGTAAAGGCTTCCTTCATCTGATAACGTACCTCGGTTCGTTTACATTTGAAATCGCATGTACTTATCCCTACATGCGCAATCATGCCCTCAACTATATCCCATTACTCAAAATGCGTCAAGCGCGCACTTCGGCGGGTAAGCTTATCTCCGCATTAACATGTTTGTGCATTGTACACCCATACGCAAAGTTTTTTGTAAGATTTGTGTAAGTAAAGGCGGGTCGCGGCGCTTGGCAAGCCCATGCAGGTATCAATCATACATATTTCGTCATGGTACTATTTGTAAGCTATGTACAGTTTAATCCCGCGATACATATCGACATGCCACATTTGAAGGCTGTTTTTTGCGTGCAGGGCAGACAAAAGCGCGCGGCGCTTCTTTTCGTGCGCCGCGTGCTTTGCTTTTGTATTCAGGCTTTGATCGGAGCTTGCCTCTGCCATTGCAATTGGATTGCCAATCAAGGCGTGACTTATGTCTCGCCCTTAACAAGCGCCTCCGCAATATCCCCTACTGCCCGCTGGAGCTGCGCGGCGACCTCGGGCGCATAGCTTTCGCCGATGCGTTCGTTGTTGGAGATCACGCGCAGGGACAGAAACGGCACGCCCATTCGGTCGCACACCGACGCGGCGGAGTACGTCTCCATCTCCTCGCACGCCGTGCCATAGCGCGCGTTAAGGTGAGCGATCATGTCGAACTCGCAGTTCCACACGTCGCCTGAACCGATCGTGCCGTCCAGCGCGCGCGGATTGCCCGCCTGACCATAGCCGCGTTCGGTTAAGGCAGTTCTCGCGGCTTTGGCAAGGCGCACGTCGCTTGCGTACTCGCGCACCGGGCCGGTGTCGCCCGACTGGTCGAGCATCTGCCATTCTAGCGGCGCTACTCCATGCTCGCGCGCGGGACTGCGGTACGCGCCCAAGCGCAGTATGCGCGTGCCCACAACCACGTCGCCCGTGTGCAGCGATATGTCGTGCGCACCTGCCGTGCCCTGCGATATGACCGCCGCGGGATTAAGCGCCGCGCACGCCAAGGCGGTTGCCGCGGCGGCATTGGCCACGCCCACGCCTGTATTAAGCAGCGCGACGCGCCCGCCCGCCATATCGCATGTCAGCACGCGCCAACCGCCGCCCATCTCATGTACGCCCTCGGGCTTAAACCGTTCAATCAACGCGCTAAGTTCGCTGTCCACCGCGCCCTCGATAAGTATCGTCCTTGCATTCATTGCAATTACCTCTCACATATGCCTTTTAGTCATAATAGCATCAAGCGCCCTCCGCGTCAACGCGCATTATAAAATGCCGGAGCGTCCCATGCGCTCCGGCATCATTCAAAGTAACTTATATTATGTTCAGCCCGCCTGACCGCCCAGCAGCTTCTTGGGCACGCGCTTGAGCGCGGCCAGCATCGCCATGCCGACGGTGTACACCACGGCCAGCTCGCCCAGGCCAACCTCGCCCATGGTCAAAAATACGGGCAGATCGAGCGTCAGCGCCAGCACCAGACCCACGATCACGGTGTTGCAGAGCACCGGCCAGAACGCCGCCAGTATCTTATTGCGGCGCGTGGCGTAGGTCAGTATCGCCGCAATCAGCGTCGCAAGCGAACCGAATATTATGTCCCACGGCGTTGCGGAGCCGATCAGGTTGGATACCAGACATCCCACGAACAGTCCGGGTATCGCCTCGGGCATCACTATGGGCAGCAGCGTCAGCGCCTCCGACACGCGGAACTGCACCGCGCCGAACGAGATCGGGTACAGCGCCAGCGTAAGCGCCGCGTACAGCGCCGCGATTACTGCGCTGCGCACAATGAACATCGTCTTGCCGTGTTGATCCAGATTCTTCCAATAATTCACCTTTGTTCCTCCTTATTGCTCAGCAAAAACATTCGCTTCAGTTCACGCTTTCAAAGCCGGGAACTATAAAACGCGCAGGCGAGGCCTGCGCGTGCAAATGCTGATGCTGGCCCCTGGTTTTGTTTTACGACAGGATGGGATTTCGAACTGTCGTATGCAATTGTGCATCGGCCATTATATCACCACGCCGCTAAATTTTCAGGCGTGCAAGTGTTAACTATTCCTCCAACTGGCTTTCCAGCCAGCGCTTTATTTCAAGGCTGGCGGCGTACGCGTCCTGACGGCTTGCGCCCTGCTGAGTCGCGCATTTTACCGCGTCGCGCATCGACATGCCCTCCAGCAGCGCGTCCATAACCATGTGACGGGGCGACAGCTGAGCCGCGGGCGCTTCCTCCTCAATTTCAGGCAGTTCAATCGCCACGCAGTATTCGCCCTTTTCCACATTGGGATTGGCTTTCAGGCGTTCCAGCACGGTGCCCGCTAACCCGCGCTCTATCTTTTCAAACTTCTTTGTCAGGTCACAGCATACGCACACGCGCGCGCCGGGTATTTCGCGCGCAATCTGTTCGACCAGATTCACTATCCTGTGCGGCGATTCATAGGCAACCGCCACGCGCGGGCCGTGCGCAATCGCGTGCAGCTTCTTGCGCAGATCGCCGTTTTCGCGCGGCAGAAAGCCGTAAAACGCAAACTCGCGCGCATCGAAGCCCGCCGCAGACAGCGTGGTTATCACGGCGCTGGGCCCGGACACGGGAATGACCTCGATGCCCGCCTGCCACGCCGCAGAAACCAACTCCATGCCGGGGTCGGATATGCCGGGCGTACCTGCGTCGCACGTCACGGCCACGTCGATGTTTTCCGCGATCATGCGCTCGATTATGCGCGGGGCGCGCGCCTCTTCGTTATGCTGATGATTGGATATAAGCGGGCGGCTTATGCCCATCACGGTCAGCAGCTTTTGCGTGACGCGCGTGTCCTCGGCCGCGATGAGCGACGCGGATTCCAGCGCCCATCTCATCCGCGGCGTAAGGTCGTCCAAATTGCCAATCGGCGTTGCCACCACATACAGCCGGGGCATGTTCAAACCCTCCTCAGCGCGTAGAACAGTTCATTACCTGTCGCCATGCGCTCACATATCTCAAATTCGCCGGGCAGTGCGGATTCAAACCGCTCGCCGTAATTGCGCTCCATGCCCACGCCGCGCCCGCCTAGCGTGCGGGTGGGGAAGCTGACGATAACGCGCGGCGAGCTGCTCAGGCTAAGCAAGCGCATACCCTCGCCCGCACGCTGTGCATCCAGCACGGGCAGCAGCTTCATAAAAAGCGTAAGATCACTTTTAGGCAGTTCAGCGCGTCCCAGCAAGTCCGCGCCCTCTGCCTTAACATCCCAGCTCTCGCGGCGCGCCCATGCGTTTATCACGTCAACGCACGTCATCTGTATGTCCAGCCCGCGCACCGCGTATCCTGCCGCGCCCAGCATAAGCGGATCCAGCCCGCACGCCGCGTCGCATATAATGCCGCCCGGCGGGCAGTGGCGCGCGATGAGCGACATGTACTCCTCCCGCGTCGCCATGCGTTCGCGCGTTGAGGCGTGCTGACCCAGCGCCGCGTCCAGATCGCCGCGCTCAAGCATGTCCCACAGCATGGACTGCTCCTTCTGGTTCATGAACGCGTCGGCAATCTGGTGCAGCCGGTTGCGCGCGCGCTTTTCGCAGTCTGCGCCGCCCTTTTGGCACTCCTCGGCGGCGATTCGATTCACCGCGTCGGGGGCTATCGCGCGGTACTTGGGGCTTTTCAGTATGGACGCGGCTACATCGTCCGCATTAAATACTTTCTTTGCGCTCATTTCCGCAAAAACTCCATCAGCCGCGCATAGAAGCGCAGGTTGTGCGTCGTGGCAAGCTCGTATGCCTGACTGTCGCCCACCTTGAACAGGTGATGCAGGTACGCGCGCGGATAGCGGCGGCACAGTTCGCAGTCGCAGCTTTCGTCCACAGGCCTGTCGTCGCGGCAATGCTTGTCGTCGAGTATATATACGAAGTTATAAAAGCTGTCGGCGTGCACGCCCTGCGCGTTGTCCATGCCGGGCTTGAATGCGTAAAGCCGTTGGTGCCGCGCCTCGCGCGTGGGTATAACGCAGTCGAACAGCGTATAGCCCATATCGACAAGCTTAACTATTTCCTCCGGCCTGCCCAGACCCATCGCATACTTTACCTTGGTGTCAGGCATTGCGTCGGCGGCGGCCTTCAGTATGTCGTACCGCATGTTACCGTCGCCGTCCAGCGGCCAGCCGCCGAAACCGTAGCCGTCAAAGCCGATCTGCTCCAGCTCCTGTCCGCACTTCATGCGCAATTCGGCGTCCGCGCCGCCCTGTACTATGCCGAACAGCAGCGGCTTTTTATCCATGCGCCTGGTCTGGCGGTCGTACTCCTCGCGGCAGCGCGCGCCCCAGCGTATCGTCGCGTCCACTGACTGACGCTGCACGTCCATCGGGTCGTCGGGATGGGTGCATACGTCCAGCGCCATCATTATGTCCGAGCCGAATTGCAATTGCGACTGCACGCACTTTTCGGGCGTGAATGTCATCTTTTCACTGCCGCGCTCGGGGCGGAACACGATTTCGTTGCGGCGAATCTCGCCATAGGCCGGGTTTTCACGTATCAGCGAGAACAGCTGAAACCCGCCCGAGTCGGTCAGTATCGCCTTATCCCACCCGGTGAAGCGGTGCAGCCCGCCCAGCGACTTTATAAGCCGCGCGCCGGGGCGGTTGTACAGGTGGTACGTGTTCATGACCATGCCGGGCGTGCCGGTGGATTCGACCGCGGCCATGCCGGTGGCGCGCACCGTGCCATACGTCGCATCTGGAAAGAACGCCGGCAGCGCGATCTCGCCGTGCGGCGTAATTAGTTTATCTGGCATATTTCCTCCGATTGTCGTTTATATGGAAAGCCGCGAATTACAATTCAAACTGCATCTGCACGTCGCACGGCTCGGCCTCGACATGTTCGCGCAGGTATTCCTCGGCCTCCGCGCAGCCCATCGCCACATAAAACGCGTGCGACTCCTCAGCCGAATGAGTGGACATGTACAGCCAATTCGCGCCCAGAGTACGGGCGAACTGCGCCGCGCGGCTGAACAGTCCGCGCCCCATGCCGTGCCCGCGCATATCTGCCGATACGTGTATTGCCTCAAGATCGGCGTATTGACCGTGCGAGCCTTTGAGCACGCCGTCCACCGCACAAAAGCCTTTCAGCACGCCGCCCGCAAACGCCGCGCATAAGAAGCCGCCCTCGCGCACCGTGCGTTTGAGATCGTCCACCAATTTCAGGTAGTCGTCCCGGCTCCAGTCGTCGATGAACGCAATGTCTTTCAGCACCCACTCTCCGTTCGACTTGCGCCAGCAGCGTTTGACCTCCTGCCTGCGCACAAAGTCGTTGAACAATGCGGGCGCAATTTCATCTGCGGCGAGTTCGCGATAGCTTATTTCCATTTATTCCTCAACCTCCCGCTCGAACACGCGCAGCGTGGCGCTGCGTGAGCGCGGATTGCGCTCCAGTTCTTCCTTGCTGGCGGTTATCGGCTTGCCGGTAAGCGCGCGTCCCAGCGGCTTTTTGCCGCACACGCACACCGGGAACGAGGGCGGGCACACGCAGGGATGCTGCATCGTGCGGAAGGTCTGCTTGACTATGCGGTCTTCCAGCGAGTGGAACGCGATTACGCACAGGCGGCCGCCGTCGCTGAGCAGGCTTACCGCGTCCTCGAGCGCCTGTTTGAGCGGGCCGAGTTCGTCGTTTACCTCAATGCGCAATGCCTGAAACGTGCGCCGCGCCGGGTGCGCGCCGTCTTTTCGGCGGAACTTGGCGGGTATGGCCGCGTCGATTATGTCGACGAGCTGGCCGGTGGTTTCGATGGGCGCCGTCTTGCGCCGGTCGCAGATTACGCGCGCGATCTGCGCCGCCCAGTTTTCCTCGCCCCAGTCGCGCATTACGCGCGTGAGTTCCTGCTGTGAATAGGTATTTACCACATCGCGCGCGGTGAGCGGCTGCGACCTGTCCATGCGCATGTCGAGCGGCGCGTCGGCATGGTACGAAAAGCCGCGCGCGCCCTCGTCCAGCTGATAGCTGGACACGCCCAGATCGAGCAGCATACCGTCGATGCGGTTTATGCCGATTGAATACAGCAATTGCTTCACATCGTGGAAGTTGCCGCGCAGAGCCTGAAAGCGGCTGTCCTCGCCCAAGCGCGCGGTTGCGGCGGCGATGGCGTCGCCGTCACGGTCGATGCCTATCAGTCGGCCATCTTCGCCCAGGCGCTTTAGTATCTTGGACGAATGCCCGCCGCCGCCCAGCGTGCCGTCCACGTATATGCCATCGGGGCGTATGTTAAGCCCGTCCATGCACTCTTCCAGCAGCACGGGTTCGTGGGAAAATTCCAAATTGCTACCTCCGTTTGCGTTCGAATGCGTTTTGTTTAGGCTGTAAACGCGGCCTGCCATCGGCGAACGCCGTCGGAGCCGCGTTCGTATGTCTGAGCATTGCGCCCTGCCTTAACGCATCAATTCAGCGCGCCGCCGTCGCTCATCGCGAGCAGGTCGCGCACCTCGCCCACCAGATACAGTGAGCCGGATACCAGCACGATTCCGTCCGGCCCGGCCAGCTCGCGCGCCGCGTTAAGCGCACGCTGACGGTCGGGTTCGATCAGGCAGCTTACCGCGTTGGCCTCCAGCAGCACTGCAAGGCGCTTGGGTTCCAGCGCGCGCGGCGAGTCGATATGCGTGACCACCGCCGTGTTGGTTATGCCCGCGAGCTGGCGCACCACGTCCTCGACCGGCTTGTCGCCCAGCATCGCCGTAAGCAGCACAACGCGCCGCCCTATCAGGTGTCTGCGCGCATATTCCAGCAGCGTTCGTGCGCCCGGCCCGTTGTGCGCGCCGTCCATCAGCATACGCGGCTGACCCTCGACCCATTCCAGTCTGCCCGGCCAGCGCGCATTTTTAAGACCCGCCATTATCTGCGCGTCGGTTATTTTTAGTCCCGAATTCTTGCGCGCGCATTCCAGCGCCATCAGCGCGCAGGACGCGTTTATCGCCTGATGCGCGCCGGGCAGGCTTATCGCGATGCGCGGCCATTCGCTGTCGCCCAGTTTAAGCGAGAACTCGCCGCCGCGCTCGTCCTCGAATATCATCTGCATCGCGCTGGTGCCCAGATCGATAAGCGGGCTGTTCAGTTCCTCGCAGCGCGCCGCGAACACGCTGCGCACCTCGTCGGGCTGGGGGCTTATCACAACCGGCACGCCGGGCTTGATTATGCCCGCCTTTTCGCCCGCGATTTCGGGCAGGGTGTTGCCCAGCGTCTTCATATGGTCGAATCCGATCGACGCGATGACCGACACCATGGGCGTAATCACGTTGGTAGAATCGCGCCTGCCGCCCAGACCCACCTCTATCACGGCGTAGTCCACGTTTTCCTCGGCGAAAAACTCGAACGCGACCGCCGTGCATATCTCAAAAAATGTAGGCAGCACGCCCTCGCCGCGCAGAATCTCGACCTGCTCAGCCACGCGCGTCGTAACCTGGGCCAGCCGCTCGTCGCTTATCGGGCGGCCGTTCAGCCTCATGCGATCGTTGAATCGCTCCAGATGCGGCGACGTATAAAGCCCGGTGCGGTACCCGGCGGCGCGCAGGGAGCTATCCAGAAACGCGCAGATCGAGCCTTTGCCGTTAGTACCAGCCACATGGAAGGCTCGCAGCCGCTTATGCGGATTGCCCAGCCGCTCCATCAAGCGCTCCATGTTGTAAAGCCCGCGCTTGTCGCCCTTGCCGGACGCGCCCTCTATAAAATCGATCGCCTGTCTGTAATCCATCTTAAAATCCCTCCATGCACGCGAGTGCGTTTCAAAAGGAGTTTTTGAAACACGCTCTGGGGCCGGACGCGCGTGCGCCCGGCCCCAGGCATGAGCCGTTACTTATTATATTATCAGATTGCCTTCATTTCGGCAATACGCGCCTTTACGCTTTCCAGCATTTCGCGATTTGTGGAAAGCTTATTGCGCTCCTGCTCGACCAATGCCGCCGGAGCCTTGCTCATAAAGCCCTGATTGCTGAGCTTGCCTTCGCCGCGCGCGATTTCGCTTTCCAGGTTCTTCTGCTCTTTGGCCAGGCGCTTGAGTTCTGCCTCAACGTCAACCAGTTCGCCCAGCGGGATGAATACCTCGCAGCACGGGCATACGGCGCTGGCCGCCTTTTCCACGGTTTCGCCGTCGCCGATGAAGCTTACCTCACTTGCGCCCGCCAGACGCTTGAAGTACAGCGCACCCTCCTCCAGCGTGTCGTGCCAGCCCTCCTTGGCGCGCAGCATCATGTGAGCACGGCGCGACGGCGCGACGTTCATAGTGGCGCGCAGGTTGCGCACGGCATTTATCACGTCCATGATGCCCTGCATCTGCTCGCTTTCTGCGGCGAACTCGTACTCGGGACTGTACTCGGGCCAGCTCTTGAGCATGATAGTGCCCTCGGTGCCCGGCAGGTAGCGGTATACCGCGTCGGTCAGGAACGGCATGAACGGGTGCAGGAGTTTTAGCATACCGATCAGCACGTATTCCAGCACGGCGCGCGCGGTGTCGCGGCTCTCCTCGTCGTCGCCCAGCAGGCGCGGCTTGGCCAGCTCGATGTACCAGTCGCAGAACTCGCTCCACGCGAAATCGTATATCTTCTGCGCGGCGTTGCCGGTGTCGTATTCGTCGAGGTTGTTGCTGATTACCTTTACGGCCTCGTTGAAGCGGCTGAGTATCCACTTGTCAGCCAGCGTCAGGCGGCGGCCCTCCATGGGTACTGCCTTGCCGTCCAGATTCATTACCACGAAGCGGGAGGCGTTCCATACCTTGTTGGCGAAATTGCGGCACGCGTCGAATTTCTTCTCGCTCACGCGCATGTCGTTTCCGGGACTTACGCCCAGCGCCAGCGAGAACCTGAGCGCGTCCGCGCCGTAGTTTTCGACTATCTCGAGCGGGTCTATGCCGTTGCCCAGGGACTTGCTCATCTTGCGGCCCTGTTCGTCGCGCACCAGACCGTGCATGACCACGGTCTTGAACGGAACCTCGCCCATCTGCTCTATGCCCGAGAATATCATGCGCGCTACCCAGAAGAATATTATGTCATAGCCCGAAACCAGCATACTGGTGGGATAGAAGTACTTCAAATCCTCGGTGTTATCCGGCCAGCCCAGCGTGGAGAACGGCCACAGCGCGCTGGAGAACCAGGTATCCAGCACGTCCTCATCCTGGTGCAGATGGGTGCCGCCGCACTTTGAGCACTTATCGGGCGCAGTGCGCGCCACGGTCATCTCGCCGCAGTCCTCGCAGTACCACACGGGTATGCGATGGCCCCACCACAGCTGACGGCTGATGCACCAGTCGCGGATGTTGTCCATCCAGTTGAAGTAGGTCTTGGTAAAGCGCTCGGGTATGAACTTGGTCTCGCCCTTGCGCACGGCCTCGATAGCCGGTTCGGCCAGCGGCTGCATCTTTACGAACCACTGGTTGGACGCAAGCGGCTCTACCGTGGTATGGCAGCGGTAGCAGGTGCCTACGTTATGCTTATAGTTTTCGATCTTGACCATCAGACCCATCTGCTGCAGACGCTCGCATACGGCCTTACGGCACTGCTCGCGGGTCATGCCCTTGAACTCGCCCGCGTTTTCATTCATCTTGCCGTCGTCGGCGATTACGCGGATGAGTTTGAGGTTGTGGCGGCGCGCCACTTCAAAGTCGTTCGGGTCGTGGGCGGGGGTCATCTTAACCGCGCCGGTACCGAACTCTTTTTCAACATACTCGTCGGCCACGACGGGTATCTCGCGGTTCATTATCGGCAGCATCAGGTTCTTGCCGATCAAATCTTTGTAGCGCTCGTCCTCGGGATTCACGGCCACGCCGGTATCGCCCAGCATGGTCTCGGGGCGGGTAGTAGCCACGATCACGCCATCGCCGCCGTCGGCCGCGGGGTAGCGGATGTACCAGAGGTGGGAATCCTGCTCCTCATATTCAACCTCAGCATCGGACAGCGCGGTCTTGCATACCGGGCACCAGTTGATTATGCGCTCGCCGCGGTAGATCAGACCCTTTTCATACAGGCGCACGAACACCTCGTTAACCGCCTTGCTGCAGCCCTCGTCCATCGTGAAGCGCTGGCGGGTCCAGTCGCAGGACGCGCCCAGCTTGCGCTGCTGAAGGGTTATGCGGTCGGCATACTTCTTCTTCCAGTCCCAGGCGCGCTTGAGGAATTCCTCGCGGCCGATCTGCTGCTTGGTCAGGCCTTCCGCCTTTAGCTGGTCGACGATTTTTACCTCGGTCGCGATCGAGGCGTGATCGGTGCCGGGCAGCCACAGCGTGGGATCGCCCTTCATGCGATGATAGCGCGTGGGCACGTCCTGCAGCATCGCGTCCAGCGCGTGACCCATGTGCAGCTGGCCGGTTATGTTTGGCGGCGGCATTACGATGGTAAAGGGCTTCTTGCCCTCCTCGCGGTGCGCCGTGAAGTATCCGTTCTCCTCCCATTCGCGGTAGAGCTTGTCCTCGACTTCCTGCGGGTTCCATGTTTTAGCCATTTCCGAGCTTTCCGGCTTATATATTTCCGCCATAGCTTATCCTCTCCCGTAATTATTTACTAATCTATGCACAGGCCGCTTGGGCCGGTGTTTGCCTAATGTCTGTGCGAATCAAGCTCCATTTGAAGCATATCGCGCACGTCGCAAAGTTTATCCTTTACCATGCTGAACATGAATGCGTTGTAGCGGCACTTGACGTACTCGCACCCGTCCGGCGTAAACTGCCAGCCACCCGCGCACTTTTTCCCGCCCCACGGTTTGCAATCGCCGCCGCAGTTGGGTGCGCGCACGATTGTATGCCTGAGCGAAACCGGAACCTTGGCCGCATAATCGCCGATGCGTTCGGCGCACAGCCTTAGCGTACACTTGTCCGCGCTGATTATGACTATCGCGCGGCGCGAGGCCGGGTAAGTCCATTGCTCGCGCGCGCCGCTTATGCGCACTGTGCAGCCGTCTGCCCTCAGCAGCGCCCGCACTTTCTCCAGCGTGTCCATATTACAGCACCCCGAACGTAACCAGCGCGCCCAGCACGCTGAGCAACCAGCCGATGGTCTTAATGACTATCTCAAAGTCGCCCGAACCGTCGCCCTTGGAGAACATGCGTCCCAGCGGGCCGGACAAAAACGCCAGCACTGCGCCCACGCCCAATATTATCAGGCCGGTCATGTTGACCTGTTTAAGCTGTTCCGGCACGGTGAACTGGACGTTAGTAAGAGTAGTCGTAAACGTCGCATCGAGGTTTTGCATTATCGCGGGCACTTCGCCGGTCAGTATCCAGTAGCCGCCCAGCGACACCAGCCCGCCCACAGCCGACAGCCAGTTAATCGCGCGCAGCAGCACCGAGCGCTTATGGAACAGTGCCAGCAAAAGCCGCAGCACCAGTGACGCGGCCAGCGCGATTATGCACCAGTTGAGCGCAGTGGGCGCCCAAGCTTTTACAAACTCGACCACCTCGGCCATATCGGGCATGTCGAAACCGACACTTGACATAATCAATCACCACCTCGCATTATAAGCGGTTATCAGGGCGCGTTTAGGCAGCAATAATAATGCGCCTGAAACAGCCCTTCAAAAAAAGCATCCGCAGAAAAAATAAACACGGGACAATTCATCCTTACAAAAGGACGGAATTGCTCCGTGGTACCACCTTAATTTACGGGAGAATCACTCCCCCGCCTCAGTCCGCACATGTAGGTGCGGCGGCGCTGTATCGGGCGCTCCCGGGCGCGATTTATCCGTGCAATGCACGCACCCCGACTGCCTATTGCATGTCGAAGCGTTTCCCTCGCGCCGCCTCGCGGGCGACCTTCGGCTTCCTGCCTTAAAGCGAATCGCAGCAAGTATCGCTCTCTCTGAATAAGGCCTTAGGTATGCCTACTCCTCCCGGTCATCGGCCAGCGGATAGCTTTTTCATTATTATAAGCGAATGCGCGCCTTTTTGCAAGGCGCGCAGGTTAAGTTTTTGAAGTCACGTCCGACTTACTTATTCGCTTCATCGGGCTTTTGCGTGCGGTCGTTGCGCCCCTGAATCAGGTATGCGCGCGCGTAACCCAGCATCGCGATTATCGCCAGTGCAACCGCCACGTACATCACCGCAACGCCCACCGTCCACAGCGGCAGCCACACGTCGCGCAGGCATACCAGCACTATCGCGGTAAAGAACGCCGCCGTGCCCGCCTTGCCCAGCTTGTTGGCCATAACCACGACCTTCTTGCCGCCCAGCAGCAGCGCCGCGCCCAGCACCATAACCAGCTCCTTGCACGCCACGACGATCAGCACCCACATCGGTATGTACGCGCGCGTAGACAGCATGTATAGCATGGTCAGCACCATCAGCTTATCGGCCAGCGGATCCATAAGCTTTCCAAAGTCGGTTATCTGATTATACTTGCGCGCGATATATCCATCCAGCACGTCGGTCGCGCTGGCCACGACGTAAACCAGCAGCGCCCAGTGCGCGCCGAAACTATTGAACACGTAAACCATGAGCGGAATCATGAGCATCCTTAAAATTGTCAGCGCGTTTGGCACATTCATATGTGTGATTCTCCTTTGCCGAAAGCCGGCACGATGGTTATTGTTAATAAACATCATAGTATTCCGCCGCCGATTTGTCAAGTGCCAAACTTGATTTAGATTCCGTGTGAACCAATTGTTGACGTGCACGCCACGCTTTGAACATAAAACGCGCCGGACGGCCATAAACGCCGCCCGGCACGCATCGCACTTATCAGATTTTATTGTCCCCTGCCCAGTCGCGGCCCTGCGACAGCTGCGGGTAATAGCTGCGCATATGGTATTCCGGCTCCTTGTCGAATTCCATGCAGATCACGGTTACGCCGCTGGGATCGGGCGCTTTTTCGGGCAGGTTTTTGAGTATCACGCGCTGGCCGCGGTGCTCAAATTCGATCTCCTGACCGCTGGCGAGCAGGTACACGCGCCTGGGCGCGTCCGCATAGCCCCCAAAGCCCATCTCGCCGCCTGCAGGCCATATCCAGTTCCACAGATAGACCTTCCTGCCGTCGGCCGAGCGCGACGCGTCGCATATGCCGTTGCCCATCGAGTGGCGCCCGATCGGCTTTACCTTGCCATAGGCGCATTCGCCGTTGCGGCTGAGCCATTCACCCACGCCGGTGAGCGGCTTAACCGCGTCGGCTGGCACGCTGCCGTCGGGCTTGGGGCCGATGTTGAGCAGCAGGTTGCCGCCGCCATTGGCGCAGGTGTTTAGCATCTTGAGTATGCGTGGAGTGGTGTAGGCATAGGGCAGTGCCTGCTCCTCGTCCATGTAGCCCCACGATATGTCGTTAAATGTCATGCAGGCTTCCCAGTCGCGGTCGAGCGCGGTAACGTGTCCCTCGGGCGTACCGAAGTCCTCGTCGAGCTGGCTGCGGTTGTTTATGATTATGTCGGGCTGAAGCTGGCGCAGACGCTGATTTCGCACCAGCGAATCCCAGCCTTCCCAGCTCTGCATGGGGCGGCTCACGTCGTACCAGAGTATGTCTATCTTGCCATAATTGGTAAGCAGTTCGGTATTGAGCGCCTCGATATAGTCGGTGAAGCGGCGGCGCGCGTCGGTATCGAACGCGCAAGTCCAGCCGTCTGGATGGTGCCAGTCCATCAGCGACGAATAGAAGCCAATTTTGAGGTCGAACTCGCGGCAGGCGTCCACGAACTCGCGCACGATGTCGCGGTGCGGGCCGTAGTTGACCGAGTTGAACGGGTTGGCCTTGGAATCCCACAGCGAGAAGCCCTCGTGATGGCGCGTGGTCATGACCATGTACTTCATGCCCGCGGCCTTGGCCAGACGCGCCCATTCGCGCGGCGCGCCGGGCTTGGGGTTGAACTTATCGGCCAGCTTGGCGTATTCGTCCGATGGTATGTTCTCCATCGCCTGCGCCCACTCGTGGCGGCCCAGCACGGAATACAGTCCAAAGTGTACGAACATGCCGAAGCGCGCCTCGCGCCACCACTCCATGCGCTTATCGCGCGTCGAGGCCGTCCATTCCTCGTATTCGGGTTTGCTCATTATGCGTGCCATGTGTTTACCTCCTGTTGCCGCGGCGGATGTGCGCCGCGTTTTTTTCTCATGCCTGTTGCTTACGGCGCGCGCTGATATTATCGCCTTACAATGAAAATCCGCAAGCAAAAGATATTTGTTTAAGGCAGAATGTGTAGGCTCGGGCAGTATGCGATTAAGCCTGAGCCGCAAGCACTGCCTTAACCGCCAATCTGCCCGGCCTTGCGCAGTATGTCCACGGCGGGCGCGGGTATGCGGCCCAGATAGTCGGGGCCTACGTTGAGCAGGTAGTTAACGCCACGCTCGTTAAGGTGCCGCTTGAGCGCCAATATCTTTTCAGCGGGCTTCCAGTTGTTGTCAAACGACTTGTAGCCCCACGTATCGTTGAGCGTGGCCGGGGTTTCGACCAGACCGTCGGCCATGTACTCGTCCGGGATTTCGTTGTCGCCCATCGAACGGTAGTCGCCCATGCCGTTGCCTATGCGCGAATTGACAAGGCAGTTGGGCTGATAGGTGTGCACCATGTCGGTCAGCTCGCGGCTCTGCTCGGGCGATATGGTCTGGGGCGTGTCGAACCAGATAAGGCACAGATCGCCATACTGGGTCAGTATTTCCTTTACCTGCGGCTTTATCTTGCGCTCGTAGCACAGCGTGTAGTTCTTGTTTGCATTGTCCGGGAAGTCCCAGTCGTTCGTCCAGCTCATGCCGCAGTTGTCGTGCGGGCGCGTATAGCCGCCGCCGTCCGGGTCGCTCCAGTCCAGATCCTGCGAATAGTACAGGCCGAACTTAATCCCGTGCCGCGCGCACGCGTTGGCCAGCTCGTACATTACATCGCGGCCATACGGCGTTGCGTCCACGATGTTAAACTTGTCCACGCGCGAATGGTACATGGCAAAGCCCTCGTGATGCTTGGCGGTAAAGACCATGTACTTCATGCCCGCGTCGGCGGCGAGCTGTGCCCATTCGTCGGCATTAAACAGTATCGGGTTGAATGCCGACGCAAGCGGATGGTATTCCGCGTTAGGTATGCGATAGCGGGATTGCAGCCATTCGCCGATGTAGTCCATGCGCTGACCCTTCCATTCGCCCGCGGGCAGGCAGTACAGCCCCCAGTGTATCATCATGCCGAATTTAGCTTCCTTGAACCATTCGAATTTGTCCATAACATTCCTCCGCGCGCCGCGTATTGTTTTGATGCAATAATGATACTCCATTCGGCCTTAAAATGAAATAGCCCAGCACAAACTTTGAATCGACATAAAAGCCGCCGTATTTTTGGCATATAGTAAAGTCATGAAATCATTTTATTAACGCGGAACGGCAGGACGGCGCTGCACGTCAAAATTGCATATAACAAATATCGGGGAGGCTATTTTATGTTGAAGAAACTATTTGCCGCGCTGCTGGCGATGATGCTGCTCCTGCCGATGTGTGCGTATGCCGCGCCGGAGGTGTCCGAGGACACGGGCGCGGACATGGAGCTGTTGGATAAGGCTGGCGTGCTTACACGAGAAACGATGCTGATGTGTGGGCTGGATGGATTCACGGGTGCATTTTCAGGCAGTGATGAGATAAATTCACTTGCAAAAGAAGCGCTCGAATATAGTTATGCCGAGGTGAAGCGCTCGCTGGTCGTGCGCATAGATGCGGACGCGGCGAATGAGCTTTTGGCGGGCGTGATGGGTGTGTGTGCCCAAAACGCGGATGTGCAGCTTCAGGAAGCCCTGCGGACAAAGACATTAACCGCCGCGCCAATGCGGCTGAACAGTATGCAGGGTGTAAACTGGCTGGCGACGGCCAGCATACTTAACGGCAGCGACGCGATGACACTTAAAGATGTTTCGCCGTGCATGGCATATGTGATAAGCGAATACTATGGCGGCGATGAGCAGCCGCTGACATATGCGGCGTTTAACGTGAAGAGTGATGGAATGGCGCTGGCGTGCGCGGGGGTGCTTAAAGTCATCGATGAACAGCGTGTGGCGCTGTTTGATAACGACGGCGCGGGCTGTATAGACGTGCTGTTCGGATCGCTGGACGCCATGCCGGACGACGGGACGTTTTACATGGTCTACAATACCGAAAGGATCGACGAGTAACTGCGGTATGGGCGCGCATACGCCCGCCGTCCCTGCCGATTAACATGCCAAACGGCATTGTGCAGCGCTCCGGACGCGGTACAGCTGCGCCAGCAGAAACGGGGCAATGCCCAGCGTCGCCATGCGGCGCTGGGCAGCGGCGGGCTGGGCGTTAAAAGGCGCGCAGGCATTATCGCCAAACTGTTCCGGCGCAAAAAGCGGTCGGCTGTCCATGACTGCCGACCGCTTTACTGTATTCACATCGCCTTTCGGTACACCCTTCCCGCCAGAAAAATCGCCGCGGCGCAGACCCCGGCCTCTGCCACGGGCAGCGAGAGCCAGCGCCCGCAGCATTCGCCGTCAATGAGAGCGCCCACGCCAGCGCCAGTACGACAAAGCGCAGGAGCGAAATGACCAGCGAATAAACGCCCTTGCCCAACGCCCGACATGCGCCCTGCCCTTCTCCCCGGCTCATTCAATGGAACCTTTGAGCATTGGCGGCAGAGTATGCGTTAAAATCTGAAATCCCTCTTATCCGAAGATTTGATTCTTTCGATGTTTTCCGCCGCAATTCGTTTGACCTTCTCGTTCGGGATATTCGCAAGTTCGCGCTCAATAAGGGCAAAGCCCGTCTTCCTCGTATCAGGACTTGCATAATCAACGAGGTATTCCGCAAGCGTCATGAGCGCGTTGGGGTGGCAGCAGTTCAGTATCTGCCCCGACTTGCACAGGCTCATGAACCTGTCGCCCGTTCTCCCCTCCCGGTAACATGCCGTGCAGAATGAAGGGATGTGATCAAGCTCCATCAGCCACTCGACAACCTCGTCCAGCGTGCGCGTATCGGATACGTCGAACTGTTCCGAATCGTGCGGCCGCTCCTTCTCGGTGTAGCCGCCGACAGAGGTCCTTGAAGCGCCGCTTATCTGGGAGATTCCCAAATCAAGCGCTTCGCCCCTCACCTTCTCGCTCTCCCGCGTCGAAATGATCATGCCGGTGTAAGGCACCGCTATCCTTATGCAGGCGATTATCTTTTTGAATATATCATCAGAAAGCGAATTATCAAATACGTTCGGGTCTATATCGTCGGCATGTTTGATTCTCGGAACGCTTATAGTATGCGGTCCGACGCCGTGAACCGCTTCAAGATGCTCGGCATGCATTAAAATCCCCGCAAATTCGTAATCGTAGCCCTCAAGCCCGAACAGAACGCCCAGTCCCACGTCATCTATGCCGCCCTCCATCGCCCGGTCCATCGCCTCGGTATGATAATCGTAATCGTGCTTGGGCCCCGTTGGATGGAGTTCAAGATAGCTTTTCTTATTATACGTTTCCTGAAAGAGAATGTATGTGCCGATTCCCGCATCCTTGAGCTTTCGGTAATTTTCGACTGTCGTGGCCGCAATATTCACGTTCACCCTGCGTATATCGCCGTTTTTATGGTGAACGGAGTAAATCGTATTAATGCACTCAATAATGTACTCTATCGGGTTATTAACGGGATCCTCGCCCGCCTCAAGCGCAAGGCGCTTATGGCCCATGTCCTGAAGGGCAATTACTTCGTCCCGAACCTCCTGCTGGGTGAGTTTTTTCCTTGCGATGTGCTTGTTCTTCAGGTGGTACGGACAGTAAACGCAGCCGTTGACGCAATAATTTGAGAGGTACAGCGGAGCGAACATAACTATGCGGTTGCCGTAAAAAGACAGCTTGATCTGGTTTGCAAGCCTGTACATCTCCTCTATCTTTTCGGGGATATCGCAGGCGAGGAGCACAGACGCTTCCCTGTGCGTCAAGCCCGAGCAGTACACGGATCTACCGTCGGCGGAACGCCTGGGCCTTGCTTTTTCGAGTATGCTGTCGATCAACTCGACGTTGTTTTTGTTTGCTTTTGCATACCGTATGGTTTCGAGGATTTCATCATGATTTATGAATTCCTCCGCTTTTAACGATTTGGGATTGTAAACAGCCATGTTCTTTTCCTTTCTTTTCGGTCAGATTTAGCTCTTTCCGTCAGATATTTTCATGTCGCCTCTGGATACGGCGACGGAAAAGCCTATTGAGTCCAGACTTTTTTTCAGTTCTTCAAGGTTCTGTGCGGATTCTGCGCCCGTTGAGAGCTTATTGTCGTACAAATTGTACTTGCTCCTCACTTCAAACGGCGACAGGTTCGGCATGACGACATTTGCGCCTGCAAGTATTCCCCTGAGCCTGCCATCCGTTTCGACTGAGCCAAGCGCCGTCGTTGCCGGAAGGAGAATATTCGGCTTTATCAGCCTTATCAGCGACAGCAGGAAGCAGGTCAGATCCGCCGAGCCCGCGTGAAAGCCTCCAAACGGCGTATCCTTTTGCGGAATGAACGGCCCGATCCCGCACATTTCGGGAGAAAACTCCTCGACGAATTTCAGATCCGAAGCGATGTTCTCAAGGGTTTGGAAGGGTGAACCGACCATAAACCCACAGCCGACGGCAAAGCCGACATTGCGAAGCGATTCCAGGCACTGCATACGGTGTTCATAAGACATATCGTCCGGATGGAGCAAATCATAGTGCTTTTTATCCGCCGTTTCGTGCCTCAGAAGGTAACGATCCGCGCCCGCATTGAACATCTTTTCATATTCATGCCGCTCGTACTCTCCCAGCGAAAGGGTTATCGCGCAATCGGGAAATTCGCTGCGGATTTCAGATACTATACGGATTATGCGTTCAACGGGCAAAGTTCCCTCGCCGCCCTGCAAAACGAAGCTTCTGAAGCCTATTCCATATCCCTCTTTGCAGCAGGCGAGTATCTGTTCATCGGCGAGTACGTACCGCGCGCATTTGCCGTTGGACGCCCTTATTCCGCAATAGTAGCAATCGTTCCTGCAAACGTTTCCGACCTCTATCAGTCCTCTTATGAAAACGTCCGTGCCGTAAACCCTTCTGCGCCCTTTATCGGCAATCTTTGCCGCATAGGCGTATTCCTCGCCGCCTGCATTTTCAAGCAAAGTGAGGTACTCTCTTTTTTCCAGACTGTGGTTTCGTGCGAGCTTGTCGATCAAAAAAACGGTCTCAGCCCTCATCCTTGACGTTGGAGTATGCAGTTTTAACGCTGATACCACGAATGTTTCCGAGCTTTCCCGCAAGCGAGGAAATTTCATCCTGCGGCGCGTCTATTGCGATGGATATGATATTTATCCCCCTCGCACGATAGGGAATGCCCATCCTTCCGATAATGTACTCTCCGTAGTTGTGGAGAATCGCATTCAGCTTCTCGGCAGCGTCGCCATCTTCCACTATGATAGCCATTACGGCAACTCTTGTCTGCATTTTCAATCTCCTTTCATAAAAAATAGCTGCGCCTAACTAAAAGGCACAGCTAAACACATCATAAGTGAAAAACTCCTTTCAGTCAGGGCAAAAGACCTTTTTGTCAGGCGCAATTTTATTTTATCAGGAAGATTTTTGACTGTCAATACTTTAACTGCGCTCAAAAACGAATAGATGATATTTAATATTCTGATTTTGAGCACTGGAAACCGCTCCCGTGATTTTGCTTTTGCTGCCCCGATCAGCGCCCCATACGCGGCATCCGTATGCCGCCAAGCTGCAATCAGCTTGCCGCAATGCCGGTTCGGCCTACCAAATGCTATCCGCCGTTCCCGACCGGTCGATTAAACGCAGTTTTAGCCGCGCACAATTTTCCCGCTTCGACCTTCTACGGCCATTTCGGTGGAGGGAACGGCGAAGGTCGAACGTGCGGAAAGCGAAAATCGCCGGGGACAGTCTGCGATAGACCGCCCCCGGCGATTTTTATTGCTTCTGATGCGCCTTAAGGCTTAGCGCTTCTAATGCTTCGTTATCGGCCCGCAGCTTTGCGCGCCGGCTTTTCTCAGGTCGCTTCGCCCTCCCGAAGGGAAGGATCGCGTCACAAACGATCACATGTGTATGGTTGTTCCGATGCTCTCCCCGTTCACGACCCTGACCAGATTCTGGGGATCGCTGAGCGAGAATATGCGCACCTGGGGTATCTTGCGCTCGTGGCAAAGCGTAAAGGCGGTTATGTCCATTACGTGGAGCTGGCGCTGTATGACCTCGCCGTAGGAGATGTCGATTATTGGCTTGGCGTCGGGGTTCTTGTGCGGGTCGGAATCGAAGAGCGTGTCGACCGTGGTGCACTTCAGAATTGCGTCCGCGTTTACCTCGGACGCACGCAAAGCCGCCGCGGTGTCGGTCGTGAAGTGCGGGTTGCCCGTGCCGGCGGCAAAGATCACCACGCGACCCTTTTCCAGATGACGTACCGCACGGCCGCGAATGTACGGCTCGGCCAGCTGACGCATCTCGATCGCCGTCTGTACGCGCGTGGGCATACCCTGACGCTCCAATGCGTCGCGCAGGTATAGCGCGTTGATTACCGTGGCCAGCATACCCATGTGATCGGCGGTCACGTCGTCCATGCCCTCGCCGAAACGGCCGCGCCATATGTTGCCGCCGCCTACTACTACGCCTACTTCGACGCCCTGCTTGGCTACGTCGATTATCGCCTTGGCAACCGCTTCCGTCGCGTTCTTGTCAAACGAACCTTCGCGCTCGTCCTTGTTGCCCGCAAGGGCTTCGCCGCTCAGCTTGATTATAATCCGCTTGTATACTGCGCTCATGTTCTGCCTCCTCGTCGCTTGTCCGCCAGTCCGGCGTCGATTTTTTGCCGCTTATACGGCTTATGCAAATGAAACGGGCAAAATCCCGATTCCTAAAATCAGCCCGAAGGAAGCGTCGCTCCTCCGGGCTGGAAATTTTCAAAAATTACTTGCCAATCTGCTCGGCAACTTCGGCAGCCAGGTCGTTGACCTTCTTCTCAAGGCCGTCGCCCATCTTGTAACGGGTGAAGGCGATGATCTTGGTGCCGGGCGCCTTGGCGGCAATCATCTTCTCGACGTTCATGTCGGGATCCTTTACGAAGGGCTGCTCCATCAGGCAAACTTCCTGATAGAACTTGTTGATGCGGCCCATAACCATCTTCTCGATGATCTTCTCGGGCTTGCCCTCGTTGCGAGCCTGAGCAATCAGAATCTCCTTCTCATGCTCCAGATGATCGGCCTTAACCTCGTCACGGGTTACGTACTCGGCAGCCACGGGCGAAGCAGCGGCGATCTGCAGCGCTACGTCATGCAGCACTTCCTTGGTCGCGTCGTTCTTCTCGGCAACAGCGGCCTTTACCAGCACGCCAACCTTGCCGCCCATGTGGATATAGGACTCAACCTCGCCGCCGTCGGCCTCGTAACGAACGAAGCGGCGCACGGTCATCTTCTCGCCGATCTTGGCAACCTTGGCGGTGATCAGCTCGCTGACGGTCTGGGTGTCGTCACCGGCTACCTTGCAGTTCAGCAGAGCCTCGACGTCGGCGGGATTGCTGACGATGATGGTCTTGGCGATGGACTCAACCATGTTCTTGAAATCGGGGGTGTTGGCAACGAAGTCGGTCTCGCAGTTGACCTCGACCATAGCGCCGGTGCCGCACTTTTCGCATACATAAGCGCCTACAACGCCCTCGGCGGCGATGCGGCTCTCCTTCTTGGCAGCGGCAGCCAGACCCTTCTCGCGCAGGTAGTCAACAGCCTTGGCCATGTCGCCCTCGGTATGGGTCAGCGCCTTCTTGCAGTCCATCATACCAGCGCCGGTGGTCTCGCGCAGTTCCTTAACCATTGCAGCGGTAATATTCATAGGTATTGCCTCCATTCAAAATTCAAAATCAAATTACGGCCGCCGCCAGTAAGCCGCGGCGGCCGTTAAAAAGTCTACCTAAATATTCAGATTATTCGGCAACAGTCTCGGCGGCTTCCTCAGCGGGAGCTTCCTCGGCGTTGTCCTGCTCGCCCTGACGGCCTTCCAGCACGGCGTCGGCCAGCTTGCCCGCGATCAGCTTAACGGCACGGATAGCGTCGTCGTTGCCGGGGATTACATAGTCGATTTCGTCCGGATCGCAGTTGGTATCGACGATACCCACTATCGGGATGCCCAGTATGCGGGCCTCGGTCACGGCAATGTGCTCCTTGCGGGGGTCAACAACGAACAGCGCGCCCGGCAGTTCCTTCATGTTGCGGATACCGCCCAGGTTCTTCTCCAGCTTCTCGCGCTCGCCCAGCAGCTGGATAACTTCCTTCTTAGGCAGTACGTCGAAGTCGCCGCGCTGCTCCATGGCGTCGATCTCGTTCAGACGGGCGATACGGGTGCGGATGGTGCGGAAGTTGGTCAGCATACCGCCCAGCCAGCGGTTGTTGACATAGTACATGCCGCAGCGCTTGGCTTCGGACTCGATGGACTCCTGAGCCTGCTTCTTGGTGCCGACGAACAGAATGCTCTTGCCGGACAGCGCAACGTCACGCACGAACATGTACGCTTCGTCGATCTTGCGCACGGTCTTCTGCAGGTCGATGATGTAGATGCCGTTGCGCTCAGTGAAGATGTACTGAGCCATCTTGGGGTTCCAGCGACGGGTCTGATGACCGAAGTGTACGCCGGCTTCCAGCAGTTGCTTCATGGAAATAACAGCCATTTTAGGTATCCTCCTTTTGTTTTGCCACCCTGACGGTTGTTGTACGGGAAGCACCGCGCTGCTTGCGCGGCACTCGCTCCCCGCCTGCCGGCAGGTGTGTACTTGGGGCGCTGAATGCACACCCTGAAAATTATATCACAGCTTAAATCCTATGGCAAGGCGGCGCAAGGTTAAATCTGCCTCTGCCGCTATTTCTGCGCGTCATCCCTGGGCGCGAACATGTACTTCTTAAAATAGCACACGACCGCCAGCCCACTCAGCACCGCCGCCGCATAAAACGTGCCTTGCCTGCCCCAAATGTTTATGCACGCCGCGCCGCCCAGATTGCCTATCGCGCGCGCAATGCCGAATCCCACCACGCCCAGCAGCATCTGACCCGACGCTTTCAGCTCGGCGGGTACATGGTCGTTTATATAGTAAGCCATTGTAACAGTCATGACTATGAAGCCCCAGCCGTGGAAAAGCTGCGTCGCCATGACCGCGTATACATTGGTAAGACTGCCCAACAGTATCCAGCGGACTGTAACCGATATGCCCGCGGAGATTAACAGCTTGCCCGCGCCGAAACGCTTGTAGAGTTTGTTGGACAGGAGCAGAAACGGCACCTCGGCGATAGACGAAATCGTATAGCACAGCCCCAGCAGCGTGGAATTAGCGCCCTCCAGCTCGGTAAAGTGCAGCGAGAAGTACGTATAGAAGTAGCCCATCGATATTTGCAGCGGCATCACAAAGCCCAGCAGCAGCACTAGTTCCTTCTGCTTCAGCAGCTCGGTGAACTTCATCTTCTTATGCCCCTGCTCGCTCTGATGGCCGGGCACGTTGGGCAGCAGGAACGTGACCAGCGCCGCGGCGATGAGCAGTGCGCCCGTCATCCATATCGACGCGCTCCAGTTATCGCCGATTATCGCGCCCGCCAGCGGCGACACAATCGCGAACGTAAGCGTGCCCGCCATGCGTATCGGCCCGAACGGCCGACCACCCAGCGCCTCCAGCACAATCGCGTCGTTCATGGGCTGCAAGGCGGTAAAGAAAAACGAATACGCCAGCACCGCAAACAGCAGATACCAGAACGACGAGCTGATAAGATAACTGAGCACCAGTATCGCCGACGCGACATACATCAGCCTGAACACGGCGTTCTTGCTCCTAGCACGGTCGCCCAGCGTGCCCCACACGGGCTGCGCGATCAGCGAGATCAGCGGCGGCGCGGCCATCAGTACGCCTATCTCGCCGTCGGTAAGTCCCTGCGCGCCGAAGTATTTGGAGATGTAGTTCTGATATACGCCTGTGACCGCATAGTACGCGGCCATCGCCGACGCGATCTTGATCGGATATTTCATCGAATGCGCCTCCATGCCAAATCGTCGTCATATTTTATCATATTTGGTTGGAAATTAAAAGTGCGTTCAAGTTATTATGGCTGTCTGGCGAAAATATATGTGTAAGTCACTCGATTGTCGCATTTGCATTTGAGCATGGGCTATGCTATAATCCAATCGGCAACATTCGGCCTTTTATTTACCATAAGGAGTTCATTGCATGACGATTCCGATTCCCGATATTCAGCCCGCGCGCCGACTGCGGCTGTGCGCGCTGGCCAGCGGCTCCAAGGGCAATTGCATATATGTAGGCTATGGCAGCACGCACATACTGATCGACTGCGGCATTGCACAGCGCGACATCGCGGCGGGACTAAAGCGCGTAAGTGAAAACTCGCCCGCGCCGGTCGACCCCGCGTCAATCAGCGCGATACTTATCAGTCACGAGCATTCCGATCATATTAAGTCCTGTGCCGCGCTTTCGCGCAGACACGATCTGCCGGTATACGCCAGCGCGCAGACGTTAAATGCCATAAACGCAAAAAGCAGTCAGCGCCCGATACCCGAGCGCGACATGCGCGCGATAACACCCGGGCAGGACTTTTACATAGGCGATATAAACGTAACGCCGTTCAAGACGCCGCACGACGCGGTATGCTCGGTGGGATACCGGCTGGACGTGGGCGCGGCGTCGGTTGCGGTAGCGACGGACATAGGCCACATATCGGACAGCTGGATGCGCGTAATCGAGGGCACGCAGCTGGTGCTGCTGGAGGCCAATCACGACAGCAACATGCTGATATACGGCGACTATCCCGACAACTTAAAGCGCCGGATACTCTCCGACCGCGGGCATTTGAGCAACGACGCGTGCGCGCAGGCGGCGGCGTATCTGGCGCGCACGGGCACGCGCGTAATACTGCTGAGCCACATTTCCGAAAACAACAACACGCCCCGGCTGGCATACGACACGGTTGCAAATGAACTATGCGCCGAAGGCATACGCCCCGGCAAGGAGATTTATCTCGGACTGCTGGAACAGAACCACGCCAGCGACATATTCGAGCTGGACTGCGAATAATCGGAGGGCAAATGCAATGAACGCGGCTATATTATGCGTGGGTTCGCTTAAGGAGAAATACTTTACCGACGCGTGCAATGAATATCTGAAGCGGCTCACGCGCTACGGCTCGTTTGAACTAAAGCAGGTACCCGACCTCAAAATCGCCGACAAATCGGGCGTGGGCGGCGCGGACGGACTAACCGCGCTGGAGCGCGACGTGGTACGGCGCGAGGGTGAGGCATTGCTCAAGCAGATTCGGCGCGACGATTACGTGGTTGCGCTGGCGATAGACGGCAAACAGCTTTCATCGACCGAGCTGGCCGACAAGTGCGCCGACTGGCGCATGAATGGGCGGCGCACGGTTTTCGTGATAGGCGGTTCATTGGGGCTTAGTCCAGATGTGCTCGCGCGCGCCGATTACAAGCTGTCGTTTTCAAAGATGACATTCCCGCATCAGCTCATGCGCGTGATACTGCTGGAGCAGGTCTATCGCGCGATGACGATACTTTCCGGCGAAAAGTACCATAAGTAAGGCTCAGGCAGGTTTTATGCGCAGGCATAAGATAAGCATCGCTGGAACGCCTTACTAAGATTTCCCAGTTAAGCAGCTAAAAACCGACTTAAAATCATACAAACGGAGGAATACATTATGCGCGTTGAAAAACTGACCACGCCCGAGCGCAAGCGCGAACTGGACAAAATAAGCTCCATAGCGTTCACCTACCCTATGCGCGACCCCGACCCCAAGGAGCAGACCGCCACCAACGCCGAGGAACAGCAGCGCAATATAGAAGAATTTGCGATGGTGGACGAAACCAACGACAAGCTGATGGGCGGCATGATACTGCTGGACTATCAGACGCGCATCGGCGATAAGTGGCTGCCGCTGACCGGCATAGGCGGCGTGGCAACGCTGCCCGAGTACCGCCGCGCGGGCGTAATCCGCGGGATATTCAAGCACATACTGCCCCGCATGTACGAAAACGGCATCGCGATTTCGGGCCTGTACCCGTTCTCGCACGCGTTCTACCGCAAGTTCGGTTACGAAGTGACCAGCGGCATAAGCACCGCCAGCGTGGGCCTTGACCAGCTGCGCGCCTTCCCCATGCCCGACGAGGTGCGCCAGATAGACAATCAGCGCGACGAGCTGCTGGCGCGCGGCGTATACGAAAAATTCGCCGAAAAGCGCGACATATCCATGCGCCGCGAGATAAGCGCGTACTGGAAGTGGCTGCTTAGCGCGGACATATACAAGGAGCGCGCATACCGCTACCTGCTGATGCGCAAGGCCGGCGATGCTATGGAGCCGTGCGCGTACATATCCTTCACGCCCGACAACCAGCCCGACGTTGGCAACATAGTCGCCGCGCGCGAGGCCGCGTATGTGGACATGGACGGACTGAAGCGGCTGCTGGGCTTTGCGGCGACGTTCTATCCGCATTACAAGCGGCTGAGTATGACGCTGCCGGGCGATGTTGACTTGGGCGCGATATGTACCAATTCTTATGACGTTAATGTCAAAACCAGCTATGACTACATGCTGCGCGCGGTCAACGCGCGCGTGATGCTGGAAAGCCAGCCGCTTTCGCCCGCGCTCAAGGCGCTGGCTGGGATAAAGTCGCTCTCGTTCTCGCTGGCGCTGACCGATGAGATGATTCCGCAGAACACCGGACGTTACGACGTAACGATAACCGGCGAGGGCGTGAAGTGCGCCCAGTCCGAATACGGCGATGCGGACATGAAGATGGACATAACCACGTTCAGCCAGCTGACCACCGGCTCGATCTCGCTGAGCGAGGCGTATGCGCGCGACGACTTTGAGATGAACGCGTCCTGCCCGGCGGCACAGATGCTGTTTTTGCGCCGCCCGCAGTATATTGTGGATCATTATTGATTGCGCGGCGATCGGTTGACGATTAATTGAATAGCTTTTACCAGAAGCGCGTTGTTGAGTCAGTATGCGCTTCTGGCATTTTATTTTAGGCAGGCACCAATCAGCCGATCATGACAGCCGCCCTGTGCTTAATGCCTTTCAGCCCATCGGATAAGCTCAAAGCAGCCATCAATTATTTCTGCCTGAAAAGGCACAATCACACCCACACTGTATCACTCACTTTCTCGCCCAAAACAAACTTCGCCGCGTCCAGCCCCCCAAGGCCGAACGCGGCGAAGTCACATCATCATATAAACTTATCCAATCAGCCCAGCTTACCGCCGCCGAGCTTACTGCCCGAGCCGCCCAGCTTGCCGCCCTTAGCGCCCTTCAGGCCGCCCTGCACACTGCGCAGTATGCTGCTGTCGTAGGAGAATACCGAGCGGTTCTTTTCGGCGTAGGCCGTGAACGCGTCCTCTATCATGCAATCCAGCATTTCCTTAAAGCTGATGCCCAGAGGCTCCCACAGGTAGAACGCCAGCGAGCCGGGGATTATGTTGATCTCGTTTATGTACAGCTCGTCGCCGTCCAGCATGTAATCGATGCGCACAACGCCCTTGCAGTCCATCGCATTATACACCTGAGTAGTCATCTGCTGTATGCGCTGAGTGAGTTCGTCGCTGATGGGCGCGGGCACTTTGCGCGCGAGCGATTCCATGCCCTGACCCTTGCCCGACTTGGAGCCGCGCAGGTACTTGTCGTCGAATGTGAGGAACTCTTCCCAGCTGGCGGGCATTTCGCACAGCGACGCGCGCACCTCGCCCTTTATGCGCAGTGCGGAGCAGTTGATCTCGACCGGCTTTTCGATGCCGCGCTCGACCAGTATGCGTCGGTCGTATTCCACGGCGGTTTCGATGGCCTTGATGAGCGACTGGCGGTCGGTTGCGCGGCTTATACCTATGGACGAGCCGAGGTTGGCGGGCTTTACATAGACAGGGTAAGGGCAGGAGCTTTCGACGCGATTAAGTACTTCCTCATGATTCTTGTTCCACTCGCTGCGCGCGAACCACATGCCATCGACCACGGGCAGGCCGCAGCCGCGGAAGAATTGCTTCATGGCGATCTTATCCATGCCCAGAGCGCTGCCCAGCACGCCGGTCGAGGTGTAGGGCACGTTGAACAGCTCAAGCAGGCCCTGCAGCGTGCCATCCTCGCCGTTCATACCATGCATTACCGGCAGAACCACGTCGCACTTTTCAACGGTATCTTCGCCCAGGTTCATGTTGCTCATGAGCACCTTAACCATGCCTTTGAATCCGTGCGGCGCGATGGACGTTACCGGCATCAGCGTGAGCTTGCCATCCTCGCTCATCACGGGCGCGACGTGCGTCACCAGTTCGGGCTTAAACGCGCTGTAAAACGTTATGTTGCGCAGCAGTCGGCCGGTATACCACTGGCCGTCGCGCGCGATGTATACCGGCACTATCTCGTATTCGTTCTTGTCCAGATTATCCATTGCCTGCAATGCGGAAACTATCGAAACGTCATGCTCGCAGGTACGCGAGCCGTATATCACCGCTACTTTAAGACTCATCCGTCATTCCTCCCACTTGTCCGCGCGTCATTCGGTGTAATTATCGGGCAGATCGTTTTCAAACAGCGTAACGTCGGCGTTCAGCGCCGCGAGTATGGGCATGGCCGCGTCCAGCGAATCGACCACGAATATGTTCTGCTCGGTAAAGCCTACCTCGATCATGCCCTCGCGTATGGGCTGGGCGCGTTTTTTGCCCAGCAGTATCGCCGCGTCGCACGCCTTGGCCATCTGCCTGCCGAATTCGCGGTTAAGCTCCTCCTCGCGCGCGCCCAGTTCAACCATGCCGGGCGTTACCACGCAGCGCAGACCATCGAAAGAGGCCAGCACCTCCATCGCGCGCGCCGCGCCCGCGGGGTTGGAGTTGAACGCGTCATCGATTACCACCTTGCCGCCCGCGCCGGGTATCAGCTGCAGCCGGTGCTCGATGGGTTCGATCTTGCCTATGCCGGACGCGAGCTGGTCCATGCTTACGCCCAGCTTATGCGCGACCGCCGCCGACAGCACTATGTTCTGCACATTATGCTTGCCCAGCAGCCGGGTCGTGCACCTTATGCGGCCGCCGTCCTCGCATACCAGCGTGAACGTGGAACCGTCCGGGCCGACCGATATGTCCTCGGCGCGCATGTACATCTTGTCGCGCGTAAGACCGGCGCGGTATTTTTCGCAGGCCGCGCGCGCGTACAGCTTATCCAGCCAGCCGCCGTCGGCCGCAAAGAAGGCCATGCCGTCCGCAGGCAGCGCCTCGACCAGTTCGTTCTTGGTATTGGCGACGTTTTCTATCGAGCCGAACGTCTCGAGGTGCTGCGGCCCGATCGACGTGAGTATGCCGATCGAGGGATGCACCAGTTCGCACATTTCCTTAATATCGCCCATATGGCGCGCGCCCATTTCGCCGATGAATATCTGATGCTCGGGTCTGAGCTGCTCGCGCACGATGCGGGTTACGCCCATGGGCGTGTTGAAGCTGGACGGCGTGGCGAGTACATTGTACTTCTCCTCCAGCAGCGTCTTGAGCACAAACTTGGTGCTGGTCTTGCCATAACTGCCGGTTATGCCTATTTTGATAAGGTCGGGGCGCTCGGCCAGTTTTTTCTGCGCATCCACGAAGAAGCTGTGATTGATGCGCTGTTCGCCGGGCTGAGCCGCGTACGCGCCCGCCCAGACAATCATCGGCACGAGGCTGTACATGAAGCAGCCCACGTTAAGCAGCTCCAGCACCGCGCCCAGCAGCGCGCACACGCCGCCCAGATACCAGTACAGGCGCTTTACGCGGGGCGTGAACGCGAGCGGCTTTTTCTGGGACTGCGCCGCCCACGAGCGCATCATCAAAAATGCCACCAGTGCAAACACGGCGGTCACGCTGACCTTGGCGCCGCCCTGAACGGCGGGCACATGGCTGCGCACAAGCGCCGTTATGCATATGTTCATCACCGCAAAGCCCACGCCTATGCAGCTGTTTATCAGTACCGGATGCGCGCCGCGCGCCTTAATCCAGCGCATGTAGCCGTCCAGTTGATAGCTTTCCAATTGCAGCATGTGCACATAATACCGGGTGCCCATAAGACACCCCAGCACTGTAAGCGCCCAGCAGATAATACTTACTAACATTTAAGGCCTCCTCAGGCGTCGGTCGGACGTGCCGCCGACTGCGTTATTGCGCGAATCTAGCCGCGCTGTATTGCAATTTGGCCCGTTAAGGATACCACGCGCCGACGCTTTTCGCAAGCGCACGCGCGTTAACGCCAGCTTATCATATTCAACACGGCGTGTTACATGCCTCACACCTGAAGGAACTGCTTAACAACCGCAAGGAAGTTTGGATAGCGCTCGAGGTAGGCAAAATGCGTTGCGCCCGGCATTACTACCAGTCCCGCGTCCGGGATTTCCTTTTCCATCTGCTGACCCATCCACAGCGGAGTGGCGGTGTCGTTTTCGCCCCAGAACAGCAGCGTGGAGGCCTTTATCTTAGGCAGGCACCATGCCAGATCCTGGTTAATCACCTGCACAAACGTCTTGCGCATGTCGCCCGACAGCGCGCGATAGTCGGCCGAGCCCATGCGCGACTGTATCGCATTGGTCAGCTTTTCGGCGTTTTTGCCCAGCAGCTTTTGCACCGCACGGCTTTCGTAACCCGCCTTGAGCGCGCCGAATACGGCCTGCTTGACCTGTGCGCCGCCCGAACGCTTGGGCAGCAGTCCCGCGCAGCCGGTCAGCACCATGCGCCCCACGCGCTCCGGGTTTTCGGCGGCCATGAGCAGCGCCACGCGCCCGCCGAACGAGTGCGCGACTATGTCCACGCGCTCCGCGCCGATTTCGTCCAGCAGCGCGATTATCTGCGCCTTAAACTGATCGACGTTCCATACCTCGGGCGGTTCAGGGCTTTGGCCGTGACCGGGAAAGTCCACGCCAATCACGCGCGCCTTGCCGCTTTCGGCAGTCAGGTCGCGTATCAGCGGCTTAAAGCTGTCGATCTGGCCGCCCCAGCCGTGCATACAGAGTATGAATTTGCCCTCCGTGCCGAATATCTGATAGTTAATGCCGCACTTTGCTAACATTTATATCCTCCTTGAAATGCGCGGATTCAGCCGCCGTCAATTTTTCTGTCCCTTTGTAAAACGGAACCCGTTTTTCTGATAGCCCAGTTTTTCATAAAACGCATGTGCGCCCGTGCGCGTCATGCCGCTTGACAGCTTAAAGAAGGTTATCCCGTCCATGCGCGCATCGCTTTCGGCGCGCATGATAAGGGCGCGTCCCAGTCCCATGCCCCGGAACTCATCCGACACCATAAGCCCGATGACCGCCATGTATTCGCCGTTTACCTCCAGCGCAAGCGAACGCCGGGTGCTTATCATACCGGCGACTGCGCCGTTTACCTCGGCCACGTAATTTATGTATCCGCCGCGCGCGGCCATCTGCGTCATGCGCGCCGATACCGCTTCGCCGTTCATTTCCGCATAGCCCAGCGCCGTGCGATAAAGCATTGCAATCGCATCCGCATCGCGCTGCTTCGCGTGCCTTATAATGCAATCCATATGCGCCCTCCTCACTCCAACACACCGCGCAGCCGGCGCACGCCCTCGTAAATCTCGTCCGTGCTCAGCCGTGAAAAGCCCAGTCTCAGGCTGTCCCGCCCGCGCCCGTCCGGATAGAACACGTCGCCGGGCACGTACATCACGCCCGCTTCTTTGGCGCGCTCCAGCCTTTCGCGCGTGTCCATGCCGTTTTTGAGCGTCACGAATACCGAGAACCCGCCGTCGGTGCGCGGCCATTCGGCTATGTCCGAGAAGTTTTCGTCCAGCGCGCCCAGCAGCGCCGTCATGCGCTCGCGGTACAGCACGCGGCTGGATTTAAGGTGGCGCTCCAGACAGCCGCGCCGCAGGAACTCGCACAGCGCCGCCTGTATCACCGTCGATGTGTGTATGTCCTGATTGAACTTTTCGTTGAGCAGGTAGTGATACACCTGCTCGGGCGCGAGTACCCAGCCTATCCTCAGGCCGGGAAACAGCACCTTGGAAAAGCTGCCCGCGTATATGACCACGCCCTCGGAATCCATCGCCTTGAGCGTGGGATAGCTTTCGCCGCGGAAGCGCAGTTCCTCGTTAAAGCCGTCTTCAAGCAGCGGCACGCGGTACTTGGAGCACACGCGCAGCACCTCGCGGCGGCGCTCCATGGGCATGTTTATGCCCGTCGGGTTCTGGTATGTGGGCACGCAGTAGACCAACGCGGGGCGCTCCTTTATTATCTCGCGCTCCAGCACGTCCGGGTTCATGCCCTGCGCGTCCAGATCGACCGCGCCTATGCGCGCCATGCGGCTTTTCAAAACGCCTATCACGCCGTTGTACGTGGGCGCTTCCGTGAGCACGCGCGCGTTTTCGTCCACCAGCACGCGCGTGACCAGTTCCACCGCCTGACGAAAGCCGTTCACTATAATCAATTCCTGGCCGTCGGTGTTTATGCCCTTTTGCCGCATATCGGCCAAAAGATATTGCCTTAGCGGTTCATAGCCGCGCGCGTAGCCGTAATTGAGCAGCCGCCCGTCGTCCGCGGCCAGCACATCGTTCATTATCTTGCGGAAGGCCTGCACCGCGAACGTATTGTGATCGGGCGCAAGCGATGTAAACGAAATCACGCCGCGCCCGCCGTGTATCACGGGCGCTTCCTCCTCGCGGTAGTGGGTAAAGGCGCGCGCCGCACGGCTTATGCGCTTTTCCCAGTCTATCGCGGATTCATGCCCGGCGCGCGGCGCGCACGCGCCCTCGCTGACGAACGTGCCCTGACCGCGGCGCACGTATACAAGGCCTTCATCTTCGAGGTAGGCATACGCCGCGTCCACGGTGTTTCGGCTGACGTTTTCCAGATGCGCCATGTCGCGCGCGGAGGGCAGCTTGCCCGCGGGCAGTTCGCCCGAAAGTATCGCGCGCCGGAGTTTATCGCGCAATTGCAGGTAGAGCGGCTTGCCGCCGCCGGTATCGTCGCCAAAAAGCGGACACATGCAAGCCGCCCTCCTTTGCATATTTTCTACCGTACTATTTTATCCCATTTGCTTAAAATAATAAAGTGCCGCCGAGCCGCTTATTTTGCGATTCGGTGGCACCATTGATGTATTCATGTTAAGTGCCGCTTCTTTCTTTTCGGAAGGAAAAGAAAGAAGCAAAAAAAGTCGTTTATTATTTCTTTACCGACTTATCGGCACATCTGCCTGAACACGCTTTATTCCTCCACCAGAAACGGATCGTTTTCAGGGTGCGCCTCAGGCAAACTGAGCGTGGTCATTATGAGCGCATCCTCGTGATTGTCCTCATAATAGCGCTTGCGGTAGCCCACGTCCACAAAGCCGTGGCTGCGGTACAGGTTTTGAGCCACTTCGTTGGAGCGGCGCACCTCCAGCGTCATAAACGCCATGCCCGAATCGGCCGCGAATTGCAGCATGTTTTCCATAAGGAGCTTGCCCAGTCCCCTGCCGCGATGAGCTTTGGCTATCGCTATGTTGGTCACATGCGCTTCGTCCACTATGAACCACATGCCGCCGTAGCCGACGACCTTGCCCTCATCCTCAACCACCAGATAGCGCGCGCAGGCGTTGCGCTCCAGCTCCTCGGTAAACGACTTGCGCGACCACGGTATCGAAAAGGCTTCGTGCTCGACCTCCATTATCGCGTCCAGATCTTCCATCGTCATAAGGCGGCAGCTTGCGCTCATACCTTCAACCCCTTCGCCAGCCGTTCGCGCTCGGCCTGCGGCGCGCGCAGGTAGAGCGGCTTGAGTTCCAGATAGTCCATCGACTGCGCGGCGCGCTCGTTCGCCAATGCACATATCGCCGCCGCACGCGGGAAGTTCATATGCGCCGGGGCAAAGCGCGCGTCGGGGCGCAGCGCCAGTATGCGCGCGCGGTTTGCGTCCGCGCCGTCGCCCATGAACATTACTTCACCCTCAGGCAGTGTGCCTACAAACTCCTCCAGCGGCGCGGCCACGTCGTCTCCTATGCGGTTAAACTCCGCGCCGCCCTTGAACGCCGCCGCGTATACCTGCGACCGGCGCGCGTCGAACATGGGCGCAAGCGTGCCGTTAAAGCCGCACGCGCCGTATGCCAGCGCCTCCAGCGCGTCCACGCCTATGCAGCGCGCGCCCACCGAGTGCGCCAATGCCTTAACGGTAGTAACCCCAATGCGCACGCCCGTAAACGAGCCGGGGCCGACCGCGCACGCAAACAGGTTCACATCTTTAGGCTGAAGTCCGGCGCATTCCAATGCGCGCTCAGCCATAGGCAGCACGGTCTGTGAGTGCGTAAGCCCATGACGCGCAGTCTCCTCATGAGTAATCACGCCGTCCTGCATCAGCGCAACCGACGCGCAGGGGCCGGACGTGTCCATCGCAAGTATAATCATGCTTCTTCCTCCCCGGGCGCGGCTATGCGTATCATGCGCGCGTAGCCGTCGCCGTCCTCATCCGTAAATCCGACGCGCTCGTCCTCGGGCACGTCGCCCGGCTCCACGCGGTTTACGTAAACCGTGTATGCGTCTGCCGGATCCAGATCGGCGTTTTCGGGCCATTCGATAACGGCCAGCCCGTCGCCGCCTATGTACTCGTTAAGCCCCGTCTCGAACAGCTGCTCCGGATCGTCCAATCGGTACAGGTCAAAGTGGTAGAACCGCCCGCGCGCGCCATCGTACTGCTGCATTGTGGTAAAGGTAGGGCTGGTTACATGGCCTTCAACGCCCCATGCGCGCGCCAGCCCGCGCGCGAATACCGACTTGCCCGCGCCCAGATCGCCGCGCAGCAGCACTATGTCGCCCGCGTGCAGGCGTGCAGCCAGCTCATGCGCGATTGCGGTCGTGCACGCTTCGTCAAATGAATAGTAGGTTTGCATGTTACCTCTCTTACGGCGTTTGTGCCGGATGTATGTATTGATTCAGGCTGCATATTGGCAGACCTGTAAATGTTTTACTAAGCCCTGCATATGCGGGGAAAAACGTGATAAACAAGATCGCGTGTACGTGTGGGCGAGGAATACCCCTGCTTGAGCAAGGATATTCTACCCCAATAGTTCTATACCACTTTCTAGTATCACCCCTGCACATGCAGGGAACATTACCGCATCATCAAATTCATGCTGTCAAGTCGAGTATTATCTCTGCTCATGCGGAGAACGCTCTGGCCTTACATTATTGGTTTATTATACTCCCTCGCGTCCCGCCTGTCAAAAGTCCGCAGGTTAAACCACCTCATCAACCACCGCACTGACGACTCTTTCAAGCGCCGC
>CAOKFD010000016.1:0-51639 GCA_948467645.1 uncultured Eubacteriales bacterium | reverse complement strand
GGAAACGCCCTGATCGCCGGAAACGCCCTGATCGCCGGAAACGCCCTGATCGCCGCCACCCTCAACAACTTCCTGCCCGTCAGTTCCCAAAACCGTCTCTGCTATGCCAACCGTGCCGCCTGCGCTCATCGCGAGTATCACAGTCATCGCCGTTAGCGTCTTCCATATGTTGCCCTGCTTCATGGATATGCCTCCTCCTGCCATTGCATATGCATAGTACACAAAAAAATGTGTTATACACTGGAAAAATGTAGAAATACCAAAACATATTCTACATACTAATTATCCTCAAAATGACTTCCCGAGGCAATTGACCGCTTTTATGAAGTTATTTTTTTTTTTTTGCAGGTTGCACAAAAACTATGCCTGCCTTTAACAAAATGCGGAAATATGCCTTTTGGGAGGCGGTTTTGCGCATAATATGCTGCGCCGGGTGCGCCTGATTTTAGGCTCAGCATCCTTACATGTACGCGGTTGACAGGGCGGGCGCATTTGCGATACAATAAATTAGTTTCGGCTAAGGCAAAATCGATATAAGCGTCGGCACGTTTACCGACTCATGATATATTCGGAGGACTTAAATGGCAGGACATTACAACGCGGGCGATTTGCAGGTGCTGGAGGGGCTAGACGCGGTGCGTATGCGCCCGGGCATGTACATCGGCTCCACCGGCACGCGCGGATTGCATCACATGCTGTGGGAAATCGTCGATAACGCGATCGACGAGGCCGCAAACGGCTTTGCCGCCAATGTGGACGTGACCATCAATAAGGACGGCTCGGCCGAGGTGTCGGATGACGGCCGCGGCGTGCCCGTGGACATTCATCCCACGCTGGGCATATCGGGCGTGGAGGTGGTCTACACCGTATTGCACGCGGGCGGCAAGTTTAATCACGATAATTACAAGTATTCGGGCGGACTGCACGGCGTGGGCGCGTCGGTCGTAAACGCACTGAGCGAATGGATGACCGTCGATGTGTATAAGGACTATCAGCACTATCGCCAGAAATTTTCCAGCGTGTACGATGAAAAGCAAAAAAAGATAGTCTCCGGCCGCCCTGAAGGCCCGCTGGAAAAGCTGGGCGCGACGCGCAAGCATGGCACGGTAGTGCGCTTCCTGCCCGACAAGCGCGTGTTCGACGAGACGCGCTTTAACGCGGACACCATCGCAAGGCGTATGCACGAGTTGGCCTTCCTCAACAAGGGTATCCATTTCCGCTTTCACGACGCGCGCGTCAGCCCCGTGCGCGAGGAGGACTTTTGCTTTGAAGGCGGGCTTTCTGACTTTGTGAAATACTTAAACGCCGACCGCACGCCGCTTAACGAGGAACCGATACTGCTCGAGGGCGAGCGCGACAACACGCTAATCCGCGTGGCGCTGCAATACACCGACAGCGACACCGAGGGCGTGTTCTCGTTCGTCAACAACATACCAACTGGCGAGGGCGGCACGCATGAGACTGGCTTCAAGACCGCGCTTACCAAGGTATTCAACGATTACGCCCGGCGCATAGGCGCGCTGAAGGAAAAGGACAACAACCTGACCGGCGAAGACCTGCGCGAGGGGCTGACCGCGGTGCTGGCCGTGGGCGTGAGCAATCCCCAGTTTGAGGGCCAGACCAAGGGTAGGCTGGGCAACACCGAGGTGCGCCCGATTGTCGAGGCGTTCGTGAGCGAACAGCTCAGCCTTTATTTGGAGGATTTGAAGCATCAGGACGCGGCGCAGGCGATAATCGCCAAGGCCATGCAGGCCGCCCGCGTGCGCGAAGCCGTGCGCAAGGCGCGCGACGTGGCGCGCAAACGCAACGAGCTGGAGGCCGCGCCGCTGGTGGGCAAGCTGTCGGCCTGCACCGGGCGCGATTATAAGCGCAACGAGCTGTTCATAGTCGAGGGCGACTCGGCCGGCGGCTCGGCCAAGCAGGGGCGCGACCGGCGTTTTCAGGCGATACTGCCCCTGCGCGGAAAGCCCTTGAATGTCGAAAAGAAAAAGCTGGCGCAGGTGCTGGAAAACGAGGAGTTCCGCTCCATGATAACCGCGCTTTCCACCGGCATAGGCGAGGACTTCGACCTTAACTCGCTAAAATACAACCGCGTGATAATACTGGCCGACGCCGATCAGGACGGCGCGCACATACGCGCGATACTGCTCACGTTCTTTTACCGGTATATGCGCGAGCTGATTACCGACGGCCATGTGTACATCGGTATGCCGCCGCTTTACAAGGCCTCAAAGGGCGACAAGGTAATCTATTGTTACGACGATCGCGAACTGAGCGCGGCCATTAAGAAGCTTGGTAAGGGTTATTCGCTCCAGCGCTACAAGGGCTTGGGCGAGATGAACCCGGAACAGCTCTGGGAGACCACGATGAATCCCGAAGGCCGCAAGCTTATGCAGGTTACTATCGAGGACGGCGCGGAGGCCGAACGCATGGTCAGCGTGCTGATGGGCGACAAGGTGGAACCGCGCCGCGACTACATCGCGCAATACGCGAATTTCAATCGTGAGGATAATTTCGAGGGCCGCGTGGAAAACGGCTGACGCCGGTGTGATGCCGGGATATACTGCGCCGGGGAAATCCCGCGCGCCGATTCATGAGGTGATTACATGGCGAAAAAGCCGCAGCTGCCCGATATGAGCGGCGAAACTATAATCCAACAGCCCATGGAAGACGTAATGCACGACAGTATGCTGCCGTATTCCGAATACGTCATACTGGAGCGCGCACTGCCGCGCGTGGAGGACGGCCTGAAGCCCGTACAACGCCGCATACTGTACACCATGATGGAGCTGAACCTAAGCCCCGACAAGCCGCACCGCAAGTGCGCGCGCATAGTCGGCGACTGTCTGGGCAAATACCACCCGCACGGCGATACGTCGGTTTACGACGCGCTGGCGCGCATGGCGCAGCCGTTCGTGATGCGCGGTATGCTGGTGGACGGCCACGGCAACTTCGGCTCCATAGACGGCGACAGCCCCGCCGCAATGCGATATACCGAGGCGCGCATGACCCCGCTGGCGCTGGAGCTTTTGCGCGATATAGATAAGGAAACGGTGCCGTTCAGGCTGAACTTCGACGATTCGCTTAAAGAGCCCGATATGCTGCCGGGCAGGTTCCCGAACCTGCTCGTAAACGGCGCGTCGGGCATAGCCGTCGGCCTTGCGACCAATATACCGCCGCACAACCTGCGCGAGGTGATAAGCGCCACCATAGCCCAGATCGACAACCCCGACATCACTACTAAAGAGCTGATGCAGTACGTAAAGGGCCCAGACTTCCCCACAGGCGGCCTTATCGTGGAAAGTCCGGAGCTGGAACGCGCGTATGAAATCGGGCGCGGCAAATTGCAGGTGCGCGCGCGCATGGCCATAGAGGACGGCCCGGCGGGACGCAAGCTGCTGGTGCTTACCGAAATGCCGTATCAGGTCAACAAGGCCGCGCTGCTGGAGCGGATACTAAAGCTCTCCGAGGAAAAGAAAATAAACGGCATTTATGACATCCGCGACGAGTCCGACCGCACGGGTATGCGTGCGGTCATAGAGCTTAAAAAGGACGTCGATCCCGAGCGCACGCTGCGGCTGCTGTACAAGTATTCCGACATGCAGACCACATTCGGCGTGAACATGGTCGCCATCGCGGACGGTAAGCCGCGCCAGCTGGGACTAAAGGACGCGCTGTACTACTTCATACGCCATCAGGAGGACGTTGTGCGCCGCCGCACCCAGTTCGATCTGGACAAGGCGCGCGCCCGCGAGCATATATTGCAGGGCCTGATTATCGCGGTTGACCAGCTCGACCGCGTGATCGCGCTGATACGCGCCAGCAAGAACCCCAAGGCCGCGCGCGAGGGCCTGATGAAGGAGTTTAACCTTACCGAAATTCAGGCACAGGCGATACTGGACATGCGTTTGCAGCGCCTGACTAATCTCGAAATACTGGAGCTGAGGCGCGAGTACAAGGAGATCGAAGCGCTAATCGGCAAGCTTGAGGGCATACTAAAGAGCGAAAAGAAGCTGCTAAAGGTAATCAAGGACGAGCTAGCCGATATCGCCGACAAGTACGGCGACGACCGGCGCACCCAGTTCATACGCCCCGATGCGGAACTGCCCGCCGACGAGGAGGAAGCGCCCGCGCCCGATCCCACCACGGCAATACTGACGCGCGGCGGCTTCTTCAAGCGTATGCCGCGCAAGCAGTTCGATAAGCTGATGGCGCAGGAGGATGCGGACAGACCCGCGTACCTGTTCGACACCGACACGGCGGGCAAGCTGCTGTGCTTTACCGACAGGGGCAACTGCTTCACGCTGCCGGTAAGCTCGATACCCGACGTGAAGCCCAGCCAGCGCGGCAGTGCGCCGGGCGGCTTGCTCGCGGGGCTGGAAAGCGGCGAGAACATAGTGGGCGTTATGGAACTGCCCGCAAAGCTGGAGGGTCACATGCTGCTTACCACGCGGCAGGGCATGGTTAAGCGCACCGAGCTGAGTCAGTTTTCGGTACGCGGCGCGAAGTTCGCGGCGATAAAGCTGCGCGAGGGCGATTCGCTTATCGCCGTGCGCAGACTGGGCAGTGAAAAGAACCTGCTCATGATTACGGCGCACGGCATGTCGATCGCGTTTACGCTGGACGAGGTAAATGTGACCGGCCGCGTGGGCATGGGCGTGCGCGGCATATCGCTGGGCGCGGGCGACGAGTGCATAGCGGCCCTGCCGTTTGACCCGGAGGGCGAGGTGCTGCTGATAAGCGACTGCGGCTACATGAAGCGCTGCCTGTTGGTGGACTTCGACATGCAGTCGCGCGGCGGCAAGGGCACAAAGTGCTTTGCGCTGCTAAAGAGCGGCGCAAACGGCTCTCGGCTGGTCGGCGCGCTCCCGGTGCGCCTGCCTTACGACTTTACAGTAATCCAGCAGCGTTCAGGCGACACAAAGCTGAATACCGAGGAAATAAAGATAGAAAGCCGCGCCGCCAAGGGCACGCCGTATGTGGCCGCGACCGGCATGGACCCGATAACCGAGGTAAGACCGATAATCGCATAATGGTCAAAAAGGGCAAGGCGCAGACTGTGTTTAGCGGTCTGCGCTTTGTCTTACTTATTTCAGTGCGGCTAAGGTAGGTAAAGCTGTCACGCGGTGAATGAAATGTCCGCGCTTGCGGCGATTATCCACTACATGCACTTTTTTGCAGGCAAATCCCCGCATTTCGTGGAGAGCCGTCATTTATGCCTGAACGATATAAATCGCACCCGGCAGCTGTCTAACAAAATTGAAAGGTCAAAAATAAAGTCAGCGAAAGTCAAATAAAAGTATGATAATCGTCGCAATCATTTGAAAATCAAAGAACTGGTTTGAATGGATGGCTTAATTTGAAAAGATTACTGAAATCGGCGTAAATGCGCCCGCATCGGGCGATACTTACTTTGACTATCTTTGACCTATGATGTATAATAAACACGTCGAAAGGAGAGAGCAAGAGAGAAGGCAAGGGACGCCGAGGGGCGCGGGGCTAAGACCCGCGGGCGGCATCCGGAACATTCTCCCGGGCTTACCCAGCGCAAATCCGCACAGCGCCCACAGGAGGCGCGAGGGAGGCGCTCAAACGGCAAGCCGCTTTCCCGAGACGGAAACCGCAAGCAACGCGGCCGGGCACATAAATTACGATGCCCGCGCCAATAATAACAATGATAGATGAATTCAGGAGGAATGAATTATGTATACTCTTATGCCTTATCGCAGCAACAAGGAAATGTCCCACAAGAACACCGGCTGGTTTGCCGATCCGCTGTTTGACCGCTTCTTTGACATGGGCGATTGGTTCGGATCTTCCGCCTTCCGCGTGGATGTAAAGGATTTGGGCGACAAGTACGAGCTGCAGGCTGAACTGCCGGGCGTCAAGAAGGAAGACATCGACCTGTCCATAAAGGATGACACGCTTACCATAAGCGCCGAGTTCAAGCGCGAGAAGGACGACGAGAAGCACAACTACGTGTACTCCGAGCGCCGCAGCGGCAAGTTCATGCGTTCGTTCGACGTAAGCGGCATCGACCAGTCGGCCATCACTGCGGATTACACCGACGGCGTGCTGAGCGTGGCTCTGCCCAAGGTAAAGCCGCAGGAGCCGGTAGATACCTCGCGCAAGATAACCATCGGCGGCAATACCGAAACTAAGGAAGGCTAATCGCGAGCAGGTTTAATCCCATCGCATAATGTATTCGCCCGCCGGATGCAATGTCCGGCGGGCGTTTTGTGTTAAGGCATACTCCGAGGCAATGCCTTACATGCCGCACAGAATTTCGCCGTAGCGCTGCACTGGCGGCTCGCCGTACAGGGCATAATAATCCTCGCCCAGATAGCACGCAAAGCTGGTCAGGCTTTCAAAGCCCAGTTCGCGATAGAATGCAACGTCCTTGCGCATGACTTCTTCGTTTAAGGTCATGTGCTTGGGCGGCTTCGTCCAGTTGGAAAAGCGCGAATTGTCAATCCAGTATTCCAATACCTGCGAATCCTGCTTGCCGAAAAAGTTAAGGAGCGCTTTAACCGGCATGACTTCGGAGAAGTTTGCCGCGCAATCCGGGTCGCTCATCGGGCGGTTAGAATCGCGGTTGATGGGCGCATATTCCAGAAACACGCCCTCGGCCGGGCGCACGGCGCGCGGAACCTGCATCGCGTCGTTATATGCGATGTAGGCCAGCTTGGCGCGTGGATTCACACTGCGTATGCCCGAAAGCATTGCGTTTACTGCGATAAGCTGTTGATCGGAGGGCGTGAACTCGCGGCATTTGGGACAGTGGCACGCCGCACCGTGCACGTCGTCCAGCCAGAAGTAGTACCGGTCGGTTGTGGGCCGGAATACCTGTGCAAGCAGTGCGGCGCGCCCGGATATGTACTCAAGCGCGTCCCGATTGGATGGGCAGAAGTTGAAATCGGCTACGCGCGCGCCCTGTTCGTTCATGCGGAACCAGTCCGGGTGAACGTCAAACATACGCCGCGGCAGCAGGTAACTGAGCGCGTGCATTTCGTATTCGATGTCCATGCCAAGCTCGCGTGCGCGGGCATACAGCGCCCTGCGTTCAGGCAGAAACTCGTCCTCGATCATGGCGCGCAGCGACTCGTCCGCGTGCACGCCGCCCACGGGATGCAGCCCCAGTACGTTTATGCCCGCCGAGTGCGCGCGCTCCAGCCAGCGCATGTTCAGCTCGTCGGGATGGATTATCGCACCGTATCGCCTTGACATAACTTACCTCCGTTAAGGATGTATTTGGCTTGACTATATCACGCCCCGGCGCGTTTGTAAATGGCGAATTTGAAGCGCGGACAGGCGGAAAACTATGCACTGACTGTTAAAAATCAGAAATTATTAGCACTCTCATGTGACGAGTGCTAAAAACCGCTTGACAACGCGCGGGCGGGTGACTAAAATATAAACATAAGGCGCGGCAAGTCCGCACGTCAGCATATAAAAGCTGGGAGGCTTTATCAATGAATGAGAAAAAAGGCACGATTTCAATACATGCGCAAAATATAATGCCCATAATCAAGAAGTGGCTGTATTCGGATAAGGATATATTCGTACGCGAGTTGGTCAGCAACGGCTGCGATGCTATCGCAAAGTTTAAGCTGCTGGTATCGCGCGGCGAGGCAACGGCGGCTCCCGACGAGAACTACGCCGTATACATCGAGGTCGATAAGGAAAACAAGACCCTGCGCTTCATCGATAACGGCGTAGGCATGACCGCCGACGAGGTGGAAAAGTACATCACGCAGGTTGCGTTCTCGGGCGCGACCGAGTTCATCGAAAAGTATCAGAACGACAAAGAGGGCGGCAGCGGCATAATCGGCCACTTCGGACTGGGCTTCTATTCGGCGTTCATGGCTGCCGAGAAGGTGCAGATCGATACCCTGAGCTGGCAGGAGGGCGCGGCCCCGGTGCGCTGGGTATCCTCCGACGGCATGGAGTACGACATGAGCGAGGGCGATCGCCAGACCCGCGGCTCCACGATGACGCTGTACCTGAATGAGGAAAGCCTGGACTTCCTGGAACCCGACCGCATCCGCGAGGTGCTGGACAAGTACTGCGCGTTCATGCCCACGCCCATAATGCTCAACATAATCGGCGAGACCGAGGAAGTCGAGGTAGAGGAGCCGGAAGAGGAGCACAAGGAGGGCGAGGAGGACAAGCCGCACGAGCATAAGCACGAGACCCGCCCGGTAGGCCCGCGCCAGATCAACGACACGCATCCGCTGTGGCTCAAGATGCCCAAGGACGTGACAGACGACGAGTATAAGGCGTTCTATCACAAGGTATTCCACGATTACGACGATCCGCTGTTCTGGATACACCTGAACGCCGACTATCCGTTCAACCTCAAGGGCATACTGTACTTCCCCAAGCTCAAGAACGAGTTCACCGCCAACGAGGGCCAGATAAAGCTGTTCAGTGGTCAGGTGTTCGTGGCTGACAATATAAAGGAAGTAATTCCGGAGTTTTTGATGCTGCTCAAGGGCGTTATAGACTGCTCCGACCTGCCGCTTAACGTATCGCGTTCGTTCCTGCAGAACGACGGCTACGTCCAGAAGATGGCCGCGTACATCACCCGCAAGGTGGCCGATCGTCTGGTCAGCGAATTTGAAAAGAACCGTCAGCAGTACGAGGGCTACTGGTCGGACATCAACCCCTTCGTCAAGTACGGCTGCATAAAGGATAAGAAGTTCTATGACCGCGTAAAGGGCGCGCTGATATTCAAGACGGTGGACGGCGAGTTCCTGACGCTGGAGGAGTATAAGGCCAAGAATCCCGATAAGCAGGAAAAGACCGTGTACTACTGCAACGACGCGCAGGCACAGGCGCAGGCGGTGGAACTGTATAAGCAGCAGGGCATAACCGTATTGCTGCTCGACCAGATGATCGACAGCAACTTCATCAGCTTCCTTGAGTACACCGAGAGCGGTATGCAGTTCAAGCGCGTGGACAGCGACGTAAGTGGCTTGACTGACGACGACGCTGTAATCGACGCGAACTGGACCAGCCATTTGGAGGAGCTGTTCCGCGCCGCGACCGGCAACGACAAGCTGGAGGTCGAGCTGAAGAAGCTCAAGGGCGAGGCCATGCCGGCCATGATAATGGTCGAGGAGCAGTCCCGCCGCTTTACCGAGATGAGCAAGCGCTGGGGCGGCGGCTTCATGATGCCCGAGCAGAAGAAGCTGGTGCTGAATACCGGCAACGCGCTGGTGCAGTATCTGGCGGGCGCGCCGGTTGACGAGCGCGACAAGCTGATGGCGCGTCAGGTATACGATCTGGCCGAGATGGGTCAGGCTCCGCTGGATGGCGACGCGATGCTGGCTTTTGTAAAGCGCTCGTATGAGCTGCTGGCGATGCTGGCCGATGTGAAGTCCGAAAAGGCGGAATAAGCGATATGTGAAACGCGGCATGGGGCAGTGTGCCCCGCGCCGCGTCTGTATAGGCAACACAAATGAGCGGCTGAACGTCGGTGTTCGGCCGCTCGTGTTTTTGGTTCGGGCAGGGCATTACAGCATTGCTCTCTGCCTCAGCCTGAACGATCTTCGTGTCTTGACTGTTTAAGCCTTGAGTACCTTAACATCGTAAGGCTTTAGCTCGATGCGCCCCTCAAGCTTTTCGTCGGTGAGTATGTCAGTCATGGGCGAGGGCAGCGTATACGCGGCGGGTGAGCCTGCATACTCCAGCAGTATGAGGCCGCTCATGCCGTTGCCCTGACGCGGCGTGCCCAGTACGCTTCCCTCCGGCTCGTTCAGCGCAACGCCCGCGTCGCCCGCCGCGATGCGGATAAGGTGCTGCATGTCGTCGTGCGCGGGTATCGTGCCCAGTATGTACACGCGTCCCTTGCCCACGCTAAAGCGCAGCAGAACCGGCTTTTCGTCAAGCGCGCTGTGCGGGGCAGTCACACGCGCCAGTACGTCGGCGTTCTTCTCGTCGTACAGCTCATACCACAGGCGGCTGCCGAACGCGCTGCCGTCCTGCCAGTGCGCACTCATGTGGCCGTCGATGTCGGGCACGCTGTAATCCCAGTGCGCGCCGGTCAGCTCCTCCAGTATGCCTAGCGGCCTGTCCTTAAAGCGCGCGCCGATTTCGTTGCGTACGTCGGTCAGCGGCCCGGCAATCCATGTGCCGCCATCCTTGACCCATTGCATTATGCGTGCGGGCAAATCGCCCTCCTGAATGGTCATCATCAGCGGTGACACGATCAGTTTGTACGCGTCCAGCGGCTGCTTCGCGTCAATAACGTCCGGGCGCACGCCGCAGTCGATAAGGGGCTTATAGAAGCTGTCGTTCAGCGTGTCCATGTAATTGAGCGACTTAACCACATGCTGGGTATCCATAATGCGCCAGTTGCGCGCGGTAAAGTGCATTGCGACCTCGCTTTTTACGCGCGTGCCGTTTATGAAGTCGGCAGCTTTTTCATAGTCGGCGGCAATCTGCTTAACCTCGCCCGCGGTGTGCATGGGCCTGCCCGACGCGTCCAGCACTGCGCCGTGCATCAGCTCGTGCCCCGCCCAGTGCGTGCGCCACAGCCAGTACATGTTGGCCTCGCCGCCCAGCGCGATCGGCATCCACGAATTGACGCGGCAGAATCCCTCGGGCTTTACTGACTGGTTGATCTCTGCACTGCCGTTCCAACAGGTGGACGTTTCGGTATTCCACATGGGGCGGTCCTTCAGCGTGCGCAGGAAATCAAACCACAGCGCTACATGCCACAGGTTTTCCTGAGTGTTGTAATGGTTGAACTGCACCACGTCCAGCGCGGAGGTCATGTCGCGGTAGTCCATGGCGCCGAAGGGCATTGTATCGGTGCCGATGGGAACCTTGACGTACTTTTTAAGTACTTCAGCCTGCTTGTGTACGAACTGTACATGCGAATCGTTCTGATAAGTGCGGTACTCAAAGCGCAGGTGAGGGTTGTGCCACGCGTCGCGCGGCTGGGGCACTTCCTCAAACGAGTCGTACCACTGGCTGAACAGGTTGAGGTTCCATGCCCGGTTGAGCGCGTCTATATCGCCATAGCGCCCGCGCAGGTATTCGCTAAATCCGCTGCGGCAGCACGGGCAGAAGCAGCCGTCGCCGCCCTCGTAAATCTCGTTGTCGATCTGCCAGCCGATAATGGCTTCCTCATTCGCAAACTCGCGCGCCATCTCATCGACTATTCGCAGGCAGTAGCGCACGTAATCAGGATTGTTGGAGCAGCAGTGCCGCCGCCCGCCATGCGCGGCTTCGCGGCCGCTTGCGTCCTCGCGGAATACGTGCGGGTACATCGCGGACAGCCAGCGCGGCGGCGTGGCGGTGGGCGTGCCCATGACCACGGCTATGCCCGCGGCCTTGAGCTTGTCGATCACCTTGTGGAAGAACGAAAAGTCGAACTCGCCCGGCTTTGGCTCCATCCGGTGCCACGCAAATTCGCCTATGCGCACGACCTTCAGACCCAGCTCAACCATCTTGGCCACGTCAACGTCAATCTGATCATCGTCCCAGTCCTCGGGATAGTACGCCGCACCCAGATACGGCGGCTTGGGCATCTCGAAATGCTTCATATGTATACCTCCTCATGTTTATGTTCGCGCACGGGTTAAACCTCATATTGGTATAATCATATCAGCTTTTAAGGCGAATATCAATAGCGACTTTACAATTGAGCAAAGCGGCAGGACGGCTCTTGGCTTTTTAGCTGGTTAAGGCAAAGGACGCTGACTGCCTTAACCGACACCTGAAAAGCAAATATCACTCATCCGACTGCCTAAAGCAGATTGTCCCAGCGGAACTCCTCTGTATGTACGAGGTGGTCGAGGTTTTCGCCTAGAATGCCGATTTCGGCGCTCAGTCCGTCGGTCTCGCCGTGACGCAGTTTATGCCATAGGGTCGTTATCGACAGCGATACGTCGTCCAGATCGTCGTGCGGAATCAGCGACGCAAGCCGGGCAAAGCGTCGCCGCCAGTCATTCCACAATCGCTGTGCGTCGTCCATGCAGGCGGCATAGTCGCCGTTATCGAAATTTTGCTGCATGTCTGCGGCGATGCTTTGCAGATGCGCAACCGAATCGTTCAGCGTGGCGGTCGTGTACACGCACAGCGCCGCAGTCAGCAGCACTATCGCGCAGATCGTGATTATCGACTTTCTCATACCTTGGCCTGCTCCTTTGTAAGCGCGCGCTTTTTGTACGACGCGCCGGTGTAGTCCTGCGCATACAGATTGCCCATGCGGTCGAGCGTGCATATCAGCGTGCGCTCGGCGGGCAGGTTGAACGTGGCGAGCTGGTCACGCAGCCAGCGCCCGTCACGGCCCAGCAGCGCGAGATTCTCGTCGTCCGCGTGGCCGTCCAACATAAGCACGGTGGGTACGCTCTCCGGGTCGGGCGATATGTGCAGCTCGCTGGTATTGGCCGGACGGTATTTGGAGTCGGGAAAGGCGGACAGCTGGCCGTTGGTTTCGAGTATGGCCGTGCCTACCTGCGATACGTCCAGCTGCCCCGCCGCACGCAATGCCTCCATAAGGTCGTTGATAGAGTAGCATTGCCTGACCATCTCGTCGTAATCAATCGCGCCGTCCTTAATCAGCACGGCGGGCTTGCCCGATACGATGCGACGCAGCGACGGCAACTTGCAGCTAAGCACGGTTATCACCGAGTGCGTGAACAGCAGCGCAAACATGGGCACTATGCCGTAAAGCAGCGGCGTGCCCAGGTCGCTCAGCGGCGCGGCGGCCAGATCGGCCATCAGCATCGCGACCGCCAGCTCGAACGGCTGAAGCTGGCCGATCATGCGCTTGCCCATCAGACGCATTGTTATCATCACTATGACGTACATTACCGCGGCGCGCACAAATACCATAAGCATGGCAAATACCTCCTTATGCGGCTATTATTGCCTTAAAATCGGGCACTATTCAATTAAATTACTTGGAATACAAAAAAGTATATTGACGAATGTAGAAATAGATGATAATATTGTTTTGATGCACATCGAATAGAACGCCGATGGAGGGCCTAAACATGGATATGAAGGAATATGACGCGACGCTGCTCAAATGGGCAGCGGAGGAAGCGAGCGCGGCGCAGAATGCGCGCAAGTCGGGCGATGAGCGCACGTTCGCACTGGCACAGATGAAGAAGAACATGTATGAGACGATGCTGATGACGCTAGGGCATAAGAACCCGGATAAGCTACTAAAGTGCGCGGACGAAATGACAAGCCGCGCCGAGGGATTCCATGCGCGCGGCGATTACGATAGCGAGGATCGCTGCATGGTTCAGCGCGGCGCGATACTGCGCGCGGCGGGATTGCTGGGGCTGGAGGTAAGCGCGCAATGAGCGAAACGCTGGGGATATTAAAGGCGCTGGCTGACGATACGCGCCTTAAAATACTGCGCGCGCTGAGTGAGCGCGATATGTATGTGGAGCTGTTGGCCGAGCGATTGCAGCTAAGCGCCGCCACGGTGTCGTTTCATATGAAGAAGCTGCAGGCGGCGGGTCTGGTGGACTCGCGCAGGGAGCAGTACTATATCGTATATTCGCTGAGGAAGGATGTGTTCAATATGACGCTGAATGAACTGATAATGCCGCAGGATGGCCCGGACGCGGCCGAAAGACTGCGGGAAGAAATGTACAGGCGCAAGGTGATTAAGTCGTTTATGCCGGACGGCTATTGCAAGACGCTGCCCGCGCAGGTCAAGAAGCGGCGCATTATATATGAAGAAATCTTCACGCAGTTCGAGGTTGGCCGCACGTATCAGGAGAAGGAAGTCAATGAAATAATATCGCGTATGCACGAGGATTATTGCATGGTCAGGCGCGCGTTCATAGGCATGGGCTGGATGACGCGCGATAAGACGGCGTACACGGTGATAGGCATAAACGACAATGAAGAACGCGATATGTAAAACGCGCGCGCCGCAGTGGACATAGATCCCTGCGGCGCGCGCCGGCTTCAGGTCGGTTTCAGCCCGAAACGGTGGTTAAGCGCGCTTCGGGCAGGTCGGCGCGCGTGCGGTGTCGCTTTGGCAATTGCGCTGCGCGGCTTACCGCGCGCCGCCCAGCATACGCTTGAGGAACATGCCGGTGTAGCTGCGCTCGCACCTGCATATGTCCTCGGGCGTGCCGCACGCGACTACTGTGCCGCCGCCGTCGCCGCCTTCCGGACCCATGTCGATCAGGTAGTCGGCGGTTTTGATTAGGTCTAGGTTGTGCTCGATTACTACTATGGAGTTGCCCGCATCGGTTAGCTGCTGGAGGACGCGCTCAAGCTTTTCTACGTCGGCCATATGCAGGCCCGTCGTCGGTTCGTCCAGCACGTAAACCGTTCGGCCTGTGGCCTTGCGGCTCAATTCGGTTGCCAGCTTTATGCGCTGTGCTTCACCGCCCGAGAGCGTCGTCGAGGGCTGGCCGAGCTTTACATAGCCTAAGCCTACGTCAACCAGCGTCTGTAACTTCGTGCGTAAGCGCGGCAGGTTCTTGAAAAAGTCCAGCGCTTCCGCCGCAGTCATGTCCAGTACCTCAAATATGTTCTTGCCTTTATAACGTACTTCCAGCGTCTCGCGGTTGTAGCGCCGCCCGCTGCATACGTCGCACGGTACGTATATGTCGGGGAGGAAGTGCATCTCGATTTTGACTATGCCGTCGCCCGAACATGCTTCACAGCGCCCGCCTTTAACGTTAAATGAGAAGCGGTTGGCCTTGTAACCGCGCGCCTTAGCGTCCGGCGTGGCCGCGAATACCTCGCGGATAAGGTCGAATAGACCCGTGTACGTCGCCGGGTTGGAGCGCGGCGTGCGCCCAATCGGCGACTGGTCGATCGCAATAATCTTGTCCAACTGCTCAATGCCCTCAATCCTGTCGTGCGGGCCGGGACGGGTGTGCGCACGGTTGAGGTCGCGCGCCAAAGCCTTGTATAGTATCTCATTGACCAAAGATGATTTGCCGCTGCCCGATACACCCGTCACGCATGTGAATACGCCTAAAGGTATCTTCACATCAATGCCCTTCAGGTTGTTCGCCCGCGCACCGCGTATGGTAAGGAAGCCCTTGGGCACGCGGCGCTCCACGGGCACATCGATTTTGCGCCGCCCCGAAAGAAACTGACCCGTGATCGACGCGGGATTGTTCATTATGTCTTCGCATGTGCCCTGCGCAACCAAACGCCCGCCGTTCTCGCCCGCGCCCGGGCCGATGTCTACTATCCAGTCGGCGGCGCGCATCGTGTCCTCGTCATGCTCGACGACGATAAGCGTGTTGCCGATGTCGCGCAAACTTTTGAGCGTGCCTAGCAGGCGGTCGTTGTCGCGCTGATGCAGACCAATCGACGGCTCGTCCAATATGTATACCACGCCCACCAGCGACGAACCTATCTGAGTGGCCAGACGTATGCGCTGTGCCTCGCCGCCCGACAGCGTGGCCGCAGCGCGCGACAGGGTGAGGTAATCCAAGCCAACATCCCGCAAAAAGCCCAGACGCTGGCGAATCTCCTTGAGTATCTGCGCCGCAATCATGCTTTGCCGCTCGGTAAGCTCGAGATTGTTGACAAACTTGAGCGAATCGCGTATGGGCATGTCGCTGAGCTGCGCAATCGACAGCCCACCCACAGTGACCGCTAAAGCCTCGCGCCTGAGCCGCTGTCCGTGGCAGTCGGGGCAGGGCGTGTCGGACATGTACTGCTCGTAGCCCTCCTTCATCGAGTCGGACTGCGTTTGGTTGTACCGACGTTCAAGGTTGGGGATGAGCCCTTCGAAAGGCGACATGAACGAACTGTACCCGTTGTCGCGCTCATACCTTATTTCCAGTTTTTCGCCGCGCGTGCCGTACAAAAGCGCGTCGATTGCCTTTTGATCCACCTGATTAAGCGGCGTGTCCATCGTGAAGCCGTACTTCTGTGCGATGGCTTCAAAGTAGGCGCGCGCGGTGGAATCCTCCTCGCCGGAGCGCCAGCCGGGCAGAGATACCGCACCGTCGTTAAGGCTGAGCGACTTGTCCGGGATAACCAGCGCCGGGTCGATCTTGTGCAGCATTCCCAGACCCGTGCACGATGGGCACGCGCCGTACGGATTGTTGAACGAGAACATGCGCGGCTCCAGTTCGCCGATCGATATGCCGCAGTCGGGGCACGCATAGTTCTGCGAAAACAGCATGTCCTCGCCGCCTATAACCGACACCACGACCAGCCCGTCGGCCAGCCGCAGCGCGGCCTCCAGCGAGTCGGTAAGGCGCGTCTTAATATCCTCGCGGATTATAAGCCGGTCGATGACTACCTCTATTGTGTGCTTCTTTTTCTTGTCGAGCGCAGGCGTATCGCCCAGATCGTATATCTCGCCGTCCACGCGCGCGCGCACATAGCCCTGCTTCTGCATGTCCTCAAGTATGCGGTTGTGCTCGCCCTTGCGCGCGCGAATGACCGGCGCGAGTATCTGTATGCGCGTGCGCTCGGGCAGCGCGAGTATCTGATCGACCATCTGATCGACGGTCTGCTGATTGATTTCGCGCCCGCACTGGGGGCAGTGCGGCGTGCCCACGCGCGCGTACAAAAGGCGCAGGTAGTCGTGAATCTCCGTGACCGTGCCCACGGTGGAGCGCGGGTTCTTGCTGGTGGTCTTCTGGTCTATCGATATGGCAGGGGAAAGGCCGTCTATGTAGTCCACGTCCGGCTTTTCCATCTGGCCTAAAAACTGCCGCGCGTACGACGACAGCGATTCCACATACCGCCGCTGTCCCTCGGCGTATATCGTGTCGAACGCGAGCGAGGACTTGCCCGAACCGCTTAGTCCCGTAAACACAACCAGCTTGTCGCGCGGTATCTCAAGGTCTATGTTTTTCAGGTTGTGGGCGCGCGCGCCCTTTATTACTATGCTTTGCCGCATTATTTGTCTCCTCGAAATTTAAGGCTTATACGATTCTGAAGCGCGCCGCGTATCGCGGCAGCCGCGCCCGCCAGCTCGGGCAGAGTCCACATGCCGTATGTGAGCAGCCCTTCGCGCCGCTCCACGTTTATTATGTTGAACGGCTCGGATTCGATGTATGCACTGCGCGCGTACGCGCCGCACAGATCGGGATACGCCCGCGCGATTTCGGACTCAAGTGCGCGTATGCCGCCCTCGTCCGCGCGTATCGACTGCGCCGGGAACGTCGCCAGCAGCGTGTCGCACGCTTCGCCGATCAGCACCCAGTAGCCGCCGTCGGTATCGCGCGCTTCTTTAAGGCTGTCCAGTATGAATGTCTGGAATATCCCGCCCTCGCGCAGACGGCGCAATTGCTTGTCACTTTTAATGGGTATAAAGGCAGTATTGCCGCGCTCGTCGCGTATTTTGAAGCATTCGGTGGCAAGCGGCACTATGCTGCGCGGCTGCAAACTGACATCGCTGCGCAGTTCAGCGGCGGGCGCTATGTCCCATTGTCCCGCGCGCTCGCATACGACGCTTTCCTCGCCGCACTCGGGGCAGGGGAGTTTCTTCAGTTCATATTCGTGCAGCCGCCCCATCAGCCGCCCGCACTTGTCGCATCGATAGTTACATGTAAGCATTCGTTCGCCGCCGATAAGCCGCGTGCACAGCCGCTCGGCGATATTGCCGCAGTAGCGGCAGCGGTACGCGCCGCGTTCGATGTACATCAGCGCATCGGGTTCGCTTAATAGTATTGCCTGAACGTTGTCCGCATCCGGGCCGGTCTCCAGCGCCAGCAGCGCTTCGTTCGCGCGCCGCTCGTCGCATATGCCCGCACCCAGACAAAAGCTGTGCGCCCAGCCGCAGCGCGGGCACTTGATATTGTATACTGCGCCCATTTTTACCTCCGTTTGCGCCGGGCACGCTTTTTCGGCTCTGTGGGCTGGGCGGGCGCAATTTCGCCGCGCAGTTCCATTAGCTGGTCGCGCAGCTTGGCCGCCTTTTCAAAGTCGAGCCGCGCCGCGGCCTCCAGCATCTGATTTTCTATATTGTCTATCGCGAGCTGGCGTTCCTCGTCGCTCATCTCGACGGCCGAGGCGCTGTCTGCGTCGGCAGGGCGCGTGACCTCCATCAATTCGCGTACCGCCTTACGCACCGACTGAGGCACTATGTGGTGCTCCTCGTTGTACGCCATCTGTATCGCGCGGCGGCGGTTGGTTTCGCTTATCGCGCGGAACATCGAATCGGTAACTGCGTCGGCGTACATTATCACGCGGCCGTCAACATTGCGCGCGGCGCGGCCGATCGTCTGTATAAGCGACGTTTCGGAGCGCAGAAAGCCCTCCTTGTCCGCGTCCAGTATCGCGACTAATCCTACCTCAGGCAGATCAAGACCTTCGCGCAGCAGGTTTATGCCCACCAGCACGTCGTGTTCGCCCATGCGCAGTTCGCGCAGTATCTTTATCCGGTCGAGTGTATCCACGTCCGAGTGCATGTACGTGACCTTTATATCCATCTCCTTCAGATACCCGGTCAGGCTTTCGGCCATGCGCTTGGTAAGCGTCGTCACCAGTACGCGCCGCCCGTGCCCGACCTCGGCGCGAATCTCGCCCAGCAGGTCATCCACCTGGTTTTTGGCGGGCCGCACCACGATCTCCGGGTCGATAAGGCCAGTGGGGCGTATTATCTGCTCCACGATCTGCTGCGTGCGCTCCATCTCATACGGGCCGGGCGTGGCGCTTGTGTATATCGTCTGGCCGATCTTCTGCTCGAATTCGTGGAACTTGAGCGGGCGGTTGTCAAACGCCGAGGGCAAACGAAAGCCGTAGTTGACCAACTCCGACTTGCGCGCGTAGTCGCCATTGAACATGGCGCGCACCTGCGGCACGGTTACGTGCGATTCGTCTATGAACAGCAGAAAGTCCTTGGGGAAGTAGTCCAGCAGCGTAAACGGCGCGTCGCCCGGCTTTCTGCCGTCGAAGTAGCGCGAGTAGTTCTCTATGCCGGAGCAGTAGCCGATCTCGCGCATCATCTCGATGTCGTATCGCGTGCGCTGCTCGATTCGCTGCGCTTCGATAAGGCGGTCGTCCGCCTTGAATTCCTTTACGCGCTCGTCCAGATCGTGCTCAATCTCGACAATGCCGCGCTCCATTGCGTCGCGGTTGGTCACATAGTGCGACGCGGGGAATATCATTACGTGGTTAAGGTGCTCCTGCACGGCCTGCGTCACGGGATCGACGTGCGATATGCGGTCGATCTCGTCGCCGAAGAATTCGATGCGTACCAGCGACTTTTCACTGCCCGCGGGCATTATGTCAACGACCTCGCCGCGTACGCGGAACGAACCGCGCTCGTTTTCAAAGTCGTTGCGCTCGTACTGAATTTCGACCAGGCGCCTTAAAAGCTCGTCGCGGTCGATCTGCATACCCTCGCGCAGCGATACCGACATGCCTGCGTATTCCTCCGGGTCGCCCATAGAGTAGATGCAGCTGACCGACGCGACGATGATTACATCGCGCCTTTCGCTCAGCCATGCGGTCGCGCTGTGGCGCATACGGTCAATCTCGTCGTTAATGGCCGCGTCCTTTTCGATATAGGTATCGGATGAGGCGATGTATGCCTCGGGCTGATAATAGTCGTAATACGACACAAAGTAGCCCACTGCGTTTTCGGGAAAGAATTCGCGGAACTCCTCGGCCAACTGTGCCGCCAGCGTCTTGTTGTGCGCGATTATGAGCGCCGGGCGCTGCAGGCGCGCAATCACGTTGGCCATAGTGAATGTCTTGCCCGAGCCGGTAACGCCCAGCAGTACCTGATCCTTCATGCCCGACTTGACGCCGCGCACCAGCGCGTCGATTGCCTGCGGCTGGTCGCCGGTGGGCTGATATTGCGAATGCAGCTTGAATTCCAAGCGCGTCACCTCCTGACAAACGCCCCGCGCATGCGGGGACATCCTTCATATAATACCACATATTTTGCTGCCTTACAATCGCGATGGAGCAGGGCTTAAAAACTTGACGCGGCGTTCGCATTCAAATATAATCTTTATAAAGTACATTGCATTGCGAAAGCTCATGTGAGGATAAAATTGTAAACTCCGTGCAAGTTTTTTTGGCCTTTTAGTTGGACTTGCTATCTCAGACATAAGATATGTGGTATACTTAAATGAAAGTATTTGTCGAAATGCGCCCTTGCGGCGATGGAAAGGCAGTGGAATATATGCGTGAGCGCAATATAATACTCGCGTCGCAGTCGCCGCGCAGACGCGAGCTTTTAAGCGAGATACTGGACAGCTACATAATCGAACCATCGCGCTGTCCCGAGGACGCGGTGGGCACTCCCGAACGCGTGGTGCTTCAACAGGGCTATGATAAGGCGCTGGACGTATTCATGCGCCATCCCGACGCGATAGTAATCGGCGCGGATTCGGTCGTGGCGATAGACGGCATGATACTTGGCAAGCCGGTCGACGACGACGACGCCCGCCGAATGCTGCACATGCTGTCCGGACGGCGGCACAGCGTGCTGACCGGCATGTGCGTGGTGGGGCCGGAGGGCTGCGCGACCGCGCTGGACGAGACGTATGTGTACGACCGCCCGATACCGGACGAGGAAATAGAGGCGTATATCCGCACGGGCGAGGGCAGGGACAAGGCGGGCGCATACGGCATACAGGGCAAGGGCGGCTCGTTCGTAACGAGGTACGAGGGCGACTTTGACAACGTGATCGGCCTGTGCGTGAAGTCGCTGGAGGATATACTCACCCGGAAATTCGATGTAAAGCTCAAGCCGCGCGTACGCACGTGGCAGTGGAAGCAGAAATAAACGGAGGAAACTGCCGTGGCATACAATCAGAATACGGACGCGGAGAACCTTGGCAGCACACAGTCGGACGGCATGGAGACGGTATCCGCCGTGCCGGACGTGGATGAGGAGGCAGGCGCGGGCGATCTGGAATACAGCGCGCGCAGCCGTTCGTCCGCCGGCAGCGCGCCGGTATTTGAAAACGCACCCGACGCAAGCTCAGGTTCGGACAACGATTACGACGACGACGCGGACGCGTCGAATACAGGCGCTGAAGCTGCTGAGGACGACCCTTACGCCGACGAACCGCCTGCCGAACCTAAGAAAAAGGCCGGGCATAAGAAGCCCGGCGAGCGCAAGAAGGACAGAAAAAAGGCCAAAAGTGCCAGAAAGTCCGCAAAAAAGCGCACACCCACCGATCCCAAGACCGCTGCTCGCGAGAAAAAGCGCAAGCGCCGCGGCATAATTGCGGGTACGCTGGTAACGGTTACGGCAGTGGCATTGGCGCTCGTGCTGGCGCTGGACATGACAGGGCGCAGTGGATTGCTGACCGGGCCGCTGGGCGCGATACTTGCGCCCGTGCAAAGTGCGGTGTCGTCGGTAACGTCCTCATTGCAGGACAAGATAAACGCGTTCAACTACAACATCGAACTGGAGCGCGATCTGACGGCGGCCGAGCAGGAGCTGGCCACAATAAATACCAAGATCGCGCGCTATGACGAAGTTGTCGCCGAAAACGAACGCCTGCGCGCGCTGATGAACAATTACGACAAGTATCAGCAGTACGAGCCAATGTTCGCGCGCGTGATAGGCAAGGACATGGGCAACTGGTTCAGCAACTTTACCGTTGACAAGGGCACCAGCAGCGGCGTGACCAAGGGCATGACCGTGATGAGCGCCGATGGCGTGGTGGGCCGCGTGGTCGAGGTGGGGCTTAACTATGCCAAGGTGCTTACGATAATCGACGGCACCAGCGGCGTGGCGGTGCTGATCGAGCGCAACCGCGACAACGGCGTTGTGCGCGGCATGGTAGACGACACCACCGGCGAAAACCTGCTGCAGATGAACTACCTGCTGGACATAAACGACGTGCGTGCGGGCGATAACGTGCTTACCAGCGGACTGGACGGCGTGTTCCCCAAGGGTTTACCCGTGGGCACGGTAACACAGATAAGCCGCCAGACGTCGGGACTGTCCCAGTACGTCGTGGTTACGCCCTATGCCGACTTTGAGCATATTGAAGAAGTGCTGCTTTTGAAGCCGCAGGAATGATACGGGGGTAAAAAATGCTGGCCAGATTCAAATGGCTGATTGCGGCCGCGGGTTTTCTGATACAGTATATGGTGCTGCCCATGCTGCCGGGCGTGAGCGTATATCCGGATGTGGCGCTGGCGGCGGTATGCGCGCTGGGGCTGATATACGGGCCGGGCGCGGGCATTTTTTACGGCTGCTGCGTGGGCGTGCTGGCCGGATCGCTGTTTACGCTGTCGCTGGCGCGCACCGCGCTTACGTATGCGCTGCTGGGGCTGGCGTGCGGGTTTATGAGCTTTAAGGCGCGCTCCAGCCGCGTGGCTCTGCCGGTTATTACCGTGGGGCTGTGCCAGATTGTAAGGCAGGCGGTGGACATAGTGTGCCTGATACTGGCGCGCGCGCCGTTTGATACGCTTACGCTTTTGACCCGGCTTACCACGTCCACGGTACTTACTATAATATGCGCGCTGCCGATCTACTGGCTGCTGTACAAAAGCCAATATAGGTACCATGTTATAGGTAAGCGCGTGGGTATTTGAAGCGGTTTCACCGGGTGCTTTAGAGGGATGTGATTAATATAAAAGGGAAATTTTCAGGCCGCTACTTTACGATGACGGTTGCAATTCTGTGCATGTTCTGTATTTTGACATTGCAGCTTTATAATCTTCAGATAGTGCAGGGCGAATCATATACCGAAATTGTCGAAAGCAAAAAAACTCAGACCAAGACCGTTATCGGTCAGCGCGGCAGCATACTCGACGTAAACGGCATACCGCTTGCGGTCGACCAGAAGTGCTACAACGTGCGCTTCTACCGCGACCCCAACCGCCGCAAGGATGAAGACCGCGCGCAGTATACCCAGGTGCTTTTGAAGGTAATGGAAATAGTCGAATCCAACGGCGGCCAGACAATCGACGAATTCTGGCTAAAGCGCAGCGACGCAACCGGCGAGTGGGAGTTTTCGACCGGCACACAGTTGGCCAGCGCCGCCGCCGAGCGCGAACGCCAGTGGCGCGCCAACTTTGCGCTCCAGTACACCGCGCAGGACAAGCTGTTCGACGCGCTGTGCAAAAACTATTCCATACCCGAAGATCTGACCGAGGAACGCAAGATAAAGGTGCTGGCCATGTGGCAGGAGTCGCGCATGAAAAACTTCCTGTCCGAGCCGGTAACTATCGCATATAACGTAAGCCTTAAAACCGTGGCCGAAATCGAAGCGCTGGCCAACGAGCTGGACGGCATATCGATCGAGGAAAGCACCACGCGCGTATATCCGCGCGGCTCGCTGGCCTCGCACGTAATAGGCTATATTGGCGCGATAAGCTCCAAGACTGCGATGGCCGAATACAAGGAAAAGGGCTATTCGTCCGACGCAAAGGTAGGTATAACCGGCATCGAATATTCGATGGAGGATCAGCTTACACCCAACATATCCTACCGTCAGGGCAAGCGTGTGGTCGAGGTAAACTCGCTGGGCAAGGTAATACGCGAACTCAGCTATGAGGAGCCTATCGACGGCAACACGGCCGTGCTGACGCTGGACACGCGCCTGCAGTCGGTGCTTGAAAAGGCGCTGGAGGAAAACATAGCGATAATCCGCGAAGAGCAGGAAAAGCTGTACGCCAGCGAATCGTGGCAGAAGAAAAACGCCGAAAAGCTGGCGGCACTGGGCGATGAAAAGCCGCAGTTTGCCGAAAGCGGCGCGGCGGTGGTCATGAACCCCAACACCGGCGAGGTCATGGGCATTGCGAGCTATCCCAGCTTCGACCTCAACTGGTTCGTGTCGGGCACCGACAACGATAAGCTGAGCGAACTGTTCCAGGACGAGCGCAACCCGCTGTTCAACCGCGCAATATCCGCAAAGGATACCCCCGGCTCGATATTCAAGATGTGCACCGCGCTGGCGGCGCTGATGGAGGGCAAGGTAACGCCCAGTGAGCAGATTGACGACGCGGGTAAATTCATGGGTCTGGATACCACTCACCAGCCGCGCTGCTGGGTCTATCCTAACTATTCGCAGCACAGCAATCAGGACGTAGTAGCGGCCATAAAGAACTCGTGCAACTATTACTTCTATACGGTGGGTCTGCGCCTCGGTTCGGCCAGCCTGAGCAAGTGGGCGGCACGCCTGGGTCTTACCAGCAAGACCGGAATCGAACTGCCCAGCGAGGCCACCAGCTTCGTGGGCAACCAGTCCACGCTGTACGATGCGGACAAGGCCATAAGCAGTCAGAGCACCTCCAAGCCCCAGTACTCTGCCAACAAGATAAAGGCGCTGCTGCGTCAGGTGGGCGAGGAGATGCAGATTACATACGACGAGGATCGTCTGGATCGCGTGGCCAAGGAGCTGCTGGACATAGTGACTGAAGAGGAAACCAAGTCCACGTGGCCCGCGCGCATACGTAATATCCTGCTGCAGGAGATGAACCTGACCAACGATTACATCGCCAAGCGCGCGCTGGGTACCAAGATACAGAGCTACTTAAACGACCTTAAATGGACTGATTCCGAAACCATTATGTGCGCGATCGGCTATTCGATAACTCAAGTCACGCCCATCGCGGTTGCGCGCTATGTATCCGCGCTGGCCAACGGCGGCACAGTATACGACGCGCAGATCATCGACCGCATCGTGTCGTCCTCGGGCGAGGTGGTGCTGGACAAGCAGCCGGTCGTCGCCAGCACAATCGACGACAGCAACGGCTATCTCAGCTATATAAAGAAAGGTATGCACTCCGTTACCAGCACCGAGGACGGCGGTACGGCGGCGAAGTATTACGCCGACAGTAAGTATAAGGATGAGATTTGCGCAAAGACGGGTACGGCGCAGACTTCATCGCTGATCGATCTGGAGAACAAGAGCTGGCACGTCGCATTCGCGCCGATTGACGATCCGCAGATTGTCGTCGTCGTGTACATACCCAACGGTTATGCGGGCGGTCTGAGCGCGTATACCTGTAAGACGGTAATCGACTACTACCTCGACCGCGAGAATCTGACCACGCAGGACGTGGTGCCCACGGCGGGCACGCTCGCACCGTAACAAATTGCATGGGAGGCCCGCAAATGGGCGAAAGAATTGTCATAGTCTCGGGCCGCGGCGGCGTGGGCAAGACCGCGTTCGCCGCCGGCCTGGGCACGGCGCTGGCGCGGCGCGGCAAGCGCGTGCTGCTTATCGACGCGGATACGGGTATGCGCTGCCTTGACATAGCGCTGGGACTGGAAAGCAAGGTTGTATACGACGCAGTGGACGCGGTTGAAGGCATATGCAAGCTGCGTCAGGCTATAGTGCGCGATGGCCGCCGTCCCGGGCTTAACTTTATCGCGGCGGCTCAGACGCGCGAACGCGGCGCGCTCACGCCCGACGGACTGCGCGGCATAACCACACGCATTAAGGATAAGTATGACTGCATACTGATTGACGCGCCCGCAGGCATAGAGCAGGGCTTTGACAGCGCGTGCGCGGGTGCGGATTCGGCGCTGCTGGTAATGACTCCCGATCCGCAGGGCGTGCGCAGTGCCCAGCGCATGGTGGGACTGCTGGAACAGCGCAGTCTGCCTGAACCTAAGCTGATACTTAACCGCGTGCGTCCCGCGCTGATACAGTCGGGCGATATGCCGCCGATAGAGACGGTCCAGGATGCGCTCAGACTCAGCGTGCTTGCGCTTATGCCCGAGGATGCGGACATAATGCGCGCGTGCGCATCGGGTATGCCGCTGGACGCGGTAAGCCCCGCCGGGCGCGCGTTCGACGAGGCGGCGCGGCGGCTGATGGGCGAGGATGTGCCACTGGAACTGCCCAAGGTGAGGCCGCAGTTTTCGCGGCGGCTTAAAAGCAGCATACGGGTTCTGCGCGGCGCGCAGGAGCCGGAACGCGAGGAATAATGGATGGTACAGCGACAGGCGATGTTTTGGACAGGAGTTAAACGTATGCTGGATTCCGCACTTCAGGAGGTTCTAACAGAACTGCAGAAGATGAACGCGAAACTGGGCGACATACGCGAAGAACTGACCGACATAAAACAGGCGCAGGGCGACGACGCGCTGAACGTTGTCGCGGCAAAGCTGGACGCACTGAAAGGCTATGGGACGTTCAACTCGATCAGTGACGTTTGCCACAAGCTAAGCCAAATTGACAGGATAATCGACGGCATAAGGCCGTAAAATGCGCATATAAGCCCGGCAGGGGCGTTCGACAAGGAGCGTTTTAATGGGGACAAAGCAATCGCGATTCGGGAATGTGTTCATAAAGCTCAAGTTCCGCATGTTCAGGTATTTCGACTGGACGCTGCTTTTGTGTATGCTGGCGCTTATCACAATAGGCATAATATCCATCGCCGCTGCGACAGCGTCGCCTGTCACGGACGAAAGCGCGTCACTGATGGATATACTCAGCACGCAGTCGCTCAGATATCCGCGGCTTCAGCTTATATGGTCGATCGTGGGCATCGTGGTTACGTGCGTGGTTATTACGATCAACTATAAGTTTATCGCCAGCAAGACCAACTGGATATACTGGCTGAACGTCGCCATGCTGGTATTCGTGCTGATGGGCGAACGCGGGCGCGGCAATATGGCGGGCTGGTTCAAGGTAGGTTCGCGCACGATTCAGCCGTCAGAGATCGCAAAGCTGGCCATAATACTGGGTCTGGCGCGGCGCTTCTCGCTTATGGATAAGCCTGTATCGACCATCCGTGAAATGGCGTCGCTGCTTTTGTACATAGGCATACCGCTGGCGTTGATCTGCGCACAGCCCGATTTGGGCACCGCGATGGTGTACGTGTTCATATTCGCGTGTATGCTGTTCATGTCGGGCACCAAGATGAAGCTGATGGGGCTGCTGATGGGCATGGGTCTGGCAGTGGCGGCAATCGGCCTTTATCTGATGATGCAGTCGGGCAGCTTCCGACTGGAGCGCATACTGGTGTTCATCGGCTCGGACAACGTGTCCGCTGACGCGACTACTCAGACGACCAACGCGCGCATGGCGGTCGGCTCGGGCAGGCTGTTCGGCAAGGGGCTGTTTAAGGCCGGTTCCATGAGCCAGCTGGGCTACATACCCGACGACCATACCGACTTCATATTCTCGATAACGTGTGAGACGTTCGGCTTTGTGGGCGGCATGGCGGTTATACTGCTGTATCTGATAATGCTTCTGCGTTTGCTGGTGCTCAGCCGCAAGATCGAGGATCGCTTTGGCTCCATGCTCACTGTGGGCGTAATGGCGATGCTGCTGTTCCATGTGTTTGAAAACATAGGCATGGTTATCGGCGTAATGCCGGTCACAGGCATACCACTGCCGTTTATGAGCTATGGCGGATCCAATCTGCTTACCAATATGACCAGTATCGCGATAATACTGAACGTGTCGATGGTGTGCCGATATAGGCAGGAATTAAGACAGCGCAGGAAACAGCGCGCGGCTATGAGCCACGCGTCGGCGCGTAAGACGGCATAGCATATTTTAAGGCAGACAGGCGAATCGGCTTTGAACAAAAGCGGGTTCGCCTGTTTTTAGTGCGCATTAATCGGCGCGGCGCGGCATACTATCTCACCGAGGGAGTGATGGTATGGCAACTGAACGCAACGGCGATACCGTGATAAAGGTATACACGGCAAATCGCCCGCCCGAAGACGATACCGAATACATAAAGCGCTCCGTCCGCCGCGAGGAGCAGGTGCGCCGCACAAGCGCATTTGGCGGCATATGGCGCTGGCGCAGGCGTACGGTCGAGGCAAAGCCCCGTGCCGTGAAGCGGCGCGTACGCCCCGTGCGCCCGCCCATGAGCCGCAGACGCGCGCGCAATCGAACCGATACATCCGGGCAGGTATGGAACATGACAAGGCTTAAACGCGAAGCGCTGGTCGCGTGCTCATTGCTGATGTGCGCGGTGTCGCTCAAGGTAATGCCATTCCCGTGGGCACAGCGCGCCACTGAAGCCATGTCGGGCGCGGTGAACATGAGCGTTGATCTGGATAAGACGCTGGGCCAGCTCAGGTTTGTGAAGCAGGTCATACCCGACAGCGTAATGGTGTTCTGGAACGGCGGCTCAGGCAGTGAATACAGCGCGCCGTTCTCAGGCAACATTACGCACAGCTACTCGGAGAACCAGCCGTGGCTGGAGTACGCAGGTCAGAATCAGGCCGTCAAGAGCGCGCGTGCGGGCGAGGTAATCCAGATCGAACAGGGCGCGTCGGGCGACTGGGCGGTGCGCATACGGCACGATGGCGACATCGAGACGGTATACGCGTTCCTGTCCGACGTAAGTGTCAATGTGGGCGACAGCGTGGCCGCCGCGCAGGAGATAGGCCGTGCCGAGGGCACAAACGGCGCGCGCATATACTTCGAGATGCGCTCCGGCGGCAAGCCCGTCGACCCGTCGCCGTATCTGGGCATAGGATGATACAGCGTCAGAGGTGGGGCGCAATGCGCGATTTCTTTCGACGAGAGTTTGCGCCCATAGGCACCGACGACGAAGACGGGCCGGTCGAACTGCTGGAAAGCGGGCGCATGTATCGCGCCGGGCTGCGTGAAAATGCTAAGGCAGGGCAAGCGGCTGACGATAAACCTGAAAAGCATTCAAATAAAAAACGTGCGGGCAAGACAGGTACACAAACAAATGTGTACCAAACTGATAATACTATTGATTCAGGCAAAGCGACTCGGCGCGGCGCACGCCCCGCAAATGCTGCACATCATGGCGGCTTCATAAGCGTAAGCCCGGCACTGATTGCGCTGTGCGCGCTTGCGCCGCTGCTGGGGCAGGGCAGGCTGATGGCGATGACGCTGGGCGTGCTGGCCGTACACGAGGCGGCGCATATCGCGTGTGCGCGCGTGCTGGGCGTACCGATAGGGCGGCTCAGGCTTACGCCGCTGGGCGCGTCGCTGGAGCTGGATGCGCGGCTGATAACGCCCCGCAATGAAGCGCTAATCGCTGCCGCCGGGCCGATTGCAAGCGCGCTTTGTGTGGCGGTGCTGTGCCTGCTGACCGGGCAAGGGCTGGACGATGCATTGCTTATAGACACGGCGGGCGTAGCGCTCACGCTGACGCTGTTTAACCTGATGCCCGCATCGCCGCTGGATGGCGGACGCATATTGCACGCGCTGCTAAGAAAGCGGTTTGGCGAGCGCCGCGCAAGCGACGTATGCGGCATACTGGGCATGATAATGGCGCTGTGGCTGATGGCGTGCGTGTTGGTCAGCGCGTGCGGCGGCCGATTGCCGGTCATGCTGATGGCTGCGGCGGTATGCGTGTTCTCGCTGGCGGCGGGAGAGTACATGGGCGATACGCAGACCGCGTGGCAGCTCGCGTGGACGCATGGCGACGAGCTGAGACGCGGCGGCTGCCTGCCCGTGCGCGTGGTTGCGGTGGACGCAGATACACCCGTGCGCGCGCTGCTGCGCGGGCTGAGGCGCGGCGAGACGACGGTATTCCGCGTGACCGACGAGCAGATGCACTGTCTGGGCGAGATAAGCGAAACCGAGCTGCTGACGCGATGTGTGGACGATCCGGACGCAAAGGCGCGCGTGCTGCTGGGCGTGTAGGCTACGACATGTACCTTAAACAAACAATATAAATATCCCCGGAGCAATGCGCGGCTGCTCCGGGGATATGCTTTGCCAAAAGCTATTTGGGCATAAAAAACGGCATGGCCGGTATTTCTACCGGCCATGCCAAATGCTTTGCGTAAACTACGCTTCAGGTAATATTACTTACCGTTGGCGCGGTCCAGCTGAGCCTGACGTACGGCCAGGATCTCGTCCAGACCGAGGTCCTTCAGCTGCTGTACGTAGGTATCCATATCGTCCACAGAGTACTCGCCCAGGGACAGCTTGGCAGCGATTTCACGGGAGGCGGTGGTCAGGTCAGTGGTGTACTGAGCCAGTATCTCGTTCTCCTCGGTGGTCGCCAGCGCATAGTAACCGCTGTTGTCGTTGGGGGTACGCGGGGTGGTGTGCGCGGTAGCGTACTCGTAATCAGCCTTCTCGGTGCGGCCCTTGGTCACAGGGCTGTCGGCCAGCTTGGCGATTTCGAGGGAACGCTCGTTGTGGCGCACGGTGGGGAAGAAGTTGCGGGCAAGTTCGTCCAGGCCGCACCAGCCCTTGTCAGACTTATCGGAGAAGGACATACCGGAGGTGTTATCATTGACGGTGCCGTCTTCATTAACGGTGTACATGGTGCCCTCAACGCCCCACTGCATCAGCTGCAGGCCAGCCTCAGAGTACAGGGTGTCGTAGAACTTGGCAACAGCCTCCAGCTTGTCGGAAGCGTTGCTGGATACGCACTGACGCAGGTATACCAGATAGGGGGTCTCCTCGGAGGTGAAGCCCTCAACGCCGTCAACAGCGCCGAAAGGCATTATGCCTACATAGTAAGCGTCATCAGCGCCGCCCGCGATAACGTTGGCTTCCTGATAGGTGCCTACCGGATAGTACTCGCAAGCAGCAACCTGGTTGCCGGATACGAGCGCGCTGGAGGAAGTGTCGGTGCCGATGAAGTCGGAGGACAGCAGGCCTTCCTTAACGAGGGAGTTTACATAGGTGAAGTAGTCCTTCACAGCGGGGGAGTACCACGGGGACTCAACGGTGCCGTTGGTGATGTTTACGCCCACCGCAGTGCCGTCGCAGGTGGTCATGCCGAACCACAGGTTCATGCCAGTGCCGAAAGAAGAGGTATCGGAAACCATAACCTCGTCCTTAACGCCGTTGCCGTTCATGTCGTTCTCCTGGAACGCGCGCAGGGCGGCGGTGAAGGAATCCAGGTCGGTGGGCATTTCCATACCCAGGGTGTCCAGCCAGTCCTTGCGGATGCAGATCGCCATGCTGGTGCCGATCTCTTCGCCGTCCAGCTGGTTGATCTGGATGCGGGGCATCCACCAGAAGTTGCCGTTCTCGTCGGAGATCAGCTGACGGGCCTTGTCGCCCTCGCCGCCGAAGAAGAAGTTGTAAGCGTCGCCCTTGGTGGTGCCCAGCACGTCGTTCATGGACAGGATCAGCTCGTTGTCAGCCATGTCCAGCAGGTCGGTGGTCTGGGTCAGGGTGCCGCAGAAGATGTCGGGTATGTTGTAGAAGGAAGCCAGGCGGGTCTGGATGGTGGTCTTGTACTGATCGGAATCGGCGATGATTTCAAACTCGCACTTTACGCCGTTATCAGCCAGCATCTTTTCCAGAGCGTTCCACACCTCCTGCTTTTCGCCCTCGCTGAACTTGGTGTTCTCGGAGATGTTGCGCTCATAGCCCAGTATGGAAATGGTGGTCGGCTCGGTGCTGTCGGCAACGGCGGTAACGCCGGCGAACAGACCTATAACCATCATCAGGCTGAGCAGCATAGCCAGAGTCTTCTTCATAGGTATTTCCCCCTTAAATTATTTATTTGCACATGGCGCCTGCCATGCTCAAACCTTTTTTAGCCCTTTAGCGAGCCAACCATGACGCCCTTTACAAAGTAGCGCTGCAGGAAGGGATACGCCGCGATTATGGGCGCGGTGGTGAAGATTATCATAGCGTACTTAAGCTGGTCGTTGGACATCTGCTTAAGTATCAGCGCTTCCATATCCTCAGCGCTCAGCGTGGCGGTAAGGTCGACCGTCTGGTCGATCAGCACGCGGCGCAGGTAAAGCTGGAGCGGCTGCAAATCGGGGTTGGGAATATAGATCATCGCGTCGTACCAGCTGTTCCAGCGGGCAACCAGCGTGTATATCGCGATAACCGCCAGTATGGGCTTTGCGTTGGGCAGGTACACGTTCCACAGACAGCGGTAGTTGTTCGCGCCGTCTATCTTGGCGGCCTCGCGCAGCTCCTCGGGTATGGACGCAAAGTAGGTTCGCGTCAGTATTATGTACCATATGCTGAACGACGCGGGCACTATGACCGCCCACATGTTATCGTACAGGTGCAGCTTGGTCATCAAGAGGAAGGTGGGTATGAGTCCGCCGCTGAAGTACATCGGTATCAGCAGGAATACATTGCATACCTTGCGGCCGATCAGCTTGGGCGAGGTCAGCGGATACGCGCACAGCGCGCAGGTGACTATCATCAGCACAGTAGGCACGATAGTATATATAATCGTGTTTTTGTATGCGCCCCACATGGTCGTGTCGCTGAACAGGCGCTTATACGCGCCCAGATACACGCCCGTCTGAGACTTGGGCCACAGATAGGTGGTCATCTGCTGCGCGTACGCCGGATCGGACAGCGACGTTACCAATACGAAGTACATCGGGTAGAGACATACAAGGCACAGCAGTATGACTATCGCGTATATCGCTATATCGCCGGCCAGCGAACCCTCGTGTATGCGGGAGTTCTTATTGACCTTAGGCTCTTTATTCTTGGACATGGGTTGACTTACTCCTTTCGCTCAGCTCGGCGTTTCTTACCACAGACCGGAACCGGTTAGACGGTTGCTTATCTTGTTTGCGCCGAACACCAGCACAAAGTTGATGACGGTGGCGAACAGGCCGATAGCGGCGGTCTGGCTGAATTTACCGCCCTGAATACCCACGCGGTAGATATACGTGCCGATAACGTCGGCCGTCTCGTAAGTGGCGGAGGTGTAAAGGAGCAGGATGAGGTCGGTGTTGGAGCCCATTATGCCGCCCACGGCCATTATCAGCATGATCGCTATGGTAGGCATTATCGAGGGGATGGTCACGTGTATGACCTGCTGCATACGGGTCGCGCCGTCCAGCCTTGCCGACTCATACAGCGACGTGTCTATCGCGGTTATGGCCGACATATAAAGTATGCTGTTAAAGCCGAAGCTCTTCCATACGTTGGTTATGGTATATATGACCGGGAACGCCGAGGGGCTGTTTCTCCATGCCGAGCGCTCGAATCCCATTGCGGCCGCCAAGTTATTGAACAGGCCGTTGGTCTGTATGAACGAAACCACAAGACCGGCCACGACAACCATCGATATGAAGTAGGGCAGGTAGCTTATCGTCTGGCATACCTTGCGCAGGCGCGCCTGACGCACTTCGTTCAACAGCAGAGCGAAGATAATCGGCAGCGGGAAACCGAACACCAGGTTGAGCAGGCTCAATTTGATGGTGTTGCCGATCAGGCGGCCAAAGTAAACGCTGTTGATAAAGTCGGTAAAGTGCTTAAGTCCTACCCACTTTACGCTGCCGTCGAACGCCAGGAACGGGCGGCCGGGCGCGTACTTCTGGAACGCGATCACTATGCCGTACATAGGTACGTAGCAGAATATGAAGATAAGTACAAGTACAGGCAGCATAATTGAGTAAAGCTCAACGTTTTCCTTGAGCAATTCTCTGTTTATGCGCCCCTGGCGAGGTTTACTGGTTGCAACCGAGCCAGCAGCATTGCCGTTTCGCATGAAAAAACCCCTCACTATCTATCGGTATTACACATATAATATCATATGGCGTGATTAATGTCAACTGTAAAATCGGATGTCGAGCGGTGTTTTGTGAGATTAATTAGAAAATAATGAAAAATTTCTAATTGGCGGCGATTGAATACAAAGTATGTTAAATGAGTGATAATAACCCACATTAAATACTGATGGGGTATATCAATAAAACTAGAGGTACTGATTTGAGTAGTATGCTTGCATTTTTCTCTTTTTGAAAAGTGCAAGTAAATGCTGATAAGTTACAGAAGTACAGCAATGTGCGTTGCTGAGTTACACTACGGTAAATTACGCAATTTTAACCTGTCGAGCATAACTTCGCCGAATGTTGGCAAATCGTTTTACAGTGCATTGGAGCAGCCGGGGAGCATATCGCATAGGCAGCGGGCGCGCGAAGGCACATAAAAAGCTCCGCAAATTGAGCGGAGCATAATGTCATTCGGCCCATACGGTGCGTATATCAATGCCGGGCAGGCGCAGCTTCAGCTCGGCCGCCAGATCCCATTCGCGCGGCTTGCCCGCGCGCCCCAGCAGCAGCGTGCTTACGTCGTTTTTCTGTACGAACCTGATTATCGCGTCGGCGGTGTTGTCGGCGCGCAGCATTACCATGTTCGCGCCATACTGATGGCTTATCTTGAAAAGGTACTCCAGCGCGTCGGCTTCGCTCTGATCGCCCAGCAGCTGCGCGCCCTTTTTGGCGACGTGCAGCACATACAGCTCGTCCTCATTCCCGCGCCTAAGCGCCGCACCCTCGTGTATCAGCCGCTCGCAGGTACTCTGGCCGGTCACGCATACGGCAATGTGCATAAATCGTTCACTCTCCGATTAAACTCTCTGCCAGCCGATCACGAATCCGCCGTGCGACGTTACGCGCAGCATTTCGCCCGGCTTTATCTCGGGCAGGGGCTTGGACGCGTCCCAGTAGAACGTGCGCAGATCCTCGCCCTTTTCCTTGGGGCCTTCGCTCATCTCGAACACATGCGCGCTCACGCCGTCGTGCGTGGCGAGGTCGGGCGATATGCCCACGAACTCGGCCACCATCTCGTGCGTCATGCCGTTATTCATTTCGCGCAGGAACTTGCGGTAGTAAATCAGCGGCGTCAGCTTGAGACTCCAGAAAAATATTATAAACGCGCCGAACAGGCAGGACACCAGATCGGTCGCCCATTGGATGCGGTACATCAGCGTGGGAACGAGCGCGACTATGCCCAAAATCAGCGCTATTACGAGCACGCACACTATCTTTTTAATGCGCGCGTCGTTTACTGTTGCGTCGTTTTGAGAATACATAAAGCTACCTCCGTTTATCGAGTTGCCCTTTACTATACTATACAACTTTTCAGGGCAAGTTGTAAAGCACGAATGCGTTTATTCATAAATTTGCCGTAATCAGCAGCGCAAAGCCGCAATTTTGCAGGAACAGGCGGCGCAAACTTCGATATGTGCCTGAACTTAACCCTTCGAGCGGGAAGATGCGGGCAGCGGCGGCTTGGGCGGCGCATCGCCCACGATGCAGGGGCGGCCGTTCAGTATGCGCACCAGCTTTTTGCCGACGACCGCGTCTTCGCCTTTCAGGAGCTTCTTTGCAGCGGTCGCGGTTATCGCGGGCATGTTTGCGTCCTGCCGGGAAAGCGCGTCCTTCCATATCGTGAACTTGCACCCCTCGCGCCAGTGCTCGCACCCGAACGCGCGCGCGCTTTCCAGTATGCGCCCGCCGCACTGCGGGCACTTAGCACCGATAAGGTAGTGCTGCTGAGTGCGCTTGGGCGACGCGCCCTGCTTTTCAAACTCCACGCCGGTCTGGCTGGTCTTGGCGTTTTCAACGATGAATGCGGAAAAGCGCCGTATCGAATCCAGAAACGCCTGCGGGGTGATCTGCCCCTCGCCGCGCGCGATGCGGCCCAATGCGCGTTCCCATTTGCCGGTGGTTTCGGCCGAGAGCAATTGCTCGGGCAGTATCTTCATCAGGCTTTGCGCCTTGGGCGTGGTCTTGAGTGACTTGCCCGAGCGGCCGACATAGCCCACCTCGATCAACCGCTCGATCGTCGCGGCGCGCGTGGCGGGCGTGCCCAGGCCGGAGTCCTTCATGGCCTGTTTAAGCTCCTCGTCGGCGATTGTGCGCCCCGCGTTCTCCATCGCCTGAAGCAGCGTTGCGTCGGTGTACGGCTTGGGCGGCTGGGTCTTTTTGGCTTGCGCCTGTGACGAAAGCGTCACGCGCACGTCGCCCTTGCGCACATCGGGCAGTACGGGTTCGCGCTCGTCCTCGTCCACGCCCCTGTAAACCGCCTTCCAGCCCATATCGACCGGCGCTATGCCGCGGCTGACAAATTTGTGCGATTCGGCGCGCGTGAATATCTCCGACTTGATGAATTTATAGGGTGGGTACAGCGCCGCCAGCAGCCGTCTTACGATCAAGTCGTATACGCCGCGTTCGGCGGGCGGCAGCATGTTCAGGTGCGCCTGCTTGCGCGTGGGCAGCAGCGCGTGGTGATCGGACACCTTGCTGTCGTCGAATATGCGCTTATTTGCGCCGATATTGTCCAGTGCGGGCAGGCGGCTGACCAGCTCGCCGTACTCGGCGGGCAGAGCGCTTATCACTGCGGGCAATTGTGCGGCCATGTCGTGCGTCAGATGTCGGCTGTCTGTGCGCGGATAGGTAATCAGCTTGTGCCGCTCGTAAAGCGCCTGCGCCGCGTCCAACGTCTGCTTGGCCGACAGCCCCATCAGCCGGTTTGCGTCGCGCTGTAAGCTGGTCAGGTCGTACAGCAGCGGTGGCAATGTCTGCTGATCCTGCCGAGTTACGCTTTCGATGGCGGCGGACTTGCCGCGCACCTCGTCGGCTATTGTGCGCGCGGTGCTTTTGTCGCTTATGCGCGTGGGGTTCTTTTCGGCAGTGCCCAGCCATACGCCCGTGTATTCGCCGGGGCGCGCGTCTAGCGAGTTCTTGCGCGCGGCGACTTCCTCGCGTATGCGCGCCGCGATTTGGACGGGGCTGATCGGGCTGGCTGCGCTTTCTGCCTGAGCATGGGGTTGACTGTTCTGAACAGCCTGCGCCTGCATGGCGGCTTCTTCCGACGCGCCGAACAGCGCGCGCACCTCAAAATAATCCTCAGGCTTAAAATCGGAAATTTCAGTATCGCGCGCGCAGATAAGCGACAGCGTGGGCGTTTGCACGCGTCCCACCGACAGCCACGCGTTATACCTGATCGAGTATGCGCGCGACGCGTTCATGCCCACCAGCCAGTCGGCCTCCGAGCGACAGCGTGCGCTTTCGTAAAGGTTGTCATAGACCGAACCCGGCCTGAGATGCGCAAAACCTTCGCTGATGGCCTCGTCGGTCATCGACGAAATCCACAGCCGCGAGAACGGCTTTTTGCACTCGGCCTGCTTGTATATATATCGGAAGATTAATTCGCCCTCGCGCCCGGAGTCGGTGGCGCATACTATCTGGCCCACGTCGCGTCGGTGCATCAGCTTTTTTACCACGCCGAACTGCTTCTTGGTCTTTTCGATAACGCGCAGGGGTATGTCGTCGGGAAGCATGGGAAGTGTGTCCATGCGCCACGCCTTATATCTGGGGTCGATAGCGTCCGGCTCGCTCAGCGCCACAAGGTGTCCCAGCGCCCATGTGACTATCCAGTCGTCGGACTCCATAAAGCCGTCTGCCGTCGAACCGGACGCGCCGCGCACGCCCAGCACGCGCGCAATGTCGCGCGCAACCGACGGCTTTTCGGCCAGTACAAGTGTCTTAGACAAAATATGAAACCGCCTTTCCGTTTACGGCGGCAAAACAGCACTCATTAAAATCACGCCATTTAAGCCGTTATTCCATCATTATACCAGTTGTGCGCGATAAAGTCAAAGCGCCGCCCGTATCGTCGGGACGGCGCTAAGCAGGGCAGGGGATGTGCGTCAGTTATCGGACGAGCCTTCGGAATCTGACGCGTCGTCAGCCGCGCCGTCGTCCAGCGTGCTTATGACCGCGTTCATGCCGTAGCGCGTGTTCTCGTCGGGCGTGAAGTCGATGTACACGACGTACTTTGCACTGCCGATGCTGTTTGAGTCGGCGATGGTCGAAATCATGCTGATTACGCCGTCATACTTAACGTCCTCGTCGCGGTTCCAGTCCAGCTCGATCGATACCTTGTCGCCCACGGAAATGGAGCTGAGGTCGGATTCATCCACCTCGGCCTCGATACGCATTGCACCTGCCGGGTATATCGTGGCGACCGCCATGCCCTCGGCGACCTGTGCGCTGGCAGTTACGTTTATAGACGCGACGCTGCCGTCTACGGGCGCGGTTATCGCGTTGCCCGTTGCGATAAGACCGTCGAACGTGCCGTCCACCGTCTCGAACAGCAGATCGCCGCGCTTTACCTCGTCGCCGTCGCTTACGGCCATGCTGACTATCGAACCAGACGCGGCGCTTACCGCGATGGAATCAGCGCGCGCAAGCTCGCCCCGGCCTATGCGGCTGGAGGACTTGTGGCGCTCGGTGCGGAATATGCTCACAGTCTCGCCGGGGATAAACTCGCCGTCGTATACCTCGACGGTGTAAGCAGAGCCGTTTACCGCCGTGACGCGGCCTTCGCCGGTGTGGTCACCGTCGGAATAGCAACTCAGATACACTTTCTCGCCAATGTGTACATACTTGGTATCGGCCTTGTTATAGGCATTTTCGGTTGAGGCGGTTATCGTATAGCGTGCGGTCGGCTCGATATACATCACCGCGCCGTAGCGGCTGACTGCATCCTGCACCGCGTCGCCGGGCTGAGCAAACACGCCCGAAACCATGCCGTCGTACGCGGCGTAAACCTTACTGGTCTTGATGGTCACGATGGGACTGCCTGCCTTAACCGTTTCGCCGGGATCGACGTCCACCGACAGCGCTGCGCCGCCCACGTCCGCATAAACCTCGCACGTTTTAGATGGCGCGACGCTGCCCTCGAACGTAATCGTATCGGCCAGCGCGCCAGCCGCGCTCATGCACATCGCGGCAGCGACGGTCAGCGTCGCAAAATTCCTGATTCGCATATATAAAGTACCCCCGAAAGATTGGACTTGTTACCAACTATTGTAGTGACCAATTTTGAACTTGGCAAGCGCGCGGAAGCGATGTCTTATTTGTTTAACCGCCATGCCTTTTTTGTCGGATAGCGGATATTTTAAGAGCGGTTCATAAAGTCGTGCTCAAACGCATATAATGCTTTGAAAGGTTTTTGCGCGCGCAAATGGAGAAACGGGGGCAGAACTTAATGCCTTGCAAAATGACTGTGCGGCGTTTCAAAGCGCATTTATAATAGGAAGGGTCTCATCGCCTGAAATTTCGATATGCGCTTAAAAGCGCTTCGATTGCACTATGACGACTAAAAGTGCGCGCCGATTTAGCATAATGATTACGATTTTCATGTTTATTCTCCTCAATTTAGACTTATAATAGTAGAGCCATCCTTTTATAAAGCGGCGTGTATGCGCGCTGATTTAAGGCAGAGGGTGCTTTGAATCGGCGATGGACAGCGGATAATCCGAATAACTGTTGCAAAACCGCCGCGCGTATGGTAAAATTAAAGAATGTGAGCAACAATAAGCGGCTTATAGTCGATTTGGGAGGATGTACATACATGAAGGCAACTGTAGAGAAGATCTCGTCCAATAAGGTCAAGATTTCCTTTGAAATCGAGGCGGCGAAGTTCGATGAGGGCCTGGACGCGGCCTATCGCAAGAACGTAAAGCGCATAAATATCCCCGGATTCCGCAAGGGCAAGGCTCCGCTGAAGGTAATCGAGTCCCATTATGGCCCCGCGGTATTTTACGAGGATGCCTTCGATGAGATTTTCCCCGAGATATACGATAAGGTAGTCGACGAGAACAAGCTCAACGTCGTCGATCGTCCTCAGATTGATTTCACTCAGATTGAGCGCGGCAAGGATCTGATCTTTACCTGCGAAGTATTCGTAACCCCCGACGTAACGCTGGGCGATTACAAGGGCATCGAAGTGGTTAAGGTAGAGCCCACCGTCGATCCCGCCGATGTGGATAAGGAGATCGAAAAGGCTCGCGAGAACGCGGCCCGCATGGTCGAGGTTGACCGCGCTGCCGAAAAGGGCGACACCGTGCTGATTGACTACGCCGGTTTTGACGGCGACAATCAGTTCGAAGGCGGCACCGCTGAGGATCACGAGCTGGAGCTGGGCTCCGGCACCTTCATCCCCGGCTTTGAGGATCAGCTGATTGGCGCTAAGGCCGGCGAAGACCGCGACGTTAACGTCACCTTCCCCGAGCAGTATCATGCGCCCGAACTGGCCGGCAAGCCCGTCGTGTTCAAGTGCAAGGTAAAGGCCGTTCAGGTAAAGGAACTGCCCGAGCTGGACGACGATTTCGCTCAGGACGTGTCCGAGTTCGACACCTTCGAAGAGTACAAGAAGAGCATCGCCGACAAGCTGATGGAGCAGGCTAAGGAGCAGGCCGACGCTCAGATGGAAAACGAGCTGGTCAACAAGATCGTTGCCAACGCTGAAATCGATCTGCCTAAGGCCATGATTTCGCGCCAGGCTGACCAGATGATCAACACCATGGCTCAGCGTATGCGTATGCAGGGCATCACTCTGCAGGACTTCATGAAGTACACCGGCCAGACCATCGACACCATGCGCCAGCAGTATGCGCCCGAGGCCGAGCGCCGCGTACGCACCGAGCTGACCCTGAAGGCGATCGCCGCCGCCGAGAATGTAACGCCCACTGACGACGAGATCTCCGATAAGATCGACGAGTTCGCCAAGCAGGCGCATCAGACTCCCGAGGAGTTCAAGGAGAAGCTGACCGCGGACGATATGGAGTATATCGGCGACATCGTAAAGCTCCAGAAGACCGTCGACATGCTCAAGAAGGAAGCCAAGTACATCGACAAGCCCGCCGAAGAGCCTAAGACCGAAGAAAAGGCCGAGGACAAGGCTGAATAAGGCGTTCACACCGGGCCGCCGTAACAGGCGGCCCGAAATATAACGCGCCGTTTTTCGCGGCGCGGGTTGCGGTAAGCCCGCAACGGAGGAGGTGCGTTCCAATATGAATCTGGTGCCAGTAGTAGTTGAACAAACCAACCGAGGCGAACGGTCATACGACATCTATTCGCGCCTGCTTAAGGATCGCATCGTGTTCCTGGGCGGCGAGATCGACGACGATCTGGCTAATATCATCGTCGCTCAGCTGCTGTTTCTTGAAATGGATGATCCCGATCAGGATATATCGCTTTATATCAACAGCCCAGGCGGTTCTGTCACCGCGGGTATGGCGATTTATGACACGATGCGCTACCTCAAGTGCGAAGTTTCCACGCTATGCATAGGCATGGCGGCGTCGATGGGCGCGTTTTTGCTGGCGGCGGGCGCCAAAGGCAAGCGCAAGGCTCTGCCTAACGCGGAGATAATGATCCATCAGCCGTCGGGCGGTGCGCGCGGTCAGGCGACCGATATAGCCATACAGGCCGAACAGATACTGAAGACCAAAAAGAAAATGAACCAGCTGCTTAGCGAAATGACCGGCCAACCGCTGGAGACTATCGCCAAGGACGTCGAGCGCGACAACTATATGGACGCCGACGAGGCTCTCAAGTACGGTCTGATTGACGAAATCATTCCGCCGCGGCGTTAAAAAGGGTATATCCCGATATGAGGTGAAAAATGGCAAAAGGCGATGAGCGGGTCGGCAAGCTCGTTAAATGCTCTTTCTGCGGCAAACCGCAGGATCAGGTGCGCCGAATAGTAGCCGGACCGGGCGTGTATATCTGCGACGAGTGCGTAAGCCTCTGTCAGGAGATAGTGGCCGAGGATACCGGTTCCCACAATCATATGGAAAGCACTGCGCTGCCCAAGCCCGCCGAATTGAAGGCGGTACTGGATCAGTACGTGGTGGGTCAGGAAGCAGCAAAAAAGGCGCTGGCCGTTTCCGTATACAATCATTATAAGCGGATACAGAATCCCAGCCGCAAAAACGATGTCGAGCTGCAAAAGTCCAACATACTGATGGTCGGCCCGACCGGCTGCGGTAAAACTTATCTGGCGCAGACGCTGGCGAAGGTGCTCAACGTGCCGTTCGCAATCGGCGACGCAACCAGCCTGACTGAGGCCGGTTACGTGGGCGAGGATGTGGAAAACATACTGCTGCGCCTTATCCAGAACGCGGATTACGATATTGAACTGGCTCAGCGCGGCATAATCTATATCGACGAAATCGATAAGATCGCCCGCAAGAGCGAGAACGTGTCGATAACGCGCGACGTGTCCGGCGAGGGCGTACAGCAGGCACTGTTGAAGATGCTCGAGGGCACAGTGGCCAGCGTACCGCCGCAGGGTGGGCGCAAGCATCCGCATCAGGAGTTCATACAGATCGATACCACGAACATACTGTTCATCTGCGGCGGAGCGTTCGACGGCATCGACAAGATAATCGAAAACCGCGTGGGCAAGAAGGTAATGGGCTTCGGCGCGGAGATTCACAACGCGCACGAGCGCCTGAGCGATAATATCCTCAAGCAGATGCGCCCCGAGGATCTGCTGAAGTTCGGCCTGATACCCGAGTTCGTGGGCCGTCTGCCGGTAATGGTTGCGCTCGACCCGCTGGACGAGACGGCACTGGTGCGCATACTGTCCGAGCCGAAGAACGCTTTGGTTAAGCAGTATCAGCGTTTGATGGAGCTGGACGGCATTGAGCTGGACTTCACGCCCGAGGCGCTGACGGCGATAGCCGAACAGGCGCTTGAGCGCAAGAGCGGCGCGCGCGGCCTGCGTGCGATAATAGAGCATGTGATGATGGACACCATGTTCGATCTGCCTTCGCGCACCGACGTGGCCAAATGCGTGATAACCGAAGATGCGGTCAAGGGCAAAGCCAAGCCGATACTTATCGAAGGTATACCGTCGCTGCCCAAGAACGACGCGCCCGATACGCACGTCGAGCATGGCAACGCGGGCTGACCGACTGACATGATATTGATCCTCCCTGCAATTGCAGGGAGGATTTTCTTATACTGGAGGAAAACAGAAAAATGCTTCGGAGTGGGATAATTGATCTGTGCAAAAAGCAGTTTGCGTTGGATTATAACTGTGCGCCGCACGACTTTGATAATAAAACCACGCTGATTACTGCGCCGCGCGCTTGTCCCGGCCAGCACAGGTACGCGACCGGCACGAGTGCGCTGTCAATACTTTCATTTAATGGCAAGCTGGTTATATGCGCGGATGAGCGGCGTGCGGACTGGTGCCGTGACGTGTTGGCGCATCGCATGTCGGCGGAGTGGGGCTTTAATCCCGGCACACTGCGCGCAATCGATAAAAAACTGAGCGAGTTCGGCTGGCAGATAGCTAGAGTGTGTCTCAAAAATTCCTTAATCTGCAATTTCGGCATCTTTTGCGCCATTTCTGCGTCATCAACCCTCGACTTAGCGCTGCTAAGCCTTCGGGTCTCTTCCTTGAACTGACGCAAAATCTGCTCGAACTTGCGGATTTCCATTTTTGAGACACACTCTAGCGCACGCTTATACCTTACGCCTTGCGACAGTTTCCGCGCCGCTGAGCCCGGGCTGCGCTTTGAACAACTTACGCCGCGGCAGATCGCCGATTTTGAATCCGACGGACGCGCTGACGAGGCGTTTGTGTACGACGATTATGTTTCAAACGCGCTGGGCATGGCGCTGTACGATGCGCGCGGCGAGATGTGCGCCGTGGCGGGCGCGACCGACAACGGCGAATACCTGTGGGAACTGGGGATAAATTCGTTTTCAGACGGGCACGGCTACGACGCGGCGCTTATTGCTGAAATGAGCCGCAAAGTCATGGATATGGGCAAAGTGCCGTTTTATAACACGGAGCTTTCGCACATGGACTCGCTGCGCGTGGCGCTGAAGGCCGGGTTCGTGCCGGGGTTTTGCGAACTCAGATCGGAAGAAGTATGATAACGCATGGTTTCAGAAGCTGATGCCAAATAGCGACTTGTTTGCCGCACTGTGAATGCAAAAATAATTTGACAAAAGATGAATGCGGGCGCAGCTCTGAAAACTGCGCCCGCACAAAAACGTGTCTAACCTTTCCGATCATTGCCGTCAGTATCGCTCGATTTGCCTTTTCCACCATCGTTCAGCAGCATTTCCAGTAGCTCGTCAAACTCGATATTCTCATCCTCAACGCCCGCTGCCGCCGCAACCTCGCGTATCTGCGCCTGAGCCTTTACCGACTCGGGAACGTCGCCTGACTCGGCAGGGGACGGGGCAGGTTTAGGCTTGTCAGCAGCATTGACTGCCTTAACATCGCCATTATCGACCGCTTCATGAACGGCCTTAGCGTCGGGTTTAGGCAGAGCATTAGGCAAGTCTGCTTCCACCGCATCCTCGGCTTGAGCCAACTGTACCGAGAACTCGAACGACGAGCCGCGCCCGACTTCGCTTTCGCACCATATCGTGCCGCCCATAAGCTCAACTACCAGCCTTGCAATAGCCAGTCCCAAGCCCGTGCCGCGCGTTTCCATGCGCGACTTGTCGGCCTTGTAGAACCGCTCGAATATGTAGGGCAGGTCTTCTTTGGCTATGCCCGCGCCCGTGTCGCGCACCGAGATCCACAGCATCCCATCCGCAATGCGCGTGCGCAGCGTGACCGAACCGCCGGACGGCGTGAACTTGAGCGCGTTGTCGATAAGGATTATAAGCACCTGCATTATCCTGTCCTCGTTGCCCAGCACGACCGGGTCGGGGCCGGGCTCCACGCGCAGGCGCACGCCCTCGTCGGACGCGCGGCGCTCCAGACGGCGCGCCGCCGCCTCGAGTATGCCGTGTATCTGCATCTCCTCAAGCTCGATATGTATGCGGCCGTCCTGCAGCCGACTTATGTCCAGCATGTCGGTTATGAGCCGCTCCAACCTGCGCGTTTCCTGATATATGATCTGATAGCACTCCTGCTTTTCCTGCTCGGTTTCGTATACGCCGTCGATAAGCGGCTCCACCATGCCGCGTATGCCGGTCAGCGGCGTGCGCAGTTCGTGCGATATGTTGGCTACATAGTCGCGCCTTAGCTGCTCCAGCCGCTCGGCTTCGCTCACGTCGCGCACCAGTCCTACCGCGCCCATCAGATCGTCGCCCATGCGTATGGGGGAGACAGTCGCCGCGACCGACTGGCCCGCGCCGTTTTTCCAGCCGCCGCTCAGGCCCTCGCCGGTTTCGAGCACCTGTATCAGCATACCTATCAGCGGACTGCGCTCGGTAAGCTGGTATACGTCCAGCTGCGCGTCGTCTTCCTGCAATTCAAGCAGCTTCACCGCCGCGTCGTTGCAGTGAACCATCTTGCCCAACTGATTGACTGCGAGTATGCCTTCGCCTATGCCCGAAAGCACCAGCTCCATTTTGACCTTTTCCTGATTGAGCGAGCGTATGGTCGTGCTGAGGTTGCCCGAAAGCAGGTTGAGCGATTCGCCCAATTGCGCAATTTCGGCAGTGGTGGGTATGGTTACGCGTTCGCCGTAATTGCCGCCCGCCATGCGCAGCGCCGTGCGCGTCATTGCGGCGATAGGCTGAACCGTGCGCTGGGTCAGCAGCAGCGAAAGTATTATCGCGAACACGGTCGTGACCGAAACCGCAATCAGCATGATAAAGGATATATTGCGCGATATATCGCTTATCTGCGAAAGCGGCTGACACAGCAGCACCGCGCCGTCAACGCGGCTGCCCGACATTATCGGAGTGCCCGCGAACGCCCATGTGCCCTCCATAAAATCAAACTGCCGCACGTCGGACACGGTATTGCCTGCCAGTACGCGCGACACCAGCTCATAATCTATGGCACTGAGTATCTGCGCGCCGTCGGGCAGCGCCTCCGCCGCTTCGGAGTATGCATCCGACTGATCCGATGAAGCGGCGGTGGACGCGTCTTCAATGGCCGAGCTTTCCTCCACCGCGCGCGTCACGGTCAGCCTGCGGTTGCGCAGCGTCTGGCGCGTTATTAACGTCATGTCGGTGTTTATCAGTATGACCTGCGCATCCGTAAAGCGCTCCCACTCGTCCAGCTGCTGAACGTTTATGACCTTGAGACTGCCGCCGGGTCGCACCATCAGGCTGGCGATGTCCTTTGCGCGCGCAAGCAATGTCTGCATGGCCGAGTCCTGAACATAGTTGCGCACCAGCGTCGCGTTCAGCGTGCCCGCGATGAATACAGTCACGATTATCAGGCACAGGAAGCTTAAAAGCAGCTGAGTAAACAGCCGCGAGCGGCGCGGCGGCGTGTTCGCGGCGATGGGCGCTTTGCCAAACAGCGCGCGTATGCGGTTTCGCAATATATGCTTTTTAGCGGGCGCACGTTTTGCACGCGCTCCCGCTTTGGCTTTTTTGCTATTCTGCTTGGTTTTTTTCTTGCGCTTCTCCGCAGGCGGCGCGTCCGCAGGCTGTGCCGCGTCCGCGGCGGGCGCGTTATGAAACCATTTCAAAGCGATAGCCAACTCCCCATACAGTCTTTATGTCCCAATGGTTCGTGTCGCGGCACAGCTTGGCGCGGATGCGCTTTATGTGGCTGTCAACCGCGCGGGTGTCGCCCAGGAAGTCGTAACCCCATATGCTCTGCAGCAGGTGTTCGCGCGAGAATACCAGTCCCGGATTGCTGGCCAGACACCAGATAATTTCGATCTCCTTGGGCGTGCAGGGCACGATCTGGCCGTCCAGCTTTACGGTGAACGACGCCATATTGATCTCCAGATTTTCTATGCGCAGTTCGGTATTCTTCTTTTCGTCGCGCTGCTCGTGTATGCGGCGCAGTACGGCCTTTATGCGCGCCACGACCTCGCGGGGGGAGAAGGGCTTGGTTATGTAGTCGTCCGCGCCCAGTTCCAGACCCAGCAGCTTGTCGATCTCCTCGCCCTTTGCGGTCAGCATTATTATGGGCGTGGTCATGTCGCGGCGAATCTCGCGGCACACGGTCAGACCGTCGGCCTTGGGCATCATTATGTCCAGCACGATCATGTCGGGGTGCAGCGACTTGGCTTTTTCGATGGCCTCTTCGCCGTCGTAGGCGGATATTACGTCATAGCCTTCCTTGCGAAAATATACGTTGAGCGACTGATGAACGTTGGGATCATCGTCGGCGATAAGCACACGGTAGCCCGCGCGTGTATTTTCCATAATGTATGATTACCTCCAGTATCAGTTTGCCGGATCAGCCCCGCGCTCAAGGCCGTGAGCCGGCTCAAAGCAGGGGACGCGTAAGCGCGTTAAAATATATAAGCGGACCGCGTGCTCTGCGCCGCAGCCCGCCCACAACATTATATCACAAAACCGGCTGATTTTGCGGCATGTAATTGTACGATGTATATACAATCTGTAAATGTTTATTGGCGCGCGGCTCAGTTTGCGGCGTTAAGCTCAGTCACTTCCGCTCTGACGGGCATAAGGCCGGACGCGGAAACGTCGCTGGCGCCCAGATATATGCTGACCGTGCGCAGCTCTGCGTCATTTTCGTACTCGCTCTTTATCGTGTAGGTCATTACGACGGAGCCCTTCGCAGCCGACACGTCGTCGCCCGTAAGCCTTATGTCGCTAAGTACGGCGTAAATGCCCTCGCCGTCGGCGGGGGATATGTTGTAAGCGTCGTTTTTCTCGTCATAAACTATGACCGAAGAGTACATGCGGCTTACAACGGGCAGCTCGTCGTACTTTTCGCCGTACATGTCCTCAAATACTTTGCGGACGTAATCGGCGGGTATAGATAAAGCGCCGTCGTCATTTATGGGCTGCTTGCTGTAATCGTTGAACGTATTAATGTAGCCGTATACCGGCCCCCACAGATCGGTTATGTCGGCCTGAGAAGCCCAGCCGTCGGCATGGAGCGCAAGACACGACATGCGGCTGCTCATGAGCGCGGCACGCAGTATGGTGGAATCGGCCTCGCGGTTAACGTCGGCGACGGCGCTTATCGCAAGGTCGCCAAGTCCGCCGTCCTCGCTGTCGGCCGAATCTGCAAACACCATGGCCGTGGGGGCCATCATTATCGTACACAGTATTATGCTAATCAGCTTTTTCATTGCGGGAACCCCTCCTGATATTTTAAAATCCGTATATAAGACGCGCATAAATGCGGATTGGTTGCCTGATTCGCGCCGTATATTACATAGATTTGGTTAAATAGCTGGCGCTTGCTGCAAAAAGGCGCGCTTTACGCGAAAAATGGGCAGATTAATGCATTTAAATGCGCGCTGCGCCGCTTCTGGACATGCGCGGATATATGTTGTATAATAATGACAGATTTTATAATAGGGAGGGAGCGCATATTCCGGAGGAATACATAAGGCGCAGCCAGCGCCGCGCACAAAACGCCGCTCCCACGCGAGCCGAGCCGCGCACAACTGCGCAGCCAGCCGCGCCGCAGCAAAAGCCGCGTACCGCGCAAACAGCATCTCGGGCGGCTGAACAGGGCTATACTCCGCGCGCATCGTCGCATACCGCGCCGCCAAATGCACGAGATGTTCAGCCCGTAAGGCGTGACAGGCAGGCGGGCGAAGCGAACAGGCACGATATACGTACCGCGGCGCGCCCCGCACAGACTGCGCCGCGCACAGCTGAGCCGGGCGGACAGACTCGGTCACATCACGAAGTGCCGCCTGAATTGCGCCGCACGACTGCGGACGCGTCGGTTCAGGGCCGCACGCGCGCGCGCCGCGAGGGAAGTGCTTCGCACGCACACGCGCCTGAACCAAGAAACACACGTCCGACACATGAACAGCAGTCGGTGTTTCAGGGCAGGCAGGAGATAATGCCAAGGCGGGAAGCGCAGTCCGGCAATAAATCCACAATGGCGGCGCGCCAGCCTGAACAGCCTAAGCGCATATCGGTAGAGCCGCAAGGCCAGCCCGTAAGACAAAGGCAGGAGTATAACGGCTTTACAAGAGTTAATGCCGAGCAGCCGCGCAAGCCGGTTGAACAGCGGCAGATGCGCAATGCCGAACCGCCGCGTCAGCCGACTAAACAAAGACAGGCTCAACCTCCGCGCCATACGGCAGAGCACGACAGCGGCAGACCGCTGCGCACGCAGACTGCGCAGGTCAAACCGCCTAAACAGCCGCAAACCCGACCTGTCCAGCGAGAGAACAACCGACAGGCGAGCGCAGCGCAAACCTCGCCCAACGCCGAACGGCGGCGCGACATTGCATTGCGCAAACAGCTAAGGCATATGCACGCGATCAATGCCGCATTGCGATTTTTGTGCACGGCGGCGATGGTACTCATGATGCTGCTGTGGCCGAGCGTATGCGCACCCGACGATGGCGAACTGATAAAAGACGGCGGGCAGAAGGTCGTATTGCCGGTAAGCATGGCAACCGCTGCGCCCGAACCCACGACGGCGCCCACCGAAGCGCTGATGCCCACGCCTGAACCCACGCCGGTCAGCATAACCATAAGCGCGGCGGGCGATTGCACGCTGGGCTACGACCCGCGGCTGGGTTACAGCAATTCTCTGCCCGAAGAGCTGGAGCGGCAGGACGGCGATTACGGCTACTTCTTCCGGGGCGTACTGCCGGTATTTGCCAGCGATGACCTTACTATAGTCAATCTGGAATGCGCGCTGACCAAATCCGACGACAAGGTTGAAGGCAAGACGTTTTGCTTTAAGGGCGACCCGCTCTACCGAAACATGCTGCTGGAAGGCTCTATAGAGGTCGTGTCGCTGGGCAACAACCATTCGCGCGACTATAAATCACAGGGCTTTAACGACACGGTCGAGGCGCTGCGGCTGGCGGGCATAGGCTTTGCGGTCAACGGCGTTAGCTGCATAGAAGAAGTAAACGGAGTAAGGGTAGGCTTTTTAAGCTACAAAAACAACACACCCGAGCTGAGTACGCTGAAAAGCGATATAGAATCGCTCAGAGATCAGAACTGCGCAATAGTAATCTGCGCGTTCCACTGGGGCGAGGAGTACCGAAACGTTGCAAACTCGACCCAGACCAAGCTGGGGCGCGCGGCGGTGGATTACGGCGCGGATCTGGTGATAGGCCACCACCCGCACGTAATTGGCTCGATAGAAAAGTATAACGGCAAGTACATTTGCTATTCGCTGGGCAATTTCTGCTTTGGCGGCAACCGCAACCCGGAGGACAAGGACACATTCATATTCAGACAGACGTTCACCGTGTCGGACGACGGCGCGGCGAGCGACGCGGGCATAGAAATAGTGCCCTGCCGAATATCGTCAACAACGCGCCGCAACGATTATCAGCCGACGATATACGGCGAGGAAGATGCAAAGCGCGTGCTGAAACGCCTGAACGAATATTCCGCGCCGCTCAAGTACGGCGCAGTGCTGGACGAATCAGTGCTTAAATGGGACTGGCAATTGGAGGGACAATGATGGCGGACAGAGTGGTTTTCTTTGACACGACGCTGCGCGACGGCGAGCAGACGCCGGGCGTAAACCTGAACATTACCGAAAAAGTACAGATAGCCCGTCAGCTGGAACGGCTGGGCGTGGAGATAATCGAGGCGGGCTTTGCGGCCAGCAGTAAGGGCGACTTTGAGGCGGTTCAGGCAGTGGCCGCCGCCGTGAACGCCCCGGTGGTATGCTCGATGTGCCGCGCGGTGCCGGGCGATATAGAGGCCGCGGCGCAGGCATTAGCCAACGCGAAGCGCAAGCGCATACATGTCGTAATCGCGACGAGCGATCTGCACATGAAATATAAGCTGAAGAAAACTCCCGATGAGGTGCTTGAACTGACGCGCGAATCGGTGCGCCTGGCGCGCAGGTACGCGGACGACGTGGAGTTCTCGGCCGAGGACGCGTCGCGCTCCGACGAGGATTTCCTGTATCGCGTGCTGGATACGGCCATACGCGAGGGCGCGACCACGGTCAATATCCCCGATACTGTGGGCTATTCAATGCCGCTGGAGTTTGAACAGCTTATTCGCAATATCCGCAATAACGTCGCCAATATTGATAAGGTAATTATCGCGGCGCACTGCCATAACGATCTGGGTCTGGGCGTGGCGTGCAGTCTGGCGGGCGTGCGCGCGGGCGTAAGGCAATTGGAATGCACGATAAACGGCATAGGCGAGCGCGCGGGCAACGCGGCGCTGGAGGAACTGGCGATGGCGCTAAAGACGCGCGGCGAGTTCTACGGCTGCGATATAGGCCTTGACACTCGCCAGCTCACCCGCACCAGTAAGCTGGTTTCGTCGCTGACCGGCGTTGAGGTACAGCCCAATAAGGCCATAGTGGGCCAGAACGCGTTTTTGCATCAGTCGGGCATACATCAGCATGGCGTGCTGGCCAACCGCAAGACGTATCAGATAATCAATCCCGAGGACGTGGGCGTGGCAAAGGCCGAAATAGTGCTGGGCAAGCTGAGCGGCAAGCACGCGTTCGAGGAGCATCTGAACGAAATGGGCTATCACCTCACGCCCGAAGAGTTGGCCGACGCGTTCAATAAGTTTAAGACGCTGTGCGATAGAAAGAAGGACGTATCCGATCGCGATATAGAGGCGCTGCTGGATAAGCGCATAAGCGAAATACCGGACGTGTATACGCTGGAGAGCTATCAGGTGTTCGCGGGCAATAAGCTGACCGCGACCGCGACGATAACGCTGAAGCACGACGGCAAGGACTGCATAGAGGCGGCGGTGGGCACAGGTTCGGTAGACGCGTGCTTTAAGGCGATAGACAGGCTGGTAAAGCTGGACGTGGCGCTGGATAGCTATTCGATAAAGGCCGTGACCGAGGGCGCGGACGCGCTGGGCGAGGTCACAGTGCGCATAAAGCACGGCGAGAATACGTATCTGGGCAAGGCGGTGTCAACCGACGTTGTGGAATCCTCGATACTGGCGTATATAAACGCGGTCAACCGAATAATGTCCGAGACGATATGATTGCAGCGGGCATAAAGCGGCCAGTCAAGCGGACGAATGCCCAATCACCCAAACTTCAACGGTAAATATAAAACAGGCGCGAAGCGACGGTCTCCGCGCCTGTTTTGCGCGTAGGCGGAATAAAAAAACAATAGAAACTCCTAAAAGTGTGCAATAACGCTCGCAAAATGACTCCCGCAAAGCAATTCTCCGGGCGTGGGAGCTGCTCATGCAGAAGCGCGCTAAAAACGGTCGCAGCGTCCGCGCCCGCTCTAATTTATGGCGGGCGCGGCAAAGAGTAGTAACGAATACAGTAGTGAGAAAACAGTAAAGCTCCGTCCCGCGCGCGCTCAAATATATGGTGCGCGCGGGCAAGTAACGTAACGAATATGACCAGCCGCACGTCAGATGAGCTAGTTTTCGCGCCCGCCATACTTTACGGCGGGCGTGAACCTCACCGCCGAATC
>CAOKFD010000015.1:0-52751 GCA_948467645.1 uncultured Eubacteriales bacterium | reverse complement strand
AGATCTACACATCCAGAGACACTCTTTCCCTACACGACGCTCTTCCGATCTCGACGGCGCGTGCGCAAGGCAGGACGTGCAATATATCTTCCCGAGCGACGCGGATTGGCAGACCGGCAAATACGCGGGCGTGGACATCACCGACGTGACCGAGGAAGCGCTGGCATACTGCGCGGCACTTGACGAAGCAAAGTAAACGGACAGAAAAACAGCTCCGCATCCAATCGAGGGTGCGGAGCTGTTTTATATTCAGGCGGCAGGCGAGGGCAGGCTATCAGCCCGCCTCGTTCTGATAGGCGACCAGCGTTGCGTCGTGTACGCCTTCCTGATCAAGCAGAGTGTTGATGAGCTTGGAGGTGTTGTTTGCGTCAACGCGCAATTCCACGGTCATCTCAACGCCCATGCGGGTCACGGTCTTGCTCTTGAGGTGGCGGAAGCGCTGGGTGCGCAGTACGCGCTCGATTGCCTGCTCGGCATAATCGTCGTAGTGCATGACAAGGAGGTAGCTGTCCTCCTTCTTGATCTTGACCGAGTTAAGCACGAATATCAGCAGCGCAATCGCGATTGCGACTATCACGGCGATCAGGAAATAGCCCGCGCCCAGCAGTATGCCCATGGTCAGCGCCCAGAACATGTACGCGGTATCCAGCGGGTCCTTAACGGCTGTTCTGAAACGGACGATTGACAGCGCGCCCACCATGCCCATGGACAACTCGAGCGACGACTTGATGCACATTACTACCGGGGTGGTGATCAGGGTCAGCATTACCAGCATAAGGCCCATGTTGCGCGAATACATTACTCCGCGATAGTTGGCGTGGTATACCCAGAATATGAATACGCCGATCGCAAACGCGAACAGTATCGCCAGCAGTATGCTGATTACGTCCAGATTGCCCTGTGAAAAGTATTTGGCGAGGTTGCTTGAATTGATGGTATCGCCCATGGGGATTCCTCCTTGCAGCTAAGTATTTCTATCTATGCAAACTGCTGCTTAGAATGCGCAGTTCGGCTCGAATCGGCGGCACAGCGTGTACTTGGATATTGCGCTGCGCTGTGCATTGCACGACCACAAAAGACGCCGTATGTAGTCGGGCAGGTAGTTGTCGAACTTGACCTCAAGTATCATTGAATTGTCGTCCAGCGGGCATATCGTGGGCAGCCAGCGCTCGAACAGATCCTGCGAGAACAGTCCCGTGCGCAATTGCTTATCAAACGTTATGCGCACATGCTCGGCGGGGTGTATGTACGCCTCGCGCACATAGTCCACGATTACCGCGGGCTTCAGCCCTTTGGTGCGCATCTGCTTGTACACGTCGCGCAGCAGCGGCTGATCGCTCTTTTCCAGTCCCGTGGGGTCGGCGGCCATTAGCTGCTCGCACATTTCGCGCGTTATCGCGATTGACTGCTTGGCTATGCCGTCGCCGTACTTGCTCTTGCGCTCCAGTCGAATCAGCTTGTCCGAAAAGTTGTATATGCGTATGCGGTACTTGTCGCGATCCTGCACGCCGCGCAGCTTGTCGGCAAACGCGGTGTTGTACTCGTCGTCAAAGTACAGCGAGCGAATGTGATACTCGTTGAACTCATCGCCGTTCTTGTCGCGGTACAGCACGTAGTCCAGCGTGCGGCTCAGGTGCGCGTATTCGCCGAAGTTGATGAAGTACTTGTATTCATGCCGCGCAGGTATCTCCAGCGAACCCGCGGGCGGGGAAAACGGTGACTTTGCCAAATGATCACTCCCTATCGATACCGGCAGGCGCGCCGGTTCAGTTCATGTCAACCTCGCCGAAGTACGCGCTCAGTTCGCTGCTGCTCAGGTCGAAGTATTCCTTCAGGTCGTTGATAAGCGTCTTTTTGTTGCCCTTGATATTGCTCAGGAAGGTGTTTATGTACTGCTCCCACTTGTTGCGGGAACCGCCCCACTTCTCGAACTGCGCGTCCATCTCGGGATCGATCATCGCCTTATACTCGTTAACCTTGGCCTCGATGTTGGCGTTGGAGAAGTTGCCCTTCATCAAATCGGCAATCTTTGTAAGGAACTGGTCGCGCACGTCGGGGTTCTTGAGCAGCGCGCGTATCAGCGTGTTATTGAACATCTTGCGCACGCCGTGGCCCTTGTCGTTCAGGTAGCGGTTCACGTAGTCGTAGCTCATATCGAACGACGCCCAGTCCAGATCGAAGAATATCCACTTCCACTTGCCGCCCGGCACGCGATAAAACTTGATGTTGCCGGTATCGGTGTTGGCGACCAGCATCTCCATCGCGACGTAGGTGAGGTAGTTGTCGATGTCCACGCGATCGGCCACCCATTGCAGGTTGTCAGCGTTGGTCAGGCTATTTTCGGCCACGAAGTCGAGTATCTCCTGGAACGAGTCGAACGAGCCGTTCAGCACGCGCTTGTTGCCCTTGATAATGTCGATATTGCGTATCTGCGCTTTGTCGGTTATGCCCTCGTGCTGGGCGATGAACCACTTGTTTACGCGTTCGCGCAGGTTGTAATGCCCCCAGTATTCGCCGTTGAGGTATACGACCACGGGCCGCGCGGATTGATGCAGCACGCCCGTGCCGTCGGCCAGAGAGGTAAGCACCGCGTCGCGCAGGCGGGTATACTTGCCGTCCTGACCCGACGCGCGCACGACCAGCGCGTGATACTGCGTGAAGTTGAGTTGGGGGAACGGGTTAAAGTCCATCGTGGCGTTGCCGTACTTGGAGCGCGCGTACATTGCGATGGCCTTCTGATCTTCGGCACGCGAGTACTGCCCCATCAGCGCAATGCCTATGTCCTGATTGATGACCAGACTCCCGGTTTCGTCGATATACTCAAGTCCCGCCGGATATTCCCAGTCCATCCAGAAGTTGGCACCCGTACCGCGCGAACCGTAGGGGAACTCGGACGTTGCGTTGGGACCCATTACCATTATGCCCTTGTTGTAGTCGAACAGATTGTCCGGGTCGGTCACGATAGACACAATCGGCACGGTGTGGCTTATGCCATAGAAGTAGGTGGCCGAATGTGTGAAGCTATCCAGATAGCCGTCGCGCACCGCGACCGCGCGTACCACCGTGGTGGACGATATGCTTATCGGCCCGGTGTATTGGGTGGAGGAGGTCGTCGGATCTTTTGCGTCCAGCGTGTAATATATGGCAGCATTGGGGTCGTCGCAGCTCATCTCAAGCGTAACCGTATCTGACACAATGCCTCCGTCCACTGAGAAGCTGACATCGCTCACGCGTCCGTAGGCCGCGTCGCCCGAATTGCGCGCGCCCGGCGTGGGGGTCTTCAAATAAAAAAAGCCAGACTGGTCGCTCAAGCGGCCGAAGGACACGTCGGTATATTGCAAGTCCATGGGGAGCTTGTCCACTATCGTGCCGTCGGGCTTGCACAGCGTCAGCGTCTCGCCTAAGTGAGATATGCGAAAGTTGGTGTGGTACGTGCCGGAGCTTTGCTTGTCCAGCCCGGAGCAGAGTATGACCATGCGCTCGCCTGCGGCGATTGACGTGCCCTCCGGAAACTGCCACTTGCGCGGGTTGTTGGGGTTGTCGCTTAGGCCATAGCCGCTCAGATCAATCGTCTGGTCGGAGCGGTTGTGCAGCTCCAGCCAGTCGTACGCGTCGGGATTGGAATCGGTCGATTGCGAGTTGGAGGCAAGCGCCTCCTCAATAAAAAGCCCGGTGTCGTTCCGGGCTGAAAGCTGCTGTTCAAATATTGCCATGGCTTGCTGCGTGTTGGCGTAACCGGGAGTGCCCTGCGCGTAGGTCTGCCACTGGCCGGATTCGTTGCGGCCGTATGTCGAATCGTGGGGAATCAGGTCGTATGTCACCCAGTCGAGTATGGTGCCGTCCGGACTGGTAAGCAGCACTTCCGACTTTTCGCTGGACAGCGAGAAGCTGGTGTGCAGGTACTGGCCGTCGGTACGGCTCTTGCCCGATGCGAACACCACCATGTACGCGCCCGGCTCTATCGTAACGTCCGGGAACTTCCACTTGAAGGGCTTGCTGGAGCTGTCGCTCAGCGCGTACCCCTTCAAATTGACGGCCTCGCTGCCGGAGTTGTAAATCTCTATCCAGTCGGAATACTCGCCGTCCTCGTCCGCGAGTATGGTCTTGTTGGACGCACATATCTCGTTTATGATGAGCGCGCTGTCCGTGGCCACACGCATCTGACGCAGCTGGTCGTAATACTGCTCCTCGTTGGGATAGCCGGGAGTGTACTTGTCGGTCACAGTCCACGTATTTGCGGTAAGGTCGCGCGCGTAGGAGTAGTTGCCGCCCATGGAGGGAATCTCCACAATATCGAGCAGGTTACTCATGTCGTCGAGCAGGTAAAGCGTTTCGCCCGAGGACGAGAGCTTGAAGCTGGTATGGATGTTCTGACCGGCGGTAGCGCGGCTCTTGCCTGACGCAAACACAACCATGTATGCGCCCGCATCCAGCGTCACGTCGGGCAGAGGGAAGAACTTGTCCTTTGTTACCGAGTCGCTGAGCAGATACCCGCCCAGGCTTACCGGCTGATCGGATACGTTCTTCAGCTCAATCCAGTCGGGATAATCGCCGTCCTCGTCAGCGAGCGCCGACGAGTTGGACGACATAACCTCGGTTATGCGTATCGGACTGCCCTCGATCATGTTGCCGGTTATATTGGATGAGGCGGATACCGTGCGGGTATCTCCGCCGCCGTATTGCTGGAACAGGAACGCAATGACCAGCAGCGCCGCCATGGCGGCCGCGGCAATGCCCATTCCGCGAGGCAGCGCAAAGCCGCCGCCCGAACGCCGCTTGGGCGCGGAAGGTCTGCGTCCGCCGCCGGAGCTGCCGCGGCTGCTGCCTGAACCGCCGCGTACATTGCCGCCGGTGCTGCGTCCGCCGGAAGAACGGGGACGATCGGCAGGTGCGCGCCGGGGCGCGGGCGCCTCGCGGTCGTAATTGTAATCATCTCTGTATTGACTCATTTCGTGCCTCCTCGAGTGGTCGGAAAAGCAATGCGCCGGCCGCAGGCGGTACAAAACCCGTGCAAAGCCCAAAGACAGCGCTACATAATATTCTATCATATTTCGGCCGGGTTTGCAGGGGCTAATTGGCTCGTCTGAGCGGCAGTAGAGTAAAATCTGGGTAAACTAAAACGGCCTGAGCGTTCTTAATTGTAGACGGGCGCGAATCGACGAAAGTTGCATGAATGTATTGGTGATTATTATGTGTATAGTTTGGACGCGGTATTGAGGTTTACAGTCATAATCCATTGCTTCGCAAATCGATATACGCTAAAATAAAGCCGTAAAGCGGAGCACAATCAGAACGAATGACAGGCGAAAATGTGTTGTAAGCCTGAATACGTTGACAAATAATATAAAATATATTAAGATGAATGTCGGGGAGGAGAGCCCGTTGCACAAGTAACGCATTTGAAGTTAGTCTTGCAATCCACATTCCGACCATTACGATCGACTAAAACAGGAGGTAACAATCAATGCGTAAAATGCTGGCAATGCTTATAGCGATTATGCTGTGTGCCGCTCCGGCAGCGCACGCGGACAAAACCGTCGAGGTGCACGCCTACGAACCGCAGGCCACGACATACGAGGACATATCGGGCGACGCGTACTGGCCGATATTCCGCGGGCTGCAATGGAGCATGAACGAAGACGTGGTTCTGCTGCTGGAACAGGCGCGTGGAGTGGAATTCAAGCGGCACGGCGACAATGAGAACATACGCATGTACATTGCCGACAATGTGCAGGTGCTCGGGCGCGAGGCTAAACTGATATACCAGTTTGGAAGCTGGCAGGGGTTGTTTAAGACAACAGCGCAATTTTCGGTTGCCGATGATGAGGACGCAGATACTGTGCTGAAAGACATCATGGCGGCGATGATAAAGCAGTATGGCGAGCCTTCGGAAGACAATCGCCCGGAGGGCGAATTTGAAAAGCCAGAGTTTTTTGAAAGGTTAGCCGTCTGGGGCGAAAGTGATGAGGGCTTAGCAATTGAGCCCGGCTCGCAGTACATAATCGGCGAAGCAATGCTGGAGGCAATTAATAAGGAAACGACTGGCTTTATGTTCCAGCTTACCATGCAGGGATATTTGAAGCAAATGCCTTGAATGGACTAATTGATTGGGGAGGGGGCGACGGCCTTCTCCTCTTTTTGGGTTATGCGTCCGATATATAGAACGTTGAAAAGGACAGCTATTCGAAAATTCACTTGCGGGACATATCTCATCAAATCGCGATGGACAAAACATAAACAGGCGTTTGTGAAGAACAAAGGAGGTGTAAACCATGAAAATTCTGATAAAGGTGCTCAGACCATTTCGCTGTCTGCTGCCTGCAATATTGTGGGCAACACTGTGCTGTGCGGCTGCTGCCTGAACCGCCGCGTACACTGCCGCCGGTGCTGCGTCCGCCGGAAGAGCGGGGACGATCGGCAGGTGCGCGCCGGGGCGCGGGCGCCTCGCGGTCGTAATTGTAATCATCTCTGTATTGACTCATTTCGTGCCTCCTCGAGTGGTCGGAAAAGCAATGCGCCGGCCGCAGGCGGTACAAAACCCGTGCAAAGCCCAAAGACAGCACTGTATAATATTCTATCATATTTCGGCCGGGTTTACAGGGGCTAATTGGCTCGTCTGAGCGGCAGTGGAGTAAAATTTGGGTAAACTAAAACTGCCTGAGCATTCGTATTGTAGACGGGCGCGAATCGACGAAAGTTGCATGAATGTATTGGTGATAGTTGTATGTATATTTCAGGCATAATATGAAGGTTTACAGTCAAAATCCGTTGCGCTGAAAGTCAATGCATGTTACAATAAAGCCGTAAATCGGAGCAAACTTGATATTGTTTTCGCTGGGTTTATCTTGTTTGCCATGATTTTTGATGCACTTATGTGAGCACGCTCAACATGGCCGATGAAAATATATGGCAATAGGAAGTAGAAAGATGGCAGAGCAGTTTTTGACATTGATGGCAGACTTGGATATCGATTCACAAAATCGTATGTCTGAGTGGTACAACGTTTTGAAAGAAGCAGGATTCAACGGAATCCAAGCACCCGGTCTTCCTTATCACATTAGTCTGACTACATTTCCGCTTGAGCAGGAACAGAAAGCTGTTGAATTGACGGAAAGAGTTGCTGGTGAGTTTGCACCTATACAAGTACATGTTAGCCATATCGGGATATTTGCTCCAGGGAAGGTATTGTTTGGAGCCCCGGAAAGAAACGCGAAGTTAGAGCTGCTCCACGACGCGTGTGAAGTGAATCCAGATTCACAGCGTCTGTGGACACCTCATGTAACCCTGATGATTGATGAATCTGCAATCATTTGTAAGGCGTTACCCCTGCTTTTGAATTCTTTTCACCCATTTGTCGGGAAGATAACCCGATTGCATCTGTGTGCCTTCTGGCCGGCACGGGAAATTGCCGCCGCCGAATTAATTGGAGAGTAATAAATTCCAGTTTATCTTTTGAGCGTCCGCCGACTGGTTGGGCGCTTCCTTTATGCCCTGAAAGAGGCGATCACCCACGATCTGTGTATATCCCGCCGACTGCACCGACTTTTCGAGCAACGGCCTCGGTGCTGTTATGCCCCATGAGCTGCACCGTTACCGAAACGCTGAACGGCGAGTGGGAGCTTACGCTGGTGCATGACATCGATGAGCGCGGAAAATGGACGCGGCTTTCGGAGGGCTACATTTTTCGTGCGCCTGTGCCGCCGCCATGAAGGATTGCTTGACGGATGGGACGGCGTGCGCCGTAAGCTCAGTCTGTTCTGGTCGATGGTGGGCACGTTTGACAACCTGTTATACGTCGGCTACCGGCTGTTGTTGGTGGTGCTGGGCGCAGTATTTGCGGGCTGGGGCATGATGCGCATCAGTGACCTGTTTGTGTTTCTATCGATGGCAGGTATATTCATGAATTTCATCTGGGATTTTCAGGCTGAGGCGTATCGCGCCCTCAAATGCCCATACCGGCTCTGTCGTACAGGGAAAAAATAGCAATAGCATCTGGCTTTCTTGCCATTTTTAGCACTCGCCGCATTGACATGAAACGTAAAATATATTAAAATTGATATGAATAAATGTGGGGGGGAGAGTCCGTTGCACAGGCAACGCATTCGAAGTTAGTCTTGCAATCCACATGCCGATCATAACGATCGACCCGACGGGAGGTAACGACAATGCGTAAAATGCTGACACTGATCATAGCAACTATGCTGTGCGCCGCGCCGGTGGCGCACGCGGACGATATTGAGGTGCACGACCCTGTGGTTCTGCCTGTATCGTATGAGGACATAGGCGGCGATGCCTATTGGCCGAATTTCCGGGACTTGCACTGGTCGATGGACAAGGATGTTGTGCTCCTGATAGAGCAGTCGCGCGGAGTTGAGCTCACGCCCCTGCGCGAGGGCGAAGACTTGAGCGTATACGTTGCGGAGGACGTGGACGTGCTGGGTCACAATGCCGGCTTGCGCTACTTCTTTACCGATTCGACGGGACTGTACAGAATAAGCGCGAGCATTTTACTGAGCGGCGACGACGCAGCCGACGCGGAGACAATAGGCGAACTTTTGACGGCGCTAATGGACGAATATGGCGCGCCTGAAGCCGATAAATGGCAGGATGGCGGCTGGGAATGGCCGGACGACACCGATTCGCACATGCTCGCGATATGGGGGCACGACGCTGTTGGCGAAAGGCATGCGGCCGGCGACAAGTACCTTATTGGTCAGGTGGGGCTGGAGGCCCGGGTAATAAGCGACGGCACGCGCATGATAAGCATAATGATGCTGGGCCAGATGAAGATGACACCTGCCAGATGATCCATTTTTAGCCAATATGAAGCTCCGGGCATTTTGTCCGGGGCTTTTTTTGTATGTATAAGGCAGGATTGAAAGCGTTCCGTCATTGTTTACAAAGCATGAGTTTAGAGTGTGTCTCAAAAATTCCTTAATCCGCAATTTCGGGCGTCGCTCCGCCATTTCTGCGTCACAAGGCTCGACTTAGCGCTGCTAAGCCTTCGGATTTATTCCTTGAACTGACGCAAAATCCACTTGGGTCTGCGGATTGTCCCGCTTGAGACACACTCTAGAAAGTTTTCCGCACAGGCAGCAGCAAACAAAGCAGAACTCAACCCGCATTCAAAATGCCTTAACAAGCACTGCCTCCATAAAAAACCGCCCGCCGTGCAATAACACAGCGGGCGATGAACTTATCGGAATTAACGCTCGTACTTGGCGCGCACCTGATAGGTGGTGTGCAGCAGCTCGTGAGCCTTATGGCTGTTGGGCTTCTCGAAGTACTCCTCGTATATCTTCTTGATGGAGGGGTTCTCATGCGACTTGCGCAGCGGCTTGTTGGCGTCCTCGTCGTAGAGTGCCTTGGCGCGCAGTACGCGCGGGTCGCCCATCAGGCGCTTCTCGGGCGAAACGATCGGCTGGCCACCGCCGTTTACGCAGCCGCCGGGGCACGCCATGATCTCGATGAAGGTATAGTCGGCAGTGCCATCCTTAACCTTATCCATGACCTTGGACGCGGCACCGGTGGAGTTGGCAACGGCAACCTTTACGGGCAGGTCGCCGACCATGACGGTGGCTTCCTTTACGCCCTCGATGCCGCGTACAGCGGTGAAGTTAACGTCGGCCAGAGTGCCGCCGGTGATTACTTCATAGGCGGTACGCAGAGCGGCCTCCATAACGCCGCCGGTAGCGCCGAATATAACCGCCGCGCCGGTGGAGTCGCCCAGCACCTCGTCAAAGTCGCCGTCGGGCAGCATCGGGAAGTTGATGCCGACTTCCTTAATCATGCGGGCCAGCTCGCGGGTGGTGATTACGATGTCAACGTCGGCCATACCGTCGTGACCCAGCTCGGGACGCGCGGCCTCGAACTTCTTGGCGACGCAGGGCATTACGGACACGGTTACGATGTCCTTGGGATCGATGCCGTTCTTCTCGGCGAAGTAGCTCTTTATGACCGCGCCCACCATCTCGTGCGGGGACTTGCAGCTGGACAGGTTGGGCAGGCACTCGGGGTAGAATTCCTCGCAGAACTTGATCCAGCCCGGCGAACAGGACGTGATCATCGGCAGTACGCCGCCGTTCTTTACGCGGTCTACCAGCTCGTAAGCTTCTTCCATTATGGTAAGGTCGGCGCCGAAGTCGGTGTCGAATACCTTGTCAAAGCCCAGACGATGCAGCGCGGTAGCCATCTTGCCGGTTACAGAGGTGCCCATCGGCATACCGAATTCCTCGCCCAGCGCGGCGCGCACGGCGGGTGCGGGCTGCACGACTACGAACTTCGTCGGATCGTTGATGGCGTCCCATACCTTGGCGGTATCGTCTTTTTCGGTCAGCGCGCCGGTGGGGCACACGTTTATGCACTGGCCGCAGTTGATGCACGGGGAAGAACCCAGCGGGTGATTCCATGCGGGCTGTATAACGCTGTTGAAGCCGCGGTGCACCATGCCGATAGCGCCGACGTTCTGCACCTTATCGCACACGGCGATGCAGCGGCGGCACAGTATGCACTTGCCCGGATCGCGTATGAGGGAGGGCGAGGAATCGTCCACCTTGTAATCGGTACGGCTGCCGGCGAAGGCGTCTTCGTTGTCCACGCCGTACTCAAGGCACATCGCCTGCAGTTCGCAGGTGGTGGAGCGCACGCAGGACAGGCACTTGCGGTCGTGGTTGCTCAAAAGCAGCTCGAGGTTCATCTTGCGCGCGGCGCGCACGGCGGGGGTGTTGGTCTTGACCTTCATGTTGGGGGCGACGGGCAGCACACATGCAGCCTGCAGCGCGCGCGCACCGGTATCAACCACACACATACGGCAAGCGCCGATTTCATTTATATCTTTGAGATAACACAGCGTGGGTATGCGGATTCCCGCCTGCCGGGCGGCTTCCAGCACCGTCGTGCCGGGCGCTACTTCCACCTGGACGCCATCTATCGTCAAGCTAATCAGATCCATTTGATTGCATCCTCCTTATGTGAATGGGACGGGGGATGGGCCGGTTGCCGCGTCCCCCTGCGCGATGTGATACGCTCCTATTAAGCGGCATCACTTGCGGGAAATAGCGTAGAACTTGCACTTCTCCATGCACGCGCCGCACTTGAGGCACTTGGACACGTCGATGGTGTGCGCGTGACGGGGCGTACCGGAGATCGCGCCGGCCGGGCAGACGCGGGTACATGCGGTGCAGCCCTTGCACTTCTCGGGATCGATCTCGTAGTGGAGCAGCGCCTGGCAGTGGCCCGCCGGACAGCGCTTCTCGTAAATGTGCGCCTCGTACTCATGACGGAAGTAGCGCAGCGTGGACAGTACGGGGTTGGGGGCCGTCTGACCCAGGCCGCACAGCGCGGTGTTCTTTATGTTGTAGGCGAGGGTTTCCAGACGCTCTATATCGCCGTCCTGGCCCTGGCCGTTGGTGATGCGCTGCAGTATCTCCAGCATTCTGCGGGTACCGATACGGCAGGGGGTGCACTTGCCGCAGGACTCGTCGACGGTGAAGTCGAGGAAGAATCGCGCTATATCGACCATGCAGTTGTCCTCGTCCATGACGATCATACCGCCCGAACCCATCATGGAGCCGGCCGCGATAAGGTTGTCATAGTCGATCTGAGTGTCGAGCAGCGCCGCGGGCAGACAGCCGCCGGAAGGACCGCCGGTCTGCACAGCCTTGAACGCCTTGCCGCCGGGGCAGCCGCCGCCGATGTCGTATATGATCTCGCGCAGCGTGGTACCCATGGGAACCTCGACCAGACCGGTATTGGTGATCTTGCCGCCCAGCGCGAACACCTTGGTGCCCTTGGAGCGCTCGGTGCCGATGGATGCGAACCAGTCCGCGCCCTTGTCGATGATCTGCGCGATGTTGGCGTAGGTCTCGACGTTGTTGAGCAGCGTGGGCTTCTGGAACAGGCCCTTTACCGCCGGGAACGGAGGACGGGGACGCGGCTCGCCGCGCTTGCCTTCGATGGAGGTCATAAGGGCGGTTTCTTCGCCGCAGACGAATGCGCCCGCGCCCAGACGGATGTCCAGATCGAAGTTAAAGCCGGTGTCCAGTATGTTCTCGCCCAGCAGACCGTATTCGCGCGCCTGCTTAATGGCGATTTCGAGGCGCTGTACCGCGATGGGGTACTCGGCGCGCACGTAGATGTAGCCCTGAGTAGCGCCTACCGCGTAACCGGCGATGGCCATGGCCTCGATAACGGCGTGCGGGTCGCCCTCCAGTATGGAGCGATCCATGAACGCGCCCGGATCGCCTTCGTCAGCGTTGCAGCAAACGTACTTCTGATCGCCCTGCGCCTTGGCGGTGAACTCCCACTTCTTGCCGGTGGGGAAACCAGCGCCGCCGCGGCCGCGCAGACCGCTCTTGAGTACTTCGGCGATAACCTCTTCGGGAGTCATCTGGGTCAGCGCCTTGGTCAGACCCTTGTAGCCGTCCACGGCGATGTACTCGTCGATGTTCTCGGGGTCGATAGCGCCGCAGTTGCGCAGCGCAACGCGCATCTGCTTTTTGTAGAAATCAACGTTCTCCAGCGAGGTGATGGCATGATGGGCGCTGGTCTTGTCGTGATACAAAAGCGACGTAACTACGCGGCCCTTCATCAGATGCTCGGAAACGATTTCGTCAACGTTTTCTTCCTTAACGCGGGCATAGAACGCGCCCTCGGGGTATACGACAACGACGGGGCCCATTTCGCACAGACCAAAGCAGCCGGTGCGCACAACCTTTACTTCCTGCTCCAGACCCTTTTCTTTGATGGACTTTTCAAAGTGCTCCATCAGCTTATGCGATCCGGACGAAGTACAGCCCGTGCCGCCGCAAATCAATACATGGGAACGAACCAGATTCATATCTGCAAACCTCCCTAACTCAAAGGAAAATACATTCGTATGCTTATTCGGCGGCGCCTATCGTGTACGCCTCAACGGGGTTGCCGTTTACCAAGTGTTCTACGACGATCTTTTCGACCATATCGGGGTTGACCTTAACGTAAGTGACCTTCTCCTGGCCGGGTACATAAACCTCAACCATGGGCTCGAGGCGGCACATGCCGATGCAGCCGGTCTGGCTGACGGTGACGTTGGTCAGGTTGCGGCGGTTGATCTGCTCTATGAAGGAGAGCATTACCGGGCGCGCTCCGGCTGCTATGCCGCAGGTGGCCATGCCTATGACCACGCGGATGCCGTTGTTGTCCTTACGGATATTGACCTGCTGCTGAGCCTTTTGGCGGATAGCTTCCAGATCGGCGATTGACTTTTTCATAAGACTTTAGGCACCTCCATTAAGTTCTCTTATGCCTTCTTCCAGATAATCCTTCATCCATGCGATCACGTCGGGCGCATCCAGCGGTACGCCCTCAAGCTGCCGCCTGATTTCGCGCGTGTCGAATTCGAATGAAGCGTCCTCTACGGCGTAAAGCAGCCGGTAGTCGGGCGTTACGGGCGTTGAGAGCACCTGTCCCAGTATCGTACCGGCAAGGTCTCCCATGGGCGCGCGGTCTATGTTATTTATTTCAAACGAAGCCTTTATGCGCGTCCCTTCGCCCTGTCTGCTGATTATTCCAAAATCGCCGCCGGCCATGAGCGCCGCCTGCTTGAAAAGCGGTATGCCCAGCCCGACCTTGCGCGTTGTGCGCGTCGTCGTAAACGGCGATTCGACCCTTTGCAAAAACTCCTCCGACATGCCGCAGCCGTTGTCATTCAGCTCAATTGTGAGCAGGCCGGCCTTTTCGGTAATTATTATCTCGATCAGGCTCGCGCCCGCCTTGACGGAATTTTGTATCAGATCCAGCAGATGCAGCGACAGCTCTTCCATATCGGAAAATTATTGGCCGTCGTACTTGGCCAGTATGCCCGGTACGTCGTCCGGCACCAGGCGGCCGTAAACGTCGTCGTTAATCATCATAACCGGAGCCAGGCCGCACGCGCCAAGACAGCGGGTGTCGCGCAGCGTAAAGCGACCGTCGGGGGTGGTCTTGCCGACCTTTATATCCAGCTCCTGCATCACGCGGTCCATGACCTTCTGCGAGCCCTTAACATAGCACGCAGTGCCCAGACACACGCCGATGACGAAGCGGCCGCGCGCTTCCAGCGAGAACTGGGAGTAGAAAGTGGATACGCCGTAAACTTCGCTGAGCGTTACGCCCAGACCCTCGGCGATGGCTATCTGAACTTCTTCGGGCACATAGCCGAATAGCGTCTGGGCCTGCTGCAGCGTCTGCATAACCGCGCCGCGCTGTCCCTTCTTTTCCGCGATGATGGCCTTTAGCTCCTGCATCTTCGCGGCGAATTCGTTGCTGGTCATAACAAAAAACCTCCTTGTTCGCCTTTGACATATAAGTATTCTGTCGAATACCAAATCTCACCCTTGTATTTTAGCACAAGCTCGTTAAAAAATCATCAGGCATAGAAAAGTATAAGGCAGAATGGCACAAATTTCGTCAATTATCACAGTAATTAACCGTTTCATAATAGAAATTGCCCGCAGAATAAACTTTAATTCCTTAACCTACAATTTAACCGGCGGTTCGAGATACCTAATTATGCAAATATTCCGTATACTTTTACGGATAACGGCGCGAAACGCCAGCTTTAGGCAAAAACTTCCGCCTCTCAAACCGCCTCAAAACCCGATATACAATTCAAACCCCGCAATCTGTCAAAATCGGTTAACGCAAACTGCACATCAATACGGGCATGTGCGTTAACAAAAATTAGCGCTCCAAACGCGCTCCCGGCACGCGCAAAGGTACTCAAACAGCCCCTTTGACGAGCATTCTGGCACGTTCAGAAAGTATTCGCGCTCGGCGATATTCTCCAGACAATGCGCGTCTGACGAGTACAGCAGCTTGTACGCGCCCGTGTCGCAATCGGGCGCGGGCACGGCATTGCTGACCTCAAGCGCGGCGAAATGCTCATCTGGCGGCAGCATACCCAGGTTCACCAGCAGCCCGTTTGCGCCGCGGTTTATGTGCGCGGGCACAGCCAGCCCGCCCGCCGCGTTTATGTCGCGCGTGAGCTGGCCAATCGTAAGATCAAGCGCGGTCAGCAGCAGGCGCGGCTCTGTCCCAACCGGCTCATCCTCGGAATCGAGCAGCGTCTGCTCGCCGAAGAACTCGGGCCGATTGGGTATGGGCGGCAGGTGAGGGTATATGTAGTCGGAAAACTCCAGCGCCTTATCGACGCTGCTGAAGTAAGCCAGCAGATGCACTTCCTCAGCGGTGGTTATCTCCATGCCGGGCAGCAGCGGCAAACCGGCTTCTTCTGCCACGCGCGCAATGGCGGGCAGGTGGCGCGCCGTGTTGTGGTCGCACACGGCGATTATGTCCAGCCCCTTAATAAGCGCCATATTGACGATATTGTTGGGCGTCATAAGCTCGTCGCCGCAGGGAGACAGACAGGAGTGCATGTGCAGGTCTACTGCTATATTCATTTCCTGGGCGCGCCGCCCACGCCGCCGGAGTACATCATGCCGCATATCGTGAACGCATCCAGCTCGCTTTCCAATACGGCAATGCCTTCCTCGTCGGCCTTGGCGATCACGTCCGGGGGCATTTTAAGTCCGTTGGGCACTATCACGCACGCAAAGTCCAGCAGCGCCGCCACTGCGATAACGTTCATGTGCGTCTGAACAGTGACCCATGCCATATCGCCGCAGCCGTGCGCCATTACCCAACTGAGAAGGTCGCACGCGCAACCGCTTGTTATCTCGCGTTCGTCGCTGCACGCGGTAACGGCGACCGCGTTTATAAGCGTTTTAAGCTGACCCAGTTTCATATAAAATCCCGTCCTTAATATCAGAATGTATAGTCGCCTTACAGCATGTTCTTAAGCTCCAAAATCAGCAATTACAAGTGTGACTGGACAATTCGTCGCCCCTAAGTTCATCTCGACACGGCTTCGGATTTTTGCCTAAGACACGTTTTAGGCAAATGAAATATCGCGAAGTATTGAATACTCTAAGTCATATGCCTGAGGCATACCACTTAACGCTATCTGTCAGAACCTGCCGTCGGACAGTTCCACCATCTGCTGAGCCAGCGTGCGCACGCGCTCCTTCAGCCGGAACACGCAGTCCAGCTCGCGCGAATTGCCCATAACGATGTCCTCCGCCAGCGCGCGGCAGGTAGGGGAGCCGCATGAGCCGCAGTCCAGCCCCGGCAGCGCCCGTTCCAGCTTGTCGATCTGGTCTATCTTCCTGAGCGCTTCGTTTATGTTCTCGTCCAGCTGCATCACGTTCTTGGGCTTTATCGGCTCGTCGAAGTATATGGGCAGCTCGTTTAAGTCGCTGGGACGCTGCTCGGGGCGCGCCTTGTCCAGCCGCTCCATCAGCTTGCGTATGCGCGTCTTTGCGACATAGCTGTACTCGAACACCAGCGGGCCGCCCACGCAGCCGCCGGTGCAGCTCAGCCCTTCAAAAAAGTCCAGATCGCCCAGCTTATTGTTCTCGATCTCCTCAAGCACGCGGATGACATGCTCGATGCCGTCTACCGCCAGCGAGTTGTCTATGCCCACGGCCAGCGCCTCGCCGCCCGAGTTGGCCCAGCCCACGCCGAACGAACCCGCGCGCTGCTCGATGTGGCATTCCACGGGCTTGCGCAATTGTGTGGACAAAAGGCCGTATACCTCCAGTATCGATATGCAGCCGTCCACCGCCGATACCCTGTGGCCGATCGGCGCGCGCATGGCGGTCATCTTGGCCGCGCAGGGCGTTATAAAGAAGCATCCGATCTTGTCCTCGGGCACACCGTTCTTTTTGGCGAACAGCCGCTTGGCTTCCAGCGCGGCGACCTCCATCGGGCTTTTAACATCGACTATGTTATCGATAAGCTCGGGGAAGCGCACCTGTATAAGCCTTACTATCGCCGGACACGCCGACGAGATCAGCGGTTTGGGACAGTCGCGCACGGACAATTGGCGCTTTATCGCCTGCGACACTATCTCGGCGGCGCGCGCCACCTCGAACACGTCGTCAAAGCCCATCTGGAGCAGTCCCGCCAGCACGCGGTCTATGCTGGGCAGATTCTTGAACTGCCCGTACAGTGTGGGCGCGGGCAGCGCGATCTTGTATGGAAAGTTGTTTATCGCGGACAGCGGGTCGGTCAACGCCACCTTTGCGTGATAGGGGCATATGCGTATGCACTCGCCGCAGTCTATGCAGCGCTCGCCGATTATCGACGCCTTGCCGTCGCGAATGCGTATTGCCTCGGTGGGACAGCGCTTTAGGCACGTCGTGCAGCCTTTGCACTTATCCCGTTCAAGCGTTACTGAATGAAAGTATGGCATGATTCATCTCCTGACGCGCCATAAGGCCAGCGATGTATGCCGTACGGCGCCGCTCTATTCAAGCGAGAAGCGCATTTTTATCGTGGTGCCCACGCCGACCGTGGACTGTATGTCGAATTCAGATGCGTTGCGCTGCATGTTGGGCAGACCCATGCCCGCGCCGAAACCCATGCTGCGCGCCTCCTCACTGGCGGTTGAATAGCCCTCCTGCATGGCCAGCGATATATCGGGTATGCCGGGGCCGGTGTCGCGCGCGGTTATCTTGAGCTCGCTTGACGATATGTCCAGCTCAATATTGCCGCCGTATGAGTGTATAACAAGGTTCAGCTCCACTTCATAAGTGGCCACCGACGCGCGCCTGACTATCTGCGAGGGGAGCCCCAGCTGCTTCATTATGCGCTTTATTCTGCCCGACACCTCGCCCGCCGACGCAAAGTCGCCCGCCGCGACCGGGTATACTTCGTTAAAACCAGCGATGCGTTCCATTCTATTGGCCTCACTTCTTGCCGGGGCCGCCGGGCAGCCCGTTTTGATACAGTATCCCGCACGCCACGTACAGCGTGTGATGCGTGGACAGGATGCACATGTCGCGTTCTACCGCCATATCGATTATGTCGGGCGTGGGGCGCTTGCCGCGCACGAACACCACGCACGCCACGTCCAGCATTTCGGCGGTGCGCACGACGTGCGGATTTGTAAGGCCGGTAAGCAGCACCGTGTGATCCTTCACAAATGCCAGCACGTCGCTCATCAGGTCGGAGCCGCACGCCGAGCGGATCTCCACATCCATTAGATCTTCGCCGCACATTATGTCGGCATCGAGCAGCCGGGCAATATCCGAGATTTTCATTGGCATCATCCTTTTTTTAGAAGCTGTGTGCCCTAGGCGGATGCTGCGGGCTGAATAAGCATTTTCATAAACTGAACATGCCTTTGCATTAGGTCGATTACATTATACTTTATTTTAGCAGAAAAAGCCATAGTATTTTGAGAACTTTGTTGATTTATAGCGGCACATGCGTCGCGCGCGGCGCTTAGTTCGCTCAGTATCCCGCTCGTTACGGCATGTGTGCGTCCGTTCAGGGCGGTTTCGAGATTGATGCGCGCGTTCTCGGCAGTATCGCCGACGGCGCTTACTGCGCCGCGCGCGTCGTCCACGCTCAGCGCGCCCTTGTCCAGCTCCAGTGCGGTCTGGCTGAGGCGGCTTATCGCGTCAAGCGACGCTTCATGCCCGGCGCGTATCGCAGAGATAAGCGAAGGTTCTGCCTTAACGCGCAATTCCACGCGCGGCGCGGATACCGTGTAGACATATGTGTCAATGCCCTGCGCGGTGAGATTTGAGCATACCTTGTCCGCGTCGGAACGGCTTTCGTACGCCGCGCCGATTGCCCGGCTGCGCGTGTCGGTCAGCACGTACCCGGCCGCGCCGCGCGATAAGTAGCTTTCGGTAAGCGCCCGCGCGTCCGCGTCGTTGTCGAACGCGCCGAACTGTATCGCGTAAAACGAATATGCGTCCAGCACGATGGTTTCGGTCTGCACGCTTTCGGGCGCGGCGGTGGGCGAGGTGTGCGCAGGCTGTACATAGCCGCGCGACATGCGCCCGGCGGCATACGCGCCCGCGGCGGCTATGACTATTACAAGCAGGATATATGGCGCGCGCGGATGGCCGCGTCGGCAGTATCGGCGTTTCATTGGACAGGACACCTCCGCATTCTTTTGCTTAAATCATATGAGCGCAATAAAAGTAAATGACACGGCGCGGCGGTATGGCGGCAAAACGAAATTTTGACGGCGCGAATATGCGGATTTGGCTAGAGTGTGTCTCAAAAATTCCTTAATCCGCAGTTTCGGCGTCTTTTCCGTCATTTCTGCGTCATCAACCCTCGACTTAGCGCTGCTAAGCCTTCGGATTTCTTCCTTGAACTGACGAAAAATCCACTCGAACCTGCGGATTTCCCTTTTTGAGACACACTCTAAGGGCTTTAATCTTTTTAAAATATGTGGTATCATCATATAAAACGGCATAAGGCACGGAGGCGGCAGGGATGAAATATCATATAGATACAATACCCGTATGGGACGCGTACAAGCGCGGCAGCGAATGCCCGCTGTGCGATATTAAGCAGCACAACGAGCAGGAATACCTGGACGTATTCATGGGCGCGTCGGTAATGGAGCCGTCCCGCCGCGTGGAGGTGAATGAGCGCGGCTTCTGCGCGCGGCACCTGCACCTGATGTTCGGCAACGGCAACCGGCTGGGGCTGGCGCTGATGGCGCACACGCACCTTAAAGAGACTATGGGTAAGCTGGAGGAGATCAACAAGGCCGCGCTTTCATGCGCGGGCGACGACGCGCGCAAGCCAGCGCCCGCCAGATTGCTCGGGCGCGCGACCAAGTCCTCGGCCTCGCTTAAGGGCATAGAGGGTCAGGCCGAGCGCGCCGCACAGACCGCACAGACCTGCCTGTTCTGCGAAAAGCTGGACGAGACTATGCAGCGCTATGTTCATACGCTGATCTACATGTGGAAGCATGAAACCGAGTTTAAGCACGCCTTCGCGGACAGCAAGGGTTTGTGCCTTGAGCATTATGCTCAGGTGATGGGCGCGGCGAGCGAGCAGCTGTCCGGCAAGGAGCTGGAGGAATTCATACGCACGCTGACCGAGGTTGAGCAGAAGAACCTCGAACGCATCGAAAAGGAAATCGAATGGTTCACGCTCAAATTCGATTATCGCAATGCCGACAAGCCCTGGGGCAACAGTCAGGACGCGGTGGAGCGCACGCTGGCCAAGCTGCGCGGCTATGCGGCGGTCGAAGAGGAAAAACGCGAGGGCGAATGACGGAAACGCCGTACGTCTTAAAACAGGGATGATTCGATGGATATACGCAAGGTAACGCTTATGTATTTCAGCCCCACCGGCGGAACTGCACGCGTGGGACGCATCGCGGCGGAACAGTTCCGCGCGCCGGTCGAGGAGATGGACTTGACCGGCCCGATCATGCCGCGCGCAAGAGAGTTCGGCCCGCACGATCTGGTCATCGCCGCAACGCCGTGTTACGGCGGGCGCGTGCCCGAGCCGGTGGCTAGGCGGCTGACGCACATGATGGGGCGGGGCACGCCTGCGATACCGATAGTCGCGTTCGGCGGCCGCGCGCATGACGACGCGCTTCGGGAACTGAGCGACATACTGACGGGCAACGGCTGCGTGCCGGTTGCGGCGGCTGCTGTTGCGACCGAGTATAAGCTGGACAGCCGCTTTAACGCCGGCCGCCCGGACGAGCACGATTGTGCCGAGCTGCGCACGTTCGCGATAAAGGCGCGCGTGAAGATCGGCGCGCTCCCGAATGCCGAGGCGGGGCGCATTGTGCTGGAAAATGCCGAGCCATACAAAAAGCCCGTTACGACGCATATAAAGCCGGTCGGCAACGATAAGTGCATATCGTGCGGCATGTGCGCGCGCATGTGCCCGGCGGGCGCGATCGACCCGGCCAATCCCACGCGCACTGACGGAAGCAAGTGCATACTGTGCATGAGGTGCGTGAAGGACTGCCCGCGCGGCGCGCGTGATCTGCCTGTGTTTGTGCGCAGACTGGTTTCGATCAGGTGTAAGTACATGAGCGGGTGGAAGGCTGAAAACAGCTTTATATTGTAGGCAGGCAGACTGCAAGGCATATCGGCAGTCTGTGCATTTTGGGAGGGCAAAGTGGAAATACGAGAACTGCTTGGCGACGATCAGAAACGGCAGGTGACGCGCCTTATACTGGAAGCCCTGCCGGACTGGTTCGGTATAGCCGACGCGCGCGAGGAATACATACGCGAGAGCGCGGGCAAGCCGTTCTTCTGCGCGTATGATGGCGAGCGGCCCATCGGCTTTCTCTACCTTAAACAGACCGGGCGCGACACGGTTGAACTGTATGTAATGGGCGTGCTGAAGGAGTTTCACAGGCAGGGGACAGGGCGGGCACTGGTTAACGCCGCAAAGCGCACAGCGCGCGAAATGAGATATTCGTTCATGCAGGTAAAGACGGTACAGATGGGCAGGTACGACGAATACGACCGCACAAACCGATTTTATCTTGCAATGGGGTTTAAGGAGTTTGAGGTTTTTCCCACGCTTTGGGACGAATGGAACCCGTGTCAGATTTATGTGATGAGCATTAACTGATACATCTGAAACAAGTAAAATCAGCCCGGCAGGCATAAATCCTGCCGGGCTGTATTCATTGCGGATTATTCTTCCTCGCCCTCAGCGCCCACGCGCTCCAATATCACGCCGCCCTCCTGCAATATCTCGCGCGCAAATTCGTCCGGATACCCTTCGCGGTACACCACGCGGGTTATGCCGGAATTGACGATTATCTTGGCGCACATCACGCACGGCTGATGCGTGCAGTACAGCGTCGCGCCGTCGATCGATATGCCCAGCCGCGCGGCCTGTATTATCGCGTTCTGCTCGGCGTGCACGGCATAGCACAGCTCCTGCCGCTGGCCCGAGGGTATGTTCAGCTTGCGCCGAAGACACTCGCCGCGCTCGCGGCAGGTCTTTATACCCGCGGGCGCGCCGTTATAGCCGGTCGTCATTACGCGCTTGTTCTTCACTATTACCGCGCCGATCTTGCGGTTGGGCTGATAGCAGCTGGCCCATGTCGCGACCAGATCGGCCATTTCCATAAATCGCTTGTCCCACTTATCCATATCAATTCTCCAATCGCTTCCATGGTTACAAGCATTGTATCATTTAAGCCGGGCGAGCGAGCGCTTAAAGCACGAAAAACTTGTAAGGATTATGTTACAAAACCGGCCTAAAAACAAAACTCGGTATAATAAGGCTTAAAGCAAACAAAAATAAAGCGACAAGGCGATAATCTAAAAAAAAGCCTGAAAATTCCTAAAACATCCGATTAACGCGCGACGGCGGGGATTGCTAGAATCAGGCTTTTTGGATAAACTATCAACGTAATCAGTTAGCACTCATCAAGTGAGAGTGCTAACAAGTGAAAATGAAAATTCACCTTTGAGGGGGTTGCATTTATGAACATTAAACCTTTGGGCGATCGCGTGGTTATAAAGAACGTTGAGGCCGAGGAGACCACTCGCAGCGGCATCGTACTGCCGGGCTCTGCTAAGGAAAAGCCTCAGATGGCCGAAGTACTCGCGGTAGGCCCCGGCGGCAACGTCGATGGCAAGGAAATCACCATGCAGGTAAAGCCGGGCGACAAGGTTATCTACTCCAAGTATGCGGGCAATGAAATCAAGCTCGACGGCAAGGAACTGATAATCGTTCGTCAGTCCGACATACTGGGCATCGTGGAATAAAATTTTAAAGCAGATTTGTTTGGGAGGCAATTATTATGGCTAAGCAGATTCAGTATGGTGAGGAAGCGCGCCGCTCTCTGGAAGCGGGCATCAATGCGCTTGCTGATACCGTTAAAATAACTCTGGGCCCCAAGGGCCGCAACGTAGTTCTGGACAAGAAGTACGGCAGCCCGCTCATCACCAACGACGGCGTGACCATCGCCAAGGACATCGAGCTGGAAGACCCCTTTGAGAACATGGGCGCTCAGCTGGTAAAGGAAGTCGCCACCAAGACCAACGACGTTGCCGGTGATGGTACCACCACCGCGACCCTGCTGGCTCAGGCGATGATCCGCGAGGGTCTGAAGAACGTTGCTGCGGGCGCCAACCCCATGGTTATCCGCCGCGGCATCGAGAAGGCCACCGAAGTTACCGTTGAAGAACTCAAGAAGCTGAGCAAGCCCGTAAGCGGCTCCAAGTCCATCGCTCAGGTGGCTGCGATCTCCGCTGCCGATGAAACCATCGGCGAGCTGATCTCCAGCGCCATGGAGAAGGTTGGCAACGACGGCGTTATCACCGTTGAGGAGTCCAAGACCATGAAGACCGAGCTGAGCCTGGTCGAAGGTATGCAGTTCGACCGCGGCTATGCCTCCGCTTACATGGTAACTGATACCGAGAAGATGGAAGCCCTGCTGGACGATCCGGTAATCCTGATTACCGATAAGAAGATCTCCAACATTCAGGAAATCCTGCCCGTACTGGAGCAGGTTGTGCAGTCCGGCAAGAAGCTGCTGATAATCGCTGAGGACGTCGAGGGCGAGGCTCTGACCACTCTGGTTGTCAACAAGCTGCGCGGCACCTTCACCTGCGTCGCCGTAAAGGCTCCGGGCTTCGGCGATCGCCGCAAGGCCATGCTGCAGGACATCGCGGTGCTGACCGGCGGTCAGGTAATCTCTGACGAGCTGGGCATCGAGATGAAGGATGTAACCATCGACATGCTGGGCAAGGCTCGCACGGTTAAGGTTGACAAGGAGAACACCACCATCGTTGACGGCGCAGGCGATCCCAACGAGATCAAGGCTCGCGTAGCCTCCATCCGCGCTCAGATCGAGGAGACCACCAGCGATTACGATAAGGAAAAGCTGCAGGAGCGTCTGGCCAAGCTGGCTGGCGGCGTTGCGGTAATCCATGTCGGCGCTGCTACCGAGATAGAGATGAAGGAGCGCAAGCTGCGCATAGAGGACGCTCTGGCGGCCACCCGTGCGGCTGTGCAGGAAGGTATCGTACCTGGCGGCGGAACCAGCTACATCTACACCCTGCCCGCGCTGAAGAAGCTGCTTGAGAGCACCACTGGCGACGAGCGCACCGGCGTACAGATTGTACTGCGCGCCCTGGAAGAGCCGGTTCGCCAGATCGCTATCAACGCCGGTGTTGAAGGCTCCGTTGTGGTCGAGACCATTAAGTCCAGCGGCAAGACCGGCTGGGGCTACGATGCGGCCAAGGACGTTTACACCGACATGGAGGAGAGCGGCATAATCGATCCTACCAAGGTTGCCCGCTCCGCTCTGCAGAACGCGGCCTCCGTTGCGGCCAGCGTGCTGACCACCGAAGCTCTGGTTGCCGATCTGCCCGACAAGAACCCGCCGGCAGCTCCCGCGGCTAACCCCGGCATGGGCGGCATGTATTAATCGGTACAAAGCCCTGAAACGTAAATAGTATGCGTTCCCGTCTGCGCCTTATGGTGCGGGCGGGAACGTTTTTTTTGTAAGGCTGATTGTTGAGGGCGAAGCGGCTAGCGGTGCAGCTGAGCCATGCTCAATTTGCGCATTGCAGGCGAGGACAAACCTGCGCTTGAAGCTGTACCAAAAAGCGAGAATGCTTTATGTGAAGGCAGTAAGCACGCGAAGTTTATCGGTACGGACTTGAAATGAGCGGCCATCGGCATGTGAGCGCGCCCGGAGCGACGTCGCTCAAAAAAAGTCTCAAAAAACATGAAAAAAAGTAGAATTGGGGTATTGACAAACTCCGCAGATAGTGCTATAATAAATGTCGTTGCAGCGCTTCACTGAAGCAAGCGACACCGACAAAAGAAGATGCTGATGTAGCTCAGCAGGTAGAGCGCATCCTTGGTAAGGATGAGGTCACCAGTTCGAATCTGGTCATCAGCTCCATTAACCCAGTCAGTGACGACTGGGTTTTTGCTTTACTTGGAAAGATTGGGTTTCAAAGTATTGATTTTGGCATTGGTACAAGGATGGGGCGAAAAGGCAGTGGCATCAGCTTAAAGATTTCGCCTGGCATATACGCGAAAATAGAAATGAATTTCATCCAATGGACTGCTCAATTACGTACGGTTTGGGCAGCAGATTTCCGCCACAAACGCTTAATTTAATGACGCTGGCCGAAAATGGGATAGGCTGCCTTGGAGTGCGCCTTAAAAAGTTCTTGAGCCACCGTTTCTGCATCATAATCCAGCGACTTAGCGTGGCTGAGTTTTCGACGTTCTTACTTGGGCTGACGAAAAACCACTCACGCCTGTGAATTGCACTTTTTAATGTACGCTCTAAACGCAGACAAAGCAGTTTCTACTATTCGTATGCGGGATAAAGAAATCTTGCTTATTTATGGTTTCTTGTTTGATTAAAGCAATAAACTGCATCATGGTTTCGCTGTATAGAAAACGGACAGTGAAGTATATATCTGCGCGCTTACGGTTCCAATTCGCACTTCTATACAAAAAAAGTGCCGCCCTCATGCCTGAGAACGGCGACTTAATGATGTTTAAGCTTTGGGCGCTTCACACGCGGGAGTGGTTGAGTCTGCGGCAGTCGGCGTTTCCGGCTCCTGTGCGGGCACATCGGCCGTTTCTGCCTGCGCCTGCGGGAAGGAGAATATCGTCTTTGCATACGACGAAATCAGCGCGCCTATGACCGCGTGTATGTGCTTGCGCGTTTCGGGCTCCAGCTTGCCCATTGCGCTTATCACGGCTACCGAACTGCGCGCCCACGACGATGTGAGGTCGCTCACGGTATGCGCGTGCGTCGCCTGAAGCACGCTGTATATCGCGTCAATGAACTCCTTGCGCTTCTCGTTGGATATGTCCTTCAGCCATTCCTTTATCGCGCGGTCGGTGTACAGGCTGCCGCGCCTTAGTCCGCCTTCACATACGAAGTTATCGCGGCGAGTATCCCATACGTATGGGTCGTGCTGCTCTATGCCCTCCGCACCGTATGCGTGAATCACCTGATAATTTTCGGTGTGGTTCATGAGCATACCCACGACCGACGACTGCGGCACAAACGTGCTTACGCGCGACTCTATGCGCGCATAACCTTCGGAAGCCATGACCGAATCGCACAGCCCCGGCCCGTCGTTATTGTATATCGCGACGATTCTGTCCTGAACGTCGCGCCGACACATCGCCGATGCGTATACCGCCAGATTGCCGCCCTTGGAGTGGCCCATCACGCGCAGCGGCCGCGTGTTTTCGCTCAGACCGTCGTTTAAGAACTGCACCGCCGCGCCCTGCGATGGCACTTCCTCGGAGAAGGACATGTTCAGGTCCTCCTTCCAGCCCACCAGCGTCGCATCGGTGCCGCGGAACGCCACGCACGTCGCGCCGTCGTCGGTGTCCACGACCAGCGCGCCGAACTGCATCTCCAGCTTCGGGTCGAACAGCTCCATGCTGTGCGATACGCGCGCCGAGCCAAAGCGCCGCGATTCAGCCAGCCGCTTAGAAAGCTTCAGATTGTTGTCATGCACGCGGCCCAGCTTTATAAGTTCAGACACGACATCGCGCATCGTGCCGGGCGCTATGCCGTCCAGACTGATATAGGAAAACTGGGAAAGAATAAGGTTGTCCACCGGGTTGAACGGCGCAGCCGAAAACGGCACGTCGCCGCGCCAGTCGAGGTAATCAATTATGTTTTGCATTGCGATTGCTCCGTTTCGTAGTCGCGCAGGGGCGCGAAAAAATGCTTACCGCTTGGCTGAATTATATTATGTCTCATCATAGTTGTCAACGCCTATGGGATTAGAGTATCATTGAAAGACTGTGCGGAAAATTTGTCGGCGGCGTGCGCCTTACATAAACTTATACAAAACCATTCCGAACCTTTAGAAAACAATGCACCTGAATGTACGTGGACCATATTTTTTTAAGCTGTTATGCGATAATCGTTAAATGATGTATGATGCCCTTGACAGCGGCGCATCACATATGTATAATTATGTGCAATCGAACGCGCGCTGGCGCGTATCGGAATATCGCGATGACGGAGAACAGTAAACGCACAAGGGATTCAGAGAGCTGCCGTTTGGTGCAAGGCGGTATTCCAAAGGCGTTGAAGCTCGCTCCTGAGCACAGAAAACTGCGGCCGATCCCCGTTAGCGGATCAGGGTTTAGGAGATTCGTCTCCGCGAACCTGTATGAGCTGGAATCTTATTCCAAGCAGAGTGGTACCGCGCAAGGCACAGGCCTTTCGTCTCTGAATGTTCGGAGACGGAAGGCTTTTTTTATTACTTAATCAGCCGCGCGGGCATATGAAAAACGATATTAAAGGAGAGGTGCCGTATGGAACAGATGAATAATATGCAGCCCCAGGAATATGTACGCCCGCTGATGAGCGCGACCATAGGCGACCTGCTGCGCAAATGGGCGCGCGAAATCCCGGATAACGAATGCGTCGTTTATCCGCAGGGCCAGAAGCGCTGGACGTGGAAGCAGTTTGACGAGCTTACCGACGTAGTGGCGCGCGGCTTCATGGCGATGGGCGTAAACAAGGGCGATAAGATCGCGATATGGGCCACCAACGTGCCCGAGTGGATAATAACCTTCTTCGCCGCCGCCAAGATGGGCGCGGTGCTCGTTACCGTAAATACAAATTATAAGCAGTTCGAACTGGAATACCTGCTCGGCCAGTCCGACACCCACACGCTGATAATGATAGGCGAGTGCAAGGGCAACAACTACGTATCGCATGTGCGTGGCCTGTGTCCCGATCTTGACAACACCCAGCCGGGTCAGCTGGAGAACAAGCGCCTGCCTTTCCTCAAAAACCTGGTGTACATCGGCGAAAAGTCGGATACGCCGAGCGGCTTTTTCAACTTCGAGGACATTTACGCGATGGCCGACAAGGTAAGTGACGACGAGTACGCCGAGCGCACCGCTTCGCTCACGCCGCAGGACGTGGTAAACATGCAGTACACCTCCGGCACTACCGGCTTCCCCAAGGGCGTTATGCTCACGCACTACAACGTCACCAACAACGGCCAGGGCATAGGCGACTGCATGGAGCTGACCACCGAAGACCGCCTGTGCATAGTCGTGCCGCTGTTCCACTGCTTCGGCTGCGTGCTGGGCGTCGAATCGTGTCTGACGCACGGTTCGACAATGGTGTTCGTCGATCTGTACAACCCCGGCCGCGTGCTGAAGGTGCTTCAGGACGAGCGCTGCACCGCGGTGCACGGCGTGCCCACGATGTTCATCGGCTACCTCGAATATCCCGAATTTAAGTCGTTCGACCTCAGCCACCTGCGCACCGGCATAATGGCCGGCTCGCCCTGCCCGATCAACTACATGCGTCGCGTGGTCGATGAAATGCACATGCGCGACATAGTAATCACTTATGGCCAGACCGAGTGCTCGCCCGGCATGACAATGAGCCGCAAGACCGACCCGCTCGAACTGCGCGTGACCACGGTAGGCCGCCTGCTGCCGCACTGCGAGGGCAAAATCGTCGATCCCGAAACCGGCAATGAGCAGCCCCACGGCGTGCCGGGCGAAATCTGCACGCGCGGCTATCACCTGATGCGCGGCTATTACAAGATGCCCGAGGCTACCCGTCAGGCCATAGATTCGGACGGCTGGCTGCACACCGGCGACATCGGCACCATGGACGAGCACGGCTACTTCAAGATAACCGGCCGCCTCAAGGACATGATAATCCGCGGCGGCGAAAATATCTATCCGCGCGAAATAGAGGAGTTCCTCTACACCAACCCCAAGGTGAGCGACGTACAGGTCGTGGGCGTGCCCGACAAGAAGTATGGCGAGGAGGTCTGCGCATACGTCGTGCTGAAGGATAAGGGCTCCGCGACCGCCGAGGAGCTTATCAACTTCGTAAAGGAAGGTCTGAGCCGCTTCAAGGCGCCGCACTACGTGCTGTTCGTGGATACCTTCCCGATGACCGCCAGCGGCAAGATTCAGAAGTTCAAGCTCCGCGAGATGGCCGTGCACGATCTGCACCTTGAGGACGCCGCCGCGATCGAAACCGCGTAACAAGCGCGAATGGTGATGTTATTTATGCAGGGAAGGCCCGCCGACGCGGCGGCGCCGTCCCTGCGCTTTTTTTGCCCGGAATGCGCGCTTTGTGCAGGGGTATATACTTTGGTTAAAAGACGTGCACGCGCCTACATTATGCGACAAATAATTTTAAAACGCATTGACAGCGCGCAGGAGCGTGAGTATAATGTTAGCTGATGCTAACTTGAGCAAAAAATCGACTCCGGTTAGCCGGGAGGGGGATAAGGTTTATATGAAGCTGGGCGATATGAAGGCGGGCCGGGAGTGCATAATAACCTCCGTGGGCGGCGAAGGCGCGCTAAGGCGCAGACTGCTGGACATGGGGCTTACGCCGCATACGCGCGTGCGCGTGAATAAGTTCGCGCCCATGGGCGGTCCTATGGATCTGTCGTTGAGGGGATACGAGCTTACGCTGCGCGTGGATGAGGGCAACAACATAGAAGTTGAACCCGTAAACGACTGAAACGCGCGGGGGAGGGTGTAAATTATGGCCAATGTAAAAAAAGCCGCGCTTATGGGCAATCAAAATTGCGGCAAAACCACGCTGTTTAACCAGCTTACCGGCTCCAATCAGCACGTGGGCAACTTCCCGGGCGTGACGGTAGAGGGCAAGGAGGGCGTGGTGCGCGGGCACGACGATCTAATCGTGGTCGATTTGCCGGGCATATACTCGCTGTCGCCCTACACGGCGGAGGAAATAGTGGCGCGCGATTTCGTGCTGGAGCAGCAGCCCGCCGCGATAATAAACATAGTCGACGCGACCAATCTGGAGCGCAATCTGTACCTTACGCTGCAGCTAATGGAGCTGGGCCGTCCCATGGTCATTGCGCTTAACATGATGGACGAGGTGCAGGCTTCGGGCACGTCCATAGACATACCCGGCCTGGAAAAGGAGCTGGGCGTGCACATACTGCCCATATCGGCCAGCAAAAACGAGGGCATAGAGGATCTGATAAATGCCGTATTGGACGCGGTAAATAACGGCACGCCCAGACAGCGGCTCGACTTTTGCACCGGCGCGGTGCATAAGGCGGTACACTCGGTCGCGCACCTTATAGAGGACCATGCGCGCGACATAGGCTATCCGCCGCGCTTTGCCGCGGTAAAGCTGATCGAGGGCGACGCGGCGCTGGAAAAGAAGATAAACCTGCCCGAGGACGACCGCCATGTGCTGGAACACATAGTGGACGAGATGGAGCACGATCTGGGCACCGACCGCGAGGCCGCGACCGCCGACATGCGCTATCAATATATAGAGGGCATATGCGCAAAGTATCTCAAAAAAGGCGGGCACTCGCGCGAGCGCGTGCGCACGGAAAAAATCGATTCCGTGTTGACGCATAAAATCTGGGCGCTGCCCGTGTTCGCGGCCATAATGATACTTATATTCTATCTGACGTTCGGCCCGATTGGCGGCACGCTGTCCGACCTTATGGAGGCCGGCATAAACAAGCTGACCGCCGTGACCGACGCGGCGCTTACGCGTGCGGGCACGTCCGATTGGATGCACTCGCTTATTATCGACGGCGTGTTTAACGGCGTCGGCTCTGTGCTTAGCTTCCTGCCGGTTATAGTGGTGCTGTTCTTCTTCCTGTCCATGTTGGAGGACAGTGGCTATATGGCGCGCGTGGCGTTTGTAATGGATTCGCTTTTAAGAAAGATCGGCCTGAGCGGGCGCTCGTTCGTGCCCATGCTGATAGGCTTCGGCTGCTCTGTGCCCGCGATAATGAGCTGCCGCACGCTGGCCAGCGAGCGCGACCGCAAGATGACGATGCTGCTTACGCCGTTTATGTCCTGCTCGGCCAAGGTGCCCATATACGCGGCGTTTTCGGCGGCGTTTTTCCCTGGGCACAGTATGCTGGTCATGATCGCGCTGTACTTTGGCGGCATGGCGGTGGCCGTCGTATGCGGACTGCTTCTAAAAAGGTTCGCGTTCAAGGGCAATTCGGTGCCGTTTGTAATGGAACTGCCGGTGTACCGCTTCCCGTCGCTTAAATCGGTGCTGATGCTCATGTGGGACAAGGCGCGCGATTTTCTGGAGCGCGCGTTTACGATAATATTCCTTGCGTCGGTAATAATATGGTTCCTGCAGAGCTTTGACGGCCGCTTTAACTTTATCGATGATTCCTCGCAAAGTATGCTGGCCGCGATAGGCTCATTCGTGGCGGTTATATTTAGGCCCCTGGGCTTTGCCGACTGGCGCGCGGCCACGGCGCTTATAACCGGCTTTACCGCCAAGGAGACCGTAATATCCACGCTGAGCGTGCTGCTGCGCGCGGGCGACAATGTGGAGGGCATGCTGCCGCAGCTGTTTACGCCGCTTGCCGCGTCCTCGTTCCTTGCGTTTGTGCTTTTGTACATGCCGTGCGTGGCTACGTTCGCGGCGGTCAGGCGCGAATGGGGCAGTACGCGCGGCGCGCTTATGGCGGGCGGCTTCCAAACGCTGGTCGCCTACATAGTTGCGCTGATTGTATATCAGGGCGGTATGCTGCTGGGCCTGGGCTGAGGTGATGATATTATGAATATCGCCGATACGGCAATCGGAATTGCGCTTATCGCGCTTATGTACCTTGCGGTGCGGCGCATACGCAAAAGGCGCGCGCGCGGGGGCTGCTGCGGCTGCGGGGGCTGCTCGGCGTGTTCGGGCTGCGCCTCCTGCGCGGGGCAAAAGCGTGATGACAGACGGCGCGCGATCTGATATAATATGTGCGGCGGCAGCTATGCCGCCGCGCGCCGCGTTTTGGCGCGCGAATTGCGGAGGTGTCGGTTTTGAACTCCATTATCGATGAAATTGCGGCCTGCCGCGTGATTGCCGCCGTGCGGGACGACGACGGGATCGCGCGCGCGTGCGAATCTCCCGCGCGGGTGATATTCCTGCTGGGCGGCGGGCTTATTGGGCTTGACAGGCGCGTAGAGCGCATAAAGGCGCGGGGCAAGCGCGTGTTTTTGCATATAGACCTGTGCGAAGGGCTGGGCAAGGACGCGGCGGCGGTGGACTTCTGCGCCCAGGCGATACGTCCGGACGGCATAATATCCACGCGCGCGCCGCTTATAAGGCGGGCGGCCGAGCGGGGACTGAGCACCGTACAGCGCATGTTCCTGATGGATTCGCAGAGCCTTATAAACGGCGTAAGGCTTATCAAAAACTCGGAGTGCGACATGGTTGAGGTATTGCCCGGACTTGCGCCAAAGGCGATAAGCTTCATGCGCTGCGAGCTGACTATCCCCGTAATCGCGGGCGGAATGGTGACAACCGCGCAGGAGGTAAATCAGGCGCTTCAGGCGGGCGCGGCGGCGGTATCCACCAGCTGTCCCGAACTCTGGGATAAAAATTTCACACTATGCTAATGTTAACATATACATTACCCGTTACATACACTAATCAAACGGCCATGTCGTAAAATAAAAGGCACATGGCAGAGATTAAGAGAAGCCGTGGCAGACCCGCGCAAGCGGTTTGTTTGCCATGGCTTTTTTCTGTCCATACCGCGCGGGGGCGCGGCGGAGGACTGGTATTATTTATGCGGAGGGGAATACAATGCGGAAGGATCAGTACGACGTGCTGATAATCGGCGCGGGCGTTACCGGCTGCGCGATAGCGCGCGAGCTGTCGCATACCGGGCTAAAAATCGCGCTCAGCGATGCGTGCGACGACGTGGCGATGGGCGCAAGCCGTGCCAACAGCGCCATAGTCCATGCGGGATACGACTGTGTGCCGGGCACGCTTATGGCAAAGCTCAACGTGCGCGGCAACGAGATGTTCGACGATGTGTGCGAAAGCCTGAACGTGCCGCTTTTGCGCGTGGGTTCGTTCGTTATCGCGTTTGGCGAGGAGGACGAAAAGGAGCTTAACAACCTGCTGGAGCGCGGCAGAGCCAACGGTGTGCCGGGGCTTGAGATAATCTCGGGCGAGCGTGCGCGAGAGATGGAACCCAAGCTGTCGGACGACGTGACTGCGGCGCTGTGGGCGCCCACGGCGGGCATTACCTGTCCCTATGAACTGACAATCGCGATGAGCGAGAACGCGCGCGCAAACGGCGCTGATATACTTCTGCGCAAGCGCGCGGTTGCAATCGATTATGCGAACGATGAGTTCACCGTCAAGTTTGAGGACGGCACTTCGGTCAGCGCCAAGTACGTCGTCAACGCGGCGGGCGTATACGCCGACGAGGTTGCGCGCCTGATAGGCGACGACAGCTTCACCATCAGCCCCCGCAAGGGCGAATACATGCTGCTGGACAAGCAGGCGCTGTGCGTGGGCACGGTCATATTCCAGACCCCCAGCAAGCTGGGCAAGGGCGTGCTGGTTTCGCCCACTGTGGATGGCAACATATTCGCCGGCCCGACCGCGCAGGACAAGGCGGAAAAGAACGACACCCAGACAACACCCGAAGGACTGGCTGAACTGAAGAAGTTCTCGCTTAAATCTGTGCCCACGCTCAACCTGCGTCAGGTAATCACCTCGTTCGCGGGCGTGCGCGCGCAGCCCTCCACGGGCGACTTCATAATCCGTCCCAGCGACAAAAACGCGCGCTTCATACACGCCGCGGGCATCTGCTCGCCCGGCCTGTCCAGCGCGCCGGCCATAGCCGAGTATGTGCGCGGACTTATTAAGAAAGCGGGCGCGGATACCGCAGAGCGCGCCGACGCAATTTATGTACGCGAACACGCCAAGCCCTTCCGCCAGATGGACGCGGAGGAGCGCGCCGAGGCGTACAAGCGCAACCCGCTCTACGGCCGCATAATCTGCCGCTGCGAAACCGTGACCGAGGCCGAGATCGTGGACGCGATACATCGCGGCGCGACCACGGTTGACGGCGTAAAGCGCCGCACCCGCGCGGGCATGGGGCGCTGCCAGGGCGGCTTCTGCGCGCCGCGCGTTATGGAGATACTCAGCCGCGAGCTGGGCGTACCCACCGAGAGCCTGACCAAGTTCGGCGGCAAGTCGTACATGGTGGCCGGAAAACTGGGGGAGGTCAAGGGTCATGAATGACTATGATGTAATCGTGGTAGGCGGCGGCCCGGCGGGTCTGGCGGCGGCGCTGGAGGCGCACAAGGCGGGCGCGAAGGTGCTGGTTCTGGAGCGCGATCACGATCTGGGCGGCATACTTCAGCAGTGCATACATAACGGCTTCGGCCTGCACTTCTTCGGCGAGGAGCTGACCGGCCCCGAATACGCGGGCAGGTTCATAGCCGAGCTTAAAAAGACCGATATAGAAGTACTTACCGACACAATGGTGCTGGAAGTATCCAATGAGCGCGTGGTGACGGCCATGTGTGCCAGCAGGGGTCTCATGACGCTGACTGCGGGCGCGGTCGTGCTGGCTATGGGTTGCCGCGAACGCACCCGCGGCGCGCTCAACATACCCGGCACCCGCCCGGCGGGCGTATACACCGCGGGCTGCGCACAGCGCCTGTGCAATATGGAAGGGTATCTGCCCGGCCGCAAGGTGGTAATCCTCGGCTCGGGCGACATCGGCCTTATAATGGCGCGCCGCATGACGTGGGAGGGCGCTGAGGTCAAGATGGTGTGCGAGCTTATGCCGTACTCCTCCGGACTCAACCGCAATATAGTGCAGTGCCTCGTTGATAACGACATTCCGCTGCGCTTTAACCACACCGTGACCGCCATACACGGCCGCGAGCGCGTGACCGGCGTGACCATCGCCGAGGTGAATCCCGCGACGCGCGCGCCCATACCCGGCACCGAGTTCGACATCGAGTGCGACACGCTGCTTCTGTCGGTCGGCCTGATACCCGAAAACGAGCTGAGCCGCGCGGCGGGCATCGAGATGGATCCCGTGACTTCGGGCGCTGTGGTTGACGAGACGCGTCAGACCTCCATACCCGGCGTGTTCGCGTGCGGAAACGTATTGCACGTACACGATCTGGTCGATAACGTCAGCGCCGAGGCCATACTCGCGGGTCAGTCCGCGGCGGCGTATGCGCTGGGCAAGGCCGAGGGCAAGCCGTCCGAGCGCCGCGTAAAGCCCGCAGGCAGCGTGCGCTACGTGGTGCCGCAGCGCCTGAGCGCAGACGCGAGCGGCAAGATCGACTTTTACTTCCGCGTGGGCGGCGTGGTGAAGCCCGCGCGCCTGACCGTCAAGTGCGGCGGCGTGGAGCTGGTCTCGCGCAAAAAGCAGATTATGACACCGGGCGAAATGGAAAAGGTAACGGTCGAAATACCGGCGGGCAGCGACATAGAGATATGCGCCGGTCAGGCGTAAGGAGGCGCGCATATGGAAACTCGTGAAATGACATGTATAGTATGCCCGATGGGCTGCCGCCTTACCGTTACGCGCGACGGCGACGATATTGGCGTCACGGGCAATACCTGCCCGCGCGGCGCAAAGTATGCGCATCAGGAGTTCATTAACCCCATGCGCACCGTAACGTCCAGCGTGTTCGTAAGCGGCGGCAAGCTCAATATGTGCTCGGTCAAGACCGCCAATGTAATCCCCAAGTCGATGATACCGCAGGCATTGAAGGCCATCCGCGCCTGCCGCATCGAAGCGCCCGTTGCAATCGGCGACGTGGTTATAAAGGACATCTGCTCGACCGGCGTTGATCTGGTTGCCACCCGCAACGTGGATAAGGTCTGATCTGGTTAAAGGCTACGCAAAAAGCGCGTGGAGGAAGCAATTCCCTCCGCGCGCTTTTTGCGTATTGTTAAGGCAGAACGAGCGGGTAAGGCTTATGCACAGGGCTGTGCACAGAACGCGGCGGAACATTCCTTAAAATGCGGATGAGGTTAAGCAGTGAGATTCTGCCTGAACAAGAAAAATCAAATCCGGTTCCGCTTTAGCTGATAAAAACTTATGAAGGAAGAAATGGCCGCCTGAGCAGAATCATAAAATTGTCATTAATATGGACAAATGCGAAAGGCACTTGACGTGCATACGGTCAAAGTTTATAATAAAAATATGCCAAAACGACGTGAAATGCGAAGGAGTGGTGACTTTGAAGAAAATTCGTTACGGAATAATCGGCGTGGGCAATCAGGGCGGCTTCTACGCGCGCTACCTCACCGGCGGCATGGCCATGATGGGCGCCGTGCCCACCAATGCGGAATTGGGCGCGCTGTGCGACATCGATCCCGCCAAGCGCACCATGTGCGAGATAATGTACCCCGAAAAGCCCTTCTTTACCGATTATAAGGAAATGATAGCGTCCGGCACTGTTGACGCGATCGTCACGACCGTGCCGCACTATCTGCATACCGAAATCGCGATGTACGCGATCGAGCACAGTATGCCAGTGATCGTGGAAAAGCCCGCAGGCGTGTACGCCAAGGCCGTGCGCGAGATGAACGAGTGTGCTGCAAAGCACCCCGAGGTGCCCTTCGGCATTATGTTCAACCAGCGCACCAATAAGCTCTATAAGCAGCTGCGCGAGCTGGTCGCGGGCGGCAGCATGGGTCAGATCCGCCGCACCAACTGGATAATCAACTCCTGGTGGCGGCCCGACAGCTATTACAAGCAAAGCTCCTGGCGCGCGACCTGGGGCGGCGAGGGCGGCGGCGTGCTGGTCAATCAGGCCCCGCATCAGCTCGACCTGTTCCAGTGGATATGCGGCGTGCCCAGCAAGGTGTATGCCAACGTGCGCTACGGCGTGGGCCGCGACATAGTTGTGGATAATGACGTTACCGCGACGCTGACCTATCCCAACGGCGCAACCGGCGTGTTCATTACCTGCACGCACGACGTTATCGGCACCGACCGCCTTGAAATAGACATGGACGGCGGCAAGATAGTCGTAGAGGACAGCAAGAAGGCCACCGTATACCGCCTGAAGAAGTCCGAAAACGAAATGAACGCCACAATATCCACCGAGGATATGAACAAGCTCTTTATGGGCGGCGGCGCAAAGAACATATACGACGTTGAGGAGCTCAAGAACGAAAGCGGCTGGGGCAATCAGCACGGCGAAGTGCTGCGCAACTTTGCGGCGCACTTGCTGGAGGGCGAACCCCTGCTCGCGCCGGGCAGCGACGGCATAAACGGTGTAAACCTGTGCAACGCAATACTGCTGTCCAGCTGGCTGGGCAAGGAAGTCGATATGCCGGTTGACGAGGATCTGTATCTTGAGGAACTGAACAAGCGCATTGCCGCGGAAGGCAAGTACCCCACGCGCAAGTAATCGCGATTACGGGAGGGCATTATGACGAAGATAAATGTTGGCGTTCAGGCGATGATGCTCAAGGGCAAATTCGACGAGCTGGGCGCATATGATACGCTTAAAAAGGTGCATGAGATAGGCTATGGCAGCGTGGAAATTTCGCAGATACCCATGAATGCCGCGAACGTGGACGCAATGCGCCGCGCTCAGGACGATTTCGGCATAAAAATCGCCGCCGTATCCGCAGGCGTAGCGCCCAACGGCCCCATGCCGCAGGAGACCATCGCCACTCACTTTGATAAGATTGTGGCCGACTGCAAGGCGCTTGATTGCAACTTTGTGCGCATAGGCATGTTGCCGTTTGGCTGCATGGCGTCGCTGGACGAAGTGCTGCACTTCTGCCGCATGGCCAACGTCGCCGCGCAGAAGCTGGCCGATCAGGGCATAAAGCTGTACTATCACAACCATCACATCGAGTTCCAGCGCTTCGAAGGCAAGCTCCTGCTGGACATCATACGCGAAAATGCCGATAAGCTGGGCTTTGAGCTGGACGTGCACTGGATACATCGCGGCGGCTGCGATCCGGTAAAGGTAATCGCCGATTACGCGGGCAAGGTCGATTTGATACACCTGAAGGACTACCGCATCGGCCATATTCCGCCGGAGGCGTTCGGCATGATGGCCAAGGGCGACTTCAAGGGCTTTATGCAGGCGTTTAACGACGTGGTGCAGTTTGCCGAAGTGGGCGAGGGCACGCTCGATATGGACTCGATAATCAAGCAGAGTCTCGCGTCCGGCGCGAAGTACTTCTTCATCGAGCAGGACAACCTGTATGGCCGCGACGTGTTCGACTGCCTCAAGACTTCCTATGACAACATCGTCAAGCTGGGCTATGAGATAGTTTAAGGCATAAATCAAAATTCGGCTGCATCACGTATGTGTGTGCAGCCGGATTTTTGCTTTTCTGCCGGTTAGGTCAAGATACAGTCACGTAGATAAGCCTTTGCAGAGACGGCATACTAAGCCCTGAACGCAAAAATAGGCCGTGCCGAAAAGCATCGGCACGGCCTGCTGTTTGCCTTAAAGGAATATCAATCGCGGCGGTCGCCCCTGCCGGATATGACCAGCAGTCGCAAAAGGTTGAGTATCGACTGAAGCGCCGACGCAACGTATGTCATTGCGGCCGCGCTCAATACGGCGCGCGCGCCGCTGAGTTCGTCGCTGTCCAGTATCGCACAGCCTTCCAGCGTCGCAAGTGCGCGCTTGGAAGCGTTGAACTCGACCGGCAGCGTGACCAGCGAGAACACGACCACCAGCCCGAACAGGATTATACCTACGTTGACCAGCGGCTCCCACGAGAATATAAGCCCCAAGAAGAACAGCGGTATCGCAAGGTTGGAGCCGACGCTTACTACCGGCACCATAGCCGAGCGCAGCATCAGCGGCTTGTAGCCCTGCGCGTCCTGCACGGCGTGACCGGCCTCGTGCGCCGCCACACCCAGCGCCGCGATGGACGTGGAGTTCATTACATCGTCGGACAGCCTGAGCACCTTGTCGCGCGGATCGTAATTGTCGGTCAGGCGGCCGCGTACGCGTTCGATGCGCACGCTGCTCAGTCCGTTTTCGTCCAGCAACATCCGCGCGGCCTGCGCCGCGGTAAGTCCGCTGCGCGATTCAACGCGGCTGTATTTGGAATAGGTCGAATTTACCTTGAACTGCGCCCAGAGCGCCAGCAGCAGCCCGGGCAGCACGATAAGCATCGTGGGGTCAAAATAAAATCCATATGGATAGAACATAACCGACTACCTCCCTGCGGGCAGTATGTCCGGACTGCCGCATATTGATGCCGCAAACCGAAAATCCCGTTTGCACTATGATAATGGAAATTGCGTTACGTTTCAAGTGCTTTTTGACAATGCCAATTAATTGTCGCGCGCCTGACATAAATGTGTTTAGCCTTGACACGCGCCCGCGCAGGTGCTATCTTTATATAAAGTAGTTTTTTTATTTTACGCATGATTTGCGTCTGAGTACCTCGTAATTACACGATTTGTAATTATGGCGGCAAATATGCCGGACGCATTTTAAAATAAAGCCGTACAGGATGTGCTTTAATATGAGTAACGAATTCGATTCCAATGCATTGCCCGCGCAGCTGATGCTGAACATGCGGGCGATATACGGCCAGCTCAAGCGCGCCGAGCGCAGCGCCGCCGACCTTATACTTACCGATCCCGTGGGACTGTCCGAAATGACCATCGCCGAGGCCGCACAGATGTGCAACGTGTCCCAGCCCACATTCGTGCGCATATCGCGCCGACTGGGCTTTGAGGGCTTTGCCCAGCTCAAGGCCGCGCTGAGGCAGGTCAAAACCGATCAGAACGCCGAACGCCTGCCCAGCGATCTGTATCAGCACATGAGCGCCAACGACGATCCGTATGAAATAGCGTCGCAGATAGTGCGCGCCTCGATACAGTCGATGGAAGATCTGATGTGCGTGCTTGATCGGGAACAGTTTAACGGCGCGGTGAACGCGCTGCTCAGCGCGCATAGGGTGGGCTTCTACGGCGTGGGCGACGCGGCGATCGTGGCCGAGTCTGCCTATCACAAGTTCAGCCGCATGGGCACGCTGTGCACCAGCTCCAACGACCCCGACATTCAGCTTATACAGGCCAGCCAGCTTCAAAAGGGCGACGCGTGCGTGCTGATAAGCCACTCGGGCCGTTCGCGCACCACGGTCAACACCGCGCGCCGCGCCCGCGAAATGGGCGCGACGGTAATAAGCATAACCAACTATCCGTATTCACAACTCGCGCGGCTGTCCGACTGCGTGCTGACCACCGCGTCGTTCATGGAGCATTCGGGCGAGGTGATTACCAAGCGCATATCAGAACTCGTGCTGGTCGAAGGCCTGTTCATCAGCGTGATGCTGCGCGGCGGCGGCGCTTACCAGACCGCGCTGGCGCGCTCCAACGAGGCGCTTGTGGAGAATAAGCTGTGAGTGCTCCGCACCGCATAACCGCATTGCAGGCGCGCAGGTTCATGCTGCTTAAGCAGGGCCTAATCGGTAGACGGCGCTTCGTCGGCGAGGACGGCGCGCTAAAGTACGTGCGTCAGGCGGGCAGCATACAGTTCGACCCGATAGACGTATGCGGCCGCAGTCCCGAAATCGCGCTCAATTCGCGCGTGGAGGGCTTTGCAAAGCCGATGCTGGACTCGCTTTTGTACAAGCGGCGCGAGCTTATCGACTACTTCGACAAAAACCTGTGCATAATGCCCGCGGATGACTTTCCGTACTTTGAGCGTGTGCGCGCCGCCCATCGCGCATGGGAGCGCAGCAGCGAAGAGATAAGCATGGTGCGACAGCGCGTGCGCGCCGAAATAGCCAGCCGCGGCCCGCTGTGCGCGGGCGATCTGGACATGAACGAGAAGGTAAACTGGTACTGGAGCGATACAAGGCTTGCACGCGCGGCGCTGGAGCACATGTACTTTGCGGGCGAACTGGCCGTGCACCACAAGCACGGCGGCGTGAAGTACTATGACCTGATCGAAAACTGCCTGCCGCACGCGATACTTGAGCGCGGCGAACCGTACCCGGACGATGCGGACCATAACGAATGGCGCGCCGCGCGCCGGATAGGCGCGGTAGGTCTGATGTGGGCGCGCGCGTCGGACGCGTGGCTGTGCATGGATGACTTTAAGGCCGCCGAGCGCACGCGCGTGTTTGAACGCCTGTGCGCAGCTGGCAAAATTCAGCCGCTTGAGGTAGAGGGCATAACCTATCCGCTGTACATGCTTACGGAGGATGAAAAGCTGCTGGAGGAAGCGTTGGCGATGGGCGAGCCGGAGCCGCGCGCCGAGCTGATTGCGCCGCTGGACTGCTTGATGTGGGACAGGCGGCTGATCGAGGCGCTGTTTGGATTTGCCTACAAATGGGAAATATATACGCCCGTGGCGCAGCGCAAGTATGGCTATTACGTATTGCCGCTGCTTTACGGAGATACTTTTACTGGCCGCGCCGAAATCGTGCGCGACAGGAAGCGCGCGAAGCTGTGCGTGAATAACATCTGGCATGAGGAAGGGCATTTACCGTCCGACGACGAGCGCGCGGCGCTTAACGAGTGCGTGGAGCGGTTTGCGCGCTTCAATGACTGCACCGAGATTGAATGGCGGGAGGATGCGGTTAAGGCATGAAGTCCATTAACATACGCTAAACGCCGACGCGCGGGACACAATCCCGTGCGTCGGCGATTTACTTTGCGCGTATGCCGTGCGTGCGCTCGGCATCGCGGTACTTAAGCGGCGTCTTGCCGGTCACGGCCTTGAAGCAGCGTATGTAGTGGCTGGTCGATGAAAAACCGGTTTGCGCCGCGATTTCGGTTATGCTCATGTCGGTCGAGTTTATCAGCCGCATCGAGCGCTTTATGCGCGTCATAAGCAGCGCATCGGTGAAACTGCGCCCCGCGTGCTGTGAAAAGAAGCGCGAGAATGCCGTGTACGACATGTTGCAATGCTTCGCCACGTCCGCGAGCGTCACATTGCCCGCATAGTTGGCCTCGATGAACTCATACGCGCGCTGAAGCTGCGCAAACGATTCCGCGTCGGGCAGCTCGGGAGCGTAAGACTTGTGCCAGTCGCGCAGTATCGCCACGAAAAGCCGCATTATCTCGGCGCGCACGCTCAGGGCATAGCCGAACTCCTTATTGTTGTACTCATCGAATATGCGCTCCATTATCGCGCCCATGCCGCTGCTTTCGACTTCGTCCTTGCGAAAGACCTTGCGGTGCGACGAGCGCAGGCGCATGTACGCCGATACCGTGCCCAGCTCGTACATGGGCTGCTCGGAGCTGTACATAAGCTCGGGCACGAACTTGAGTACCATGTATGTATTGTCGCCCTCGGCCAGCGCGTATGTGCAATGCACGTCCATCGGGTCGATGACCGCCATGTCGCCCACATCCAGAAATACCGGCGCGTCACCGGTCTCCAGCCGGAAATGCCCCTCGCGGCATAAGAGTATCTCAAAGTATTCATGCACATGCGGCGCGGCGAATATGCTGCGGCCGCAGCGGCGCTGTATGCTGCATTCAAACAGATACCCCAGCGTGCCCAGCGGCTTGCGCGATTCGTGATAGAATTGCATTTATCTGCCTCCGCAAAATTATGCTATTTTTGGATAAGCCGATTATATCATGCCGCGCGCGATTGTGCTACTATATAGGCATAATCCGGATGTTAAGGATACGCATACGAAAAAAACTATCATCGGAGGACATACAATGAGCAAGCGACTCAAGGTAGGCATAATCGGCTGCGGCGGCATAGCCAACGGCAAGCACCTGCCCTCTCTAAAGGCAATCAACCGCGTTGACTTGGTGGCGTTCTGCGACCTTATCGAGGAAAAGGCCATAAAGGCCGCAAAGGAATACGGCACCCCCGACGCAAAAGTATATACCGACTATCAGGAACTGCTCAAGGACGAGAGCATAGACGTAGTGCACGTACTCACCCCCAACCGTATGCACGCGCAGATCTCCATAGACGCGCTGCACGCGGGCAAGCACGTAATGTGCGAAAAGCCCATGGCCAAGACCGCCGAGGACGCGCGCCGCATGGTTGCGGCCGCCAAGGAGAGCGGCAAGAAGCTGACTATCGGCTATCAGCATCGCCATAAGCCCGAGACCCAGTACCTAAAGCAGGTTATCGACAGCGGCGAGCTGGGCGATATATACTACGCCAAGGCATTGGCCATCCGTCGCCGCGGCACCCCCAACTGGGGCGTGTTCCTCAACGAGTACGAGCAGGGCGGCGGCCCCCTCATCGACATCGGCACCCATTCGCTCGACCTTACCCTGTACCTGATGAACAACTACAAGCCCCGCATGGTCGTGGGTACTTCCTATAAGAAGTGCGAAAACGCCGAGTGCGGCAACCCCTGGGGCGGCTGGGATCCCAAGCAGCACACCATGGAGGACGCGGCGTTTGGCTTCATCGTGATGCAGGACGGCGCGACGATCACTCTGGACGCCACCTGGGCGCTCAACACCATTGAGCCTATCCCCGAGGGCAGCGTACAGCTGATGGGCAGCAAGGCCGGCGCACAGATAAAGAACGGCGTTTCGGTCAACAAGGGCGAGTACGGCCGTCTGGTCGAAAAGCGCCCCGACATGTCGGCGGGCGGCGTGGCGTTTTATGACGGCGTGAAGGAAACCCCCGGTATCACCGAGCAGCGCCGCTGGTATGACGCGATCGAAAACGACACTGATCCCGTGGTCCTGCCCGAGCAGGCCTGCGTGGTGTCCGAGATACTGGAGGCCATTTACACCTCCGCGCGCACCGGCAAGCCCGTATACTTTGACTAATCAATGCGCCCGCTCAGGCGAGCGATAAAGCAAGAGCCCGCCTGAAAACGGCGGGCTTATTTGCGCATATTCTGCGCGGCTTGACGAAATTTTGAAAAACATTGCGCATTGCGTGCCCGGCACTGCTTGAAAATATGCGCATGGTGTTGTATACTTTAATTGGATAATTACAGCCGCGCACTGCGGTTGCGGATACGGAGGAATAAAATTATGGCACTGACGCTAGGCATTATCGGCTATGGTTACATGGGGCATTGGCACCTGCGCAACGCTCCCCGCGTAGAAGGAGTGTCCGTGGTCGCCGCATACGATATTGATCCCGAAAAGGTACAGCTGGCCCGCGACGAGGGTCTGGAGGCGTTCTCGTCTCTTAACGAGTTCCTTGCCAGCGACAAGATAAACACTGTGCTGGTATCTACCCCCAACGATACCCACTGCGCGCTGGCCTGCGCCGCGATGAAGGCCGGCAAGAACGTTATCGTGGAAAAGCCCGTCGCCATGGACGGCGCTCAGGCCGAGCTTATGGCGCGCACCGCCCAGCAGTGCGGCGTCATATTCACTGTGCATCAGAACCGCCGCTGGGATAAGGATTACAAGATCGCCAGCCAGATAGTAAACGACGGCATGGTGGGCAAGGTGTATTCGGTGCAGTCCCGTCTGCACGGCAGCCGCGGCGCAATGTTCGGCTGGCGCGCCGAGCCGGAGCACGGCGGCGGAATGATATTCGACTGGGGCGTACACTTCACCGACCAGATCATGAACCTGTTCGGCTTCGACAGCATAAAGAGCGTGTTCTGCAAGATGGTCAACGTTAAGACCGAGGATGTTGAGGACTACTTCTTCCTCGTATACGACCTGAAGAACGGTATGCATGTTCAGATGGAAATCGGCACATGGGTGCTCAACCCGCTGCCCCGCTGGATGATACTGGGCGATCTGGGCACCGCCTACATCAACGACTTCTCCCGCAACGGCAAGATCATCAAGATCGAAAAGTCCGCCGAGCACAGTGAAGCCGTCGTGACCGGCGAAGGCACGCCTACCCGCACGTTCGCGCCGCGTCCCGCCGATGAGGTCATGACGTTCGAACTGCCCGATACTCCCACCGACCTGCGCGAGTACTATGCAAACCTGCGCGACGCTATCGAGGGCAAGTGCGAGCCCATCGTAAAGCCCTGCCAGGTCTGCGCGGTAATGCACGTGCTGGACTGCGCGTTCGAGTCCGCGCGCACCGGCAAGCAGGTAATGATCTGATAAATTCAAACGCAATAATGAGCGGCCGCAATCGCGCGGCTGCTCGTTTTACGTTTTGGATAAAATGCACGCCTGCTGTAAAACCATTGTAAACGCCGCTCATACGTGATATAATATAATCAGAAGATTAATAAACTAGGCTGAGTACACACTGTGCTTAGTCTGGAAAACGCCTGTCCGCGCAATATGCGCGAAAAGCGGGCGCTTTATGGAAAGTCGTTTGTCACGACGGAGCTGTAATCGGCTTAAACTGGCAAATTGCAGAATTTGTACCTGCCAGATAGAGCCGCCCTGTACTTGGCCTGACTTTCCATAAAAAAGTAAAATGTATTGCGAGGGCAAATAGGTTGTCAAATATAGATAGGCTTTATGCGCGCCTGACTGATGCGGGCGTGGACTTGGATCGACTGCTGCGGGATGAGCCCATGTCAAGGCATACCACGTTCCGCGTGGGCGGCCCGGCGGATCTTATGCTGTGCGCAAACAGCGGCGCGGAGATCGCGTGTGCGCTTAAACTGGCCAGGGAGGAGGGCGTGCCCGCGTATGTGGTGGGCAACGGCTCCAACCTGCTGGTGCGCGACGGCGGCGTGGAGGGACTGGTCATTCAGATCGGCTCCAATATGAGCGGTATTCGCATCGATGGCACGCATATGTACGCTCAGGCGGGATGCCTTATGAGCCGCGTCAGCGCGGAATGCCTGCGTGCGGGACTGTCCGGCTTTGAGGCGCTGGGCGGCATACCCGGCACGCTGGGCGGCGCGGCGGCGATGAACGCGGGCGCTTACGGCAGCGAATTAAAAGATGTGTTGGTACGTGCGACAGTGCTGGACGGCGGCGCGGAACGCACGCTGGAACTAAGCGACATGCAGATGGGCTACCGCACCAGCCGCGTACTGCGCGAGGGCATGACCGTAACGGCGGTCGAAATGGAGCTGTCATACGGCGACGCGGACGAGATACGCGCGCGCATGGACGACTTCACCGCGCGTCGCCGCGCCAAACAGCCGCTCAGCTTCCCCAGTGCGGGTTCCACGTTTAAGCGGCCGGAGGGCTACTTCGCGGGCCCGCTTATCGAGGAATGCGGCTTGAAGGGCGTGCGCGTGGGCGGTGCGCAGGTGTCGCCGATGCACGCGGGATTCGTGGTCAACGCGGGCGGCGCGACGGCCAAGGACGTGCTCGACCTGATATACGTCGTGCGCACCAAGGTGCACATGGCGCGCGGCGTGTGGCTGGAGCCGGAAGTGCGCATACTCGGCCGCGCAAAGCGGGGCGATTGAAATGCAGCTTGTAATACTTACGGGCATGTCCGGCGCGGGCAAGACCTGCGCGCTCAGGGCCATGGAGGATATGGGTTACTTCTGCACCGACAACCTGCCGCCGCAATTGCTGGATGAGTTTGCCCGCCTGCGCTTTGACAGGCAGGGTGAACGCGCCGCGGTCGCAATCGACGCGCGCGGAGGTTCGCTGTTCAATGTAAACCTGATAAGGCAGTTCATGCAGGCTTCCCATCCGGGCGGCGCACAGCCCATGCTGCTGTTCATCGACGCATCCGACGAATGCCTTGCCAAGAGGTATGAGGAGTCGGGCAGCGCCCACCCGATGGCGCGCAACTGCTCGCTTAGCGAAGCCATTGCGCGCGAACGCACGGCGGTTGAGCCGCTCAGACAGTGCGTGTCCCAGGTGATTGATACGACCGCGCTCACGGCGGATGAACTGCGCGCAAGGCTGGAGGACATGCTGAAGGTGGATGACGCTTCGGACGGCGAAATGCAAGTCGATGTGATGAGCTTCGGCTTCAAACATGGCCTGCCTGAAAACGCGGATATGGTGCTGGACGTGCGCATACTGCCTAACCCGTATTATGTGCCCGACATGCGTGCGCGCACCGGGCGCGACGAGGATGTGCGCCGGTACGTGCTGGACGGCGGCGATGCGCATGAATTTATGGATAAGGCGCGCGACATGCTTGAATTTCTGCTGCCGCGGTATGCAAAGACCGGGCGCGCGCGCTTCACGCTGGCGGTGGGCTGTACCGGCGGCCAGCATCGCTCGGTTGCCGTGGCCGACGCGCTGGGCGAATTCATGCGCGCGCAGGGCTATCGGGTTCAGGTGGAGCACAGGGACATGGCCGCCTCGCGCGAGGCGGAAAAGCGGATAATCTCGCGCACGAGCGGAGGATAAATATCGATGAGCTTTTCATCGGACGTAAGACTGGAACTGTCGCATACGCATGTGGATAAGGATTGCTGCAAGCGTGCCGAAATCGCGGGTATGCTTTTGTCAAGCGGCAATCTGCTGCTGACCGGCGGGGGCGGCGTGGCGCTCACACTATCCAGCGAGCTGGCGGCGACCGCGCGGCACATATACCTGCTGATAAAGGACTCGTTTAACGCGCGCTGCGAAATCGTTGTGTCGCGCCGCGAGTATCCCAAGGTGCGCAATGTGTACACCCTGACATTGCGCGGCGCGGACGCGGAGAAAGTGCTGGTCGAATGCGGCGCGGTGCATAAGTCGTATCTGTTCGCACTCAGAAACGGCTTGCCCGAGCGGCTGCTGGGGCGGGAGTGCTGCAAGCGCGCGTTTGTGCGCGGCGCGTTTTTGGGCTGCGGCTCGGTTGCCGATCCAACCAGCAAGTACCACATGGAGTTTGCTACGGGCCGCGAGACGTTCGCGGGCGCGTTCATGCAATTCTTACGCAGATATGAACTGAACGCGCGTCAGGTGCAAAGAAAGAACGTGTATGTTGTCTACCTGAAGGAAAGCGAACAGATCATATCGCTGCTGGGCATGATGGGCGCGCACGAGGCGCTTTTGCGCATGGAAAGCGCGCGCGTGGTCAAGGCCGTGCGCAACCGCGTAAACCGCGAGACGAACTGCGACAGCGCCAACATGGATAAGGCGATAAACGCAGCCATGCGGCAGGTGGAAACGATAGAATGGCTGGAGGAAAACATGGGACTTAACCGGCTTACGCCGGCGCTTGAGCAAGTGGCGCGCGCGCGGCTGGAGAACCGCAACGCGACGCTGGAGGAACTGGGCGGCATGATTGACCCGCCGCTGGGCAAGTCGGCGATAAATCACAGACTGCGCAGAATAGAGGAGCTGGCCGCGAAGCTTAAAGAGCGGCAGGAGGGGGAGACCTGATGCAAACGAGGACGTTCGTCATTGACAAGGAAGGGCTGCGTTCGCACGAGGCGGCGCTGCTGGTACAGACGGCGTGCAAGTATCCGTGCCGCATAGAGCTGGAGCACGGCCAGAAGAAGGTTAACGCAAAATCGATGATGGGCGCGCTGTCACTGGGCATGATGTCCGGCGAGCAGCTGCTGTGCACGGCGGACGGCGAGCGCGAAAACGAGGCGCTCGACGATATTGAAAGGCTGATTCAGGCCGGATTCAAGCCGGACTGTGAGCATAAATAAGCAATCTATTATTACGGAGGTATACTATGAATCGCATAGGTGTAATGGCGGAATCCTTTAATATGGGCGTATCCAAGGGTCTGGAGATGGCGGCGCAGGTGGGCGCGGCGGCTGTACAGGTGTATGTAGGCGGCCGCGGTGCGTGCGAAAACACCTGGACTCCTGAATACCGTCGCGACATACTCAAAAAGGCGCGCGACTGCGGTCTGGTAATCAGCGCGATGTGCGGCGACTTGGGCGGCCACGCGTTTGAGGGCAAGGCAGAAAACGACGAATGGCGCATCGACGAAGTAAAGCGCATGTTCGACCTGTGCACCGAGATGGACTGCACCGTCCTGACCAACCACATTGGCCGCGTGCCAGCCGATCCCGCGCATCCGCGCTACCCGGTGATGGTCGAGGCCATGCAGCGCATCGACAAGCTGGGCAAGGAAACCGGCTGCCGTCTGGCCATCGAGACCGGCCCCGAGACTCCCGAAACCCTCAAGCGCTTCCTGACCGACATCGGCGGCACCAACATCGGCATCAATTTCGACCCCGCTAACCTCAAGATGGTTATGGATGTTGACGCGGCCGAGGGCGTACGTACGCTGGCCGGTCACATACTGCATACCCATGCCAAGGACGGCAAGATCTACAAGTTCATGGGCGGCGAGGAAGTCTATGGCATATTCTGCGAAGGCGGTATAGAGGATCTGCAGAAGCTGGGCGACTACTTTGAAGAAGTACCGCTGGGCGAGGGCGATGTAAACTGGGACGGCTACATCAAGGCGCTGAACGAGACCGGCTACAAGGGCTTCTTCACCATCGAGCGCGAGTGCGGCGCCGATCCCACGGCTGACATCAAGCTGGCGGTTGCATTCCTCAAGAAGCTGCTGGGTCAGGCGTAATTCTGCGCGCATCGCGCGAATGGAGGCTGTACTTTTTTATGGAAAAGCAGATATATTTGCGCAAGTCGATACGGCGTTACAGAAATAATGACATCGGGGAGGCGGCGCTGAGTGTGTTCGCCTCCTGGCGCGGCTGGGCGGACGTTTATGCACAGGGCGCGGATGCGGACTGCGATATACAACTGCTGGGCGGCGACGCAAAGCTGGGCGGCATGTACTTCATAAAAGCGCCGCGCTATATCGCGTACTGGGGCCGCCCCACGCGCGAGGGGCGCATAAACGCCGGGTTCATACTGGAGCAGATTTCGCTCAAGCTGACCGAACTGGGCGTGGGCACATGCTATCTGGGCGCGACGCATATAAGCGGCGCAAACCCGGACGAGCGCGGACTGGAGCCTATAATCATAATGAGCTGCGGCAATCCGGCCGAACCACTAACGCGCACGAGCACGTCCGAGTTTAAGCGCAAGCGGCTGGACAAGATATGCGACGCTGAACTGAACGAAAAAATGCGCGTCATACTCGAAAGTGCGCGCCTTGCGCCGTCGGCGATGAACCGTCAGCCGTGGCAGTTCGCAATCGAGGGCGGGCGCATAATATGCTGCGTCGAACACAGCGGGCTGGATGCATTCCGGCGGCTGAGCGAGATCGACATGGGCATAGTTATGTCGCATATATTGCTAACTGCCCGTGCGCAGTGCGGTGCGGCTCATATCGAGCATTCGCAGCAGGACGCGCTTAAAGCGCCGCGCGGAACCGGCTATGTGGCGACGATCGTTACCGAAAACTTATAAACAGGCAAGCACACCGGTTGAATGGGTTTGGGCTGATATGTAAGGCTGGGCTTATGCGAAAACGTCGGACTTCGGAAGAACTCTGACGTTTTCGTTGGTTTATAAGTCAGATCGGTACATGCCTGCCGCCCGTAAATGACTAAAAAAGGAAAATGTACTTATGACGAGACTGATTATAGTGCGCCACGGCCAGACCGAATGGAATACTTTGCATAAGATGCAGGGTCAGCAGGATTCGCCGCTGACTGCGACTGGCCGCGAGCTGGCGCGCAGGCTGGGCGTGCGGCTCCAAAATACGCATATCGACGGCGTGTTTACAAGCCCGCTGGGGCGCGCCGCAGCCACTGCGCGCCTGATAACCGAGGGGCGAAATTTGCCCATAATAGAGGATGAGCGCCTTAAGGAGCTGGATTTGGGCCGCTGGGAAGGCGAGGACATGCGCACGATAGAGCAGCGCTATCCCATCGATTTCGACTGGTTCTGGCAGGATCCCAACCGATACATGGAAATACGCGGCGGCGAGACATACGACGCGCTGCTTAAACGCACGCGCGCCTTTCTAAACGACATGGCCGCGCGCGAGGGAACGTATCTGGTCGTTACGCACGCGATCGCGCTGCGCACAATACGCCAAAACGTGCTGGGACTTGCAAGCCGGGACTCGCAAATGTCCATGCCGTCGTGCTGCATGTGCCAGATCGACATCGACGCGGGCAGGTACGACATACGCGTGTTTGGCGACAGGTATCATCACGACGACAGCATATTCAGCTGGTGGCACGGTTCGCCAGAGCAGCTTACCACACTGCGCGCAGGCTCGACCATCACGCGCGTACGCCCGCTGGCCGAGGCGTTTTCGCATAAGCCCGAGCATGTGGTGCTTAACACCGACTCTAAGCTCGAACACGACGGCACGCGGCCGGGCTATCTGTACCGCATAGCCGAGGAAGTGCGCCCGGACGATGTGACTGAACATCCGCATACGGCGATGCCGCTGACGTATGAGTTTGTGACTAAACGCGACCTTAAACTGGAACTGGCTGCGCGAATCGATGCGTCCGCGCCGCTGGACATACCTGCGGACGACCCGAATCTGACGCTGAAAGTATAGGCGGTGTTGAGGCATGAACTGCATCAAGTGCGATGAGCGCGCCGAACGCTTCATGCGCATGGCGCTGGAGCAGGCGCGGGCGGCGCTTGCGGCGGGCGAGTTCCCGGTGGGCGCGGTCATGGTGCGCGGCGATGAAGTGATTGCGCGCGCATACAACCTGCGCGAAGCCACGTCCGACCCGACGGCGCACGCCGAAGTGCTGGCGCTGCGCGCGGCGGCGGCGCAGGCGGGCGATTGGCGCTTGAGCGACTGCGAGCTGTTCGTGACGCTCGAACCCTGCCCGATGTGCGCGGGTGCGATACTTAATGCGCGCGTGGGGCGCGTGTGGTTCGGGGCGTATGACGCGGAGCGTGGCTGCTGCGGCAGCGTGTACCGTCTGACCGAAGACCCGGCGTTCAACGCGTTCGTGCCCGCGACGGGCGGCGTGCTGGAGGCCGAATGCGCGGGCGTGATAGGCGAATTCCTGCGCGCGCATCGCTGATGTGCGCAGAACAAATCGGGAATGTGAGGTATAATTCGATGGGCGAGGTGTTTTTCAGGCGGGTTGATTCGCCATTGGGCATGATAACGCTGGCGGGCGACGGCGAAGCGCTGACGGGACTGTGGTTCGCAGGGCAGAAGTACGATTGCGCCACGTTGCCGGACGGCGCGCACGAATGTGCCGAGAACGATGCTTTCGACGCGGCGATGCGTTGGCTGGACGAATACTTCGCGGGCGGTCGGCCGGACTTTATGCCTAAGCTTAATCCGCAAGGCAGTGAATTCAGAAGGCAGGTGTGGGCCGAGCTTGTCAAAGTACCTTACGGTGAGGCGACGACGTATGGCCGTATAGCGCACGATCTCGGGCTGAGCAGCGCGGCGGCGCGCGCAGTCGGCGGCGCGGTGGGGCACAATCCGATCTCGATTATCATACCGTGCCATCGCGTGCTGGGAGCGGGCGGTTCGCTCACGGGCTATGCGGGCGGGCTGGAGCGCAAGCGTTTTTTGCTGGAACTGGAGGGGATAAGGTATGGGAAGATCTAACTTGTCGTGAAGCATGTTTGGAAAAGAAAAAATGACTTGCCGATGTGCAGGCAGTTGTCAGCTTTTTTGTACCGCTTTAGCTGGACTTCCAAAATATTCTTACGGGAAATGCGCTCTGATTGAAACAATGGCTCGCGGATGGCGTTGGGCGTGTTTTTTATATCGGTAGGTGGTTAAGTGACGGTTTATTTCTGCAAGGCGGGAAATTGTCGCTGTTACGCATTGCACAGTATAGGCACATACGGGCGCCAATGCGCGCAAAACAGGGTTATGAATAGGCAGACGGCGATTTAAGGCATAAAGACATCTCAAAATCTGCAAAAAAATCGCCTGAACCTATTGACAAGAGCGCCGCGAGATGTTATAATAATTCTCGTCGGTTCGATTAGAGCCGAAACGAAAATTTTAATAATGCCGAATGGTGTAACGGTAACACTAACGACTCTGACTCGTTCATTCTAGGTTCGAATCCTAGTTCGGCAGTTTTGCCTCCATGGTCAAGTGGCCTAAGACGTCGCCCTCTCACGGCGAAAACTGGGGTTCGAATCCCCATGGAGGTACTTTTTCCAAATCGCTGCAGGGTGTGGCACAAAACAATTTCATAATGCCGAATGGTGTAACGGTAACACTAACGACTCTGACTCGTTCATTCTAGGTTCGAATCCTAGTTCGGCAGTTTTGCCTCCATGGTCAAGTGGCCTAAGACGTCGCCCTCTCACGGCGAAAACTGGGGTTCGAATCCCCATGGAGGTACTTAATTCCGAAGTATGTGTGCTTCGGAATTTTTTGTTTTACGATATATATGATCTAGAGTGTGTCTCAAAAATTCCGGAGTACGCAATTTCGGGCGTCGCTGCGCCATTTCTGCGTCACAAGGCTCGACTTAGCGCTGCTAAGCCTTCGGATTTCTT
>CAOKFD010000014.1:0-53844 GCA_948467645.1 uncultured Eubacteriales bacterium | reverse complement strand
GCTGGTAAAGCTGACTAACAATCGTATGCTAACCGGCTACACCGGCGGCAAGATACTATGGCTGCGCGACGAGGAGCCGGGGAACTTCGCGCGCATGAAGGTGTTCATCAATCCCAAGGACTACATCCGCTTTAAGCTGACCGGCGAGATCGGCACCGATATGTCCGACGCATCGGGCACGGGCTTCTTTGATGTGAAAAGCCGCCGGTGGAGCGACCGCCTCATCGAAATCGCGGGCCTGCCCAAGTCGATATTCCCGCCGTGCATGGAGTCGGTCGACCTCGCGGGTCACGTAACCGCCGAGGTGGCCGCGCTGACCGGCCTGCCCGAGGGGCTTAACGTATACGCGGGCGGCGGCGACGCGGTGATACAGACCACCGGCGCGGGACTGGTGCGGCAGGGCGTAATAGGCGTTGTGATAGGCACCGCGGGTAACGTGTCGATGGGACTTAACGGCTATAAGGACAATCCGGGCGCTAAACTGCAGGTGTTCTGCAACAACGAGCCGGGGCTGTGGCACGCGTTTGGCTGCACGCTGGCGGCGGGCGGCGCGTACCGCTGGTACCGCGACGCGCTGTGCGAAAGCGACATCGCCGCGGCCAAGGCAACCGGCCGCAATGTATACGACATAATGGGCGAGGCCGCCGCCGCGTCCTGCCCGGGCGCAAACGGCGTGATATTCGCGCCGTACCTGTCGGGCGAGCGCTGCCCGTACCCGGACGCCAACGCGCGCGGCGCGTTCTTCGGGCTGACGCTGGGCTCCACGCGCGCCGACATAACCCGCTCGGTGATGGAGGGCGTGACTTACAGCCTGAAACAGGTGATCGACATCGCCAACCAGCTCGACCCGACCGTGCCCAATGAGAAGATATACACGTCGGGCGGCGGCGCGGCTTCGGCGCTGTGGCGGCAGATGCAGGCCGATATATTCAAGCTCCCCGTATACACCATGTCCGCCGCGTCCGAGGGCGGCGCGTACGGCGCGGTCATGGTCGCGGGCGTGGGCGCGGGCGTGTGGAAGAACCTGAATGAGGCCGTGAGCATTGTTAAGGTTGAAACCGAAACTCTGCCTGATCCCGCCAATTTCGCGGCGTATGAGGACGCATATGCCGTGTACAGCGAGCTGTATCCGCACCTCAAGCCGGTATACGATAAAGCGGCCGCACTGGGTAAGTAAGGCGCGGTGACTGTCTTGAACCCAAATACGGCTTTTAAGGCATTTGCTGCAAGCCTTGCTTTGCATGGTGCAATTGATAAGCACGGTTCGGCGCTAAAAAGCCGTGCTTTGAAATAAATCCAAAGTCTGAATCGCGGCGGGCGCAGCGTGTGCCCGCCGCTTAATCTTATATAAGTTCTTCGGAGGTGACGCGCGGTGGAGATAAAACCCATCGCATACATTCATACCGACCTGCCCACCAAGTTCGGACTGCCGCGTCAAAGCGGCCTTGTGGAAGGCCTGACCGGCGAAATCGTGCTGGAACCCGAATACAGACAGGCCGAGGCATTGCGCGGGCTGGAGGATTTTACGCATATCTGGCTGATATGGGACTTTTCGCACGCGCATACCGGACGCTGGTCGGCCACTGTGCGCCCGCCGCGGCTGGGCGGCAATACCCGCATGGGCGTGTTCGCGACGCGCTCGCCGTTTCGGCCCAACAATCTGGGGCTGTCATGCGTGCGGCTTGTGCGCATCGATTACGACGTGCCGTGCGGCCCGGTGCTGATCGTGGGTGGCATAGACATGATGGACGGCACGCCCATATATGACATTAAGCCGTATGTGCCGATAGCCGACTGCCATCCCGAGGCCAGCAAGGGCTTCAGCAGCCGCACTCAGGAGCACGTGCTCAGCGTCGAATTCGCGCCCGGCCTTATCGAAAAGGTGCCCGAAAACAAGCGGGAAGCGCTTATCGGCATATTAAGCCAGGATCCGCGCCCCGGCTACGAGGACGATCCCGAGCGGCGCTACGGCGTGGAGTTTGCGGGAATGGACGTGCGCTTTCATGTGCGCGGTGACGTGCTTAAAGTGTGCGAAATAGTGCCCGCGGGCGGCGCGTATTCGCCAAAGTAAGGCCCCAAATGGCAAAATATGTACCCGAAAGTGCCTTGAATGAGAAAAAAAGTGGAGCATAGTGGTACCTGACGGCCGTGTTCCCCTTGACATCAGCGCCGCGCAGGGCATATAATGGATATATATCGTAAATGCTGAATCTGCCGATTCCAAGGGAGGCGAGCGAATATGAGCGAGAAGTTTGGCGAGACGATGCAGCTGGGTATCCGGAATACCGACATACCCGACGCCAAGAGCATTATTATGAGCGTATATGCCGCGCTGAAGGCCAAGGGCTATGATCCGATTACTCAGATAGTCGGATATATTATATCGGGCGATCCTACTTATATCACCAGCTATAACAACGCCCGCTCGATGATAAAGCGGCTGGAACGCGACGAGATATTGGAAGAACTCGTGCGCTTCTACGTGAGAAATAATGAGCCGAGACGTTAAGCTGGGTCGCGCGGTACTGGGCAAAACCGGCATTGAGGTATCCCGGCTTTGTTTCGGCGCGCTGACGATGAGCCCGCTGCAATGCGATATGCCGCCCGAACGCGGCGCGGAGCTGATACTCTACGCATACGAGCGCGGCGTGGACTTTGTCGATACAGCTGAATATTATCGCAACTATGCGCATATCAAACCGGCTTTGGCGCGCGCGCCCTCGATAAAGGTCGCCGCCAAAGCCTATTGTTATGACCGCAAAACCGCTGCAGAGTCGTTTGAAAACGCGATGCGCGGTCTGGGGCGCGACTACATAGATATATTCGAGCTGCACGAGCAGGAGGACATACACACACTGCGCGGCCATCGCGAGGCGCTGGACTACCTTAACGAACAGAAGGTAAAGGGGCGCATCGGTGCGGTGGGCGTATCCACTCACCATGTGGAGTGCGTGCACGCGGCGGTGTACTTCGGCGGCATAGACGTGATATTCCCGCTTATCAACATCGCGGGTCTGGGCATACAGGGCGGCACGCGCGAGGACATGGAGCGCGAGATAGTGCGCGCGGCAGACGCGGGCATAGGCCTTTATGCGATGAAGGCATTAGGCGGAGGCAATCTGCTCAGCCGCCGCGAAGAAGCGATAGCCTACGCGCTCAGCCTGCCCGGCATATCGTCGGTCGCCGTGGGTATGCAGAGCGAGGACGAGATCGATTGCAACGTGGCGCTGTTTAATGGACTTAAACCCGCGCAGGACGTTGTGCGCCGTATCGCCAAGAGCGAGCGCCGACTGCTGATCGACGACTGGTGCGAGGGCTGCGGCCGATGCGTCAAGCGCTGCGGCCAGGGGGCGCTGAGCCTTGTAAACGGCAAATCGCACGTCGATAAAAGCAAATGCGTGCTGTGCGGCTACTGCGCGGGCGTGTGCCCGGAGTTCTGCATAAAGGTTTGTTAGGCTTAAAAAGCGATTTGAATATGCCTTAACTGTAAATGGGCGAGGCAGAATGCGCGGCTTTGTAGGGAGCAAAAGCCTTTGCTTAAACCCGAAATAAGTTGCTTTCCGATTCATCTGTTAAAAGTATGGTAAATACACTGTAACGTCATATTGGCTTCATAGTTAAAGGATATAATAATCATGCAAGGGGTGTGCTGCTCAAGTGGAGGAGAAAAAGCGCGTGCTGGCGCTGGACGTGGGGGAAAGGCGCATCGGCGTCGCGGTCAGCGATCCGCTGGGCATAACGGCGCAAAGCGTGGATACCATCCATCGCACGTCGCTAAGCAATGACTTGGATAAAATTGCCGGCTTCCTCGCAGCGTATAATACCGATCGGCTGCTGCTGGGTCTGCCCAGTACGCTTAGCGGCGAGGAAGGTATGCAGGCGCGCATTACGCGTGAGTTTTCCGAGCATCTTACCGCGCGCGGCTGGCAGGTGCGTTTTTACGACGAGCGCATGACCACGGCGATAGCCCGCGGCGCGCTGATAGAAAGCGGTATGCGCCGCGATAAACGCAAGCAGTACATAGACCGCGTGGCGGCCACGCTGATTCTCCAGAGCTTTCTGGACAGCGGCGGCTGGAAGAAGGAACCGTACAGATATACAGGGAGCGAGGTATTTCATATAATGGATGACAAGTATGATGGCAACATGGAGTTCGACAATATTGTCGAACTGGTGGATGACGAGGGCAAAAACGTAAAGTTCGAGTTCCTGATGGCGCTGGAGCACGAGGGTGCAGAATACATACTGCTCACGCCGGCTGAAGAAATCGACGGCGTGGATGAGGATGAGGTCGTCATACTGAAGGTTGACACCGACGACAAAGGCGAGGACGTATACGTCACCATCGATGACGAAGATCTGATGGAAACCCTGTTTGAAAAGTACCTGAAGATGGTCGAGAGCGAAGAAGACGAGGACGAATAAGCGATTGCTTATTAGAGTGTGCCTCAAAAATTCCTTAATCCGCAATTTCGGCGTCTTTTTCGCCATTTCTGCGTCATCAATCCTCGACTTAGCGCTGCTAAGCCTTCGGATTTATTCCTTGAACTGACGAAAAATCCACTCGAACTTGCGGATTTCCCTTTTTGAGACACACTCTAAATACGGCGCGCCGCCAAACTCATGCCGAATGTGGGTTTGACGGCGCGCTTTTTATGTCTTTAAGTTGGAGTTTAAGGCTGAGCAAAGGAAGCTTCGGAATCATCCGCAATTGGAAGGAGAGATGCAAAAGGCTTATACCTGCCCATCAATATCCGCATCCTCCTGACACACATCCCACTTTGGCGCATACGGCACCGGGCAGCGGTTCATGCGCTTGGCTGCGCGCACCTGCGCATAGCAGCCGCACAGTCGGCAGGTGTATTTCAGCAGGTGCTCGCACCCGGCGCATATCGCAAGCCTGCGGTTAAACTCGGCCGCGCTTACGCGTATGTCCGCGGGAAGCTGCTCCACATATTCGTCCAGATATTTAGCCAGCTGCGCCTCGGGAATGTCTTTTTCAATGCACTTGCGGCAGAGAATCTCGCTGCCGTTGTATACATACATTACGTATCACGTCCTTCGATGTTCTCAAAGACCATGCGCATCTTTATGCCATGATTGTAATTGCCGAATCCGCGCCCGTACAGCGTCAGCCCGCGCGCGTGCTCGGTCGTCTGCGGCGCGCTTATGCGATACCTGATTTCGCTGCCTGACTCTATGTAAAGATCGTCCAGCGTGTATTCGCCGATGCGGTTGCCGTCTATAAATGTACCCTGCCGGTTGATGACCAAAGGCTTCAGCAGTCCGTACTGGTTAAGCCCGTATACCCACCAATCGGGCGTGTGTATGCCGCGCTTCAGCCCGAAATCGCCCGGACTTGTCCAGTGCCCCAGCTCCACGCCGTTTATCGCAAAGTATATGTCGCTGGGCCAGTCCTCGTTAAAGCCCTTGGCCTCGCTCGCCAGCTCCTGAGTGAGCTGCAGCTCGACCAATCGCTGCGACGGGTGCATGTAGTTGGGCAGGCGGTATTCCAGATAGCCCGCGCTGAACCATATTATCGCCGCGTACAGCCGCTCCGGGTCGGCGAACACGCGCGGATCGTCGAAGTTGCCCACGATGCGCTCGGCGGTCGCTATGCCGCAGGTGGGTACGGCTTCGTACGAGATGTAACTGCCGATTGGTATCTCGGCGTCATAAGTGTTGCGGAGCTGCTGCTCGTGCAGAAGGTTTATAAGAAACTTGCTCTCGCGTAGGCGGCAGCGCTTTTGTATGCCACGCTTGCCCGACGTGGTTTCTATAAATATTATGCCCGCTTCCTCCATCAGGCGAATGTGGGCGGTCATTGCGGAATTGGTTACGTTTAGCCGCATGGCCAGCTCGTTCAGGTTCATGCCCTGATGGTCGTAAAGCAACTGCACTATCTTCAGCCGCGCCGGGCTGGACAGCGCCTTGCATAGTTTTATCAGCTGTTCGCTGTCATTTACTTCAAGCATGTATTGCAATAACGCTCCTTTTGTTTAGCTCATGCTTTATTATATCATCTAAGGCCGCATCGTGCAACACTGCCTGTATATTGGCAAATGAAATTGCGCGCGGGGCATTGACAAACCCGGCGCGCGATGATATTATCATCTCAGATAAAGATGAACGTGTACTTGTCAACCATATCACGAAATTTATTCGATGGGAGAGCGATATTTATGAGGTACGTGGTACAGCCTTACATCCATCGCGCGGATATTCATCCCGAGGTATACGGCAACTTTTCCGAGCATCTGGGCCGCTGCATATACGAGGGCGTGTATGTGGGCGAAAATTCGCCAATACCCAACGTAAACGGTATGCGCACCGACATCGTATCGGCGCTTAAAAAGATGAAGCTGCCGGTACTGCGCTGGCCGGGCGGGTGCTTTGCGGATACATATCACTGGCGCGACGGCGTGGGCGACAAGGCCGGGCGCAAGCATATAGTAAACACCAACTGGGGCGGCGTGGTCGAGGACAACTCCTTCGGCACGCACGAGTTCATGGAGCTGTGCCGCCAGGTGGGCTGCGAGCCGTACATAAACGGCAATATGGGCAGCGGCACCGTGCAGGAGATGAGCGAGTGGGTCGAGTACATGACCTCAGACGGCCAGTCGCCTATGAGCGACCTGCGCAAGGCAAACGGCCAGCAAAGCCCGTGGCACGTCAAGTACTTCGGCGTGGGCAATGAGAACTGGGGCTGCGGCGGCAACATGACCGCCGACTACTACGCCGACGAATACCGCCGCTATCAGACCTACCTTAACAACTACGGCGATAACCGCCTGTACAAAATCGCGTGCGGCCCCGGCACCAGCCCGGAAGCGCCCAACTATGAATGGACCGAAACGCTGATGCGCCGCGCGGGCCGCATGATGGACGGCCTGTCGCTGCACTACTACACCACCATCGGCCCCGACTGGCAGCACAAAGGTCCCGCGACCGGCTTCGATGCGGACGCTTACTACGACACGATGGGTAAGGGATATTTCATCGAGGAGCTGCTGAAGAAACATTCCGCGATAATGGACAGGTATGACCCCGAGCACCGCGTGGGTCTGATCGTGGACGAGTGGGGCACTTGGTTCGATGTTGAGCCGGGCACCAATCCGGGCTTTTTGTATCAGCAGAACACCATGCGCGACGCCATGTTGGCGGGTCTTACGCTCAACTGCTTCAACAAGCACGCCGAGCGCGTACACATGGCCAACATCGCTCAGCTAATCAACGTGCTTCAGGCAGTAGCCCTCACCGACGGCGAGCGCATGATACTAACGCCCACCTACCATGTATTCGACATGTACTCGGTGCATCAGGGCGCACAGCTCGTCCAGAGCACAATCGCGACCGGCACGCGCAAGGCCCCCAACGGCTTTGAATTCCCCGAAGTGTCCGAATCGGCGTCTGTTGACTCGGAGGGCCACCTGAACGTGACCTTGTGCAATATGGCGCTTGACAAGGCAATGCCCATAGAGATGCTGATCGATCAGGGCGACATGATGCTGTATGAGGGCAAGCTCCTGACCGGTGCGATGGGCGATCACAATACGTTTGAAGTGCCCACCAAGGTGGAAAGCACCGAGTTTGACGCGGTGGAGTGGGAAAAGACCGCCTCCGGCAGCGAGGTTCGCTTTGAACTGCCGCCCTGCTCGGTGGTGCGCCTGACCTTCGGCGCGGTGAAGTAACGCGCGTAAAATTAATGCAATACCGCTTGCAAAAAACTGCCTTAAAGTGTATAATACTCCGCAACGGCAATGATGAAGAGAGTACTGTGCAGTCCATGCCCAAAGAGAGATGCGCCATCGGCTGAAAGCGCGTTGACAATGGCAGTCATGGGAAGTTCACTTCGGAGTCGGCGGGCTGATGGCATATCGCCGGTAGGTTCGCCCGGAGTCACGCCCGTTACGCGCGTGAGAGGTTAGGCGTTTGCCTGACGAATCTTTGGGTGGTACAGCGTGAGTAATGGCTCTCGCCCCTTGTAAAATCGGGGCGGGGGCTTTTTTGATGCCGCTTAAAGCGCCGCCCGCGCGCGGGTACATTGCAAAAAGATTAGTTATATACGGAAAGGATGATCGTAAAGTGCGCGAACAACTGCAAAAGATATTGCAAGAAGCGCTTGACGCTCAGAAAGAACTCAAGTCCACGCAGGAGCTGGAATCGCTGCGCGTGCGCATACTGGGCAAAAAGGGCGAATTGACCGGCCTGCTGCGCGGCATGGGCAAGCTCTCGCCCGAGGAGCGCCCCGCCATGGGCCAGCTGGTCAACAGCGTGCGTGAAAAGATAGAGACCGCCCTGGACGAGCAGGCGGCGCGCATCGCCGACGCCGAAAAGCAGGCTCGCCTGAAGGAAGAGGCCATCGACGTAACCCTGCCCGGCAAAACCCGCCAGATGGGCGCGCTGCATCCCATATCTCAGGCCGAAAACGCGCTGCTGGATATATTCACAGGTATGGGCTTCGAGGTTGTGCAGGGCCCCGAAATCGAGCTGGATCACTACAACTTCGAGCTGATGAACCTGCCCAAGAACCATCCCGCGCGCGACGCGCAGGATACATTCTATATATCCGATAACGTGCTGCTGCGCACGCATACGTCGCCCGTGCAGGCGCGCATTATGACTACGCGCAAGCCGCCCATACGCATTGTGTGCCCCGGCCGCGTGTACCGCGCCGACGAAGCCGACGCGTCGCATTCGCCTGTGTTCCATCAGATGGAGGGTCTCGTGATAGACGAGCACATCACAATGGGCGACCTCAAGGGCACGCTGGATGCCTTTGCCAAGTCAATGTTCGGCGAGCATGTGTCCACGCGCTTCCGTCCGTCGTTCTTCCCGTTCACCGAGCCGTCGGCCGAGGTTGACGTGAGCTGCGTCAACTGCGGCGGCAAGGGCTGCCGCATCTGCAAGGGCACCGGCTGGCTGGAGATACTGGGCGCGGGCATGGTCAACCCCAAAGTGCTGGATATGTGCGGCATCGATTCCAACAAGTACACCGGCTTTGCGTTCGGCATGGGCATAGAGCGCATTGCGATACTCAAGTACAAGCTGCCCGACATGCGCTGCCTGTACGAAAACGACCTGCGGCTGCTCAGCCAGTTCAAATAGGAGGTAGCGCACATGTTAGCACCGCTCAAATGGCTAAAAGAATACGTTGATATAAATATACCTACCGAAGAATACGCGCGCCGCATGATTATGGCGGGCAACGGCGTCGAGGGCACCTCGACCACCGGCAGCCAGTTTTCCAAGGTCGTGGTTGGCTATGTGGTAAGCTGCGTAATGCACCCCAATTCAGACCACCTGCACATCTGCATGGTGGATGTGGGCGAAAGCGAGCCCATACAGATAGTGTGCGGCGCGCCCAACGTACACGCGGGTATGCGCGTGGCAGCGGCGCTGGACGGTGCGGAGCTGCCCGGCGGCAAGATTAAGAAGGGCAAGCTGCGCGGCGAAGTGTCCAACGGTATGCTGTGTTCCGGCCCTGAGCTGGACGTGCCCAATTCGCTCTATCCCAACATCGGCGACGAGGGCATAATCGAGATATTCGAGGACGTTAAGCCCGGCACCGATGTAAAGGAAGTATTCGGCCTGGGTGACGACGTTATGGACTTTGAAGTGCTGGCCAACCGTCCCGACTGCCTGAGCATATGGGGCATGGCGCGCGAAACCGCCGCCGTGCTGGGCACTCAGTATAAAGCGCCCAAACTGGAGGTAAAGGAAGTCGATGTCGCTCCCATGTCCGACAGCGTAAGCATTGAGGTGCAGGACAGCGATCTGTGCCCGCGCTATATCGGCAAGCTCATCCGCAACGTGCGCATCGGCCAGTCACCCAAGTGGCTGCGCGACTACTTGTACGCCGCCGGTATGCGCCCCATCAATAACATAGTCGATATAACCAACTTCGTAATGATCGAAACCGGCAACCCGATGCACGCCTTCGATATGAGCAAGGTGCGCGACGGCAAGATCATAGTGCGCCGCGCTCAGCCCGGCGAGATACTCAAAACCCTGGACGGCAAGGATCGCGAGCTGGACGAGAGTATGCTGGTAATCGCCGACGGCCAGCAGGCCACCGGCCTTGCGGGCATAATGGGCGGCGAGGAGTCCGAAATCACCGAGGGCACGCACGACGTGCTGTTCGAGTGCGCGGCGTTCGACCGCACCTGCATACGCCTTACCAGCCGCAAGCTGGGTATGCGCACCGATGCATCCGGTCATTACGAGCGCGGCGTATGCCCCGCCATGACCATGGACGCGATGAAGCGTGCGTGCGAGTTGGTTAACATGTTGGACGTGGGCGACGTGGCCCCCGGCATCGTGGACATTTATCCCAATCCCGAGCCGGAAAAGGTAATCACCGCCTCGATCAAGCGCATTCAGCAGCACATCGGCATCGAAGTGCCCGCCGAAAAGATGGTCGAGATATTGGACGGTCTGGACATGCACACCGAACGTGACGGCGACAATCTGGTATGCCATGTGCCGCGCTATCGCATGGATATGGAAAGCTATGCCGATGTGTCCGAGGAAGTGCTGCGCCTGTACGGTTACGACAACATCACGTCCACGCTGATGACCGGCGTTACCACGCGCGGCGGCAAGAACCACGCGCATATCGTCGTGGATCGTGCGCGCGAGGCGTTGCTGGCCGAGGGTGCGTATGAGATCGAGACTTATTCCTTCGTAAGTCCGCACGACATCGAGAAGCTGGGCCTTGCCGCGGACGACGCGCGCCTGAATCCGGTGCGCCTGCTCAATCCCCTGGGCGAGGATACCTCCGTCATGCGCACCACGCTCACGCCGTCCATGCTGCAGACGCTGAGCTATAATCTCAATCACGGCAATCCCAGCGCGCTTATGTTTGAGACTGCCATGCGCTTTGAAAAGACTTCCGAGATGGCCCAGACTCCCGATGGCAAGCTGGCTAATCTGCCTAACGAGCTGAACACGCTGGAGATCGGCATGTACGGCGACGATGCGGATTTCTATCGGCTCAAGGCCATAGTGGATTCGCTGCTGACGCACTTCAATGAAACCGGCAAGTATGCGCCCGACGGCGACGGCTACTTCCATCCGGGACGCAAGGCGCGCGTAAGTGTGAACGGCAAGTCGCTGGGCCAGTTGGGCGAGATTCATCCCGACGTGGCCGCCGCGTTCGATATGGCGGGCAAGCGCGTGTACATCGCTGAAATCGATTTGGGTACGCTGGACGAGTGTGAGCCGCCCATCGAAGCGCCCAAGCCCATACCGAAGTTCCCGGCGGTAAGCCGCGACCTGGCGCTGGTGATGGACGAAAGCCAGCCCGTGGGCGACATAATCGACGAAATCAAGCACGCCGCCGGCAAGATCTGCGAGGACGTGGCCGTGTTCGACGTGTACCGCGGCATACAGCTGGGCGTGGGCAAAAAATCCGTCGCCTTCTCGCTGACGCTGCGCGCGGCCGATCACACGCTGGTTGACGACGAGATCAACTCCGCGATGAAGAAGGTCATGGGCAATTGCAAGCATAAGTTCGGTGCAGAACTGCGCTGATGATAGCCCGTTAAACGCAAATATATAAGCGCCCCGTCCGCTGTCTGAACATGTTTCAGGCGGCGGGCGGGGCGTTGTGCGTTTCGGACTTGCCGTTGAGCGGAGCTGTATAGTTATTGAACTGTGCGGACTATATCCGAATGCAGATTGCCCCGCCTGCGGCCTGAATATTTTAAGGCAAGCGGCGAGGACAAAGCGTTCTACTCAGATTTATAGTCGGATGAACAAATAAAGCTTTCCAACAAGACTGTTTACAGCAAACAAACGGCACATGCCTGACTGAATAAAGCAACCTCAGTCATTGCGCCGATAACCCTGAGCGTCCACATATTCAGGATGCGCCTTGGCGTACTCGTCGCAGTCGCCGCATATCGTGTAGTCGCACTTTGTGCCGTTGGAGCAGGTATGCGTGCGCACCAGCTTTGCGTGAATCAGTTCCATCGCGGTGTAGTCCGGGTTGCACAGCGCGGGCATGACCTCAAGCATATCGTGCTTTTGCGCAAATTCTGCGACGGGGCAGTGGGTGAACTCGTAATATATCGGCTTGTCATTGTCAAACGGCGCGACGTGCATCTCGTAATCATGCCACTGGTCGCACTTCGACTTGGCCGCCATGAATGAGCGCTGCATCATGTGCTTCCAGAAGGGCCTGTTGCAGTTCACAAATCGATGCAGTATCTTAAACGCGGGCAGGAATAGCGCGCCCTCCATTTCCTCGATCTCTTTAAGGCTGGTAACGCTTCGGCATACCTTAAAATAGCTCATCAGCGCGATGCAGTCATACGTGCCGCCCCTGCCGTTGTGGAAGTTGCGGCTGCCGCCTAAATCGGTGCGCCAGTCCGACAGGAACTCGACAAACTGCCGCTGCACGCTGTCCCACATGCCCGCGCGCTGCTTCTCCGGGTAGTGCAGGGCTATCTTTTCGAGTATCTGCTGCTTGCATTGCTTTGTGTACAGCGCATGGCAGCTTCGATCGAACTTCAGATCGCTGTCATTCATAAGCAGTCACGCCCTTTCAGAATATCAGCACCACAATACCAGCAACCAGCGCCGCAATTACCAGCCATGCTATCGAGCCTAGGCCGCGTTTTTTCAGCATGAACGACCACGGCTTCACATACGATTCGCCCTCCATGCCCGGTATTATCCAGAACTTGCTGTGGCCGACCCAAAGCTCGTCGATGACTATGCCGTCGAACCAGTTCACGACTTCGAGAAACAGCACCGCCTGCCAATACGCCGTGCCAAAGTCGCGCACGCCGTTCCACAGCCCGATAATCAGTATCAGCGCAGCCAATATCGCCAGCATGAACGGAGCCATGAAAAGCTTCTTGCGCTTATCGATGTACTCTTGACTGACTAATCCCTTTTCGACTGCGCGCGCCTGAAACTCGGCGGGGTAGAAGAATATGCCCTCCAGCGCCTTATGCGGCACATACAGCTTGACAAGGCCGATGTACAGCGCACAGAACAGTATAAGCTGCAGCACGATCAACATGTGAAATCCTCCATTGAATTGTCTTTAGTCAGTAAACCGGCGCGTCAGGTCTTGACCTTGGCTATGCGCTGAGTGCGCGCCTTCTGCTCGGTGTCGTCGGATTCATCGTATGCGTCGTAGGGTGCGCCGGGGTCGTTGACGCGCTTTCTGAACATCGAGCACAGCCTGTCCTTATGCCTGAACGCAAATTCAAAATCGTCGCTCCAGCCGGTGTGCCCGGTCAGGAAAATAGGCTTAATGCCGCGCGCCTTCAGCTTGCTTTCAAACTCGGCCAGCGACTTTACCGCCAGCTTGTTATTTTCGGCCAGCGCGCTTATGAAGCTGTACCCGCCGTCCGCGCCGAACCATATCGTATCGCCCGTGAAAAGGTATTTGTCGTCAATCAGATAAACCATGTGCCCCCAAGTATGGCCGGGTACCAGGAAGCATTCAATCTTTATGCCGTGTATGTTGAGCACCTGACCATCCTTCAGCAGTACCTTCTTGTTAGGTATCGATACATGCGGCAGCTTGTACATGCGGTATATGACCCGGCGCGGCGTTTCGCCGGTCAGATATTTGTTTTCGATTTCGCCGATGTACAGTATGGCATTGCGGAATGTGCCGGGGCTGTCGGCCTCGACCGCGCCCACATGGTCGGTGTCCTGATGCGTGATGAATACGTCCTTAATCTCTGCCGGGTCTATGCCCAGCCAGCTCATCTTTTCGGCCAGCCGGTCGTAATTGTAGCCCGCGTCGATCATTATCGTCGCGTCGCCCTTGCGGTAGAAGAATATGTTAGCTACCCATTCGCGCACGCTGGCAACGTGATCGTCTATCCAGCCGGTGTTGGTGGGCTTGAATATCTGCGTGCCGCGGTACATGCGGCTCATAGATTTGCGTTGAAATTCAGTTGCTTCCTTTGACATAAATATCCCTCCCGATGTATTATGCATTGAACAGCGAAGTCTTACTTAAACATATGTATAGTAAGTCGTACATAGTTAGCGGACACTAACCAAGCGGCTTTTGAATAGTCAGCGCCGCCGAAGTCTGGCGCGGACACTGACTGATAAATATATTTTAGCAATTCGGGGGGTGAACTGTCAATATGGCGCATGAGGACGTCCCCAATGTTTTGCTCAGGCAGGAAGCGCTGAAAAAGCATTTCGGCATCTCACATAATCCGCGCGACTTTCTGCAAAATATGTCTTACAATCGCGAAAAATCAGTAGAATGTAGATAAATGTCGAAATTATACACGATAAATAATGTGCATTACCTACATATAACGCCAATGGTGGAAGGAAAAAACGCCGTCGTGGCGAATTATTTTGGCATAGGAGATGCGGACTTATGCAGATTCAACTGCGGTTTTGAGATGGCTCGAAATTATTCGTATGGATAGTTTGCCGAGATGGTTAAAGCCGAATCGCTTGACCGCCGCCTGCGCCCTGAGCCTTAATTAAACAAAGACAAGCCCCGCCGCCGCAATTAAGCGGAGCGGGGCAATGAGCGCCTCAAGCGAAGTTTACTTCTTGAAGAAGACCTCGTGGCCGGTGCCGTCGGCGATGTAGGCGTTTTCCATCAGTTCGGTCAGGTCGCGCGCGGCCTTGAGATCGAACGGTATCTCCTTGCCGTACAGCACGCCTTCGACCCACTGGCGTATGGGCGCTGGGTCGTTTTCGGGCAACTCGGGCACGGAGAAGCCCTCCTGACCCGCCAGACGCACCTTTATGTCGCTGTCCTGACATATTATGACGCCCTTGGTGCCGTAAACCTCGACCAGCTTGGGGTTCATGGGCGCGACGAGGCTGGTTTCGGAAATGACGATCGCGCCGTTTTCAAACTCTATTGTGCAGACGGAGTTATCTTCGACCGCGCGGTTGGTTATGTTGTTGAACATGGACTGTATGCGGCGCGGGCGGCCCATCATCCAGCTCGCCAGATACATGGGATGCGCGCCCAGATCCATCATGGCGCCGCCGCCGGTCATGTCGCGATCGTACCAGTAATCGGGCAGCCAGTTGCGCAGCGAGCCGTCGTGCGCGTCGCGCGCGCGCATTACGGTAACCTGGCCCAGCGCGCCGCTTTCGATCATGTGCTTTATGTACTTATTGCGGCCCCAGCAGCGCTGCGGGAAGGATATGCAGAACTTTACGCCCGCTTCGTTTATGACCTTGGCGATCTCGTCGCATTCGCGCACGGTCAGCGCCAACACTTTTTCGGTAAATATGTGCTTGCCCGCGCGCGCGGCCTTTATAATGACCTCGGGGTGCATTGCAGTGGGGCAGTTTACGGCGACCGCGTCCACGTCCGGACGGCGCAGCAGCTCGTCAAGATCGGCCTCGAACGCCACGCCCAGTTCCTTGGCCCAGGCGGCGCCGCGCTCGGCGTCCTCGTCCCATATGCAGGTTACGTTTACATCGTCCATGGCCATCAGCTCGCGCGCGTAGCCCGCGGCGTGAACGTGCCATTTGCTAAGCATAGCAACATTAAGCATTCGTTTACCCTCCAGCGTATTGGATTCACCTATATTATACATTGCGCGGGAGCGATGTCAATCCCCATAGTAAAATATAGAAACACTTTATAAGAAAGAGGTACACGGTCTATGTATACGCCGATTGATACATATACTCACCTTTACGGCGCGGTCAGCGCCAATGGCGGCGCAGGCTGGCTGCCCGCGATACACAACGCGCTGTTCGCCATGCGCGGCGACTGCGCGACGCTTCTGCCCATAAACGCGGGTAAGGCAGATATGACTGAGCTGATGAAGTGCGTGGGTGCGGAGCTAAGCGGACTGTACTTTGACATGCCGCTGAGTGCGCGTGCGTTTGAGCTGACCGACGAAAACGACGCGCTGGCGGCGCGCATGGGGATGGTGGACACGGTGTCGGTGTCAAGACTGGGCGCGCGGGTCGGCCATCTGCTGCTGCCGCGCGCACTGCGCGAGGAAATGCGCGCAGCGGGCTGTGCAGGCAGACAGGCGACGATACTCGGCTCAGGCGCGCTGGCGGCGTGTGCGGCGCGCGCGCTGCTTGACATCGACGCGGACGTGAGAATGGCTGTAAACGATGCTGAGGCAGAACGCCGCGTCTGCGGTATGCTGAGTGCGGAAGATGAGTTTGAGCTGCTTTTGCCGGGCAAATCAAATCTCGCGGGCGAATGCGACATACTCATCAATGCGAGCGATGACAATACGCTCCCGGAGGATATGAACATAAGCTGCAACACGTACATAGCCCTGAACAGCCGCGACGTAACTTCTCCGATAATGAACAGCTTTCAGGCACAGGGTGCATACATCGTAAGCGGTTTCGACATAAGCGCCCGCTGTGCCGAGCTGGCTCAAAATGCGTGGGGATTTAAGCCGCTGAGCCGCGCGGCGCGCATGGATGCGCTGGGGCAGGTGAGGGAGTGCGCCCGCACCTGCGCATAAAAAAGGCCGCCCGGAAAAGGCGGCTAAAATAATTGCGAAAAAATCAAACTGTGCGGGGCTTTCCAAGGAAGCACACCGCGATTAGTCCCGGGCCGACGTGAACGCCGATTACCGCGCCCACGGGCAGCTTCATGACTTCCTTAACCGGCACCGCGCTGCGCAGCATATCCTCGAGCAGGTCTGCGTCGTCGGTCGATTCCGAATGCATGATTGCGACCGTCGCGTTTTCCGGGTCGGCTATGTTCTCCTTAACGTATTCCACCAGTCGCTTCAGTCCGCGCCTGCGGCCCTTCACCTTGTCGCAGGGCACGATTTTGCCCTCGCGGCTGATGACCAGAAACGGCTTTATGTCCAGTATCGTGCCGAAGAACGCGGCCGAAGACGACACACGGCCTCCGCGCTTTAGATACCCCAGATCGTCCACCACGAACGCGCCGTGCGCGCACATGAAGTTGGCATTCAGCCACGCAAGCACATCGTCCATGCTGGCACCCTCCGCACGCATCTCCACCGCGTGCTTGACCAGCAGTCCGTGTGCCATCGACATGGCCAGCGTATCGAATACCTCAATACGCCTGCCGGGATAGCGCTCCATAAGCTCGCTTGCGGCGGCGCGCAGGTTGTCTATGGTTTTGCTCAGCTGTGAAGAAAACGCGATAAACAGTACATCGCTGCCATTTTTCAGATGCGGCTCCAGATAGTCCAGATACGACTGTACAGGCAATTGAGACGTGGTGGCCTTAACGCCAGAGGCAAGCGCCTTAAACAAATTCACATAATCTCTGTTGCGCCCCATGTCGGCGAAGTGCTCCTCGCCGTCCAGCGAATACGGCATCAGCGCCAGCGGCAAATCCCACTTATCCACCAGCGTATAGGGCAGATCGGTATGCGAATCCGTCATTATTATATACGGCATTATCCTCTCCTTTCCGTGTATGTAAAAATACACAAGCTTACGGCGTAAAAATACGCCTACCCACATTATAATATATAGCGCCTCAAATGGCAAGCTTTTCCACAGCATTCTTGGACTATTATAACAATACAATTGTATCCAAATCGCGCCGCGCGGCGCTTATAACAAATCATACGCGCGCTTTAGCGCATTGATGCAATGTGCTTATACGTAAAACGTGTTCGATGTGCACATTTTTAAGACTGGGGCGCATTGCAAAGTTTGGAGGAAATTCTAACCAAAATTTACACTGAACAAATTGGCATAATACCGGCTTTTTTTATTTGAAATATATTGACTTAAAGCAAATTTTCGTGTAATCTTGAGGCGTCTTATGAAATGGAGGTATTGCCCCGCTCGCGGGGCTCGCAGATGCGGCAGAAAACGAACGTCGCGGCGGCATACGGCTATTGGGAAAGTCGCTCGGCATATCTTAACCTTGCCCCAAACAGCGCGATGCGCCTCGCATTCCGATTTTGCACATCTAATACCTCAGTCAGCCCTGCACCGACCGATCAAAACAACATTGTGGGAGAATTGTTTCAATGGACATACTCAAGCGAATAGGCGGACTAATCAAGGTTTACCAGAAAAGGGTGTACCTGGGACTGTTCCTGCAGCTGATAGTAATCGTCACGCTGCTGCTTGCTCCGTACATCACTAAGGACATCGTAAACCAGGTTATACCAAACCGCGATATGGCGCGGCTGGTTCCGCTGGCGGCTATGCTGATGGGCATGGTGCTTCTGCGCGCCGTGGCCAATTACAGCCGCGGCCTGATTATGGAGCGCGTTTCTCAGAACGTGGTGTACGACCTGCGCACCGGGTTGTATTCCCACCTGCAGGAACTGCCCTACGAGTTCTACGACCATAACCGCGTGGGCGAGATAATGAGCCGCATGACCGGCGACATTGAGGGCATTCGCAACCTGATCGCGGGCGGCATAATCACGGTCTTTGATAACTCGCTCAAGTTTATCGGCGGCCTTGTGTTCATGACCTTCATGAGCTGGCAGCTGACCCTGGCGCTTATCATAATCGCGCCCATACTGTCCGTGACCGCGTGGCAGTTCAACAAGCGCATCCGCCCGGTGTTCCGCAGCATCCGCGAGCAGAACGCCGTGCTGAACACCCGCACTCAGGAAAACCTTGCGGGCATTCGCGTGGTTAAGGCGTTTGCGCGCGAGGACTATGAGGAAAAGATGTTCCTGCGCGACAATCAGGAGCTTCTGCGCCTGAACCTGAAGGCCACCTGGGTATGGTCCAACTTCGTACCGTTGATGGAAGTAATGAGCAGCCTGTGCACGCCCATAATGATCGGCGTGGGCGGCACGCTCCTGTTCCGCGGCGAGATGGATTTGGGTACGCTTATAGCTATAACCGGCTACATCGGCCTTATCACCAACCCCATGCGCCAGCTGTCTAACATAATCAACATGCTGGCTCAGGCTGTTACCTCGGCCGAAAAGCTGTTCTACTACGTCGATTTTGGCGCGTCCATCAAGGACGACGAGGACGCGGTTGAGCCTGAGAAGTTCGAGGGCCATGTCAAGTACGACCACGTGACGTTCAGCTATGGCGGGCGCGACGTGCTGTCCGACATCAGCTTTGAAGCACTGCCGGGTCAGACCATCGCCGTTGTAGGCTCCACCGGCTCGGGCAAGTCCACACTGGTATCGCTGATGGGCCGCTTTTACGATATAAAGAGCGGCAGCGTAGAGGTGGACGGCGTGGATGTGCGCCATCAGAAGTTAAAGCCCCTGCGCAGGCATATCGGCTATGTAATGCAGGATACTTTCCTGTTCTCGGATACGCTGGCGGATAACATCCGCTTTGGCGAGCCGGACGCGTCTATGGAGCGCGTGGTAGCCGCCGCGCGCAACGCTCAGGCCGAAGAGTTCATCGACCACATGCCCAACGGCTATGAGGAAATAGTGGGCGAGCGCGGCACGGGTCTGTCGGGCGGTCAGAAGCAGCGCACCGCAATCGCACGCGCACTGCTTATCAACTCGTCCATACTGATTTTCGACGACTCGACCTCCGCCGTCGATATGGAGACCGAGTACGAGATTCAGCAGGCGCTCAAGCGTCTGCCGGGCAAGCGCACCACGTTCATAATCGCGCACCGCATATCCTCGGTCAAAAACGCCGACCAGATACTGGTGTTGGATGACGGCCGCATTGCCGAGCGCGGCACGCACGCCGAACTGCTCAAACAGCACGGCATCTACTACGGCATGGTGCGCGACCAGTACAGGGACTTTGAAAAGCTTACTGCGGGAGGAAATGCGTGATATGGCTAAAATGCTAAGGCAGATAGACGATGAGGCGCTGGAAAGACCGTTTAATAAAGCGCAGTTCATTCGCCTGCTGAAATACATGGTGCCTTACAAGAAGAACGTGATTATTGCGCTTATCCTTATGACGATAGCCACGCTGTGTTCGCTCGGCTCGACGATGCTGCTCAGCCGCGCGGTCGATGCGCTGGATAAGGGCGCGGAGGCCAACCCGGGCGCAATGGCCTCGCTGCTTTACAACATAATCGGCATGGTCGTGCTGGCAGTCGTGGGCGCACTGTGCACGCGCCACAGGATACGCCTTATGGATACCGCGGGCCGCAAGGCGCTGGCTACGCTGCGCGAGGATCTGTTCAAGCACATACAGGGCCTGTCGTTCTCGTTCTTCGATTCGCGCTCGCCCGGTAAGATACTGGTGCGCGTAATCAACGACGTTAACTCGCTAAACGACCTGTTCACAAACGGTATCGTGAACGTGCTTATCGACTGCTTCACACTGGTGCTGCTTTTGATAATCATGCTGTGCGTCAACTGGCAGCTGACACTGCTGGCACTGTGCATAATCCCGGTACTGTTCCTGATTATATTCAAGATCAAGCGAGAAATGCGCAAGCGCTGGCAGATCACCCGTATGAAGACCTCCAACATGCACGGCTACCTGCATGAGTCGCTCAGCGGTATGCGCGTGACCGAGGCCTTCGTGCGCGAGGACGAAAACCTCGATACCTTCTCCAACGTAAACGACGACATCCGCAAATCGTGGATGCGCGCCATACAGATAAACAACGCCTTCTGGCCGGTGCTGGACATAACCGGCACCATCGGCACGATACTGGTTTACTTCGTGGGTATCAGCCTTATGGGCCGCGCCGCTGCGCCGCTGGCTCTGGCCGATCTGCTGCTGATAATCTGGTATCTGGGGCGCTTCTGGGAGCCGCTGAACACGCTGTCCAACTTCTATAACAACATACTGTCGGCCACTGCGTCCATGGAGCGCATATTCGAAATCATGGACACCTCCGCCGACGTGCAGGACAAGCCCGGCGCATACGACCTGCCGCCTATCAAGGGCGAGGTGAAGTTCGATCACGTAAGCTTCTACTACGACCCCGAAAAGCCGGTGCTTAACGACGTAAACTTCACCGCTCAGCCCGGCCAGACCATCGCGCTCGTCGGCGCAACCGGCGCGGGCAAGTCCACGATAGTCAACCTAATAAGCCGCTTCTACGACGTATGCGGCGGCGCGGTCAAGATCGACGGCCACGACATACGCGACGTAAAGATCGATTCGTTGCGCAAGCAGATGTCGGTCATGATGCAGGAGAGTTTCATATTCTCGGGCACAATCATGGACAACATCCGCTATGGCCGTCTGGATGCGACCGACGAAGAAGTAATCGAGGCCGCCAAGGCAGTACACGCGCACGACTTCATAATGGAGATGGAGAAGGGCTATCAGACCGAGGTAAACGAGCGCGGCTCGTCCCTGTCCACCGGCCAGCGCCAGCTGATTTCGTTCGCGCGCGCGCTGCTTAACGACCCCAAGATACTGATCCTCGACGAGGCCACGTCGTCCATCGATACGCATATCGAGTTGCTGATTCAGGACGCGCTGGAGGTACTGCTGCGCGGCCGCACCAGCTTCGTAATCGCGCACCGACTGTCCACCATCCGCAACGCCGATTGCATCATGGTAATGCGCGACGGTAAGATCGCCGAGCGCGGCAACCACGACGAGCTTATCAAGATCGAAAACGGTCAGTACAAGGAACTGTGCGACGCGCAGTACCGCTTCCTCATGGAGGACGCCAATAAGGCCGTGTAACTCAAATGGCAAAGCAAATGCCGGGGCGAGAAATCGTCCCGGCATTGTTGTTTATACAGTGATTATAAGCCGCTTTAGCGAATGAGCTTTTTTGGGTGCCTGTTTTATAAATCGGTACGTAAGACTATATCAGCACTCCCGCGAGTATCGAATGCCTTAAAATACTTCTCCTCAAGCGGCACCCAGCGCTCGGCGAACATGCGCGCCATGCGCTTGCCGTTGCGTCTGAGTATACGCGCGCGCTGTTCCTCAGGCGCAATCAGGCAGAATACGCGCAGATCGGCGTAATTGCCCAGCGCAGGATGGAAGCTGTAACTGCCCTCGACAATGCGCCACTCGGACGCGGCCACATTGCGCATAACGCCGTAGTCCATGCAGGAGCAGTCAAATATGCGGTATTCGAATTCCGCGCTGTCGTGCAGGTGGGGAAGTACCTCATCGGCTACACGCTCGTAATGCACGTTGCCGCCGGGCTGAGCGTACCGTTCGGCGGTGCGCAGAGGTATCGGCAGGAAGAAATCGTCCATGTGAACCACGCCCGCGCCCAGTATGTCGCCCAGCGCCAATGACAGCGTGGTCTTGCCCGACGCGGCGCGTCCATCGATTGCGATTACATGCGCGCCGGGACGGTGCATTATCCCCGCCGCGCGCTCCAGCACCGGCAGGGCGTTGAGTGCCGAGCGTCCGACTATGCGATACGCGGGGTGCTCGGCGGCGCGATACTTGTCGCTGTGATGCACGGCGTGTGTGGCTTTCATGCGGTATGCGAACATGTACTCCTGCCACTCGGCGGGGGAGAAGGGTGCGTCGCCCGCCTGAACCAGCTCGTCCACGATGGAAAGACAATGCTCGAACTCAGCCTCGCCGCCTTCGTCGGGGCGCGCCGACATTATGAACATGCGCGTGAGCCACTCCAGCGGCAGGCCATGCGCTTTCCACGAGGCCAGATTAATGCGGCCCACATCAGGAGCAATCTTTTCGCACAGCGGCACGTCCGCCGCCGGGGTATCGTTAAACTCGCGTTCAAGATACGCGGCGGCAAGCGATGTATCGGTCAGCAGATGCTCCGCGCCGAACGCGGCCTGATAGCATTGCTTTACTGCGTCCTGCGGCGCGGTGGACGGATGCGTCGCAAACTGTGCGATAAGACAGTCCCTGAAATTCATTTATTAAGTCCCTCCGATATATGTCAGTCGTTAAGCGTAAGCTTTGCACGCCTGAGCAGCATTACAACCGGCGGAATCAGTACGATGTGCAGTATTATGCCCGGCACAGCGTTGATGAACGCGCCCGCGAGGAATGCCTCAAACGTAAAGGTGGAAGTCTGCAAACCGGCGATGATGAAGCGCACCAGACCCCATACCACGCGCCCGCCCAGCATAGCAACGATCAGCGATATGTAGGTGCATGCGGCGTTCTTGGGCAGACGCTTGTACATGATGCCCGCAATCGCGCCGTACGCGGCAAGCTCAAACGCCATGGAAACCGCGGTGGGGAACATGGGCGGCATACCGAATATCATGGAGCGCATGATGGGCGCGATTATGCCGACCGCCAGTCCCCACGGCCAGCCACACACCATGCCGCATAGAAATACGGGTATGTGCATGGGGCTGAGCATACTGCCGATGGTGGGTATATGGCCGGTTAGAAACGGAAGTACGAACGCCAACGCCAGAAACAGCGCCGAATAGGTCAGCTTGCGGATGTTAAGACGGTTATTCTGCATGACAAAAGTCCACTCCTTAAATCGCTGCACGGCGAATATAAAAAGGCATCAGTATCCCTCACGGAAATACCGATACCTTCATAGTATCACTCGCGTGCAAATATTATAGATATGAGGGATAACTGAGCCGACTTCTGTCAGGCATAACCGGCTTCATGCCGGAAACTGAGCATTATTATAGCACAGTTTCGGGCGCATGTCAGCCATATTCGGTAAAATTCGATTAGAGTGTGGCAAAAAAATGGCCGGATAGATAATTTCTGCGCCGCAAAGCTCAATTCGTCAGGTTCAGGCCGATGCGTGGGCGTTCTGCCTGAACTTGCGTAAAGCTATGCGTGTGCCGCAATACGGCTTGAGTCACACTCCGCAATCGTGGCTTAAAAGCAGTTTCAGGCATGATGAATGCCTTGCGATATTATCAGATCGCCGGAGCGCTTTTGCGTTACAACTCCATTATCTTGCCGTCAAAGCCGACTTCAAAGCCCTTAGGCGTCATCTCCAGCACCATCTCGTCGTACAACATTCCGCAGTTGTGCGAGAAGTGGTTGATGATGAAGCGAGTGTGCTCGTCGGCGGTGCCCTGCCTGAGCAGACGGTCGCGCACGTATATGTTCTGCTCAAAGCCCATGTGGCCGGTGTAGTCCACCTTGAGCGGGCCGTTGCAGCAGTCCATAGTGATGAGGTCGAGCTTTATGCCCTTCAGGAACTCGAATACCTCGTCCTGCCATATGCCGGTGTCGTGGGCATAGATGATGGTCTTGCCGCCCTCGTCGATTATGTAGTTGACCGCGCCCACACAGCCGTGTACCGCCGGGATGGGCGTGTAGCCGCGCCCGTTCAGCTCAAACCGTTCGTATAGCTTCAGCACGGTGTAATCGCATATGTCGCGCGTGCCCTTGTTCTCGTCAAACATGCTGTGTTCGAACGCGGGGAGGGATTTTTCGCTGCCGTAGAAGTGGAACATGGGGCGCTCGGCGCGGTCGTATATCGTGGCGTAACCGTTGGCGAAGCAGAACATGTTGCGCGGCTCAAAGTGGTCCTCGTGCGTGTGGGTCAGGAAGCAGTCGCGTACCTTCTCCAAAGGCAGATTGAACTTTATTTTTTGAGACATAAGGTCGGGCGTGAAGTCGATAAGAACCTCGTCGTCCACTATGGAACCGGTGCGCAGGCGTAGATCGCGCCCGCCGCGCCGGGCGGCCTCCTTGCAGGCGGGGCATTCGCAGAACATGGCTGGCCAGCCCTCGGCCGCTGCCGAACCTAAGAATTGTAGTTTCATAATAAGTATTCTCCTTAGTAAGATCGCGCTAGCGCGTTTTGTTAACATTGTACCACGATTCAGTGGCGAATGCAATTGTGCGGCGAGGATAAATGGGGGAGAAGAGTAAAGGCAGATGACGATTGATTTGCGCCTGAAAGGGAGTGTGCAAAACACAATAGTCAAAGTGCATATTAAGGTGGAACAACGCAGGAATAGCCGTTGCGCCAAACAAATGTGCCTTGCCAAAACTATCCGATTTTGGAGAAAATGCACTCAGTTGATTGATGCAGCTGTAAACCCAGCAGCGCATCAGAATAGTATAATAGTAAGGCGCGCCAGCCAGTGTCAAAATCAAAGCAGCTCTCCGTGCGTGAGAATATCGAACACAGAAGCCTGCGCCCCAGCAATAAATCGTCCTCGCCCACTTCAATATATGGTGGGCGAGGCAAGGATGGCCGCTCATACATCTCGTTTCGCGTCCGGACGGCCAGTTTTCGCGCCCGCCCTACTTTCCGGCGGGCGTGAACCTCACCGCCGAGCAACAGTCTGAGCCGCCGAGGGGCGGCGAACAAGGCGCGGGCGAAAAGAAGCTAAATAGAAAGCGTACATTCGCGGAAACCCGAAACGCAAAAGATAATAGAATGCGTGAGCTGCAAACGCGGGCAATAGAAAACGCCGCTGACTCTTAGAGCGAGCCAGCGGTGAAAGAAGGCACGCGCACCTTCCAATATATAATTCCCCTAAAACGCCCGAACTAAGAAACGCAATCGGGAGAAAGCCCCAATCGGCTTTTCTTTGGTTCTTTCTTTTCTACTGAAAAGAAAGAACACGTAACCCCATCGCCCCCCTTAATAAGCCTTGGCAAAGTAAATCTTGTACTTAGCAGGCTTGCCGCAGATGGGGCAGGTTTCGGTGGGGAGATCGGACTGGTCGAAGGGCATGTTGCGGGTGGTTATGGCGTGGTCGGCTTTCAGGTGTTCTTCGCACTCGGTTTCGCCGCACCAGCTTGCAAGGGCGAAACCGCCGTTGGCGCCGGCTACTACCTCGTCAAGGTTGTGCGCTATCGTGGTGTGAGCATCCATGAAGGCGCGTGCCTGGGTTAGCATGTTGGACTGTACATCCTCAAGCAATGCCTTCAGCGCGTCCGCCAGACCGTCGATCGGGAGAGTCGCCTTCTCCAGAGTGTCGCGGCGAACGTACGTGACTACGCCGTTTTCGATGTCGCGCGGCCCTACCTCCAAACGGACAGGTACACCCTTCATCTCCCATTCGTTGAACTTCCAGCCCGCACTTGCGTCGCGGTCGTCCAGCTCTACACGCAGGCCCGCATTGATCAGCGCATGGCGAATCTCCTCCGACTTCTCCGTTACACCCGGCTTGTGCGACGCAATGGGCAGGATAACTACCTGAATCGGCGAAATGTGCGGGGGCAGCTTCAACCCGCGGTCGTCGCCGTGTACCATGATGATAGCGCCGATCATGCGCGTCGATACGCCCCAGCTCGTCTCGTGTACGTACTCCTGCTTGCCTTCCTTCGACAGGTACTTGATGTCGAACGGTACGGAGAAGTTCGTGCCAAAGTTGTGCGAAGTGCCCGCCTGAAGCGCCTTGCCGTCGTGCATCATCGCTTCGACAGAGTAGGTCGCGCGCGCACCCGCAAACTTCTCCTTTTCGCTCTTGCGGCCGCAGATTACAGGCACCGCACAAATCTGCTCAAGGAAATCGCGGTATACATGCAGCATCTGCATAGTCTCCTGCTCCGCTTCCTCAGCAGTCGCATGTATCGTGTGGCCTTCCTGCCACAGGAACTCGGCCGTGCGCAGGAACGGACGAGTGGTCTTTTCCCAACGCATTACAGAGCACCACTGGTTGTACTTCATCGGCAGATCGCGCCAGCTCTGTACCCACTTGGAATACATCGTGCAGAACATCGTCTCGCTGGTGGGGCGTATAGCCATACGCTCGGTCAGCTGCTCGCCGCCGCCCATCGTTACCCACGCAACCTCGGGCGCAAAGTCCTCCACATGATCCGCTTCCTTCAAAAGCAGACTTTCGGGTATCAGCATCGGCATATATACATTCTGATGCCCCGTCTCCTTAAAGCGGCGATCCAGATCCTTCTGTATCAATTCCCATATGGCATAGCCGTAAGGCTTCATTACCATGCAGCCACGTACTGGCGCATAGTCAACCAAGTCGGTCTTTTTGATAACGTCAGTATACCATTGCGCAAAATCCGTGTCGCGGGGCGTTATCTCCGAAACAAACTTCTCCTGCTTCTGCTTAGCCACTTAAAACACTCTCCTTCAAACATAACTGCGCACATAAAAAGCGCTCCGTCCCTTATTCGCAGGGACGAAGCGCGTGCTTCGCGGTACCACCATGCTTGATCTGCCTTGCGCAGATCCGCTCGGTTCCTTTAACGCGGGACGCGGCGGCTGTTAACCGCGGCTCGGGAGCGGGACGACCCACGCGCTCATGCACCGCTTTCACCTTATGCGGCGCTCTCTTGATGAGCGGGTAATGAGCCTGAACTCCATCAATGCCTTATAATACAATTGATTATAGCTGTACAGGCATAATTTACAAGCCTGTTTTTGTTAAATCGTGGATTCATAGCGCGCCAGCACACGTACATGCCCGCCGTCGGCGATTATGTCGGCACCCACGCCGTAAACGTCCGCAATCGCCCGCGCTGTAAGCACGTCGGCCGGGGAGCCGTATGCGTAAACCTCGCCTGCGCACATTAGCGCAATCCGATCGCAGAACCACCCCGCCAGTGACAAATCGTGCAGCACGCATACGCCGCAAACCTGCTGCTTATGTGCAAGATCGCGCGAAAGTCTAAGTATATGAGCCGCGTGCCTTACGTCCAGACTTGCAACCGGCTCGTCCAGCAGCATTACGTCGGTCTGCTGGGTAAGCGCGCGCGCGATAATCACGCGCTGCATCTCGCCGCCCGACAATGCGCTCACAGGTGTATCCTGATACTGAATCACATCCGTGCGGGTAAGCGCGTCGCGCGCAATGCGTATGTCCTCATCGCTCTCGCGCTCAAACCGGCGCAGATACGGTTGCCTGCCCATCAGCGCCACGTCCAACGCCGTCATATCAAAGTCCATGTGCGTGGACTGCGGCACGACCGATATGCGTTTTGCTAAATCGCGCACCGGGAAGTCGTGCACGTCGCGCCCATCCAGCGTGACGCACCCGCCGCTCGGCCTCAGCGCGCCCGACAGCAGCTTGATAAGCGTAGTTTTGCCCGAACCGTTAGGCCCGATTATGCCGGTAAGTTCGCCGCGCTTAAACGACAGACTGACGCCGCTTAGAACCGCCTTATCGTGCTTGTAGCCAAAGCATACGCCTTCTGCCTTCAGAATTGCATCGCTCATGCATCGTTCCTCCGTTTAAGCAGGTACAGGAAGAACGGCCCGCCTACCATGGCCGTAAGCACGCCGATGGGTATCTCGATAGGCATAAGCACCGTGCGCGCCAGCGTGTCCATTATCAGCAGGTACAGCCCGCCCGCCAAAGCGCTGAGCGGCAGAAGCCCCCGGTGATCCGGCCCGCAGAACATGCGCATCGCGTGCGGCACCATCAGCCCCACAAACCCGATTACGCCGCTTATCGAAACCGCCGTGGCCGTGACCAGCGTGGACAGCAGCAGCAGTATAAGCCGCACGCGCCGCACGTTAACCCCCAACTGTCGCGCATCGCTTTCGCCCATAAGCAGCGCATTTAGGTCACGCGCGAATGCGATTATGCCCAGAACGCCCATCAGTATGACCGGCGCGGCAATTTTAAGCTTGTCCCAGCTTGACGAGGTAAAACTGCCCATAGTCCACATGTAAACGTTTTCCAGATTCTCACGATCGATGACCATCAGACCCGACGTAAGCGCAGTCAAAAGCGACGACACCGCGATACCCGCCAGCAGCAGACTGACCGTGGTCACGCGCCCGTGCGTATGCGAAAGCGTCAGCACGATAAGCACCGCCGCAATCGAAAACGCAAACGCGAACAGTCCAGTAAACCGCATCAGCGCGCCGCCGCCAATAAGCGTGCACAGCGCCACGCCGAACGCCGCGCCCGACGATACGCCCAGCATGTGCGGATCGGCCATAGGATTGTGGAACAAACCCTGCATACACGCGCCGCAGACCGACAGCGCCATGCCCACCAGATAGCTGGACAGAATGCGCGGCAGCCGCACGCCGACGACTATCGCATGGCCTGTACCCGCGCCCTCGCCGCGCAGCGCCGCGCCCAGAGCGTCGAGCACAGTCGCAAGCGGCAGCTGCGCCGCGCCCAGACACATCGCGATAAGCGCAGACAGTACGCTAAGCACAATAAGCACCGCCGCTGTAATGCGCACCTGTGCGCGCCGGTCTTCAAACGAGCGCATTGCGTTCACCCCGTTACTCTATGTACAACATCAAAAGCCCCGCGCCGCTGTTTATAAACTCACATAGCTGTGCCTTGGCCGCCTCGTCGTTTTTGGGCGCCCACTGGCACGCTACGCCGCCGCCCATCTGATTGCGTGCCTGAGGCAGCATGTCGGATTCCAGTCCTTCGCCCGCAAACCGTCCGTCGGGCGTGGCCATCAGCTCCGAACCCATGCGCGAAATCTGCATCAGCGAAGGCCGCACCGATATTTCGGGCCGCTCGGATACCGCCATGAACAGCTCGTCCACGTTGTGCAGGAACTTTTCAAACAGCGCATTTTCAATTTCTGGCTTGGGCGCGCTCATCAGGTGATACAGCACCTCGTCGCCCTCGTAATTGGCGCGCAGCGTGGAAAATACCTTGCCAAGCGGCACACGGCGCGAGTCATAACACAGCTGCTTTATAGTGGACAGCGAGCGCAGGAACACGCCCAATCCGTCAAAGCCGATCGTAATCGACGTGCTGAGCGCGCCGCATTCGGTCACGTCGCGCGCGCGCGAAATGCAATCCGGCATGGATACCGACTGAAGCAGCAGGGGATTGGATTGCGGCCCGTGCTCCAACATGCGCATCAGCATCGACACTATGTCCTGCTCCAGCGCCGCAAGGTTGTCCATGAAGCCGTTGTATATGTCCTCGGCGGCAAAGAAGTCGCCGTCGTAGCAGTCGATATTAAGCCCCTGCCAGCGCTCTACGTTCTGGGGCAGCAGCGTGCCCATCAGCACTGCGGGCAGACTTATAATTACGTCGCACAGGCGCGTTTCAATGCCTCGGCGCTGTGCCTGACTGCCGACCATCTCGACGGTGCCCTGGAAGCGGTCGCGGCTGATAAGCGTCGCGCCGCGCTGCATAAGACGCAGCACCTCGGCGCGGTAGTCCTCGGGATCGTCCTCGCCGGTGTACAGGTAGATATCGTCGCTTTGCAGCATGTCGTCGTCAATTATGCTGAGCATCAGCATCGTAAGCGCTGTTGGCTTTGTGCCCAGCGTGAAGCTAAACCGCGCCTTGTTCCAGCGCAGGCGATGATAAGTCATGAAACAACGCAGCAGATACTTCACTTCGTCCGTGCTCATTTCGCCGTTTTGGGCGCACATGTCGTAGTAGGGCGCAAGGTCTGCGTCAAGGCAGCCCCACGAAGTGTAGTCCGCGCCCTCAAGCGACTGCGCCAGTTCGCGCCAGAATATCATGCCCTGAAGTGCGCTGAACAGGCCGTCCGCCGGTTTTTTGAGCGAGAAGCCCGCCATTCGATTGAGGTTAGCCTTTATGCGCGGGTCGATTTCAACGCTTGCCATATGCGCGGCCAGCTCTGAAAAGCGCGCGCACAGCGCGTCAGCCGCGTCCAGCGCCTCCAATGCCGTCACGCAGAAGTCGCGACGGCGGCGCGCCTGCGCATGTTCGGCGGATACATGTATCTGGTGGCGCAGTTCGTCCGTGCCCTTTTCGATGACGTGCGCCGCGCCGCATTCCAGATTCATCACATACGGATTTTCAGGCAGCAGCGCCAGATCCAGCCGCTTGAGCCGGTTTTTCAGCTCGTCGTACTCGGAAGTGGGCTTGGGAATGTTAAGTCCGCTCAGACCTTCGACCGCCCTCTGCGCGCGCGACTGCCCGGCGCTTAGCTCAAAGAAAAACGGAAAATGCCTGAACACCTTTATATCAAGCCGCTGTGCGGCCACGCGGTATAGCGCGCCCTTTTTGTCGAACGCGCCCTTGCCCGGCTGCGAATTGATCTCGTCCACTATCTGATTTACGTTGGCCGGGACTGTGCGATACCATTGCTCAAACTCGCGCGCGAGCAATTCCTGCTCACTGGAATAACTCATTTATGACCTCCGGTTCTTTAGCACCCATTTGCATTTGGCGCAAATCGCGCACTATAATATAATATCACATATGCCGCCCGCGGACAAACTATTTTTTATTTGTTCCCCAAAATGTCAAATTCGCCTGCAATATGGCGCGGCCGCGTGATTGAAACGCGCGCGCACAGGTGCTATAATAGTTGGTAATGACGATATATTTGTTTTGCGGAGGCAGGCTATGCAGACGTTTAAGGTTCTGTCGGCATTTTATATAAAGGACAAGGATGCGCTGCTGGTCGCGGTCGAGGGCAGGGACGCGCGCTTTAAGCCCGGCGCGCGCATACGCGACGCGTTCGGCCGCACGTTCACGATAACCGCGCTGACCGTAATCGACGGCATATCCGACGAAAACGCCGAGCGCTTTACCAGCTTTATAGTGACCGGCGCAAACGACATAGGCCGGCTGATTCAGTTCGCCGAATAATGCAGAGGAGAGAATAAATATTATGACCGATCTTGTAGCACAGGCAGTAGCCAAAATGGTGGAATTCTATAACGGCAATACGCACGACGTGCGCCACTTTATAAAGGTGCATTCCTACGCCGCGACGATAGGCCGCCTCGAGGGACTGGACGAGGAAACGCTGACCACGCTGGAGCTGGCCGCAATAGTCCACGACATAGCCATACCGCTGTGCCGCGAAAAGTACGGCAGCGCCGACGGCAAGCATCAGGAGCAGGAAGGCCCCGCGCTCGCGCGCAAATTCATGCAGGAGCTGGGCGTGGACGAAAAGCGTACCCAGCGCGTCGAATACATGGTGGGGCATCACCATACATACACGAATGTGGACGGCGTGGATATGCGCATACTGCTGGAGGCCGACTTCCTCGTAAATGCTGATGAGGGCGGCCTGCTAAAGCCCGCCATTCGCCAGATGCGCGAGCATGTATTCCGCACGGCGACGGGTGTACGGCTGCTCGATTCGATCTACTCGCTGGATAAGGAATAAGTGCTTAAAAAAACGATTCCCGCCTGAAAACATGCCTTTTGCGCATGATTAAGGGCGGGATTTTTTGCGTATAGGGCAGAAAGCGGCGCGGATAGTACTTTATTTGCTTTGCAAGCAACAGAGACGCGCACTGAAACATGCCTTAATATACCGGATGTTCAGGCATAAAAAAACGGGCGGGAACGAATCCCGCCCACTTGCTCTTATAAAGCTATGCGATTACGCAGCGGCTTCAACCTCAGCATCCGCCGGGTAAAGTATCTCGGCGAACTCGCACATGGCCTGACCCAGACGCGGGCCGGGACGCTGGGACATGTTGGGATCGACAGCGTACACGGCGCCGTTCTTTACCGCGCTCAGCTCGGCATACTTGGCGTCGGACTTGAAAGCATCAACCATGCTCTCGTCGCCGGGTACGAGTATAACGTCAGGATCGGCTTCCAGCAGCTTTTCAACCGAGATGCTCTGCCAGCCTTCGCCCAGATCGGCTGCGGCGTTGGTGGCGCTCAGGTCGGTGATGATGTCGTCAACGAAAGTGCCCGTGCCGCTGGTCCAGTCGCCGTACTCGCCAAAGCTCAGTGCGAAATACACGCTGGGCTTGTCGCCGTCTGCGGGAACCAGAGCTTCGGCGGCGGCCTTGTCCGCGTCCATCGCGTCAATCACGCTCTGGCCGTCAACGCCCACGCACTGGCCGACCATCAGTATGGAATCCTGCACGCTTGCATAGTCGGTACCGGCCACGGCCACTACCTTGATGCCCAGCTTGTCCAACTGGTCGATAACGTCCTGCTGCAGGTTGTCGTCGGCGAACACTACGTCCGGCTCAAGCGATACGATCAGCTCAACGTTGGGGGTGGAATAGGTGCCAACCTTGTTTTCGATGGCGGCGGCCTCAGCCGGGTAGTCGCTGTACGTGTCAACGCCTACAACCTTGTCGCCCACGCCCAGCGCGAACAGTATCTCGGTGTTGCTGGGAGACAGCGACACTATCTTCTCGGGCACAGAGTCGATAGTGACCGTGCGGCCCAGCGCGTCGACTACATCGACCGGTTGCGCCTCATCGGCCATCGCGCCCATCGGGCACAGCGCCATTACCAGCGCCAGTACGAACGCCATGAAAACGCTCATCTTCCTTACCATAACGGTAACCTCCTTTGGGGTTATAACCCCGGCGGCATATGCCGCATATGTGTTGGACGGACAGGCCGTCCGCACGCATATAGCCCGGGCTTTTTCAGACGTTAGGACCGCCTTTAAGCAAACTCACCCACGCACGAAAAAGCATCAGCTTAACCTCCCACCGAGGAAAGCCGGGTTCAGCCGCACGGGCAGGTCTCCTGGCTCGGCATCATCCTCAGGCGGCCCTTCCCGGCTTGCGCCAGTGGCTCGCCGCCCTCGTCCGCCATACAGTAGCGGGGGCTGCAGCGGCATTTAACCGCTTTCCCTTTTCACTCCGCGCATGGCGGAGCACCCTTGCGACATATATGCAATTGCGCAGTTATCATAGCACTTTTAGCCGCGCTGTACAAGCACATTAAAGTGTAAAAACGGATAAGGTTTATGCCGCCGCGTTGCTTATGACAAGTGCCGCGCCCGATACTATCAGCATTATTATGACCACGCGCTTAACCATGTCCTCGCGCAGGAACGACGCGCACTTCATGCCCGCCCACAACCCGGCTATCATTGCGGGCGCAAGCAGCAAGGCTTGCTTTAAGGTACTAAGCGTAATTATGCCTACTATCGAATACATGACTATCCGAAACGTATTTTCGACGATGAACACCACGCACAGATTGCCGCGGAAGGCGCTGGAATCGTCGGTAACGCGGCTCATATACGCTGCCAGCAGCGCGCCCACGCCGTACAGCCCGCACAGCAGTCCCGAAAGCAGCCCTATCGCGCCCAGCACGATGCGGTTGGATTTCATCGCAGACTTCCTGCGCCCGCGCAGCAGCATCTCCGCGCCGATAAGCATTATCACAACGCCGAACGCACACTTAATCAGGCGCGCGTCCGCGGTTTTCAGCAGCATTATGCCCGGAATATTGCCCGCCAGCACCAGCGCCGCCAGCGGCAGGCATACCTTCCAGTCGATGCTCCTGCGTTCGAGCACGGCCATGATTACGTTGCTGGGATAGCCCAGCAGCAGCTCCACCGGCGATATATTCACGTTGTCCGTGCCGAAGCTGAGTATGCTCGTAAACACAAGCGTATTTGCAAACCCGCACAGCCCCTTGACGAAATACGCCGCGACCGCCGCCACGTACATCAGCCACATAATTCAGTCCCTCTCCAAGCTTTATTTCCCGCAAACAGTATAGCATTATGCGCCAAAATGCGCCATACGCAAAAACTATATAACATGAAAAAACCTTAAACCTCACTGCAAGAGGCGCATTTTTGTTGTATAATATGGGCATGTATTAATACGAAAGGCGGCGAAGCGCATGAAGATAGACCTGACATGCCCGATAGAGGTTACGCATACCGAGGTGCTGTCCGATGATCGCGGGCGCTGCCGTGGGTATTTGGACATAATCAACGTGAGCGAACACCCGATTCGCCGCATGGAGGGTCATGCGCGCTGGCTGAGCGAAACCGGCGCGCTGCTGAGCGAGGTGGACGTGGTATTCGACGGAATGCGCCTGATGCCGCACACCCGTGCACAATTGACTGTCGCGGGCGAAATACCGGCGGCCGACGATATAGTATTCGAGCCGGGCGAGATAGCGTTTGCCGATTTCAGCAAGGGCTGGACGCAGGACGATTCCGAAGTGGTTGAATACGACTTTAAGCCCGAACCGCCCGGACCGGGGCGCGACCGGCTGCGCGGGATAGCCGGACAGGACGCGGTGTGCTATCCGCAGATGCGCGGGCGCGACTGGGTGTGCGTGTGCGGGCGGCTGAATCCGGGCAGCAGCCATACGTGCGCGCGCTGTATGCGCGGCCGGGAGCGAGTGTTTGCGGCGCTGCGCGAGGGCGCGGGCGGCGCCTGGGGCAAGTTCGACACCAGCCTTGAGCGGCGCGAACGCCTGAACGCTCGCCGAGAGGAAATGCGCGCGCAGACCGCGCGCGCCAACAGCCGCCGCCGCGAAAAGCGTATGCACATAATCGTGGGCGTGGGTGTGGGCGTGCTGATTGTCGCCGCGCTGCTTATGATCGGGATATTGCTGGGGTATATTATATTTTGATGGGCAGATAAAGCAGATTGTCCGTAATGAGGGCAATCTGTTTTTTTGAAATTATTATCGTACATATGCAAAATTTGAGGAATAAAAAGCTTATATCGTGAATATATAAATAAGGGAGTGGCTTATGGCGAAACACAAGAACGTGAAGAAAACAAGGAGGAAGAAGTATGGATAATGTTGGAAGAAAAGCATTTTGGGACATGTTGTGTTCTTTGAAAAATTACAATCAGGAAAGCAGACAACAACTACGTGAAGTTGCACCTATTCCTCATGAACTTTGCCGTTTTCGAACTGTTAATGAACAGTCACTATTACAACTTCAGAATAATGAAATGCTTTTTTCTACGGCAAATTATTATGACGATCCATTTGATACCTATTTTTCAATTGATTTTCCATCATTAAAAAGCATCTATGGTATTGTAAGATCAATGGTTGCAGGTGGTGACACAAAATGGCTTTTGGAAATGTTACATATGATTGGCTTAGATAACAATGTAGATGCCATAATCAAGTCTTTGGGAACAACGGAACTTGATATGAATACATTGGAACTTTCATTAATAGATATTCGTAAAATGATTCAAAGGCAGATTAATTCAATTTGCTTTTGCGAAAATCCACTGAATGAAACAACGTGGTTAAAGTACGCGGGCCAGCACAAAGGATTCGTTCAGGTTTATGATTTTAATGATCAAGAGACAAAATTATGTGGTAATGATGCTAAATGCGATAAGTGCGGCATTGCTAAATATCCGCCAATGATATGTCCGGTTTACTATACTGATCTAGTGTACGATGCGACAAGCTACGCACTTAACTTACTTGTTCAAACAGTATTTTCAAAGCAACTTTTGGCATTCCCTGAGAGTGTGTTAGAACTATTTTGTATTAATGCGGCGTGGCAAAATGAAAAAATATCTCTGATAAAGAAAGAATGTCATCAGTACGATTTAGAATGGAGAATGATTTTACCTACTCAGTTTACTAGCCGCCCAATGATTAAATGGCGACCTAAAAGTATAATGATAGGTTTGAATACTCCAGAATACCAAAGGCGACTTATCATTTCGGCTGCGCATATTGCAGGAATAAATGAAATATATCAAGTGATTATTAATGATTATGATCGACTAGATAAAGAAAAAATCTTGGAGGATTAGTGACTTATATAATAAATTCTGCCTTTTTAAAAACCAACTATTTTTGCCTAAAAAGGGTATTGCAATCGCCTTGAAATTGTGATATACTAATTAAGCCTGTCAGACGATGAAAATCGGCCTTGTACGGCGTCATGCCATGAACCATGTCAGGACCGGAAGGTAGCAGCATTAAGTGGAATTTGGCGCGCGTCGCAAGTCACCGGTTGGAGCCTGACGGGTTCTTTGTTTTTTGGGCGGAGCGATCGGCGGTGACTTGGTTGTTGCGGACAATACATATAGATTGACGGCTTTGGCCAACGCTGCCAAAGTGACATGAACGTTTTTGCGTCACAGCTTGTTTTCAATGGAAAGTTCAGATTTTCCCATTTCGATTTGGATAAATATTGGCATAAATAAAAAATTGCAATATGTTTCCAGACAACAGCTTAAAATCTCCATCAAAATGCCCTCAATCGCATGAATAGCACACCGAAAATCGGCCATACTAGAGTGTGTCTCAGAAATTCCTTAATCCGCAATTTCGGCGTCTTTTCCGCCATTTCTGCGTCATCAATCCTCGACTTAGCGCTGCTAAGCCTTCGGATTTATTCCTTGAACTGACGAAAAATCCACTCGAACTTGCGGATTTCCCTTTTTGAGACACACTCTAATCGCGAGGAGGGGATGAAAATGCTGAATAAGGGCCATCAGAAGATCGATTGCCGCGTATGCTCCTGTGAGCATCACTGTGAGAACGACGTATGTGATCTGGATTGCATCTGCGTGCAGCCCATGACCGGCGCGAAGCAGAACGACGCGGCCAGCCAGACGCTGTGCGGCAGCTACAAGTGCTGCGGCAAGTAACCGATTGGGCATAACGACCATGCGAAGCGGCGCGCGGAGGATTAGCTCCTCCACGTGCCGCTTTGTCGTGGGTCGAAAGCGTAAAAGCGACGCACAGAATGCATCTGTACGCCGCAAGGCTTGCTAAATATTAGTGTTTAGCTCAGTTCCACAATCGCGTATCCGTTCACGCGGGGAATAGTGACCGAGCCGTCCTTAACCTCAAGCTCCACATCTTCGGGAACCAACCTTGCGCGGGTGAACTTACGCGGTATGTTCAGCGTGAGCGTCAGGTTATCCACCGGCGTGCGCTCCTCTATTATGTCGATCGTCGCGGACTTGCGCACGGGTATGTAGGTCAGTATGTGCGCGCAGGTGCGGCTGTGCTCGGGCTGATCAAGCAGCGATACGCACACCGTGGACGGCCCGTTGTGGCGCACAAGGCGCGTGGGCAGCAGCTCGTCCAGCGCGTTCAGTATGATCTGCTTTACCCAGTGCGGCGCATTCTCGCGGTACTGTTCAAACATGGGGTGGCCGAACGTGATTACGCCGCCGCTGCGCACCGCGCAGGGATACTTCTCGCCGTGTGCACTGGGTGTGTACTTATGTGAGCAGAACATTGTGCCCTTGCGCATGAAGTACGGTGCACGTGCCCACATCGCGGCATGGCCGGAGGTCGGCGCAATGCGCGCGCCGGGCAGGTATATCGCATATTCCGCGTCGGGGTCAAGGCCGTCGCACAGCGTGCCCTCAGCCGCGATGAAGTCAGGGTAAACGTCGTTTTGCTCCATGTAATGTGCGCCGAAGTACTCGGGATAGTCGCCGTTTACAAGCCCGCCGCGATTGCACGCGATTACCTTGCCGCCCGCGGCCACGAACGCGCCCAGCTTGCCCGCAAACTCCTCGTCGATCTCGAAATCGTCAGGCAGTATGACCAGCTTGTACTGATACAGCGGCATGGTGCGGTCCAATATATCGAACTGTACCGCCAGCTCCTCAAGCAGCTGCGCCGCGCCCATTATCGCGTTGGTCATGCGGCTTTCACCCAGATCGCTTTCGGCGGTCATAAGCGCGACCTCGGTCAGCGGTGTGGAGGGACGCGCCCACTGTTCGCGCGCGGCGAACGGGCCGTATACCTTGCCAATTAGTCGGTAAGTGGCAGGGTTGAGCCTGCCGCAAGGCTCCAGTTGGTCGCCGATGGAGCAAGCAAAGCCGAACGACAACATCCTGAACGCCTCAAATTCCAGCGCGGCCACGTTCTTGAGCGAGTGGAAGTCGCCCCAGCTCGTGTGGAACTTGCCGGTCATGCCCATGCAGTCCTTGCCCAGCTTGCGCGCATACCGCGCCGTTACCGGGAAGTGCAGGTAGCCCCAGCCGCCGCTGGGCAGGCTCTCCAGCTCGAAGTGGGTATAGTCGTCCGCAGAATCGCGCGTGCAGGGGCCGACGTGCCCGGCATTGTAGAATATCGAGCAGGTTTTGTTGCGCTCGCGGATTATCTCAGTCATGCGGTGCTTGAAGCGGTCGATTGACAGCTTGGCAAATTCACGCACCTGATTGTCATCGGTCATGTCTATGCCGCGCTCGGCCATCTCCTTGCGGCAGGCCGCGCACAGGCACGGGCGAATGCCTACTATATCAAAGAACAGTCCGTCCAGCTCGTCGCCCAGCAACTCGATTACTTCAATTGTCTGCTCCTTGAGGAAGTCAAAGTAGCCGGTGTTTACGCACAGCGACTGATAAAAGCCGGGCTTGGTGAACGCGTCGCCCTCGTGCGCGCCGCTGGCCTCGCGTATCAGCCATTCGGGGTGGGTGGTGGCGCTGTGGTAGTCCCACTGCACGGTTATGTACACCGGCGCCTTTATGCCCACCGAGTGCAGCGCGCGCACCTGATCGACAAGCAGATTGCGGTCTTTCAGGTTGGGATGCACGCGTTCGGGGAAGCGCTTGGAGTCATAGTACAGCCAGCCGTGGTGACAGCGCGCGAATACCGTCATGGACGATACCGACGCTTCTTTGGCGGTAGCGGCGAATTCCTGCGGGTCGAACTCGGCGGCTATGCCGGGAATATGCTCGGACGTGTGAAAGTCCAGGTGAATCTGACGGGGAGAAAGCTCAAACATGCGCAATACCTCCGCATATGTATTTTTTCCTTATGTAAAAGAGTATATAATGAAACGCCCTTAATTGCAATGGACTTGAGCCGCATCGATATGGACTTTGCGGAAATTTGGCGGGACTTATCAGAATAGATTATAGCAAAGCGACATTAATTGGCGAGGGCTAATGGCGATTTTGCACAGGCAGTCTAAGATGCTTTTAAACCCTTACATGCGACAAGTCGTCTGCCTGAGCAAAGCAAATCAGCATTAAAAACAGACCGCCCGCAAACGGCAGACGGTCTGTTCCTTACTCGCGATTATTCAAGTACGTCGTTTGCGTACAACGGGAAGCTGCGGGTCATTTCCTCGACCTCTGCCTTAACAGCGTCGATTGCGCTGTCGCCCTCGAATGTCAGCCGCGCAATCCATTCGGCGATGCGGGCCATCTCCGGCTCCTTCATGCCGCGCGACGTGACAGCGGGCGTTCCCACGCGTATGCCGCTGGTTATGAAGGGACTCAGCGTCTCGAACGGAACTGTATTCTTGTTTACGGTGATGTTGGCCGCGTCCAGCCGCTTTTCCAGCTCCTTGCCGGTTACGCCCGTGCCGGTCAGGTTGAGCAGTATCAGGTGGTTGTCTGTGCCGCCCGAAACCATGCGCAGCCCGGCCTTTTTAAAGCCCTCGGCCAGCGCGCGCGCGTTCAGTATGATCTGATGCTGATACGCCTTAAACTCGTCGGTCAGCGCCTCGCCCAGACATACGGCCTTGGCCGCGATCACGTGCTCCAGCGGGCCGCCCTGAGTGCCGGGGAATATGGCCTTGTCGATGGCCTTGGCATACTTTGCCTTGCACAGTATCATACCGCCGCGCGGGCCGCGCAGCGTCTTGTGCGTGGTGGTGGTAACTATATCGGCATACGGCACGGGGGAGGGATGCTCGCCCGCCGCGACCAGACCCGCGATGTGCGCCATGTCCACCATCAGCAGCGCGCCGCACTCGTCGGCGATTTCGCGGAACTTCTTAAAATCGATTATGCGCGGGTATGCGCTCGCGCCCGCGACTATCAGCTTAGGCTTTTTCTCCAGCGCCAGTTCGCGCAGCGCGTCGTAATCGATAGTTTCGTCGCTTTCGCGCACGCCATAGGGTACTATGTTAAAGTACTTGCCCGACATGTTCACGGGACTGCCGTGGGTAAGATGGCCGCCGTGACTAAGGTTCATGCCAAGTATGGTGTCGCCCGGCTCCAACAGCGCAAAGTAGACCGCGATGTTGGCCTGCGCACCCGAATGGGGCTGCACGTTGGCATGATCCGCGCCGAACAGCTCGCACGCGCGCTTGCGCGCCAGATCTTCCACTATGTCCACGTACTGGCAGCCGCCATAGTAGCGCTTGCCCGGATAGCCCTCGGCATACTTGTTGGTTAAGTGACTGCCCATCGCAGCCATTACGGCGGGGGAGACGAAGTTCTCGGACGCGATCAGCTCGATATGGTCGCGCTGACGGCCCAGCTCCTGTTCCATGGCGGCGGCAACCTCCGGGTCAGCCGCGCGCAGAGTGCGAAAGTCTATCATATTTCATGCCTCCTGTATCAAGTCATGTAAAGCGAACATATCCAGAATTTACGCACATTATAGCGCATACTGCCCGATAAGGCAATAGCTGTTTGCATTGTTAACCTCGAATTCGAACGATAAGAAGCACATGAAAATGAAATAATGGCAAAAGCAAAAGTGCATATTTGGTGCAAATGCGCTTGGCTTGGAATGATAAGTGCAATGATAATATCTGACTATGCAAAAGACAATGTGCCGGGCGGCTGACATAAATTGCGCTGGACAATGCGGTACTTACATTGTTGAGGCCAACCATTAACTAAATGCTAATCGATAGGCCCGTGCTCAAAAGCTCTGCCTTACAAATGCAATTGAAGCGCCTGCACACAAAAAAGCCGGGAGCGAAACACTCAGCTCCCAGCCTGTCATAAACCAATTTACTGCTCCCTCAGCACCGGCTGAAGCGGCAGTCCAGTCAGCTTTCTCAGCCTCAGCCCGTTGCGCGGCGTCACGTACATATAGTAGCACTTCGACTGCCGCTCGAAGTACCACAGATTGCCCGCGCATCCGCTGGCGCGCATAAGCTCGGCCATGCGCTCGAAGTAGTCGTTAAGCTGTGCGCCGCCGGTATCGGTGCGCAGCCGCCACTTCTGCTGTTTGCCGCCCTGTACAAATTCCAGCGCCGCGGGGCGGCCGTTTCGGTCGTTGTGCTGCACCACCGCGCCGAAGTGCAATTGCCCGCGCGTCATGCGCTGTATGCACGCCGTCAGCTCGACCAGCAATCGCTTGTCAGTGTAGTCGCGATAGTCGTACAGGAATATGTCGTCGCTATAAGGCCGAATCTCGCCGTCTACGCGGTCAACGCCGCATAAAAACCACATCAGCCCTTCCCAGCCCATGCGCCTTAGCCGCGCGGGGCGTATGCCCTCGTCGCGTATTACGTCGCGCAGCAGGTAGCCCGAGTTCATCCTAAGTCCGCGCTGAGCCAGCTGCACAAGCTGGTCGCGTACCTCCAGATACTCATGCTCGCGCAGGTCAGCGCGAGCGCGCGGAGTCATGAATATGCGCGCACAGCTCTGCGCCGCGCGGTCGAGCATATCATGCACGCCGCCGCGCACCGACTCGGACTCATAGCCCAGCTGTTCGACCAGCTCCGGGTCAAGCTCTACCGACTCGTCGTCGCCGAACAGCGGCTCGTCCTCTATCGGCGCGGCAGGCGCTTCGGCTATCTCGGGCAGTTCGTCTTCATCAGTGCCCGCCAGCGGCGCGGCGAATGGGCTGTCCGAATCGCCCTCGGCTGCGCCCTCGCCGTCCGTGTGCGTAAGCGCGTCCATCTCGCTGGCGCGCGCAAGTTCGTCCTCGCGCTCGTAAAGCTCGTCGTCGTAATCAGGCTCAGGCACAGGGAAGAAGGCCAGCCCGGTTGCAGACTTGATCTCAAACACGTCGCCTGATGTACGCGCGATTACATAGCAGCCGCCTTTGATTTCGTAAAAGTACAGTCCCAACTGCGCGCCGCAGCGCATCAGATATTCGCTTATGTGTGACAGCAGCCGCACGCCGCTCACCGTCATGCGCCATTCGTCCGAGGGCGAATTGATTACCGTATCGCCCACATGCGCGCTGGTCAGGTTGGGGATGGTGGATATGCTTTCGTCGATTGCCGAGGGCACATGCCACTTGATGGGCGCGTCGGGCATGTCAAATTCTATGTCGGCGGCGATGTTGGCGCTTTTTATCAGCCGCTTTTTGTAGGGCCGGTATATGGCGCTGTACTTGATCGACATGTTGTCAGCGTGCAGCGGGCACTTGGCCAGCGCGCATACGTCGCGCATCAGCTTTGAAAGCGTCTGCACGGTGAGCGGCATTGTTGCGTCCACGAACAGTATATCGTCCGACACGCGCCGCCCGGCGTGCGAGTGCGCCGCCAATAGCGCCAGCATCCCAGCGTATCCGTCGTCGATCAGCTCCAGCACGCGCTTGCCCGCGAACTCGATCGCGTCATCTAGTGTATACTCGTCGCGCAGGCGCAGGCCGCAGTGTCTTAACACCTGACCCATCTCGGCCACGCGCATCTGCGCAGCCTGTCGGGTTTGATCGTAATTCATATCCACAGCCTCCCATTTACGCGGCGTAATAAAATGCCTTTATACAGGCAGTAAAAAGCGATTTAAGGCGTTTGCACAGGCTTTTATATTTGGAAAGCCCTCAAAACCCGCCTGAACACACTCTAACGATTTTACTTCAAATGCGCACAAAATGCAATGCAAAAAGGGTTAACAAAAGGCCCCGCAACATTGCAGGGCCTTTGTGCAGAGCCGCAATAGCTTATTAGCCAACAGCCGGAGCGTCGGTAGCAGCCTCGGGCGCGTCGGTAGCGGCCTCAGGCGCATCGGTAGCGGCCTCGGGCGCATCGGTAGCAGTCTCGGGCGCGGTGGTAGCGGTCTCGGGCGCGGTGGTAGCGGTAGTGCCGCCATTGTTGCCGCACGCGGCAAACGCAAACATAGCCATTACCAGGCAAACAACCAGAGCAACAACCTTAAAAGAACGCTTCATTGAGAAAACCTCCTTGACTAAAACGGAACAGTCAGTTTGTTTTTATCCCGTTCGGGATGCCAGTATTGTACAACATTATTTGGACGGTTCAGTTATGGCACTATTAAGAGTTAGGCTCGGACTAAGTGTTTTTCTGCGGCGATAAAGTAACGAAATGCGGCAAAATTGCGCCAATTGACTGTGCAATCGGACTGCGTATACATGTGCCGTCTGTTTATGTGAAAATCTGATATTCAGTGTAACAGAATGCACACAGGCTGCGTCTTTTGAGTGCAAACCAAATGACGGGAGGTATTCCACATGAAAAAGATGCTCTGTTTGCTGACTGCCATAATGTGCCTGTTTTGTATGAGCGTAAATTTGCCCGCGAGTGCTGACTGTGACGCGGCCATACCTGGCGGCGCGCTGGGGCTGAAAGTGCTATCTGAAATCGACGATGGCACGGGAATAGCGCTGGTTTCGCCGCAAAGCCTGTACCTCGCGCTCGGCATGGCGGCGCAGGGCGCGCGCGGCGACACGCTGGCCCTGCTTGAAGCATCGCTTAACGTAAACGGGTTCGACGCCGATAAGGCAAAGGCAGAGCTTGCCGCGATGCAGTCCGTCGGTCTGAGCGTGGCCAACGCCTATTTTAAGGCGGGCGACATATCGCTGAAGCCCGAATACGAAGCCGTGCTTAAAGGCGCATACTCCGCGCAGGGCTTTGCAATCGATGACGATATAGTCAGCCACGTAAACGATTGGGCCGCAGAAAACACCGACGGCATGATACGCGAAGTACTGACGCGCAAGCCGGACGACGACACCAAGCTGATACTGGCGAACGCGCTTTTAATGGATGCGAAGTGGCAAAGAAAGTTTGAAAGTTACGCCACGGTCGAGCGCACGTTCCACGGCGCGAGCGGCGATACGCAGGTCGATATGATGTTTAGGCGCGGCGACATGCTCTATGGCGAGACGAACAGCGCGCAGGTAGTATACCTGCCTTACGAGGCTGAGGGCTTGGGCATGTACGTGATACTGCCGGGCGAGCAGGGCGCGGCGGCGTTGCTCGCGGACGTGGCGGCGCGCATGAGCGGGGGCGGCGTGCCGGATGAACTGACTGCGATTGAGACGGCGGACGTGGCGCTTAGGCTACCGCGCGTGAACGCGGCAAGCGGCAGCAGTCTGAAGGAGGCGCTCAAGGCGGCTGGTCTGGGCGGCGCAATGGAGCTGGGCGCGGACTTTAGCGGTATGACCGACGATTACGATCTGTTCATAGGCAACGTGATACAGAACTGCGCGCTGGAGGTAGGCGAGGAAGGCACGCGCGCGGCGGCGGTAACGGCGGTCGCGATGGATGCGGGCAGCGCCTACCAGGAGGCTCAGCCCAAATCCATGACCGTGGACAGGCCGTATATAATGCTGATTACGCTCAGCGGCGAGGGCGGCGCATCCGATGTGCAGGAAATTTTGTTTGCGGCGGTTGTAAATGACATAGCATAAAAGATTGCGCCCGGCAGGATGTGTTCTGCCGGGCGCATTACTTACTTATATGTCTGTTATAAGGCAAATCCTTGCGTGCATTCTTCAAATATAAATAGGCAGAACGCACGCTTTGCGGTGAAAGATAATCTTTAGTCGTTTCCAAATGCAGCCCCATGCAGCGGCTTCCTGTCTTAACGCAGTCACAGGTTTAAGACAACGTGCGCCATACCGCCTGAACATTTTGCAAGCTTTAATAGCCTAATCATCCCCGCAATGCGGCAGCTCTGCCAGAAACTCCCGCGCCGCCGCGGTAAGCTCGGCTTCACTGCGGTATACCGCGGCGATCTCGGACGATACGCCTAATCCCGCGATTTCGCGCTGCTCAAGCCCGCTGAAATCAGCGCCCGCCAGCGTGGACGCGGGCACCAGCGCCACTCCCATGCCGGCCGCCGCCAGCGCCATCGTGGTAATCGCGCTGTCGCTGACGCACTTAACGCAGGGCGCGACGCCCATGCGCTCGAACCGCTCGCGCAGTATCGTTTCCCAGCGCCGGTAGATAAGCAGCGGCGTGCCGCCAATGCTGCTAAGCGCAATCGCCGCGCCCGCAGGCATACCGGCAAAGTAGCGCGCCTCGCCCGCGGCGACCATGCTCTCACGGCGTATCGGGGATATGCGCATGTCGGGCGCGGCGAATGGCGTGCGTACTATCGCAACGTCTATCGCGCGCTCGCGCAGCAGGTTGATCAGCTGATACGTGTTGGCCTCGTGCAGGTCGTACCGTACGCCCGGATGAGAGTAGGCAAATTCGCTCAGCCAGCCTATGAACTCCGCGCCGCAGACCGACGATATTACGCCCATGTGCAGCACGCCCGCCGCGCCCGCGCTCAGGTCGGCCATCTCGGAGCGCGTGCCCGCGCACAATGTCGCAATTGCCTTAGCGCGCGCGTAGAACGTGCGCCCTGCCTCGGTTATCCTGAGCCGCCGCCCCGCGTGCTCGAACAGCGCACAGCCCAGCTCGCTTTCCAGCGCGTGCATCTGCGCGGTCAGCGGCGGCTGAGACATGTGCAGTGCGCGCGCCGCGCCTGATATTGTGCCTTCCTCCACAACCGCGATGAAGTAGTTAAGCTGCCTTAGCTCCATTAGCCATCACCCGTCCATATTGATTAGCTTCATTATACCACACCCGGCCGCATATCGCCAGTTTAACACACCGGATGGAGGTGTTGAGGGTGCGCGCGGCGAATATATACGCTTAAAACGACCTGAATCAGAGCATATTAAACTTACTATAAATATAAAAAGGACGGCGAAACAAATGTGCACTGCGGCGACTTATAAGGATGATAACGGCTTTTACTTCGGCAGGACGCTGGACTATGAATTTGCGTACGGCGAGGAAGTGGTAGTCGTACCGCGTAATTACGCGTTCAAACTGCGCCATATGCCGGCGCTTAACAGCCATTACTCAATAATAGGCATGGCGCATGTGGCGGGCGGCTACCCGCTGTTTTACGATGCGGTAAACGAGCACGGTCTGGGAATGGCGGGGCTTAACTTTGTGGGCAATGCGTATTATCCCGAGCCCGCGCCCGGCACAAACAATATCGCGCAGTTCGAGCTGATACCTTATGTGCTGGGCAAGTGCAGGAATGTGCGTGAGGCGCGCGCGCTTATTGAAACGCTGCGCGTGGTCAATACGCCGTTTAGCGATAAACTGCCTACGTCGTCGCTGCATTGGATAATAGCCGATGAGGACGAGTGCATAGTGCTGGAATGCGTGCGCGACGGCATGAAGGTGTACGATAATCCCACAGGCGTGATGACCAATAACCCGCCGTTTGACAAGCAGCTTTTCAACCTTAACAATTACATGGCGCTTTCAAATAAGCAGCCCGCAAACACATTCTCCTCCGAAATACCGCTTGCCACATATAGCCGCGGCATGGGCGCGCTGGGACTGCCGGGTGATCTGAGCAGCATGTCGCGCTTCGTTCGCGCGGCATTCGTTCGCGCCAATTCCATATCTGGCAAGGGCGAGCTTGCGGGCGTGAGCCAGTTCTTCCACATACTGAACTCGGTTGACCAGCAGCGCGGCTGCTGTGAGGTGAGCGAGGGCAAATACGAAATCACGATATACACGTCGTGCTGCGACGCGCACAGGGGAATCTACTACTACACTACATACGAAAACCATCAGATAACGGGCGTGGATATGCATAAGGAGAATCTGGACGGCGCGGAGATCACGCGCTATCCGCTGACTCAGGGCGAACATATACTCATGCAGAACTGACAAGGCATACCTCGCAGGGCCGCGGCATTGCCCGCGGCCTTTGCCATGCAATTAAGTATACCTAAAACATTACGTTATCGCACGAAATATATATTTTTCGTATGACATAAACTATGGTATACTATTACCCGTGCAATAAAAGAACTGGGGGACGGAACTTTGAAAGGCATGATGAAATACCTCAAGGGGTACGGCAAGGAAAGCGTGATAGCACCGCTGTTTAAGATGCTGGAAGCGCTGTTCGACCTGTTTGTACCGCTGGTAATGGCCGACATAATCAATACCGGCATAGCCAGCGGCGACTCTGCCTATATCTGGCAGCACTGCGGCCTGCTGGTGCTGCTGGGCATAATCGGACTTACGTGCAGCATCACGGCGCAGTACTTTGCGTCCAAGGCGGCCGTGGGCTACGCGACCAGCCTGCGCCACGCGCTTATGGATCACATACAGCGTCTGGGCTTTTCCGAGATCGACCGGCTGGGCGGCAGCACGCTGATAACCCGCATGACCAGCGACATCAATCAGGTGCAGAGCGGACTGAACCTGTTTTTGCGCCTGTTCATGCGCAGCCCGTTCGTGGTAATCGGCGGCATGATAATGGCGTTTGTGGTAAACGCCCAGGCCGCGATGATATTCGTTATCGCGATACCCGTGCTGGCCGTGGTCGTGTTCGGCATAATGCTGCTGACTATGCCCATGTACAAGCGCGTGCAGTCCAATCTGGACAGCGTGACCGGCCTTACCCGCGAAAACCTGTCGGGCGTGCGCGTGGTGCGCGCGTTTAATATGGAAAATGCGGAAGTGTCGCGCTTTAAGCTGGCCGACGGCATACTGCGTCAGATGCAACTGCGCGTGGGCCGCATATCGGCGCTGATGAACCCGCTGACGTACGCCATAGTCAATATCGCGATAATCGCGATACTGAATACCGGCGCGGTGCAGATAAACGCGGGCACCATGCAAAGCGGCGACGTTATCGCGCTGGTAAGCTACATGACGCAGATACTGGTCGAGCTGGTCAAGCTCGCCAACCTGATTATACAGGTGACTAAGGCAATGGCGTGCGCGGGCCGCGTTAACGCAGTGCTGAATACCGAGCCGGAAATGAAGTTCCCGGCCAGCCCCACACAGCCCGTCGCGGGCGCGGATGCGGTCAGCTTTAATCATGTCTCGCTTCGCTATGCACAGGCGGGCGCGGATAGCCTGAGCGACATATCATTCAGCGCGCGCCCCGGCCAGACCATCGGCGTAATCGGCGGCACCGGCAGCGGCAAGAGCAGCCTTGTAAGCCTGATACCGCGCTTTTACGACGCGACGGGCGGCAACGTCGAGCTGTTCGGCCACCCGGTGAGCGACTATGCGCGCGAACAGGTGCGCGGCGACGTAGGCATAGTAATGCAGCGCGCGCAGCTGTTCAGCGGCACAATCCGCTCCAACCTGCTCTGGGGCAACCCGAACGCGACCGACGACGAGCTGTGGCAGGCGCTTGAAACCGCGCAGGCGGCCGAGTTCGTGCGCGGCAAGGAGGACGGTCTGGACGAAAAGGTAGATCAGGGCGGCCGCAACCTGTCCGGCGGCCAGCGTCAGCGCCTGACCATCGCGCGCGCACTGGTAAAGAAGCCGCGCATACTGATACTGGACGACAGCGCCAGCGCGCTGGACTACGCGACCGACGCGGCGCTACGCAAGGCGCTCAAGGCCCTGCCGGGCGATATGACCGTGTTCATAGTCAGCCAGCGCACGTCCAGCCTGATGCACGCCGACAAGATACTCGTGCTGGACGACGGCCAGCTTGTGGGCAGCGGCACGCATAAGGAGCTTATGCAGAGCTGCGGCGTGTACCGCGAGATATACGAAAGCCAGTATGGAAAGGACGGCGATCGCTGATGGCGGGCAAGAAAGTGGAAAAGCTGACCGGGGACGCGCGCAAATCGGCGATGCAGGGCACGCTGGCGCGCATAAAGCCGTACCGCATATACATAATAGTCAGCCTTATAGTGGCGGCGCTGTCGGTGGCGGCGCAATTGTACATACCGATACTGACCGGCGACGCGATCGACGAAATGATCGGCGCGGGCCAGGTAAACTTCGAGGGCGTGGCGCGCATAGTGATAAACATCGGCCTGTCGATAGGCGTGGCGGCGCTGGCGCAGTGGATAATGAGCGAGTGCAATAACCGCGTGACATACGGCGTATCGCGCGACCTGCGCGACGACGCGATGGCCAAGATTCAGCGCTTGCCGCTGAGCTATCTGGACGCGCACTCCTCGGGCGATCTGGTCAGCCGCATTATCGCGGACGTAGATACCTTCGCGGACGGCCTGCTGATGGGCTTCAGCCAGCTCTTTACTGGCGTTATGACCATCATCGGCACGCTGTCGTTCATGCTGTATGTGGACGCGCGCATCGCGCTGGTTGTAATCTGCGTAACTCCCTTGAGCCTTGTCGCGGCCACGTTTGTGGCGCGCCGCACCTATCGCTATTTCCGCAGTCAGACCGTTGAGCGCGGCGCACAGACCGCGCTGGTCAACGAGCTGATAGACGGCCAGAAGGTGGTAAAGGCGTTCGGCCATGAAGCGCAGAGCATGAACGACTTTGACGAAATTAACGAGCGTCTGCGCGACGTGAGCATGAAGGCAATATTCTTCAGCTCCATCACCAACCCAGTAACGCGCTTTGTCAATAACCTCGTGTACGCGGGCGTAGGTCTGGTGGGCGCGCTGATGGCGCTGGGCGGCGGCATATCGGTGGGTCAGTTGAGCGTGTTCCTCAGCTACGCCAACCAGTACACCAAGCCCTTTAACGAAATATCCGGCGTAGTTACCGAGCTGCAGAACGCGCTGGCGTGCGCGGCGCGCATATTCGAGTTCCTCGACGAGACCGAACAGCCGCCCGAGGCGCAGGGCGCGCCCGCGCTCAAGCCCGACGGCCGCGTGGAGCTAAGCCACGTCGCGTTCAGCTATGTGCCCGAGCGCAAGCTGATCGAAGACCTGAACCTGAAAGTCGAGCCGGGCGAGCGCGTGGCGATAGTCGGCCCCACCGGCTGCGGCAAGACCACGCTTATCAACCTGCTGATGCGCTTTTACGACGTAAATTCGGGCAGCATAGTCGCCGCAGGTCAGGACATACGCGACGTTACACGCGACTCGCTGCGCCGCTCCTATGGCATGGTGCTGCAGGATACGTGGCTGCGCGCCGATACCATCCGCAACAACATCGCCTATGGCAAGCCCAACGCGACCCAGGACGAGATCATCGCCGCGGCTAAGGCCTCGCACGCGCACAGCTTCATAATGCGCCTGCCTAACGGCTACGACACCGTAATTACCGAGGGCGGCGAGGATTTGAGCCAGGGTCAGAGGCAGCTATTGTGCATAGCGCGCGTCATGCTGTGCCTGCCGCCCATGCTGATACTCGACGAGGCCACCAGCTCCATAGACACGCGTACCGAGATCAAGATACAGCAGGCGTTCCTGAACATGATGCAGGGCCGCACCAGCTTCATAGTGGCGCACCGCCTGTCCACGATACGCGAGGCCAATGTGATACTGGTAATGAAGGACGGCCACATAATCGAGCAGGGCAGCCACGACGAGCTTATCCGGAAGCAGGGCTTCTATTACAAACTGTACAACAGCCAGTTCGAGGGCGTGACCGGCGCGTAAGCCGGGGCGCGGCTCATATGCGCGGCGCGGGTAATGTTATCCGCACTGCGCATATTTTTTTTCACGCAGTTTACAGAAACGCTCATGGATGATATAATGCTGATATAAACTGGATAAGGCTGTATGAACGGCTTCGGGAGAGTGCGCCGGGTAAGGCTGTAAAGCGCGCCTCTGGCTGAAGCCTGAAATAGAATTTCTAAAAAAATCTGCGGAGGAACACAACCATGCTGGTAGATTCGGTTAAGGCGTCCGACATAGCGCTTAGTCTAAAGACGCGCGCCGAATATCATCCATTCCCGCGCGCGTGCGAGCGCGAGCAGTGGGACAAATTGCCTGACGAAGCCAAGTGGTTTTACAAAAACGCCGCCAACGCGCTGAAAAACTGCGATTGGCCCGAGCTAAAGGCCGTGCGCTATATGGACTTCGTGCGCAACGGCGACCGCAGCAGGTATGAGCATAGCTACTTCCTCAGGCGCGACATGCTATATTCGCTCATGATGGGCGAGTGCCTGACCGGCAGCGGCGACTACCTCGATGACATTGCAAACGGCGTATGGACGATATGCGAGGAAACAAGCTGGGTCATACCCGCGCACAACAATCACCTGACGGGCGACGCGCCCAACGCACTGCCAGACTTTGACGCACAGCCGTATATAGACCTGTTCGCGGCCGAAACCGCGTCGCTGCTGGGCTGGGTGTACTACATGCTGGGCGATGAGCTGGACGGCGTAACGCCGCTGATTAAACGCCGCATCGAGTTTGAACTGGACAGGCGTATATTCAAGCCCTTCCTATCCGACGCGTATTTCCCGTGGAGCGGATTAAACGGCGGCTTCATAAACAACTGGAACCCGTGGATTAATTCCAACCTGATCGCGGCGACGCTGTGTGTGTGCGCGGATGATGCGGTCCGGGTGGCGATGATAGACAAGACCGCGCGCAGTCTGGATTGCTTTATCGATTCGTACAAGCCCGATGGCGGCTGTGACGAAGGCCCGTCGTACTTTAACGAGGCGGGCGCGGCGCTTTTCGACGCGCTGGAGGAGCTTTACGGCGCGACCGACGGCCGGGTAAACATATTTGGCGACGAAAAGATTCGCAACATGGGCCGCTATATAATGTACATGCACATCGCGGGCAAGCGCCACGTAAACTTCGCCGACGCGTCGCCCGATGTGGATGCCAACTGTATGCTGCTGATGCGCTACGGCAAGGCGTGCGGCTGCGGCGAGCTGATCGAGTACGCGCGCGGGCTTCAGGCGGCGGGGAGCGCTACGCCGGTATATCGCATAAACAGGTACAACATATTCCGCAATATAGCGGACGTGATGATGTATTCGCCGAGCCTGGTGCAGGGCGCGCGCACGATCGAGCCGCTCCAGCATTACCTGCCCGGCATTGAGGTGCTGACCGCGCGCAGTGCCGCCGACACGACGAAGGGCCTCTTCCTCGCGGCCAAGGGCGGGCACAACGGAGAAAGCCACAACCATAACGACGTGGGCAACTACATAATATATGTAAACGGCGACGCGGCGATATGCGACGCGGGCGTGGAAACGTATTCACGCAAGACGTTCTCGGAGGAACGCTACACGATATGGGCGATGCAGAGCCGTTATCACAATACAGCGATAATCAACGGCTGTGACCAGCTTCCGGGCATAGAATACGCCGCAAGCGACGTAACGTGCGGCGAGGGCGATAACCCGGCGCTGAATATTGACATTGCAGGCGCATATCCCAAGGAAGCGGGCGTTCAGAAGTACGCGCGCACGATATGCCTTGACCGCGCGGCAAACTGCGTAACGGTTCACGATGCAGTTAAGGCAAGCGGCGGTGCGATAAGCCTTGAACTGCCGGTGCTATGCGCGAATGAGCCTGAACTGGCTGAGGGCTGCATAACCATAGCAGCGGGCGGGCAAAGCCTGCGCCTTAAATACGACGGGACTAAGTTTACAGCGAGCGTGGAAAGTATCGCGCTCACCGACGCAAAGCTGCATTCAGAGTGGAAGCGCCCGGCGCTGTACCGCGTATTGCTCAGATGCAATGAGAAGATTGCAAGCGATGAGTTTGAACTGATATATGAGCTGGCTTAAACGCGGCTTTATATATGGGACATTAACAGGGCGGCTAAGAAAAGTTAGAGGATGCAGCCGTGACGGCAGATCGATTGTGCCTTGACAGCCGAAAGCCTGCAAACGCTGCGCTTTGATATTCGCCCTGAACGTAAAATGAAATGGGGGACAGGTATATGTACAACTTTCCGATAGGCTTCATATGCGGACTGAAAACCGCACAGCTTGATCTGGCCGCCGAACTGAAACTGAACGGCGTGCAGCTCTATATGCCCGTAAACGGCAAGGCCCCGCGCGATATGAAGGGCGCAAAGCTGGCCGAAAGCAGGGCAATGCTGAGTGACCGCAATCTGGTAGTGTCGGCGCTGTGCGGCGACATGGGCGCATACGATAACCCCGAGACCAACCCCGGCCGCGTGGACGAGTTCAAGCGCATAGTGGACATAGCCGCCGACTTTGATACCAAGGTAGTGACCACGCATATAGGCAAGGTGCCCTCCGACAGGAATAACCCGACGTACGATTGTATGCTGAAGGCGTGCGACGAGATAGGCACGTATGCGTATCGGGCGGGCGTGCGCTTCGCGGTAGAGACTGGCCCCGAGACCGCAAAGGTGCTGTGCGGCTTCCTGGATGAGCTGGATAACCCAGGCGCTGGTGTGAATCTAGACCCGGCCAATCTGGTAATGTGCTCGCTGGACGACCCGGTTCAGGCGGTGTATACCCTCAAAAAGTATATAGTGCATACCCACGCCAAGGATGGCCGCAACATAACCCCGCCCACCGCGACCGAGCGTCCGACGTATATAGAATTGCCGCTGGGCGAGGGCGGCGTGGACTTCCCGGCGTACTTGAAGGCGCTGGATGAGATAGGCTACAAGGGCTTTTTGACCATAGAGCGCGAGATAGAGGATAATACCGCCGATATACATAAGGCGGCGGCGTTCCTGCGCGGATTGATAGGCTGATAAGGGCTGGACAGGTGAATGTGAAACAGCGATTCCAATGTGCGTGTGCCGTTGGAGTCGCTGTTTTTTGGTGTTTGCGCGGCTGGTAGAGTACGGAAAGCACTCCATCGTTGAGGCAGTAGGCGCGATTGTTCGGGAGAGAAATTAGAGTGTGTCTAAAAAATTCCGGAGTACGCAATTTCGGGCGTCGCTGCGCCATTTCTGCGTCACAAG
>CAOKFD010000013.1:0-55084 GCA_948467645.1 uncultured Eubacteriales bacterium | reverse complement strand
TACCGGCACAGCTGATAGTATCAACCGGCCCGGATGGCTCAAAAGCACGCGTCGAGTTCAACTGATATAAGGAGCATCCGATATGACAACGCACACAGCAAAAGTAACCGTGCGTCCGGCACAGCAGGGCGACCTTGACGCAATCATGGCAATCTATGCCAGCGCTCGCAAATACATGGCCGCAAACGGCAATCCGACGCAGTGGGGCAATGGCTACCCGGCGCGTGAACTGTTGGAATCGGATATTGAAAAGCATCAGCTTTACGTATGCTGCACGAGCGGCGACCGAATCTGCGGCGCGTTCGTACTGGCTTTGGGCAACGATCCTACTTATACGCGTATAGAAAACGGCGCATGGCTGAACGACGAGCCATACGCCACGATACATCGCATAGCCAGCGACGGCAGTATGCGCGGAATATTCGATGCGTGCCTTGCGTTCGCGCATGGCGTGCGGAATGACCTGCGCGCCGATACACACGCGGACAATAAGATCATGCAGCGCGCGCTAACTTCGCACGGCTTCGTATACTGCGGCACAATATATGTCGCAGACGGTACGCCCAGAATGGCATATCAGTATAAAAGCAAGATTGACTAACGGTCGACTATGCTTCGAGAGGTGAATGCGCGTGCAGGAGAAAAAACTGACCGGCGGTCGAATAACGGCAGATGTCGTGCGCGTAGGCGAAACGGTGCATCGCACCCACAATGCCAACTCGGATTTCGTAAAGGCCGTGCTTATCCATCTTGAGAATAAGGCCGTTGACTTTGCGCCGCGCTGGCTGGGCATGGATGAGCAGGGGCGCGACGTGTTCAGCTACATGCCCGGCAGCGTCCCTGATAACCTCGGCGAACATTCTGACGAACAATGCGCCGCCGCCGCGCGCATGATAGCCCGCATACACGTTAGCCTTAGCGACATGCCGGGCTGCACGGATGGCCTTACTGTATGCCATCGCGATCTGTCGCCATGCAACTTCGTGTTCGACAAAGACATGCCAGTGGGCATAATCGACTGGGACGCAGCGGCAGTAGGCAATCCGATAAACGATCTGGCCTACGCCATGTGGATGTGGATGGATATAGGCAACGACGAACGGGACGCGCGCGACGTGGCTCGTCGGATGCGCGTAATGCGCGACGCATACGGCGTATTTGCGATTGAGGCGATATATGCCGCGATGCTGTCTGAAATGGCGCGCGTGGGCGGCAGCATATTCCCGACCGAGGCACAGACCCGCGCCACATCCGAATGGACGCGCAAGTGTGCCGCATGGTGCGCACGGCATAAGGACATATTGCTAGAGTGTGTCTCAAAAATTCCTTAATCCGCAATTTCGGGCGTCGCTGCGCCATTTCTGCGTCATCAATCCTCGACTTAGCGCTGCTAAGCCTTCGGATTTATTCCTTGAACTGACGAAAAATCCACTCGAACTTGCGGATTGTCCCGCTTGAGACACACTCTAGCAGACAGCAATCTTTGATTGTCAAATTAACCCGCGGATGCTTGACAGGGCATTTGCACATGTGTATAATACATTGCGATATACATAAGGGCGTTGAACGGGAGTAGTAGGCATATCATGCGCGGCATAGAGAGTCGTCGGCAGGTGTAAGGCGGCGCGCGCGGCGGTCGAACTCGCCCGGGAGTCATCCGCTTTAAGCGGCGCAGGTCTGCGTTATGGACGTTAAGCGGACGCATTGCGTCAACAAGAGTGGTACCGCGAAAGGCGTTGCAAAGGCCTTCCGTCTCTTTATCGGAGACGGAAGGCTTTTTTAGTTCTTGCGGATTAGAGTAAGTTACTAATTCATAAATTCTAAGCGCCGCGAGGATTCGGTATAACAAACCTTCGAATCTTTGCCTGAACAGACGAAAAATCCACTCGGACTCGCGAAATTTTCTTTTTTAGACATCCAAGCACGATACGTCGAAGGAGGACGCTGGTATGCAAAAACAGTATAACCCCGCCGAAATCGAAAAAAAATGGCAGCAGATCTGGGACGAGACGGGCGCGTTCAAAGCTGAAGACGACTTTACCAAGCCCAAGTTCTATCCGTTGATAGAGTTTCCGTACCCCTCGGGCGCGGGCCTGCACGTAGGCCATCCGCGCTCCAACACCGCTATGGACATCATCGCGCGTATGCGCCGTATGCAGGGCTATAACGTGCTGTTCCCGATCGGCTGGGACGCGTTCGGTCTGCCTACCGAGAACTTCGCCATCAAGATGCACGAGCAGCCCGCCAAGATAACCCAGCGCAATATCGACCGCTTCCGCAGTCAGCTCAAGATGCTGGGCTTCTCGTTCGACTATTCGCGCGAGGTCAACACCACCGACCCCAGCTATTACAAGTGGACTCAGTGGATATTCCTGCAGCTCTATAAGGCCGGCCTCGCCTACAAGACCGAAATGCCCATCAACTGGTGCACAAGCTGCAAGTGCGGCCTGGCCAATGAGGAAGTAGTAAACGGCGTGTGCGAGCGCTGCGGCAGCGAAGTAGTGCGCAAGGTAAAGAGCCAGTGGATGCTGCGCATCACCGCCTATGCCCAGAAGCTGCTCGACGGTCTGGACGACGTTGACTTCATCGAGCGCGTCAAGACCCAGCAGCGCAACTGGATCGGCCGCTCCGAGGGCGCCGAGGTGGATTTCCGCCTTGCCGACGGCCAGCACACCGTGCGCGTATACACCACACGCCCCGACACGCTGTTCGGCGCGACCTACATGGTGCTTTCGCCCGAGCATAAGCTGGTTGACGAGCTGAAGTCCGTCATAACCAACTGGGCCGACGTTCAGGCATACCGCGAGGCCGCCGCGCGCAAGAGCGACTTCGAGCGCACCGAGCTGAACAAAGATAAGACCGGCGTGGCGCTGGAGGGCGTAAAGGCGATCAACCCGCTTACCGGCACCGAGATTCCGGTCTGGATAAGCGACTATGTACTGGCCAGCTACGGCACCGGCGCGATTATGGCCGTGCCTGCGCACGACGAGCGCGACTGGGCGTTCGCCAAGAAGTTCGGCCTGCCGATAATCGAGGTTGTAGCGGGCGGCGACGTGCAGAACGAAGCCTTCACCGACATAGCCACCGGCACGATGGTCAACTCCGGCTTCCTCAACGGTCTGAGCGTGGCCGAGGCCAAGAAGAAGGTCGTTGAGTACATCGAGGAAAACAAGCTGGGCGAAAAGAAGGTCAACTTCAAGCTCCGCGACTGGGTATTCTCGCGTCAGCGCTACTGGGGCGAGCCTATCCCGATGATTCACTGCGACAAGTGCGGCTGGGTGCCCGTGCCTGAAGATCAGCTGCCCATAACCCTGCCCGAGGTAGAGCACTACGAGCCGACCGACACCGGCGAAAGCCCGTTGAGCGTAATCGACTCCTGGGTTAACACGACCTGCCCGCACTGCGGCGGCCCCGCCAAGCGCGAGACCGATACCATGCCGCAGTGGGCCGGCTCCAGCTGGTACTTCCTGCGCTATATCGATCCGCACAACGACAAGTGCCTGGCCGATCCAGAAAAGCTCAAGTACTGGCTGCCGGTCGACTGGTATAACGGCGGCATGGAGCATACCACACTGCATCTGCTATACTCGCGCTTCTGGCACCGCTTCCTGTACGACATCGGCGTTGTGCCTACTGCCGAGCCGTATGCCAAGCGCACCTCGCACGGCATGATACTGGGCGAGGACGGCGAAAAGATGTCCAAGTCCCGCGGCAACGTAATTAACCCCGACGATATTGTCGATAAGATGGGCGCGGATGCGTTCCGTCTGTACGAGATGTTCATGGGTGCGTTCGACCAGGCGATACCGTGGTCCACCGACGGCGCTTATGGCTGCCGCAGGTTCCTCGAGCGCGTGTGGAGGCTGCAGGACATGATGGTCGAGGGCGGCGAGTCCAAGGACATGCGTCAGGCGCTGCATCAGACCATTAAGAAGGTCTCTGAGGACTATGAGAAGATGAAGTTCAACACCGCCATCGCGCAGATGATGACGCTGGTGAACGGCTTCTTCCAGAAGGGTCAGATAACCACCGCCGAGCTGAAGATACTGCTCAAGATCCTGAACCCGGTTGCGCCGCATATTACTGAGGAAATGTGGCAGCAGTGCGGTTTCGGCGCGCCGCTGCATCATCAGGATTGGCCCAAGTACGATCCCGACGCGCTGGTCGCGGCCGAGGTCGAAATCGCGGTGCAGATCAAGGGCAAGCTGCGCGGCCGCATGATGGTGCCGACCGAACTGAGCAAGGATGCCGCTGAGGAGTACTTCAAGTCCAGCGACGCGTTCAAGGCGATAGTGGGCGAGGGCGAGATTAAGAAGCTCATATTCGTACCGGGTCGTCTGGTAAACGTAATCATGTAATCTAAACAGTAAAGCTATCGGACGACAGGCGCAGTGCTTGCCGTCCGATTTGTATTGCAATGCTGTATTTCGTTTTTTAGGCACTTCGCGCATCCCAAGGCCATTCTTTCACTGGTTCAATGCCCTCAAAAAGTAATGAAACTCAGGCGTAATGCCTTACCAGCATATAAAAAACATCGAACGGCAGACCAAGCGTTTGCCGTTCGATATATATATTTGCGTATAACGTCAGCGTATCTTCTTAAACACAGCCACAGTGCGCGAGGGGGTATACACCTCGAAGCCCACGCCCTGACCGAACGCCGACTTTGCGGTGTAGACATACTGCTCGTCGATGCGTCCCTGCCCGCCGTACTTTTCGCGGTCGCTGGAGAACACGCACTGATACTGCCCGATCTCGCGCGTGGGCAGGAAGAAGTTGGGGTAGGAGCTTATCGGCGAGAAGTTGAACAGGTATATGAAATCGTCCTTGCGGTACGCCAGCAGTTTGCGCTGTTCATCCATCCACAGATTCTCGCTTTCGCCGCCCAGCTGCTCATTCTCGCGCGCAAACGCCAGCATGTCGTTGTCAAACCTGAGCAGTGCGGAATACTTTAGCATACCGTTGTCGGCCAAACTCCACTGTCTGCGCGCATACTGGAACGACCAGCCGTTGCCTTCGCGCGGGAAGTCTATCCATTCGGGATGGCCAAACTCGTTGCCCATGAAGTTGAGATACCCGTCGCCGCTCAGCGTGAGCGTGATAAAACGTATCATCTTATGCAGCGCAATCGCGCGGTCGATCACCGGTGTATGTATGGCGTTGTCCATGTCGGTGTACATCGCCGCGTCCGCCATGCGGAATATAAGCGTCTTGTCGCCCACAAGCGCCTGATCGTGGCTCTCGCAGTACGAAATCTGCTTCTCCAGCGCGCGCCGCCGCGTCAGCTCGTAGTATATGTTGCCCATGTCCCAGTATTCGTCGCGCACGTCCTTGGTAAGGCGTATCCACATGTCGGGCACGCCCATGTTAAGGCGATAGTCGAAGCCGTATCCGCCCGCGCTCAGGGTCATAGCCATGCCGGGCATACCGCTCATGTCCTCGGCAATGGTTATCGCGTTGCGCCTGACCGAATGCACCAGTTCGTTGGCCAGCATCAGATAAACCTGCGCGTCGATATTGCTGTTGAGCGAATAGTACTTGTCGTAGGAATCGAACGACTGCCCGATGCCGTGGTCCCAGTACAGCATGGACGTAACGCCGTCAAATCTGAATCCGTCGAACCGATATTCGTCCAGCCAGTATTTGAGATTGCTAAGCAGCAGCCTCAGCGTCTCGTCATGCGAATAGTCGTACAGCCGCGTGCCCCACGCCGAATGCCAGCCGCGTTTTCCGGCTAAGAAGTAACTGCCGCCGTTCGGGTCGCAGCCCGCCAGTCCTTCGCCGGTGTTGGGCGCGACGTGTGAGTGCACAATGTCGATCAGCACGATAAGTCCCATCGAATGCGCCGCATCGATAAGGTGCTTCAGCTCGTCCGGGTCACCGAACCAGTTGCTGGCCGCGAAAAGACTGCCCACCTGATACCCGAAGGAGCCGTAGTAGGGGTGCTGCATTATCGCCATCAGCTGCAGCGCGTTGTAGCCGTCGGCCTTTATGCGCGGCAGCACGTTTTGTTCAAACTCGGCATACGTGCCTACGCCGGGGCGTTCTTCGGCCATGCCTATGTGCGCCTCGTATATCGTCAGCTCGGATACTTTGGGCGTGGCATAGCGCCGCGCGCGCCACTTGTATGCGCTTTCCCACACCACGCCAGCAAAGGAGTGGTCGGGATTTTGCACGACCTTATTTATATAGGATGGAATAATGTCGCTCACAAGTCCGTCCTTGAAGCGTATATGCAGCTTTACCCGCTGGCCGATTTCAAGCGCGTCCTCGGGCAACACTTCTTCCCACACGCCGCCGCCCAGTGAATACAGCGGGTGCGACGCAGGATTCCATCCGTTGAAGTCGCCTATCAGCGACACTGCCTCAGCGTCATGCAGCCATTCGCGCACAACCCACATATCGCCGTCGCGATGTATGCCGAAATACTTGTACGTATCGGCAATGTCTTTTAGACTGCGATCCGCGGTCAGGCGGGTTTTGCAATCTAAATAGCGCTCCATGCGCAGTTCGATGTCGTGACTGAACGGCTTGAGCCATTGATCCGAGGAAATTAGTTTTTTAGCAAGAGCCTTATCTTTGGCAAGCTTTGCCATTGAACATCACCCCTTGTATATATCATAACTAAATTCCGCGCTTTTGTAAATGGTTTTCACGTCTTTTGTCAAAATTTGAGTATAATGCGCGCTATTGCATGTGAATAAATTAGCTGTTAAAGCCGCAAAACAAATTACTTTTCTTACACACGAATTTGTTATTGGCATAGTGGGGGAGTTGTGGTATAATCATATCAGAAATTCTGCCCAGAGGTGAAAGGTAAAATGGACGAAAAACTGGTTATAAAGGGTTATGAGTATGCCAAAGAAGTATATGCCGGACGTGGTGTAGATGTCGATAAGGCGATCGAAGCCATGAAGGGCGTACCAATATCGATGAACTGCTGGCAGGCGGACGACGTGCTGGGATTCGACGGCGACGATACGCTGTCGGGCGGTATTGCCACCACCGGCAATTATCCGGGCCGCGCGCGCACTGCGGACGAACTGCGCGCCGACGCCGATAAGGCGATGAGCATGATCCCCGGCGAAAAGAAGTTTAACCTGCACGCCAGCTATGCAAACCTTAATGGCCGCAAGATAGAGCGCAGCGAGTACACCGCCGATCTGTTCAGCGAATGGATGGACTGGGCCAAGGAGCGCGGCATGGGTCTGGACTTCAACCCCACCTACTTCTCGCATCCCATGGTAAAGGACGGCTTCACGCTGGCCAGCCCCGATAAGGCGGTGCGCGATTACTGGATCGAGCACGGCAAGCGCTGCCGCGAGATAGGCGAGGCGTTCTATAAGACGCTGGGCAAGGAGTGCGTAATCAACTACTGGATGCCCGACGGCTACAAGGACAACCCCATAGACATGGCCGGTCCCCGCGCGCGCATGGTTGAGTCGCTGGACGCGATATTCGCGGGCGGCAATATCGAGGGCGTTAAGGAAGCCGTCGAGTCCAAGGTGTTCGGCCTGGGCGTGGAAAGCTACACCGTGGGCAGCCACGAGCTGATGATGGGCTATGCGATAACCCGCAATAAGCTCTATTGCCTGGACGCGGGCCACTTCCATCCGACCGAGGTTATCTCCAACAAGATCTCGTCGATCATGCAGTATATGCCCGAACTGCTTTTGCACGTAAGCCGCCCCGTGCGCTGGGACAGCGACCACGTAGTCACTATGGACGACGAACTGATGGCCATCATGCAGCAGGTAGTGCGCAACGGCTATACTCAGCGCGTAAAGATCGCCCTTGACTTCTTCGACGCGTCCATCAACCGTCTGGCCGCGTGGATAATCGGCACCCGCAACGCGCGCAAGGCGCTGCTGCGCGCCAATCTGGAGAACACCGCAGAGCTGAAGAAGCTGGAGCTGGACACCGACTTCACCGCCCGTCTGGCGCTCACCGAAGAGGACAAGACCCTGCCCTTCGGCGCGATATGGGATTACTACTGCCTGAAGGAAGGCGTGCCGGTAGGCGAGGACTGGCTGAAGGAAGTCCGCGATTACGAAAAGAACGTAATGTCTGCCCGTGGCTGATCGCAAGTGAAATTAAAGAGGGACGCCGCGCACAAACCGGCGTCCCTTTTAAGTATACTTAGGAGGAGCGCTATGTCCGAACTGATAGATCATAAGATAATCGATATGCCCGCGCTGTGGGCCGTGGGCGCGCAGGTGCATGTGATGAACGAGGGCGATAACCCGCTGCCCGCCGAGTGGCGCAAACAGTTTGAAAGCGGCCTGTTTGAAAAGCTCGCGGCACTGCCGGGCGCATATGCCAAGGACGACTGCATGGGCATAATCCATTCTTGGCCGGGCGATATGAGCTGCTTTGAATACCTGATGTGTATGCTGTTTACCGAAAAGCCGGAGGAAATCCCGGAGGGCTGCACCGTGATGGAACTGCCTGCGGGCAAGATGCTGTGCGGCTATGTGCGCGGAATCGATGCGTCGTATGTGGTTGCGCAGGCGCACGATCTGGTAATGGCGCGCGCCGACCGCTCGGGCTATGAATTTGATATGGACAGACTGATGCTGATGGAGGGCTATAATAACCCGCGCTTCACCAAGCCCGACGAGCAGGGGCGCATCATATTCGACTACTATATACCCGTTGTAAAAAAAACGAAGAAAAAGTAATGGGGCAGGGCACAATAAAGGCGGCGTGTACACGGGTTACACGCCGCCTTTGCCATGCTCATGGCCAGCTGCATCCATGGCTTGCGGTTTCGGGTGAAGTTTTCTTACGCAAACGCTGAGATTATGCCTTCATCAAGTCACCCGAGCCTGCGAACATACGGTCTAAAGCAAACCTTAACCCGCACTCTTTATATTCGAGTAAATGCTGCGAAATTCGCCGTCCACCTGATCGATGGTCGCACCGCCCGCCAGCTTGTCGGACAACTGCTGTATCAGCTTTACTTGCTCCGGCTCAGCCGTCACGCGCACGTCCTGCAAAGACGAATCCAGCGTTACCAGCTTCTGCCGAACCATGCTGCTTATGCGCTCGGTCAGCCCGCCGCGATAGCTTGCGTCAAACGTAACGCCCACTATCGCCGCATTGCCGTCCACCACGATGTAGCTCTGGCTTATCTCGCTGATGCGGTTAAGCTCGTCGGTCGCGTTCTTTATGTTGGTGCTCCAGTCATACGCGGTCTGCGCGCCCGTGTTGGCGATCGGCGCGGCGCTCGCGTTCGGGTTAGCGCCAACTGCTCCGGCCTCGCCGGTCATGGGCTGCGTCGTGGGCTGTGCGGTGGGCGCTTCGGTCGCCGATGCGCGGTCGTTCGTATTCATGCATCCCGTAAATCCCAACATACACACGCATAACGTAAATACAAGCGTAAGTGTCAGCCGCTGCTTCCTTGTCATAATGCAAATCCACCTCCTTGCGCTGATTATTGTGGCATTGTCGAATGCTTTTCATACGCCCGCGCATACTTAAAATTTGCCGTGCGATGCTGAAATGGGAAAATATGTATGCTGAGACAAGGCTCGTTAGGGTTAGCTCATATGGAAAATGGCTATTGTTAAGCAGGAGAGAGTGCGCCTTTGCAATAGCAATTTGCCTTAGTCAAAGCACCAATGTCCGCCTTAACAATGAAAAGCATATTCGATAGTCTGTCAAAAAGCCGACTGCCTTAACCAGCATAACAAAAAAAGCCCGGCGCATTTTCAGCACCGGGCCATAGTAAGCAACCTAAATCAATCCTTATCCCGATAGAAGCAACACCCGCCGATGAACTCCCGCAGTATGGAATTGACCGGCACCTCGTCCTCGACGTGTGCCTCGACAAAGTAGCTTAGGAAGTCCAGTAGCCGCTGTGCCTTGGTATAGTGCGGGCTGTCGGGACTGACTGCACTCAGCAGCGGCACCGCGTATCCCTTTAGTATGGCCAGCTCGTACATCAGCGACGAATTGAACATAACGTCGGCGTGCTCCTGAAAGCGGAATATGTTCTTCTCCTCGCCGCGCACCACGTCGGGCCACATGTCGAACGTGCGGTCGACCGGGCTGGCGCGGAACTGATAGTCGCGCACCATGCGCCTGATAAGCCGCGCGTCGGTCGTGCGTATGCGGTTGTGGTCGTCCAGATTGAGCTGAGTGAGCGCGCTTATGTACACGCGGAACTTTGCACCGTTGGTTATATCGGGCGTCAGCGCGTCGTTCAGGCCGTGTATGCCCTCTATAATGATGGGCTGGCCGGGCATAAGCTGCGTTGCGGTGTCGCTGAGCGACCGGCGCTTTTTAGTAAAGTCGAAGCGCGACAGATGCACAGACTGTCCCTGAAGCAGGCTTACAAGCTGCTCGTTGAACAGCCGCACGTCCAGCGCATCAAGCGCCTCCAGATCATACGTGCCGTCCGCGCGCGGGGTCATCTCGTCGCGGCTGAGGTAGTAGTCGTCCAGCGAAATCAAAAGCGGCTTCAGTCCCAGCACGCGCAGTTCAATCGCCATGCGGTGGGTGAACGTGGTCTTGCCCGAGGAGGACGGCCCCGCGATCAGCATGACCCGTGCGCCGCTTTCCACAAACCGGTCGGCGATGTCGGCGATTGCACGTGCCTGAAGCGCTTCATTAACGCGAATGAACTCGCGCAGCGAACGGTCGATCGTCATGCGGTTGAGGTCGGCTACATTGCTGCAGCCGAGTATCTCGTTCCAGCGCGCAGTCTCGGCCAGCACGCGTGCCAGCTTGGGCTGCTCGATAAACGGCCTCGGCCGGGTACAGTCGGCCTTGTCGGGCAGCATCAGCATTATGCCCGGCATACAGAAATACAGCGCAAACGTGCGCACATATCCCGTCGAGGGTGCCATCACGCCGTAGAAATATTCTTTCAGCCCGCCGCATTCGTACAGGCAGAAATTCTCCTCCGCACGGTAGCGCAGCAGCTCAACCTTGTCGTCCCAGCCGCAATCGTAGAAGTAATCGAGCGCCTCTGCCTGACTTACCTCCATGCGGGTAAACGGCATGTCGGCGCTTATCAGTTCGCGCATACGCGCCTGTATGCGGCTTACCGCGGGCGTGGACAGGAATACGTCGTCCGGCAGGGTAATGTAGACGCCGCCGCCCATCGAGTTTTCAAACCGCACGCGCTTGCCCGGATACATCTGGTGCATGGCCAGCAAAAATACAAACCGCAATGAACGTTCGTATACGCGCCGCCCTTCCTCGTTGGTGAAGTCGAGCGTAACCGCGTCCGCGCCCGGCTGTATCTTCTCGTCCAGCCCGCGTATGATGCCCGCGACGCGCACGGCAAGCGCGCCGTCCGCACGCTCGGGATTAGCCGCGCGTATCGCGTCGATGTAAGTCATGCCCTCAGTATAATTTACGGCCGAGCCGTCTATATTTATAACACACATTGTTTATACCTCCATAAAGTGGCTTCAGGCGCGCTTCGCGTCGTGTACGTGCTGCGCCACGCCGCGCATTATCGCCGGGTGAACGCCGGTTATGTACGCGGTAACCAGCGCATACCTTACAAAATCCTGCCACAGCACGCCCGGCAGCTTGCCCAGTATTGCACTCAGCAGCGCCCTCAGCGCGATCACTACGCCTATGCCAAGTATGAACATGGGTATGCTTACACGATAGGGCAGTCGCGTCTCCGGCGTGCGTGCGTCGATGTACAGTCCGCTTACAAAGCCCAGAGTCATGCCGGCTACCTCGCAAAGGCTCTTGGTCGATTCAGCCGACGCCGCGCCGCCCAATGCCTTTGCAATCGTTATGCCCACCATCACGACGGAGGCCGCCACGCCCACGATAAATGTGTAGCGTATATAGTTGACGCTGTGTTCCGCGCGGTCGAGCAGCCGGTTTATTATGATTGTAAGTATCAGACTGACGATGCAGCCAGTCAGCACGTCCCACGGCGTGTGTACGCCCAGATACATACGCGACAGCATAACCGCCGCCACCAATACGGCGCACGTTATAGTAAGCCACTTGCGCCGGAAGTACATCGCAATCGTCGTGAATATGCACGCCGCCGTCTGCGAATGCCCGCTGGGGAAGGAGTAGCCGTGCGCGCCCTTGACTGCGCTTTGCGCGGGCACTATGCGGTCGTCCAGCACCCACGGTCTGGGCACGGCAAATATGATCTTCAGCAGTTGATTGACAAGCCCGGTGCCCGCGTACGATATGGCCAGCCTGAGCGCGGCCCTGCGCCCGAATATCCACAAAAACGCGCATAGCGCCATTATCATCATTATGTCCGAACCGAAGTGGGTTATGACGCTAAAGACCGCCTCGCCCAGCGGCGTGCGCATCTGCTGCAGCCAGTAAATAAAGTTCATCTAAGTTAAGCGCCTCCAGATAAATCCTGCTATGTTTATACCAATTGTAACATCAGCGCCGCCGCTTTGCAAGTCAACTCGCGCCAAACGTGCAATTTGCCGTCTTAAAGCACAAATATGATGTTCAAATCACAATCATGCCCACGCAATTGTCACAATGGCTTTATAATCCTGCCCTTGTAATTAAGCGTAACGTGTGAGATAATATTAGTGACTGCGTAATGCGGTTTGAAAGGTCATGACTATTAAGGCAGGGATGTGATTTCTCATGAAAGAGCAGATTGCAATCGTGACGGACAGCGCGTGCGACCTGTCCCGGGAATATATAAATCAGCACGACATATTCGTGCTGCCGCTAAGACTGATATACCCCGAGGGCGAATACAGATGCGGACTGGACATATCCAGTGACGAGGTGCTGCGGCGTATGCCTCACGAAATTCCTTCCACCTCGCAGCCCGGCCCCGACGATATAGACGCGGTGTTCGATCAGATGCGCGCCCGCGGCATACATCATGCGGTGTTCGTTATGATCTCCAGCGGCCTGTCGGGTACGTTCAACATGGCGCGCATGTACTGTCAGGAGCATCATGATATTGAGGTCGAATTGTTCGACAGCAAATATCTGTCGATGGGTCTGGGCTATTTTGTGATGAAGGCAGTCGAACTGCGCGACGGCGGGTTAGAGTTCGGTAAATACGCATCTGCGCTGGAGGCGTATCGTCCGCATGTCAAAGGCTACTTCTATGTGCCCACGCTCGACTATCTGATAAAGGGTGGACGCATAGGGCTTGTCGCGGGCACGGTGGGCAAGCTATTGAACATAAAGCCCATAATATCCTGCAACGACGAGGGCAAATACTATACGCTGACCAAGGTCCCCGGCGCGCGCCGGGCAATATCGCGCCTGTGCGATTTGGCGCGCGACATGATGGGCAGCGCTGAGTGTGATGTGACCGTGCTGCATGGCTGCGCGCCCGACGACGCGGTGCGCGTGCTGGACGGAATAAAGAATATTTGCAACGTGCGCGTGGGTCAGATACGCGATCTGGGCGCGTCGCTGCTGGTGCATACCGGCCCCGGAATGTTGGCGGTGTGCCTGCGCGGAGTATAATAAAAATCGCAATTTTAATGCGGGCGGTGAAGCGTCATATTCGCCGCCCGCCCATTTTATATGTTTTTCATAAAGTTAGATCCAAGTGCTGAAAATAAATATATACTCATTGCCTTTACTCGGTCAGTGTGATAAAATGAGGGCGTCAATTGGCGGGTGGAGGGCATATGCGATGAAGAAATTTGACCTCAGGGCACAGATGTCGTCGTTACACGATATTTACAATCTGAAGGACGACTATGCAAAGGGCCGCCTCATAAGTCTGGGCAGCGCGCTTATGACGGCGTTTTACAACGTTTTCATCACGGGCATATTTTACACCGGCTTTCTGTCGTTGTACGATATATCGATAACCGGCGTAGGTATAATCTCGTTTATACCATATATAGCCAGTTGTCTGAGCGTGTTTTCGTCCATGGTGCTGGAGCGCTTCAAAAAGCGAAAAGGCGTGCTTATCGCCTCCAAGCTGGTGTTCTACGGCCTGTACATAATCGCGACAACGCTGATGCCGCAATTCGTCATCGACCCGCACGCGCGGCTGGTGTGGTTCATCGTGATACTGTTCGTAGCCTATGCCGAGTATGCGCTGTTCAGTCCCGGCTTCACGCCGTGGTTCTATTACTTCTATCCTGAGGACAACGAGCGCCGCACGCGCTATATCGTGCTTAACCAGATTTTCGCCTCGATAATGTCCAGCGCGGTGCTGCTCCTCAGCGCGCTCATTACCGATGCGGTCGCCGGTTCGAAATATCAGAGTCAGTTGATACTGGGTTTTCGCTACTTCGCGTTCTTCCTTGTAATCATCGACGTGTCGATGCAGGCCTGCGCCAAGGAATTCCCGTACCCGGAAAGCCCGCGCATACGCCTCGTACAGGTATTCACGCTGCCGTTTAAGTACCGCAAGTTCCTGTACTGTCTGTTGCTGATGTTCTTCTGGAACTACATCGGCAACCTCAATAACGGCCTGTGGTCGTACCATCTGCTAAACCACATGGAGTTTTCGTATACGCTGATAAATACAATGTCGGTTATGTATACGATAATATTGATTGTAACCACGCCGCTTTGGAAGAAGGTGCTGGCGCGCTATTCGTGGATAAAGACGTTCGGCATAGCCAACCTCATCTGGGTGCCTACCGAGTGCCTGTTCTTCTTCATGACCAAGCAGTCCACATGGATGTACGTGCCGCTGTGCATCTGGCAGAATTTCCTCAGCGTGGGCATGAACTTCTCCTATGCCAATGTGCTTTACATGAATCTGCCTGAGGAAAATTCCACCACGCACATAGCGTTCTACTGCATCGGCTGTAACCTGTTTGCATTCCTGGGCCTGATGACAGGCACATACGTCAGCGGCATCACCGGCGACACCACGATACAGCTGCTGGGGCTGGACATATATTCGGTTCAGTTTACCACGCTCATGCGTGCGGTAACTATGCTGGCGGTAGGCATTATCTGTACGTTTAAGTGGAAGTCGTTCACGCGCGATCAGGACATAGCCGAGGTGGAGACAATGGCCGCGCAGGCCATGCGCGCAAGAAACACCAGCAAGTTCCGTCTAAGTCTGAAAAAGTAAACAAGCCGCGCGCCGTCGGGGAGAAAGCAACCCGGCGGCGCGCCTTAATTCGCGCCGAATTGCAAATAAAGTCAAAAAAAGTGCTCGATGGGTATTGACAATGGAGCGCGGAAGTAGTATAATAGACAACGTGCTCAGCACATGCGGGATTATAGCTCAGTTGGTTAGAGCGCCACGTTGACATCGTGGAGGTCATAGGTTCGAGTCCTACTAATCCCACTTACACCTGTTTTTCGTGAATACACGGGGGATGGGTGCTTTTTTTATGTCAACATGCTTCATGAATCATGGTTTTGAAACATTGCTAAGAGCATAAGCTAGAGTGTGTCTCAAAAATTCCTGAGTCCGCAATTTCGGGCGTCGCTGCGCCATTTCTGCGTCACAAAGCTCGACTTGGCGCTGCTAAGCCTTCGGGTTTCTTCCTTGAACTGACGTAAAATCCACTTGGGTCTGCGGATTGTTCCGCTTGAGACACGCTCTAAACGATTCACAATCATTTCAAGTTTCCTCGAAATCACAGAGGTACATAACGATTTCGAGTCATTCGCTCGCATAGGTAGAAGTCGAAGCACGTCCGGATAGTTCGTATGATTCGCATTGATATAAGTTGAGCAAAGTTAATCGCCCAAAGCCAAGCAGACGCGGCGCTTCTGTGGAGGTTAAACGTTGGGCACAATGTCATGCGCTGTTTTCGCGGTGAGTACCTACATGCGGATGTTCGAATCAAAACCATGCGCCAAATGCACCGTCAGTTAGATTTCTCCAACCGCTATCTGTGTTTCATGTTCTTTGCATGGTAATTAAGAATTGCAAATGCGGCGATAAGGCGTTCAAACCTTAATGAAGTTGTGGTATAATAACGGTATTAATACTCGTTGAAGTTGGTGAACTACGTGACGCTCTATTCGAAACTGACGATCAAGGCTGATGGCGAATCGGCAGGCTTACGGAAACTGAGCCAACGCATTCGCATGAGCCTTGCGCGCGGCAGGGTGGAAGCACACCCGGTATCCGATGAAGAACCTGCCGCCAAGCTGGACGATCCTCCCGGGGCTGAACCTGAGCACAAATCGCCCGCAATCCCCGATAAGCCGGACGACCTGCCGATAAGCGACGCGGAATACGCGATAATGCGCGACGCAACGGCGCGGCAGGATAACGTTGCGCTTATTGAGGAGGGATACGCACATTCTCTGGACGTGGCGCGCTGGTGCGTGCGCGTGGCCAAACGCTGCGGCGAGGATGAGCATATCGCGTGCGTGATGGGTTTTTTGCACGACGTTTATTACTATGCAACCGGCCTGAAGCCGCTAAACGACCTTAACGCGGCCGACTATTCCGGGTGGCTGATGGATAAGCACGGCATACTGTCGCCGGACGAACGCGCGCGGGTAGTTGCCGCTATACGGCGCTACAAGTACCCGTGCAGCGATTGCCGCGGTCTGGTGGCGCTTCTGTACGACGCGCATATACTAAGCGATTACACGGGTCACAGCCGCACCGTGCGCACATGCGACCTCAAGCACCTGATGCAGCTTGTGGCCGAATGGAAGCTGCTAGAACCCCAGCGCGGTCAGGTTGCCACCACGCCGGAATCAGTGAGCAACAGCGACCGTTCGTCGCTGGCCGAGGTCGCGCAGACGCTCGCGTCCCAGCGCATATCGTGGTACGAAGGCGAAAGCGACGCGCTGGCCGTGGCGAAGTACTGGCCGGACGCGGAGGCGTTTGACCGATTGTCGGGCGAGTGGAGCGCGGCGTTCGTGTACCATTGCTGTTATGAGGCGGGCTTCATACTGCCGGTGCACGCCCCGGATGTGGAGTACGGCTTTGACACTGTTAAGGGCTGGCTGGACTTTGCAAGCTTGCTAAGCAACGGCTTCTACCATCCTAAGGGCGAGAGCGGCTTCATGCCCGAGCGCGGCGATATAGTCATATTCGATCGACTGCTGGAAGATAAACAGCCCGCCGACCACATGGGCATAGTCGTGCTGACTTCCGCCGACCGCATAACCGTGGCCGAGGGCAACGCCCGCAAGAGCAACGTTTCCGACGTGATAGAGCATTCCGCGACGCATCACGTTCGCGGCTATATAAGGCTTCCTAACTGCTATCAGTTCCGCGGACAGGCATAAATGAATAGACAGCGGCTCCGCGCATGTCGATGCGCGGGGCCGCCGCCATAATAGTTTAGCTTCTTTGAATGGCGCGATAGTACATGCGTATAATGCCGCCGTCGTTTTCCTCGACCATTGTAAAAAAATTCCAGCCGCACCTTTCATAAAGGCTGGTATGATCGGTAATAAGATACGCGTCGGTGTAGCCGTGCGCGCCAAGCTCCCGGCACGCATGGTCTAGCAACCGCCGCGCCAGCCCGCGCATTCGGTATTCTCTCTCGACGTATAGCGCGCACAGGTTGGGCGTTAGATCGGGCCGCTTGTGAAAGTCATTGTCAATCACGCCCAAGCCGGCGATTATTCTGTCTCTATCCAATATGACGTACCATGTCGGCACGCCGTTTGCATCTGTCAGTGCGGCGTTCATGCTCTCAACGTATACTTCGATTGGTATCTGCCATTTTTCATTGAACCATTTTGCGGCAGCGGGTATTAAATCCGGACGCCGCGCAATACTGATAATGTCCATGCCGTTGCTCCTTCGCTCGATATTTCCTGCAAATGCTATTATACGCGCATACGCGCTCTTCGTCGATACCGCAAAACGTTTGGCAAATAATAGTGCGGCAAAATGCGAAAGTGCTCGGAAAGCGGTGCCGCAGGGCGTGTAAAATGTCGCGTCGCAGGGGTTAAACGTTCGTAAATGCCCTTGCATTCGAGTGCAATAAGCTTTATTATATTATAGACGGGTCGTAGCCCGTCATAAGCAGGCATTGCGGGGACTCAAAAAGCTGCTGACCCAGTTTAAGGAGGTAATTTCAATGAAAGCTGTCAATATCAAACTGAGCCTTGCCGAAAACGTCAAGACTTTTGTTAACATCGTCAATAAGTATCCCTACGACGTGGATCTGCGCGCCGGCCGCCATGTAGTGGACGCCAAGTCCATACTGGGCATATTCAGCCTGGATCTGAGCAAGCCGATCGCCATGGAAGTATATGACGATGCGTGCGACGATCTGCTCGAGGAGATCAAGCCCTTCATCATCTGATTGGTATAATGGCATAGAAGCATGGCATGGATGCAGCGCGCAATAAAACTGTGCATAGGCGTCCATGCTTTTTTTGCATTTTGGATGATAGGGGAGATGTGGGTAAGCGCTCAAGTAAAATGCCATCCTGATAAGCCTCTTAACCATGTTAACAGGAATGCTTTGGAAACAGTTAAAACCGAAAAGCCAGTTTGAACGGTCATATAATCCACTGATAATAGCCAATAATCAACGTATCTTTACAAAATCCGCGTCAATATAAAATGGTCAGATAAAACACTAAAAGTATTAGCTATTTTATAAATTTGATCGTATAAATAGATAAAAAGGACAATAGAACTGAAGGAGGGCTTTGTTATGGAAACGAACAGGGAACTGCTCGCAAAGGCAAAGAGACAAAGACCGTCGAAGAACTGAAGACACTTGCCGAGGCAAACGACACTGAAATGACCGATGAAAGCGCAAAGGCATATTTTGAGATGCTGCACCCGCAAAGCGGCGAAATTTCCGATGACGAACTGGATAATGTCGCGGGCGGCGGCTGTTACAAAGGCGACGGAAGGTTGATCGTTTCTGCCGGACATTCGTGCATTGAGTGGTCATGCAAAAAATGCATCGCAAAAAGGACGCACACACCATTTGGCAAGTGCAGCGTGTGCGGAAAGCTGAGTAATTGCAACAACTGCTACTGGTGTTCTTACGAAAAAAGCCTCTGGCTCTGCAATAACCCGGAGAAGAAGAAACGCTGATATGACATGGGACAATGATAACAATAATATAGGAGGGCAACAATGGAAATAAGCAAAGAAATGCTTGCAAAAGCAAAGGAAGCCAAGACTTACGACGAGCTGAAGGCGCTCGCAGATGCAAACGGCGTGGAAATGACCGAAGAAGATGCAAAGGCATATTTCAGCAAGCTGCACCCGCAGAGCGGTGCGCTTGCCGACGACGAGCTGGATTATGTCGCAGGCGGCTGCGGCGGAAATAATGGCAAGCCGAAGCCGCGATACAGTATCGGACAGAGGGTGATCTTTATTGGTAAGTGGTTTGGCTCATACCAATTGAAGAATGATGGCAAAATCTTAAGCAGAAGCTTTGAAAATGGTGACTGGGTTTATACAATCAATGCACATGCAGAAATAGTAAAAGTAATGGAGGCACATATTTGCGGGTTATTCTAGAGTGTGTCTTAAAAATTCCTGAGTACGCAATTTCGGGCGTCGCTGCGCCATTTCTGCGTCACAAGGCTCGACTTAGCGCTGCTAAGCCTTCGGGTTTCTTCCTTGAATTGACGAAAAATACACTCGAACTTGCGGATTGTTCCGCTTGAGACACACTCTAATAATCTGACCGCCGCCCGTTATCCGATAAAATGATCGGATAACGGGCGGCATGTTTCTCCTGACAGCATATAGATTGGAATATACAAAAGGACATTTCCTCTTTGCGGAGGAAATGTCCTGATTTATTAGACAGGTTTACAACTAGCCTAAACAGTGTTTCATTTTGTGACCATATACATGCGGGAGAAAGCCTCAATAGGCATTTCTTTACTTCTTTCGCTCATCCGAAAAGAAAGAAGCGTAACCCATCGTACTTTATGCGTTAGGCCCCACGTCCGTAACGGATATAGCTTCGATTATCGTCTTTTCCATGGCTTCGCGGCCGTATGCGTCCACTTCGCTCTTATCCTTGGCCTCATGGGTCAGGCAGCCAGCGCCGCCTATGCAGCCGCTTATGCACGCCATGCCCTCTATGAAGTTCTCGGGCAGACGGTTCGCGCCCAGCTTAAGCAGGGCCATGCGGCACTGTTCTATGCCGTCGCAGGCGATCGGCTTGACTTCAAAGTCGATGTTCTGCTCCTTGAGCGACTGGCGCACCGCGTCGGACAGACCGCCGCTGCGCGCGAATATGCGGCCGAAGTAGCTCGCGTTCTCCAGTACGTCCTCTTCCAGAGTGCTCATGTCGATGTCGCGGCTGTCAAACAGCGCCTGCAGCTCCTCAAACGTAAGTACGCAGTCCACCAGATCCTTCACGCGGTCGTGCTGACGCTCGGCCTTCTTGGCCGTGCACGGCCCGATGAACACGATCTTGCAATCCGGATCGGTCTTTTTCATATAGCGCGCAAGCTCGGCCATAGGGGAGAGGTTATGCGAAATCTTGTCCTTGAGCTTGGGGAACGCCTTTTCGATGTACGCCACAAACGCCGGACAGCAGCTGCTGGTCAGTACGCCCTTCTCGGCCAGCTCCTGAGCCTCGGAATACGCAACCATATCCGCGCCCAGAGCGGCCTCGACCACGCTGTAGAAGCCCAACTTCTTTAGCGCGGTGATTACCTGACCCAGCTTGGCATAGCGGAACTGACTGGATATGGACGGCGCGACGACGGCGTATACCTTGTACTTTTTGTTGTCCTCACTGCCGCGCAGAATGTTTATTGCGTCCAGTATGTACGACTTGTCACTTATCGCGCCGAACGGGCACTGATATACGCACGCGCCGCACGATATGCACTTATCGTCATTAATATGCGCTACATTGTCCTCGCCGCGGGAAATGGCCTTTATCTTGCAGGCCTTCTCACAGGGGCGTACATGGCGCGAAATCGCGCTGTAAGGACATACCGCCGCGCACTTGCCGCACTCCTTGCACTTGGTGGGATCGATGCGCGCCTTCTGGTTCTCGTCAAACGAGATCGCACCCGCAGGACACGCCGCCTGACAACGGTGCGCAATACAGCCGCGGCAGTCCACGCCGACTTCATAACGGCTTATCGGACATTCGTCACATGCGATCGGTATTACCTCAATCACGTTGGGCTTGTCCTCATGACCGCCCATGGCAAGCTTTATGCGTTCCTGAAGTATCGCGCGTTCCTTGTATATGCAGCAGCGCATCGTGGCCTTGGGGCCGGGAGCAAGCTGCTTGGGTATGTCGATATAACAATCGGTCAGATTGTCGGCATAGGCATGACGCGCTACTTCGCGCAATACCTCATATTTAAGCTGCTGGACATTGGTGTCAAAAATACGCATAAATCAGCCTCCGTAATAATTTGTAGATATATACCGCTCGCCACACAAATGTTAGTAATGGGTAACTTTGCTTCGAGACAACTCAAATATAGGCGGCCGCGTAAGCCGCCTATATGGTAGGTTAGAAATAGGATACCTTGATGCGCTTGCCCATCTGTTCCAGGCATTTGCAAAGGTTCTCGATCAGCTGTATCTTAATGCCGAACGTAATCGGCAGGTCGGGGTTCTGATGCGCCGGGTTGATCGCCTTGCCGACAAAGAAGTTGATGTCGGTGGCGTTTTCAAACAATTCCTTTGCGATCAGCGACGCGCCGTCCTTCTTGCCAAGCCAGCTAAGATCAGTATCCGAGCCGTCCAGAAAGTGCTCGGCCAACGTGAGCACGCGCGAAATCGTGACCACGCCTTCCGTGACGAGATCCACGCCGTCTATATGACATATCGGCGGTATCTCCGGATCGGGATAGTCCAATGTGGGCACGACCGGCTTGCCCAGATAGCGCGCCGCAACGTTGGACGTAGTGCCGCCGCATACGATCTTGACGCCCTGCTTGGAGAAAAACAGGTTCATCATCTTTATGTCCTGATCCCGCGTGGAGGGCGGGCCTATGACCAGATTGACCTGCTGTCTGCGGCGCACACGCATGACGGCCAGCGTGGTGTCGTCGCCCGGCTCGTTCTGATACAGCGAATTGCACGCGTCGGCGATTATGCCCGCCGTTGTCTTGGCCGAATTTTCGGCCGAATAGTTGGCTTCGGCAAACTGTATTATATCGTCGCGCTGCCAGCCGTAGTTGAACGACATGCCTATGCCGGCGTATATCGCGCCGTCGCTCATGGCGATGAACACGTCGTTTTCGCATACGGGGAAGCGGCTCTCGTGTATAGTCTTGCCATCCACGACGCGCGTAGTGATGGGGTAATCCCAGTTCTTGCCATCGCGCAGCACGATCACGTTGGGATTGTCAAACTGAATCAGCTCCACAACCTCATTATCTAACATGCGCACTACGGTGAACGTGGAATACGCGATCTTGCGCACCTGACAAATGGGCAGGGTGCTCGCGATGGTATTTACGCACTCGTCAATGGGCATACCGCCGGCGATCATGGTACACAGTATCTTGCTGGTGAGGGTGGAAAGTATATTGGCCTTAACGCCCGAACCCAAACCGTCCGCCAACACCATTATTGTGGAATCGTCAGTGGACGAAATTTCGACACGGTCGCCGCAAAGCTGTTCGCCATGTTTGTTTAGCGATACATAGCCAACGTCGGTGCACAGATTATTTGCCATCCTGCATCGCATCCTTTAGCTTAGTTAGCGCGAGCTTGGTTTCCGCCGTGGTTTCGCCCAACAGCGACGCGATCTCCTGAACGACGCGCATCTGCTTGTCTATAACCTTGTCGGTAACTTCCACGGTCTGACGCTTGAGCTCCATTTCCTGTTCGCGCGTCTGCTCGCGCTCGGTCACATCGCGCATTATGCTTATCAGTATCTTGTACTGTGCGTCATAGGTAATGGTCTCTTCTACATATATCTTATATTCAGGTATGTAGTGGCACTTGTTCACTATATTGTGGCCGCTCTGCACTACCATCATATAGTCGGTGGGGTCGAGCAGGCGTACTATAGGCGCCTTGACAATATCGTCCGGCGAACGGAGCTTGAACATCTTCTGCGCGGCGATGTTGACCTGCTGCACTATAAGATCCTCGTTCATTACGATTATCGCGTTGGGCGTGGACGAAATTATCTTGTCGGAGAAGGACTCGGCCTTTTCGCGCAGGAAGGGCAGACACATGCCGATTTCGGCCTTGCCCATGCAAACGGCCGCCGCCTTGTCGCGGCAGGTTGGGTAGCCGCAGCAGCCGCAGTTAAGCTCCTTGTCGGGCGAGGTCTTGCCCATTGCCACGAGCACTTCCTGTATGGCGGCGCTGCCCGGCATCACGCGGTGCAGACCCGCCGGCATGTAGCGTGCGGATATATCCGCAGGGCTCTTGGCGTCGTAATCGGCGCCGCCGGCATAGCCTTCGACGCGCACCATGCCGTAAAGCGGACGCAGACTGTGCTCACGCACAATCGGGCCGTTTACGCAGCTGCCCGTACAGGCTGACATCTCGATAAACGAATTGGCGAACCCGCCGTTGCGGATTTCTTTCAGCGCGGCCATGCACGTTTCGGTGCCGTCCAGCGTGATTACGTTAAGCCCCTTGGGAATGTCCATCGAGCGCACTATGCCGCCAGTGGTGGGGTAGAAGCGCGCGCGCTTGCCGTCTTCGTGAGGGCGCGGCTTGTTGAGCACATGCACGTTCTCCGAACCCATCCAGTTGGCCAGCTCGTCAAACGTAAGACAGGCGTCCACATAATTGGACTCGTCGGCTTCCTTCTTCTTGGCGACGCACGGCCCTATGAATACGGTAAAGGCGTCACTTACGCGCTCCTTTATCGCCTTGCAATGTACCTGCATGGGGGTCATTACGCGCGCAAGATTGTCAAGCAAGTCGGGGTAGTACTTTTCGATCAGCGAATTGATCGCGGGACAGCAGCTGCTTATCATCACGCGGCCGTTCAGATTTTCGGTGGACTTGATTATGCGCTCGTATTCGCGCGATACGAACTGAGCGCCCACAGCGGTCTCCTCGACGCTTTCAAACCCCAGAGCCTTCAGCGCCTCGGCCATATCTTCAATCGTGTCAAATCCCGTGCCCGCCACAAAAGACGGCGCGACCGACGCGATTACGTGCTTGCCCATGCGCACCGCTTCGCGCACGGCTTTAATATCGTTGCGCACCTGCTTGGCATTCTGTGGACAGACTACGTAGCACTGACCGCACAGTATGCATTCGTCCTCGATTATCTGCGCCTGGTTGTCGGCAAAGCTGATTGCCTTGACTGGACAGGAACGTATGCACTTATAGCAGTCTTTGCAGCCGGAGGGCTTCAGCTTCAGGTATTCTTGCATTTAGCCAGCACTTCCTTTTCAAAGAAAGTTTCAGTGTCTTCGGGTTTAAGCGAATACTTCTTGCCGTCCAGAGTAAGGCATACGCCGTTCATGCAGTCGCCCATGCAGAACTGACCGCCTAGGTCAACCTTGTCCTGCAGGCCATTGTCATTGATAAGCTGCTGGAGCTTTTCGATGATCTGACGGGAACCTTTGAGATGACAGGAGCTGCCGATGCATATGGTGATTTTCATGTGGGTACACACCTTTCCTTATAGTAAGTATTGTGATCGATCCTACGCCGCGCCATTGCAAGCGAGTCTAAAATATATATTCTTGATTACGCGCGTTTTTCCCTGCCTGCGCGCATGTACAAGACGCATTTTTAGTCGAATTTTCTGCTTATTCCTCTATTGGTGAGGATTCGTTAAGGTGCTTCGACAAAAGCGCCAGCGATGCGGCCATGTTCTCGGTTTGAACCAGCACGCCCTCGGGTACGTAAAGGTGAATCGGAGCGAAGTTCCATATCGCCTTTATTCCGACCTTGACCAGTTCGTTGCACACGTTCTGCGCCTGCTCGACCGGCACCGTGATTACGCCAATGCGCACGTTGAGTCGGCGGCATATGTGCTCCAGCTTATCCATCGCGAATATGGGCTTTCCGGACGCAGATTCGCCGACCTTATTCGGATCCATATCGAATGCCGCCAGTATGTTAAGCCCATACGAGCGGAATCCGTTGTAGCCCAATAGCGCCTGCCCCAGCTTTCCCGCGCCCACGATAACCGCGTCATGGGTGTTGTTGTATCCCAGAAAGTCCTCGATCTCCTCGATCAGCTGGCTGGTCACATATCCGACCTTGGGTCTGCCGGAATTCGATACCTGCGCCAGATCCTTGCGCACCTGTACCTGTCCCAGCCCAAGCGCCTCGGCTATGCCGGTAGCCGATATGTATTCGGGTGCGTTTTCACCCAGAGATTTTAGATAGCTTAAATATCGCGGCAGCCGCCTGAGCGTGGGCTGTGATATTGTGCTCATCGTCATCGCCAAGTCACCTCCGTCGTCGAATTCATGTTCACATATATTATACAGCGTCTATGTTAACATATGAAGTATAGCGCGATTAATCTATCGATAAAGTTATACCCATTGTAATGGACAACGTTTTAAGGTTATGGACAGACGCGCCCGGATGCGGTATAATATTGTCGGGGCAGGCAGCGTTTTCGTATGTGCCAGCGCAGTTATAATGAGTAAGCGCGCTGATTTAGGGTGCATATTAACGCCATTGCATTTGCCTTTGATAAGTAAAAAGGGGGATTTATGGATACCTGTACATGCTCTGCGTGCAGCGCAGACCAATACTTTCTTAACCCGGACGATCAGCTTTACGAGCGCCGCGGGCTGCTTAACTATAAGCCGGTAAGCCTTGCGGACAGACAGCGGTTGGAACCATACATTCAGGCGCAGCACTTTGAAAATTCCGAACTGACCTTTACCGACATATACATATGGCGGCTCAGCTGGCATGTGGAGTGGGCGATATACGGCGGCGCGCTGTATTTCAGGATGCGTATGCCGGGCAAGTGCCAGCTTTACCCAGTTATGCCGCTGGACGGCAATCTGACGCGCGATATGATAGACGTCGCAATCGCCGACATGCGCAAAAGCGGCTTAAAGCCAATAATGGGCAGCGTAAGCGAAGAATACCTCGCACGCCTGAAAGCGGTAATGCCCGAGGGCGTAAGCGCCGAGGAAAATATCGATTTCGAGGATTACGTTTACCGCGCCGAGGATCTGCGTGAGCTGGCGGGTAAGCGCTATCACGGCAAGCGCAACCATGTGGCGCGCTTCATGCGCGACTATGCGGGAAGGTTTACGTACCGTCCGCTGCGCGCGTGTGACCGCGAGGCCTGCCTTGCGCTGTGGGACAAGTGGTATGCCGAGCGCGTAGGCATAATGGACAATGCGCAATTGCTCGACGCGGCGCAGGAGCGCGAGATGATCGCGGACGTGTTCGGCTCGATGAACCAGCTCAACATGCGCGGCGGCGTGGTCGAGATGGACGGCGAAATGGCGGCGTTCACGCTGTGCGAGCGAGAGGGCGACATGATGTATGTGCGCCTTGAAAAGGGTCTTGACAAATACGAAGGCATATATGCCTACATAAACCAGATGTTCGCGCGCGAAGGCTTCGACGGCATCAACTGGATAAACCGCGAGGAGGACATGGGCATACCCGGCCTTAGGCGCTCCAAGCAGTCGTATTATCCCGATCATATGGTAAAAAAGTACATGGTCGATTTCGATGATGTGAAGGGCGGCGCGCAGTGATCGCCGTGGTCGCGGGCGTGATTCGCAGGGCGGACGGCATTATAATCACGCGCCGGATACGCGGCGGCGACGTGGGCATGTGGGAGTTTCCGGGCGGCAAACTGGAAAGCGGCGAAACGCCCGAACATGCACTTGAACGTGAACTGAATGAAGAGCTGGGCATAGAAACACGCGCTGGCCGCGTGATAGATTGCATAGCCGACTGGCAGGGCGCGAACGGGCAGGGCATACTGCTAATGTTCTACGAGTGCGAAATCATTTCGGGCGAGCCGCGCAGCATAGACAACGGCGGCGTGCGGATGGTGCCCGAGCGCGAACTCATGAACATGCCTCTTGCACGCAACGACCGGATATTTGCCCAAAGGCATTTTGAGGGTAAGGCATAAACCCGCGGCGGCGCAGCAAATGCGCCGCATTTTGCTGTCTGAACGGCTTGCACAGGCGATAAACCAATAGTCCGTGCCTAAGCATACCTATTAAAAAGCAAATTTAAGCAGAATACGGAGTGATACATAAATGGGCCGCATGATAACTGTAACCGGCGGCGCGCGCAGCGGCAAGAGCGCGCTGGCTGAGAAGCTGGCTTCCGAGTCAGGCGGCGACGTGCTTTACATCGCCACGGCGCGCGCATTCGACGACGAAATGCGCGACCGCATAGCGCATCATCGCGCGTCGCGCCCGGCCGAGTGGCGCACATACGAGGGCTGTTACGACATAGCCAGACAGATACGCGGACATGGCGGCACGACGCTGCTCGACTGCATGACTATATTCGTGACCAACCGCATGATGGACGAGTGCGAGGACTGGGACACTGCGCCGCTGAGTTTGGCCGAAAAGCTGGAAAATCAACTGCACGCCGAGATTGACGAGTGGCGCGCGGCGGTGGGCTACGGCACGCTGATCGTGGTGACTAACGAATTGGGAATGGGGCTTGTGCCCGTGTACAGGTTCAGCCGCATATTCCGCGACGTGGCGGGGCGGCTTAACCAGCATCTTGCGCGCGTGTCGGACGAGGTATACTTCACCGTGTCCGGCATACCGATGCGCCTGAAGTAGGTGACTGAAATGCAAAGACTGCTTACCGAGATAAGGCACATGCTGCTGGCGTTTCAGATAATGTCGCGCATACCGATAAACATAGCCCTGCCGTGCCAGCCCGATGACATGATCGGCTCTATGGTCTATTTTCCACTGGTGGGCGCGGTAGTGGGTGCGCTGATGGCGCTTGCGGGCTGGCTGGGGTACGCGCTTACCGGCTCGTATATCGCTGCGGCGGCGCTGATGGTGCTGTGCGATGTGCTCGTGACCGGCGGCATACATATGGACGGCCTGGGCGACACCTGCGACGGCTTCTTCAGCGGCCGCGACTGCGCGCGCATAATGGAGATAATGCACGACAGCCGCATGGGCACTTTCGGCGCGCTGGGCGTGATACTCACATTGATGCTAAAGTTTGCATTCATATGCGCGGCGCTTGAGCGGCTCGGCATGGCGGCGCTGGGGCTTACGTTTGCCGCGCCGGTACTTAGCCGCATGTGCGTGGTGCTCCTTGAAAAGATCGGCGTATCAGCGCGCGATGGCATGGGCAGTGCGTATGTGAAGGGCATGAGTTGGCGGCGCGTGCTGGAGGCCTATGCGCTGGGCGCAGTACTCATATTGCTAGTCAAGCCGGTTGCGCTGTTGGGCGCGCCGGCTGCGTGCGTGCTGGCGCTGGGCTTCAATTCGTATTTTAATAGGAAGATAGGTGGTCTGACCGGCGACACGCTGGGCGCGGCGAACGAGCTTTGCGCACTGGCGATGTACGCGCTGGCGGCGCTGCGCTTCGTGGCGTGATGGGGGGACAGGCGGTATGCAAAATGGAAAGCTGGTGCTAATCAGGCACGCCGAATTTGTTAAGCCGGTTCCCGGCGCGTACTACGGTCAAAGCGATTTGCCGCTTACCGAACAGGGCGAGGCTCAGGCGCGCAGTCTAAGCAGGCGGCTAAAAGCCATAGCTCCCGACATATCGCGCGTTGAGTGCAGCGACCTAAAGCGCGCCGTGCGCACCGCTGAACTGGCGTTGCCTGCCTGCCAGCCTGAACTCAATCACTCCCTGCGCGAAATCTCGTTCGGCAAATGGGAAGGCAGGACATACGCGCAGATAAAAGACGAGCCGGAGTTCAGCCAGTACGCCGGCGGCGGCCCCGCGCCGGGCGGTGAGAGCGCAGCCGATTTTGCCGCGCGCGTAATCAAAGCCGCCGACGATTTCCTCAGCCAATGCGAGGACACTTGTGCAATCGTCGCGCACGCCGGGCCGATTCGCCACATAATTGCGCACATGCTGGGTCTTGCGCCCGACGCTAACTGGCGCTTCATGGTGGACACTGCCTCGGTAAGCGTCGTCACCGTATCGGATGGCTATGCTTACCTGAGTGCGCTTAACCTGCGCCCGGAGCTGTTCAATATGACTGAAAATTTGCTTAATCTGTGAATTTTTCAGTCGGGCTACTTGTACATTTTTTGTTTTGCTGTATAATAGAAGTAGTTTGCCCTTACGGTACTTTTTGTGAAGGAGATTTGCTGACATGGCTAAACGGACTTTCAAGCTGATCTCGCTGCTGCTGGTACTGGCGTTTGCGCTGACCGGCTGCTCGATGGTCGAGGTCGATCGGGAAATGGATGATGCGGAGGTTATCATAAAGGTCAATGACACCCAGCTGCTCAAGAAGGATGTCATGCAATACTACGACAATTACAAGGCCACGCTTCAGTATCAGTATCAGATGTACAGCGCGTTCGGCTATCAGGTAACGATGCCGTCGGACGACGAGATCAAGCAGATCGTTGTGGACGCGCTCGTGCTGCAGGAAGTGCGCAAGCAGAAGGCCGCCGAGCTGGGCCTGGATCAGCTTACCGCCGACGACGAGGCTACCATACAGGAAAATGCGCAGAGCAGCTATGATAGTGCCTATGCACAGGTCAAGACCAATGTGACCACCGATGGCATGAGCGACGATGAGATCACCGCCGCCGCCGATAAGTACATGGCCGACAACGACATCACGCTTGACAAGTACGTCGAGGATGCCCGCAATACCTATATTGACAATAAGCTCGACGAGTACATTTACAAGGATCTGACCGTAACTGACGACGAGGTTCAGGCCGAGTTCGACAGCCGAGTCGCTGCCGATCAGGCTTCCTATGAAGAGGACGAAACCGCTATCGACACCAAGGTCAACAGCGGAAACACCGCCTACTATTATCCGGAAGGCTTCCGCTATGTAAAGCAGGTGTTGGTGAAGTTCCTGGAGGAAGACTCCACCGCTATCAGCGACATTCGCAAGCAGATCAGCGATGTGACCAGCCAGATCGATTCCTTCGCAACGCCCGCGCCCACCGAGGAGCCTGAGGCTACAGAAGTGCCCGCCGATGCGACCGAAGCGCCGACTGAAGAACCCACCGAGGAACCGACCGTCGATCCCGAAGCGACTCCCGCGCCCACGATGGATCCCACGCTGCCCAGCCAGCTGAGCGATCTCGAGGATCAGCTCGCCGCCGCCCAGCAGACCGCGCGCGACAACATCCAGGCCAAGGTTGACGAGGTATATCAGAAGGCTATGGCCGGTGAAGACTTCGACGCGCTGATTGCCGAGTACGGCGAGGATACCGGCTCCGAGAGCGAGCCTGTTAAGACCTACGGCTACATCGTCGGCGCCAACACCACCCGCTATGTAACCGCGTTCAAGGATGCCGCAATGGCGCTCGCTAGCGTTGGCGACGTATCCGAGCCTGTTGAAAGCACCTACGGTATGCACATCATCAAGTACGTCGCCGACATCCCCGCCGGTGCCGTCGAGCTGACCGACTACATCAAGACGTCGATACACGACGAGCTGATGGGCAACAAGCAGAGCGAGGCCAAGACCGCCGCTGAGGACGAGTGGAAGTCCGCCGCCAAGATCGAAACCAACGTCGGCGAAATGGTCGAGTACAACTGATAGTCAGTCAATTCATCACATGCGCGTCGGCAAAAACCGGCGCGCATGTTTTTTGCACTCACTGGTCAAACTAATCCCAACCCGAACAAAGCGGGTAAAATGGAGGTGAGTGCAATGAGCGAAAAGCGCAAGCAGAACAAACGTAAACCAACCGCAAACAGCGACGAACAGTCGCAGAGCAAGCGGCTGGGTAAAGAAATGCGCAGCTGGCCGGACAAGACCGACGTGCTGGGCAGCTACACCGGCATGGCTGAGGGCAGTCAGATGCCGGTACAGGATGTGGATGACCTTTAATAGATAGCAAAACTCAGGAAGCCGCGCTTGTCGGTTCCCTGAGTTTTTGCTTTGCGGTGGCGCGTATAGCGATTGGGGACATAGCGATGATAAAAGAAAGCGAGGCTGACAACCTCCTACAAAAACAGAAAGAAGCCATTCTAAAATAGAATAGCTTCTTAAAGACCACCTATAAAGTCATTACCCCGCCGCCCGAGCCTGAGTAATAATCTGCTCAGTCAGCGTCTTAGCGCCGCTCACGGCGATCGTGCATCCCGATATAGCGTCCGTCTTGCCGTCGTCGCCGGTCGTAAGTCCCTCGACACCCTGATGCTCAATCACGTACTGCTCAAACGCTTCGGCCTGCTGATACCATTCCGCGCCTATGCCTGACGCGCTTTTCAGACCGTACGAATCGCCCGCTTCCTTCTTGCTCTGCGTACCGTCCTCGTTGGCGGCGTTCCAGTTGACCCACACAATCCGCCCGCCGCTTACGTACAGCGCGACGTACTCCTTGTACCCGCTGCTGTCAAACTGCTGTGCCTCCGCGTAAAACAGCCCGTCCTGCAATTCGCCCTTGGGCTGTGGGCCGCTTGCGATGGCCTGCTTATACAGTTCGCTTACGCCCTTCACGCTGATGGTTACGCCCGAAATCGCGTCGGTAGTGCCCGTCGCGCTTAAATCAGTCGCGGGCAATCCCTGCGCCGCCACCAGTGCATCGGTAAACAGCTTCGACTGCTCGTTCCATTCGCGCTGTGCACCTGCGGGCTTCATCGAATACTTGCCCTCCGCGGCTAGCACAGACTTGAGCGTCGAGCCGTTTTCAGGTAGGCAGTCCCACGTCGCAGAGGTTATGCGCCCGCCTTCAACGTTAAGCGCGATGAAGTTCTTCCAGCCGTCGGTATAATCCTTATCGATCGCAAAGTACGTTCCGTCCGCAAGCGCCGCCGCCTGCGCGTTATCCGTAGCAGCCTCTGTTGCCGCCGTTGGTTCGGCAGTCGCGCCGGGCTGCGCGTCGCCGTCCCAGAAGCATCCGGCCAGCATCGTAAGTACACACGCCAAAGCGCATACCAATAGCTTCTTCATACAGATTCCTCCCAAGGGTCCTCAGGTCAGCGCACGCGCGCCGCCTGCGCTATAATTCGTCCGGGTTAAGCCAGAATTTCCGCGCGCCGCTGGAGAACAGCAGCGTGCCGTCGCTCAGGCAGTACACACACTCTATCCCGTCCAGCGTCTCGATCAGCGCCATGCCGTCCTCGCTTCCCAATGCGAAGCATATCGTGGACAACGCGTCGCCGTCGGTCGAGGTGGGGGATATGATCGTCACGCTGTACAATCCGTTTTCGACCGGATAACCGGTCTTTGTATCCAGTATGTGATGGTAAAGTCTGTCATTTTCAACGAAGTACCGCTCGTATATCCCGCTGGTCACGACCGACATGCCCTTGAGTCGGCACGCACCCAGTATGTCGCTGTTTTGACCAAACGGCTTTTGTACGCCTATCGTAAAGTTTGACCCGTCCGGCTTGCCGCCCAGCGTGAGTACATTGCCTCCTAAGTTTATAAGTGCACTGTCAACGCCGTTTTCGCTCAGGTATTCCCGCAGCTTATCCGCGATATAGCCCTTTGCAATACCGCCAAGATCCAGTCCCATACCGGCTTGAAGCGTAACGACGTTGCCGTCAACGCTGACTTTAGTCCAGTCCACGCGCGCAAGCGCCGCCGAAATCGCGCCCGCATCCGGCACATGCGGCTCGTCCGCCATTATGTTCCACAGCGTGACCAGCGGTTCGATCGTAGGGTCGAACGCCCCGCCTGACAAGCGCGCATACTCAAGCGCAATGCACAGCAATTCTGCAGTCGCGTCCGAAACCTCTACCGGCGCGCCATCCGAGTGGTTTATGCGGTATACGTCGCTGGTACTGATTGTGCGCGAAAAGAGCTGTTCGTATTCCTCGCACAGCGCAAATGCGCCATCCAGTATGGCCTCGTCCTGATTGTCGTACAGCGAAATCGAAATCACTGTGTCCAGCATGAAACCCTGCCGGGCGAGCGGCTTCGTACTCTGAGCATTTGCACATCCGCACATCAGCATTAGCGCAATCAGCACGGCCAGCATCTTTTTAGCCATAAGCACCTCAACCAACTTTCTTTATACAGTATGCCCGTCCGCAATTCAAAAAACGCGCGCAGGGAAAACTTCCTTGCACGCATTTGATAGAAGCAATCGGGTTTGTATGTCGCGAAACAGTTTACATGTTTAGTCATATCATAATCAGGCGTGAAATCGCATCGGAGCTTTCCATTGAATGTGAATTGCCCGTTTTAAGTCGGCCAAATCATTCCTGCTCCGCGCAAATAAGCCGCTGTCTGAGCGCTTCGTAGATGAATATCGACGTTGCGCACGCCACGTTCAGCGACGATGCCGCGCCGTGTATGGGTATCAGCGCCATCTCGTCGCACGCGGCCTTCCATGCTTTGCTCAGTCCGAATGTCTCGTTGCCCACGGCCAGCACCACGTCGCGCTGAAAGTCCACCTTGTGAACCGGCGTGGTCGCGTGCGCGCTGGTGTCGATCAACACGGGACGCTTGTCAAAGCCGTCCATCCACTTGACCACATCTTCCGGCCCGCCCAGCGCCGCCGTGGGCAGCGCAAAGAATGCGCCGATGCTCGAACGTACGCACAGCGGGTCGTGCAGGTCTGCGCCGTGCCCAGTGATAATCACGCCGCTTGCGCCCATCGCGTCGGCCGAGCGGATTATACTGCCCAGATTGCCTGGATTCTGCGGCCGGTCGAACGCTATGAACAGCCGCGGCCTGTCGGCGGGCGCATTGCGCATTGCCTCAAGCGCTTCCTCGCTTGACCTCATGCGTATCAGTGCTATCAGCTCGCACGGCTCGTCACGGTCGCTCAGTTCAGCCATAAGCTCCTGCGACATCTCGTAGTGATGTGCCGCGCCCGCCTTGCTTAGCATATCGCGCGCCCAGCCCGACAGCCGAACGCCGCGCGCATAGCATATCGCCTCGAACTGCCAGCGATGATACACTGCCTGTTCAATCGCGTGTACGCTTTCTACAAAGAAAAGTCCCTGCTTATGCCGCTTTTCGCGGTTGCGCTTTAATGTCTCTATCTGCTGAAAGGTGGCGTTTCTCGCGCCTATCTGAATCACCTGTGCCATATCTTCAGTTCCTCCGTAAATTAGTCTGTCAAAGCAAATTTTATCCAACTAAGCGTTTCTCTCGCCAGATTCTTGACTGTGAAAAATATATTGCTGCTGTTGCGCGCTCCGGCGCATGATCCGCTTATTCCCGCGCGATCTGCCAGCTGCATGGCGCGCCACAGATGGTAATCGCTGGTCACGATCAGCGCGCTTTCATACTCGTTTTCGTCCATTATCGCTTTTGAATATGCCATGTTTTCGCGCGTGGTGGTGGATTGCGCCTCCATCATTATGACGCTTTCGGGTATGCCGCGCTGTATAAGGTAATTGCGCATTGCCTCGGCCTCGCTGATTACCTCGTCCGCGCCCTGCCCGCCGGACACAATGATAACCGGCGCATATCCCTCGCCGAACAGTTCAATTGCCCGGTCAAGGCGGTAGGCGAGGGTAGGCAAAGGTTCGCCGGTCTCCCGGTCAAGCCCGCCGCCCAGCACTATCATGCAGTCCGCGCTTTTCGGCGCGTCCATAGTGCGCGCCGTGATTGCGACCGCCGCCATCATTATAAGCTCGATAAGCACAAATGCCGCCAGCGTCCACAGCATCGCGCGCATCCACCTCCGCCCATCGTCCACAAAAAGCATATGCTAAAAGCTCCTTATGTAATCTCACATATATAATACGCGCCGGATACTATATTGCTACGAATATCCGGCGCGCTTTATGAAAAATACCTGTAAAGTTTAGTCTATTATCCCATCATACCTTTATCGAAGTCCATTTTCCGGAATTGAAGCGCTTGTTTACGCAGGTCAAACGAATCGTCATGTCGATTATGCTTGCGCTCCACGCACCCATCAAACCCAGATTAAGCAGATACACGCTGGAGTAGGCCAATATGGGGCGAATGATCGATACGCACATTATCATGACCATCGCGACAAACTTGGTATCGCCCGCGCCGCGCAGGCAGCCCGATATAACCACCGACGAGGTCTGAAGCGGCTGGAATATGGCGACCATAATCATGAGCATCGCGGCCATTTCTACCACATGCGGGGTCTGCGTGTACAGTCCAACCAGCTGATAGCGGAATATAATCAGCAGCGAGAACAGCGTCATCGATACGATGATTGCCATGCGCTGACTTACGCGGCCGTACAGCATCGAAAGATCGGGGCGCTTCTTGCCCAGATTTTGCCCTACCAGCGACGTGCCCGCCACGCCTATGCCGTCGGCAAAGCTGAACGTCAGGTTGAGGAACTGGCACGCTATCTGATGCGCAGCAAACGGATCGGTGCCCAGTCCCGCGCATATGCGTGCATACGTAAAGAAGCCAAAGCGCAATGCGGCCTGTTCGATCATCGCGTTGCCGCCCACGCTGAATATTGACTTTACCGTGGTTTTGTCCAGCTTCCAGTTGTCATGACGGCTCAGCTTCAGGAACTGATCCGAACCCTTGTGGGGGATTATCGCGATTATGCACAGGAAGAAGCCGAACACTATGCCTATCGCCGTGGCAATCGCCGCGCCGGTTACGCCCAGCCTTGGGAAGCCCAGATTGCCGCCGATAAGCAGATAGTTAAATATGATGTTTACGATGTTTGAGGTAAGGTTTACCTTCAATGTGGTGCGCGTGTTGCCTATGCCGCGCAGCGCCGCGTTTATGCACAGCGTCATCGCGTTTACAGGCAGCACCGCCGTCAGTATGCAAAAGTATATGTTGGCCTGTTCAATGGTATCTTCCTTTGCGCCCGCCAGCCACATAAGGTCTTTTGAAAACTGTATTGCGACCAGCATGATTACCACGGACAGTATCAGTATTATAACCAGCGCGTTGCGCATGACAAGGTTCGCGTCGTCCTGCCGTCCCTCGCCTTTGCGCCGCGCGACCAGCGCCGTAACGCCTATGTTCAGCGCGAAAAACAGCGCCATCAGCAGCATTCGCGGCTGTCCGACCAGTCCCACTGCGGCAATCGCCGCGTCGCCGCAGGAGCCCACCATCATTGTGTCCATGGAGTTGATAAGGCTTATCAGAACCAGCTCCATTATCGACGGCAGCGCAATCTGCAATACGTCCTTGTAAGCCTGCTTCGTCGTTGGCAGTTCGCCCTGCACAAGGTCAGGCTTAATCATGCTTTCCACCTTAAATAGTCTTAGCAAGCGCGCAAACATTACATTTCCTCCTCAAAGTGCTGAATTCAGTATAGCACTCTATTTTGCTTAAATCAATACTTAAATACATCTTATGTCAAGCAAGCACGCACTTACACGAAAAATATTGTAAATACGTGCCAAATATAAACTCCACAATTTATTGACGACAAGATATTGCAAAGAATATGGAAAGGTGCTATACTGAGACCACCGACTAATTTACGAAGGGGTGTCGCTATGAAACTGGGTATTAGTAGCTATTCGCTGAATAAAAGACTGCGTACGGAAGAAATGTCGCTGTTTGACGTAATCGACTGGGCTAAAGAGCATGACTGCGCGCATCTGGAACTTGTTCCGTTCAGCCTGCCTCTGCTCAAGGAAGATGGTACTGTCGATTATGACTATGTAAAGCGTGTGCGCGACCATGCCGAAAAGGTCGGCATGCCGCTTAGCGCCTTCTCGCTCAACGCGTGCGTGATTAAGCCCACCGCCGACGAGCGCAAGCGCGAGCTGGATCGCATCCGCATGTACATGGATATGGCACATTTCCTGGGCATAAAGAAAATGCGTCACGACACTTGCTCGGGTCAGCACCCGAACGGCATAAACACTCCCGAACAGTTTGAAAAGGACTTCCCGGTATTTGTGGACGCGGTGCGCGAATTGGCCGATTACGCTGCGACGCTGGGCATGTCCACCACGCTGGAGAATCACGGCCTGTACGTAAACGGCGCGGATCGCATGGTTCGCTTGCTTAACGCCGTGGATCGCCCCAACGTCGGCATGACGCTGGACGTGGGCAACTTCCTGTGCGTGGATGATCGTCCCGAGGTTGCGGTCGCCAAGTGCATCAAGTACGCCGACATGATTCACCTGAAGGACTTCTATATCCGCAAGAAGGATCGTATGCTGCCGCAGGACGGCATGTACACCACCGGCGCAAAGCCCGCCAAGCCCTACGTAATGCCCACTCCCGAAGAATTCCGCAAGATGCCGCCGAGCTTGGGCTATGTAGGCACCGCCAGCGGCCTTAACATATTGCGCGGCTCCATACTGGGCCAGGGCGATATGGACATCTGGGCGATACTCAAGACCGTGAAGGATGCGGGTTACGATAAGGAAGTCTCCATAGAGTTTGAAGGTATGGAAGACTGCGTTGCGGCTACAGACATATGCCTGAAGACCGCCCGCTATATCTGGGATCGCGTATAACGAATATATGCTTGTTCAGGAGACATTGACGTATGTATAAATTTCCGATAGGCGTTATGCTGAATTCTTTCCGCACGACCATACCGGACGCAATAGAGCGCGCCGCCGCCCTTAAACTAAAGGGCGTTCAGCTTCATATGGCAAGGGGCGAATATGCGCCCGAAAATATGACCCCCGCGCGCCGCCGGGAATTGCTCGACATGGTGCGCTCAAACGGCATGGTTATTTCGGCCGTGTGCGGTGAACAGTCGTTAGGCTTTGTACATAAGGACAAAAATCCCGAGTTGGTCGAGCGCGCCAAGCGCATACTCGATATGGCTCGCGATTTGGACTGTACAATAGTTACGACTCATATCGGCGTAATACCGCAGGATAAGACATCGGAACGCTATAACGTCATGCAGGAAGCATGCTACACGCTGGCTGAATACGCCGACAGCGTAAACGCACACTTTGCGATAGAGACCGGCCCCGAACCCGCCGCTACGCTCAGGGGATTTTTGGACGATTTGGGCTCTACCGGCGTTTCGGTTAACCTCGACCCGGCAAACCTCGTAATGGTTACGGGCGACGATCCTGTACAGGCCGTGTACACATTAAAAAAGTACATAGTGCATACCCATGCCAAGGATGGCAAGCTCCTTAAAAAGGGCGACGTGGAACATCTCTATGCTACGGCGGCCGCAGAGCAGTATCATGGCCAGTTCCTTCAGGAGATGCCGCTGGGGCAGGGCGACGTTAACTACCCCAAATACCTTGCGGCACTTGACGAAATAGGCTATCGCGGCTTCCTTACGATCGAGCGCGAATGCGACGACACGCCGGGCGAAGATATAGCGAACGCGGCCAAGTACCTGCGCGAGCTGACCGGCCAGACAGAATAATCAGTCGCCCGCTGATCTAAAGCCGAAATGCAGATAAAAACGCCGCACGTACACGATGATTCCGATTCGTGTGCGTGCGGCGTTTGCTTGTATTAAAGCAGAAGGTCAAGGAATTTCGCTCTGCCTGCACCTTTTAATTCAGCCTGTGACGGAAATATAATTTGTAAGGCATATCGGCGAAGCATATCCCTGAAACATATAAATAGGAAGTGTTTCATAACGCCCTGCCAATTATAGCCTCAGCAGCTTTTCCGCGTTCTTATGGAATATCATCTCAAGTTCGTCATCGCTCAGCCCGATTTCGCGCAAGCGCTGTATCTGAGCATCGAGCGGCCCCCACGGGCAATCGCTGCCAAACAGAATTTTGTCCGCTCCGTGCGCGCGGATAAGCTCAAGCATCCGTTCGGGCGTAAGATATCGATAGCCCATCGACGTATCGAAATACACGTTTTGTCCGACGAGATACTTCATCACGTCGTCCGACATCTTCACACCGCCCATGTGCGCCCCGATCAGCGTAAGTCCGGGCACGCGATTGATTATGTGCCTTAACCTCTCAGGCGTGCACCGGGTGTAGTCTGGCGATGCGGGGTCCCAGCCAGCGTGCAGCACGACCGGCAGATCAAGCTCGGCCATCTTTTCATACAATGGGAACATGCGCTCGTCGTCGGGTAAAATCTGCTGATGATCCGGGTGCAGCTTTATGCCGTGCAGCCCCAGCTCCTTAATGCGCTCTAATTCCTTGAGCGGTTCGGGAAAGTCCGGGTGTATTGTGCCGAACGCCAGCACGTAATCGCTGTTTACTTTGGCGGCATAGTTGTTTATCGACGTGCACTGGCCGGGCTTTGTCGCTATGGGCAGCGACGCGAACGCGCTTATCGCGTGGTTCTTCATGTACTTCACGGTTTCGGCATATGTAGGCATGACGACAGGCTTTAATCCATCGGACACCTTTGTCAGCCTGTCCATGGCGTGCTCGACCAGCGTCTCCGGGAACAGATGCGCGTGCATGTCGATTATGCATGGGTAAGTCTCGCGCCAGTTCTTGCACACGTCCACCCAGCCGCGCGCCCGTGAGAACGTCTTCAGCTCCTCGCAGCTCAGTTCAATCGCCGAATTGGAGCTTCCGCACGCGGGCAGTATCGTGCCGAACCTTTTAAGCGATTCGTCCAGCCATACCTCAACGTCGTCGCTCATATCAAACGGACAGACGCCGCCCACCGCGTACCCGGTCATCTCCAATGCGCGCTCAGGCGTAAGCATACGCGCCTTGCGCCCAAACCGAGCCTTGAACGCGGCGTTATCAACGCGCGCGTCGCCCGCAGCCACTATCAGTATGCAGTCGCTGTCGCCATCGAACGACAGCGTCTTGGCTATGCGCGCCGCGTCCACGCCCGCCGCCTTGGCCGCCAAATCAACCGTGGCGCTGGACAGTTCAAACTCGATTATGCGTCCGTCCGCGCCGAATTGCTTTAGATAATTTCTGACTCGCTCAACCGACATTTGTTTTTCCTTTCGAATTATGCGTGCTATACGTGGCCAGTGGCAATTTCGGCGGTATCCGCGCCCACCGCGCGTATCAGTTCGCGCGGGTCGAGATCCACCTGAAATCCGATGCGCCCCGCGGACACGCATATGCGCTCCTGCTCCAGCGCCGATACGTCGATCACAGTCTTGAATTGCTTTTTCATGCCCACGGGGCTGCAGCCGCCGTGTATATAGCCTGTGGTTTTAAGCAGCTCCTTTTGCGGTATCATTTCGACCGACTTTTCGCCCACGCTGGCGGCGGCCGCCTTTAAGTTAAGCTCCTTTAGTACAGGTATCACAAATACATAATAGGCGCGCGACTTGCCCTGTGTGACCAGCGTCTTAAACACGCGCGCGGGGTCAGCGCCGATGCGCTGTGCAACCGTGCCGCCGTCCAACATCCCGTCCGACACGTCATATGTATGCACGTCAAAATCTATTTTAAGCCCCTCAAGTATGCGCATTGCATTAGTCTTGTTGTCCTTCATTGCCAATCCCTCGCTTTCCCTCGCAATTATACCATATCAGCGGGAATATTTAATTAAGCGAGGGTGATTTCAATTTGTCGTAAGGTGCGAATCATGCTATAATTATCGCACGAATATAAGGCGGTTTGGCGATTGGTAAGGCAGGGAACGCAATTGATTGTTTTGCCTGAGACAGCAATAAAAGCTTTCAGGTTTATCAGAACCGGTCTGCTTAGAGCCTGCTCTTCCGCACTTAAAAAGAAATTTGCACCAATTCATTCAGCCGTCAATCAAAGACCTATATAATGTGTAAGAAAAACTCACACGGGAGGCGAGTCGTTGGACTCTGCATTGGAAAACGACATGCGCGAGATACTGCGCGCACTAAGCACACTGCGCGTGCCCGCCGCGCTCGAGGAATATGACATTCACGCGCTCGTCGCCGCCGCGCTGGAACGCGCTGGGATTGCGGCACGGCATGAAGCTCGTTTATGCCCCGGCTGCCGCATAGACTTCCTGTGCGGCCGCGTGGGTATCGAGGTAAAGAAGAACCGCCCGCCGCGTGCGTCGTTGATGAAACAGATTGCGCGCTATGCCGCCAGCCCGGATATATCGGCACTGATACTGGTAGCGCCCGGCGATTTGCGTCTGCCGCGCGAGGTATGCGGCGTGTCGGTCGAGTGCGTGGCGCTGGCAAGGCTGTGGGGGGTGGCACTGCCATGAGACGCAAGGGCAAATCGCTCAAGGCGGCGATGCAGGCGCGCAAGATGCAGCTCTCCCGCGACCGCTTTATCGAGGAGCGTTACGGTTCAGCAGATGAGCCGGAACCAGACAACGATGTTCAGCCGTCCGAACAGTCGGGCGCATGGTGCGACGAACTGGACTATGTAATGCGCCCGGATGGCGTGCTGGAGCCGGTATATGGCGAGTCGCCCGACGACGATGCGTTTGGCGACGGCACAGATGCAGCCGCCGAAATGGAATCACAGCCGGAATCCCTGCCTCCCGACGAGTCACTGATAAACTTTGCGCCGCCCGCATATCTGGCCGAGCCGGACAGAGGGCGCGGCATATACGGCACGCTGACATACAACGCGCGCGCCCGCGTATGGACGATACGCGGCGAGCCGTGCGTGGTCGAGTTAGCCAAGCGGCTGTTTCCGGGCTGTGACGGCCGGGGCAGGGGAACGGCGCGGTTCGCGGCGCACGCCCGCATAATCGGCGACCTTAACTGGCTGATGCTGAGATACCCGCTGGAGATAGCCGATCGCGACCGCGCGCGCTGGCAAAAGGCTGTAACAGCCGCCCGCGAATACGCCGTGCGCCGCGAGCGCGCCCGCGTTGCGCCCAGCCGCGTTACGCCGCCCGCGACGTTCCGGGGCAATCTGATGCCGTTCCAAAAACTGGGTCTGGGTTTTCTAATGGACAACCCGCGCGCACTGCTGGCCGACGAAATGGGCCTGGGCAAGACGGTTCAGGCATTGGCGCTGCTATGCGCCAAAAACGCGTTCCCGGCGATAATCATACCGCCGCCGCACCTCGTGCGCAACTGGGAACGCGAAATTGCGAACTTTGTGGAACTTCCGGGCGGCACGCGCGTGCACGTCGTGCGCGGCATAAAGCCATACGACCTGCCCGAAGCCGACATATACATCGTGCATTACCTGCTCCTGCGCGGCTGGAAGAAGGTATTGCCCAAGCTAAGCTATCGCGCGGTAATATTCGACGAAGCGCAGGAGCTTCGTCACGCGGGCACGGAAAAGTACTCGGCGGCCACGCTGATTTCGGGCGACTGTGAAACCGTGGTCGGCCTGTCCGGTACGCCGATATACAACCGCGGCGGCGAAATCTGGAACGTAATCAACGCGATTGACTATCACTTTTTAGGCGATTGGGAGAGCTTTACGCGCGAATGGTGTTACGGCTATGGCAGCGACACCGTGGCCGACCCGGAGAAGCTGGGCGAATACCTGCGCCGGGAGGGCATGATGCTGCGCCGCACAAAGCGCGAGGTACTGCCCGAGCTGCCGCCCAAGCGCCGCCTTGTGCAGGAAATCGACTGGGACGACGAGGTGTACCGCGAATACATGCGCCCAGTCGTCGAATCCCTGCGCGCGCTGCGCGGCGAAACCGACGCGTCCCGCCGCGCGATAATCGAGGACGCAATATCGCAGATCGAGCGTCAGGCGACCGGCGTGGCCAAAGCGCCGTACGTGTGCGCGTGCGTGCGCACATTGCTGGAGGCGGGCGAGAAGGTGCTGCTGTTCGCACACCATCACGCGGTTATGGACATATACAAGCGCGAACTCAAGCGCTATCACCCCGCGTTCATAACCGGCCGTGAAAACGAGCGCGAAAAGGACGCAGCGCTGAACGCGTTCATGGCGGGTGCGACCGACATATGCTGCATATCGCTGCGTTCGGCCAGCGGACTGAATCTCCAGCGCGCTACCTGCGTGGTGTTCGGCGAAATGGATTGGTCGCCCGCAGTGCATTCACAGGCGGAAGACCGCGCGCACCGCATCGGCCAGAAAGATTCGCTATTGTGCTACTATTTGGTCAGCCCGCGCGGCTCAGATCAGGAAATGCAGCTTGCATTGGGCTTAAAAGTAAGCCAGTTTGTAGGCCTGATGGGCGACGAAACGCCCGGCCCCGATCAGCAGGCATTGCTTGAAAGTCAGGCGCGCGAGTACATATCGCGCCTTGTACATCGCCTGGACGGCGAAATGCTGCCCGACGACGCGGATATACATAATGAAAGGCAGAAAAAGCATGACGCATAAATTATTTCACGACGACGTAAATATCCGGGAATTTGATGCAGATGTAGTAAAGTGCGAGCCGCTTTCGAAAGAACTGCGCTCTAAATACGAGGGCGGCGCACCGCTGTACGCCGTATGGCTGGATAAAACGGCGTTCTATGCCGAGGCAGGCGGCCAGCCCGCCGATCACGGCACGCTGGGCGGCGCAAACGTGCTGGACGTTCAGGAAGACGAAACCGGCGACATATATCACGTAACCGCCGCGCCGCTTGAGGGCAGCGTACACGGCGCGCTCGACTGGACACGGCGCTTCTCAAACATGCAGCAGCACGGCGGTCAGCACCTTATAAGCTGGGCGGTTCATAAGTATCTGGGCGGCTACACGTTCGGCCTGCACACGGGCGCGCAGGAATGCACCATAGATACTGACTTAAAGGAAGTGCCCTCGCGCGAGACGCTGGACATGCTGGAAAACGCGGTCAACGGACTCATCTGGCAGGACCTCCCCGTTCACCAGTGGTTCCCCAGCGACGAGGAGTTAAAGACCCTGCCGCTGCGCAAAAAGCCCACCGTCAGCGAAAACATCCGCATAGTCATGACCGGCGACGTGGAGTGCGTGGCGTGCTGCGGCACTCATCCCACGTCCAGCGGCCAGATCGGACTTGTCACGATACTGGGCGCACACCCGGCGCGCGGCAAGGTGCGTATATCGTTTCTGTGCGGCGGGCGCGCCCATGCGCGGCTCAGGGCGGAAGCCGACGCGTGCCGCGAGGCGGGCGCGATGCTCAGCGCGACATATGAAACGCTGGCGCAGGAAACCCGGCGCGTGCTGGACAATGCGCGCGAACAGGCGCACGCCCTGTCCGAGTTCCGTCGGGAAGCGCTGATTAAGGCATTGCCCGCGCTGTACGAAAACGCGCCTGAACTGCCTGACAGCACAAAACTAATCGCACACAGATTTGACAGCGCCGACCGAGACGGCCTGATAAAGGCCGCATCCGGTCTTATCGAAAACCCGCACACGGTAGCGCTGCTTGCCGCGGGCAACGCCGACGGCGCGGGCGACATAGCGGTGTTTGCGTGCTCCGACGACGTAAAGCTCGACATGGGCAAGTTCATGCGTGAAGCGCTCAAGGCATACGGCGGGCGCGGCGGCGGCAAGCCGGGCTTTGCACAGGGCGGCGCGCCGACCTCAATCGACCCGGCGGCGCTCGAAGGCGCATTCAAAGCATGGATGGGAGAGGCAAAATGATGGACGAAACTTTCTGCCGACTGGCGCGAGTGATAGGTGCGGACGCGCTCGAACGGCTCAAAAATGCGCATGTAGTACTGTTTGGCGTAGGCGGCGTGGGCGGCTTTGCGGCTGAGGCACTCGCGCGCAGCGGAGTAGGCGAAATCACGCTGATAGACGGCGACGATGTGGCGCGCTCCAACATAAACCGTCAGGTGATCGCGCTCAACTCTACGATAGGCCGCTCCAAGGTCGAAGTCGCGCGCGAACGCCTCCTCGACATAAACCCCAACATGCGCGTTAATGCCTTGCAGCAGGTATTCCTGCCGGGCGGCGAAGTGCCGTTTGGCAAAGACGTTTCCTATGTAATAGACGCAATTGATACGGTTGCGGCTAAGGTGGAACTCGTGCGCATGTGCCGCGAAATGGACGTGCCGCTCATAAGCTGTATGGGCACGGGCAACAAACTCAACCCGACGCTTCTGCGCGTGTCGGACATATTTTCGACCGAGGTATGCCCGCTGTGCCGAGTCATGCGTCATGAACTGCGCAAGCGCGGCATAGACCGTCTGAAGGTGGTATATTCACCAGAACCGCCGCGCACGCCCATCGACGACGGCGAACAGGCGCAGGCCAGCCGCCGCTCCGTACCCGGCTCCACCATGTTCGTGCCGCCGGTCGCGGGCATAATGCTCGCGCGCGAAGTCGTGCTTTCAATTGTGGGCGATGCGCTCGCAGATGCCAGATAAACACGAACGTTATCGCTAAAAAACCGAAAAACGATTGTAATTTAACCTCAAATCAGCGATATAAGCTGGTTTCTCGTAAGTATATATGCTATAATGTTAGTGAAATGGGTTGTGGAACCCAAAGTAGACATTCATGTTGAGTAACCGCGCGGGCTGCGGAATTTCAAGGAGCGTGTGATATGAACGGTATTACGCGGATATACGTTGAAAAGAAGCCGGGATTTGATATAGAGGCGCAGAACCTCAAAAGCGACCTGCGCTTTACGTTGGGCCTTAACGACCTGACTGGCGTAAGAATATTTAAGCGCTACGATGTAAAGGGCATTGAAGGCGACGAGCTTGAGCGCGCAAGGCGCATAGTGTTCTCCGAACCCAACTGCGATACGGTAAGCGACACTCTGCCCGAACTGGCAAATGCGTTTGCGGTGGAATATCTGCCCGGTCAGTATGACCAGCGCGCCGATTCTGCGGCGCAGTGCGTACAGCTGCTCACCCAAGGCGACCGGCCTCAGGTGCGCACCGCAACCGTATACGCGTTTGAAGGCGTAAACGGCGACGAGCTTAACCGCATAAAGCACTACATAATCAACCCCGTCGAAAGCCGCGAGGCGTCCATGGCTGTGCCGGACACGCTGGACATGCCTGTGACCGCGCCCGAGGACGTAAAGCACGTCGAAGGCTTCATATCGATGCCGTTTAACGAGGTAGAGACGATGGTAAAGCAACTGGGCTTCGCCATGAGCGCCGAAGACCTTGCTTTCTGCCAGAAGTATTTCGCCGAAACCGAACATCGCGATCCCACGATGACCGAGCTGCGCGCGATCGACACCTACTGGTCGGATCACTGCCGCCACACGACCTTCCTGTCCGCAATCGACGGCGTGGAGATCGACACCGGCCTGCTGTCCACGCCTATTGCCGAGGCATACGGCGAATACATGCGCACCCGCACGTTCATCGACGACAAGCGCGACGTATCGCTGATGGATCTGGCCATAATAGGCATGAAGGCGCTTCGACGCGACGGCCGCCTGAACGACTTGGACGAATCCGACGAAATAAACGCCTGCTCGATAGTTGTCGAAGCGGACGTCGACGGCCACACCGAGCCGTGGCTGGTCATGTTCAAGAACGAGACGCATAACCATCCCACCGAAATCGAGCCTTTCGGCGGCGCGGCTACCTGCCTGGGCGGCGCTATCCGCGACCCGCTCAGCGGTCGTTCGTATGTATATCAGTGTATGCGCATAACAGGCGCGGGCGACCCGCGCACGCCGTTTGCCGACACGCTGGAGGGCAAGCTGCCCCAGCGCAAGATCTGCCTGACTGCGGCGGGCGGCTACTCCTCCTACGGCAACCAGATCGGCCTTGCCGCGGGCAAGGTTCAGGAGGTATACCATCCCGGCTATGTCGCCAAGCGCATGGAGCTGGGCGCGGTAATCGCCGCCGCCCCGCGCAAGAACGTGCGCCGCGAAGTGCCCCAGCCCGGCGATGCGGTTATACTTGTCGGCGGCCGCACCGGCCGCGACGGCTGCGGCGGCGCAACCGGTTCGTCCAAGGCGCATACTCACGATTCGCTGTCCACCTGCGGCGCTGAGGTGCAGAAGGGCAATCCGCCCACCGAGCGCGCGATGCAGCGCCTGTTCCGCAATCCCGAGTTCTCGCGCATGATAAAGCGCTGCAACGACTTCGGCGCGGGCGGCGTTAGCGTGGCGATAGGCGAGCTGTCCGACGGCCTTGACATAAACCTCGACGCGGTTCCGCGCAAGTACGAGGGTCTGGACGGCACTGAGCTGGCCATATCCGAATCTCAGGAGCGCATGGCGTGCGTGATCGAGCCCAAGGACGTGGAGCGCTTCATAGAAATGGCGCGTGCCGAAAACCTCGAGGCTACTTTCGTAGCAACTGTAACCGATAAGAACCGCCTGTGCATGACGTGGCGCGGCCAGAAGGTTGTAGACCTCAGCCGCGACTTCCTCAACACTAATGGCGTAACCCAGCATGTGCGTGCGCATATAACTGCGCCCGACGCTGATAAGGCATTCTTCACCAGCGCGCCCCGCGCTGTGCGCAGCTGCCGCACGCTGCCGGAAGCGTGGATACACAATCTTCAGGATTTGAACGTCTGCTCCCAGAAGGGTCTGGTAGAGCGCTTCGACTCCACGATAGGCGCGGAGACGCTGCTCGCGCCTTACGGCGGCAAGTACCGCCTTACCCCCAACGAAGCCATGGCGGCCAAGCTCCCCGTGATGGGTCACACCAACACCGCCACGCTTATGAGCCACGGCTACGATCCGTACCTGTCCACTTGGTCGCCCTTCCACGGCGCGCTGTACGCAGTGGTCGAGTCCGCGTCCAAGATCGCGGCGGCGGGCGGCGATGTGCGCACTATCCGACTGACTTTCCAGGAGTTCTTCGAGCGCCTGAATAAAGACCCCGAAAAGTGGGGCCGTCCGTTGGCGTCGCTGCTGGGCGCGCTGACCGCGCAGCTTAGACTGGGCATACCGTCCATCGGCGGCAAGGACTCCATGTCGGGTACGTTTGAGGACATAAGCGTACCGCCGACGCTGATCTCCATCGCCGTGAACGTGCTCGACGCGCGCACGGTAATCTCCGACGAGCTGAAAGGCCCGGATCACAGGCTGTATGCGCTCATCGCGCCGCGCGATAAGTACATGATGCCGCGCTGGGATGAGCTCCTTGCCATGTACGACGGCCTGCACCGTCTGGCGCTTGACGGCAAGATACTCTCCGCGCACACCGTGGGTCAGGGCGGTATCGCCGCCGCCGTATCACTGATGGCGTTCGGCAACCGCCTGGGCGTGAAGCTCAACCCGGATTGGGAGACCTATCCGCTGTTCCTGCCCGAGTACGGCTCGATTATCATCGAGGTGGACGATACCTTCAACGCCGACGAGCTGCCCGCGTGCGCGCATCCGCTGGGCGTTACCACTAAGGATAACTTTATTGAGGCATGTGGCGAGCGCGTGATGCTGGACGATGCGATAGCCGCATGGCAGGCTCCGCTGTCCGACGTGTTCCCGGAGAAGGACGGCCGTGCACCCGTCAAGGTGGGCTATGAGAAGTATACCGAACGTTCCGCACACCGCCCGGCGGTCAAGATCGCTAGGCCGCGCGTGCTGGTGCCGGTATTCCCGGGCACTAACTGCGAATACGATACTCAGCGCGCGTTCGAGCGCGCGGGCGCGAAGGTCGACGTTGCGCTGATACGCAACCTGAGCCAGGCCGACGTTGAGCAGAGTGTCGAGGAACTGGTAAAGCTCATCAACTCCGCCAACATAATCGCCCTGCCCGGCGGCTTCTCGGGCGGCGACGAGCCGGACGGCAGCGCCAAGTTCATAGCGGCTACGCTGCGTAACCCCGCCATTGCCGACGCTATAATGGAGATGCTCAATAAGCGCGACGGCCTGATGCTGGGCATATGCAACGGCTTCCAGGCGCTCATCAAGCTGGGCCTTGTGCCTTACGGCGAGATTCGCCCCGAGCTCAAGGAGGACGACGCGACGCTTACGTTCAACACGCTGGGCCGTCACGCCTCCGCAATTGTCAATACCGTCGTCACATCGGTCAAGTCGCCGTGGTTCAGCTACGTCAACGCGGGCGACGTACATTCGATAGCCATATCGCACGGCGAGGGCCGCTTCGTGGCCAGTGACGATATGGTGCGCAGGCTGCTTGCCAACGGTCAGGTCGCCACTCAGTATTGCACGCCCGACGGTGTACCCGCGTCGTCCACGCCCGAGAACCCCAACGGTTCGGTATGGGCGATAGAAGGTATCACCAGCCCCGACGGCCGCATACTGGGCAAGATGGGTCACTCCGAGCGAACCATCGACGATCAGGTGCTCAAGAATGTGCCCGGCGTAAAGGATCAGCAGATATTCCGCGCCGGTGTGGATTACTTCGGTTAAGGCATATGGCGAGTGCTGCTGAAAAGCGCTGTACTCATAAAAGATGATTTTGCAATTGCAGGGCGGCATAGTCGAAAGCTATGCCGCTTTGCTTTCGCTTTTAAGTGCGCCCGCGTAAGCGCTTTACCCGTATCCTTACCATTATGTGTAAACATGTCGCTTCTTTTATCATAATTAATACGTGAAAAGCTAGTGCAGTGCGCTGCAAATTGTGATATAATGAACATGGACTGTCCGCACCATGTCGGGTAGCGCCCGCACATGCGTACAGACGCACATAAGATTAAGAATGCAAGGCCGTGGCTGCACTGCGCCGCGCTGCAATATCGAAAGGAGAATCCCTCATGAAGATAAACAGACAGGAGAGGGCGCATGAAATAACGCTGGGTCTGGAAGGCCGTCTGGACACCACGACCGCGCCGATGCTTGAGGCCGAACTCAAACACAGCATTGTAGGAGCCGACACGCTGATATTCGATCTGAAAGATCTGGAATACATATCGTCCGCCGGTCTGCGCGTGCTGCTGTCTGCGCAGAAGGTCATGAACAAGCAGGGCAAAATGGTCGTGCGCAACGTAAACGAGGATGTAATGGAAGTATTCGACATAACCGGCTTTATCGACATACTCACGATAGAATAATTTCGCGTATAGCTAACCCCGCTTGGGCACATAATAGATGCCCGGGCGGGGCTTTTTTGCGCTGGATTATACGTCTTTTACTTTGCGCAAATTATATTTTAAGGTTCTCCGCACATGCCTAATTCCTATTGACACTGTGGGAGAATAGAAGTATAATTACCGGCGGACAGGTGGGAATTAAACCGGCACGCCGATTTAGCGGATACCGGCATACGTCGCCCATTTGAGAAACAGACTTTCCGGGCCGAAAGGAAGCGATGGGCTATGATGATTTCATCCAAGGGCAGGTACGCGCTGCGCGTAATGCTGGACATGGCGGAACACGCCGGGGACAGCTATATACGGCTCAAGGATGTGGCCGAGCGCCAGAATATATCCCGCAAGTATCTGGAAAACATAATGCCGGAACTGGCGCGCTGCGGTCTGGTTGAAAGCGCGCTGGGCAAGGCGGGCGGGTACAAGCTCACGCGGCAGCCCGCCGATTATAAGGTGGGCGAAATACTCTGCGCGGCCGAGGGCGAACTCGCGCCGGTCGCATGTCTGGCCAAGGACGGCAAAAAGTGCGAGCATGTGGACGCATGTTACACGCTGTCGTTCTGGCGCGGACTTGAGGAACACATAAACGCCTACGTAAACAGCTATACGCTGCAAGATCTGCTCGACTCTAAGGCGGAAGAGGACAACAAATGCTGCGGCTGCACGGTGTGCGCCGGAAAAGAGGAAAACTAATTATGAAACACAGCAATCTGCTCGAAATCAAAGACCTTCACGTAAGCAGCGCCGACGGCGTTGAAATACTGCACGGCGTAAACCTTGAAATAGGCCGCGACGAGACGCACGTACTCATGGGCCCCAACGGTACCGGCAAATCCACGCTGGGCTATGCGATAACCGGCAACCCGGCCTACACCGTAACCTCCGGCGAAATCGTGTTTGACGGCGAAAACATCGTCGATATGCCGGTCAACGAGCGCGCCCATAAGGGCATATTCCTGTCGTTCCAGAACCCGCTTGAGGTTCCGGGCGTGACGCTGAGCGCATTCATCCGCAGCGCACTGGAGCAAAAGACCGGCAGCCGCCTGCGCCTGTGGGACTTCAAAAAGCGTCTGAGCGCAACCATGAAGCTGCTCAACATGGACGAAAGCTATGCCGAGCGCGACCTGAACGTGGGTTTCTCGGGCGGCGAAAAGAAAAAGGCCGAGATATTGCAGATGCTCATGCTCGAGCCCAAGCTGGCCATACTGGACGAAACCGACTCTGGCCTAGACGTAGACGCGGTTCGCACCGTATCGCAGGGCGTGCAGCTCTATCGCGAGCGCGTAAAGGGTTCGTTGCTGATAATCACTCACAGCACCCGCATACTCGAGGCGCTGAAGGTCGATCGCACGCACGTAATGGAAAACGGCGTGATGGTCAAGGACGGCGGCGCGGAACTGGTCGATGAAATCAACGAAAAGGGCTTTGCCAGCATAAAGGCCGAATAAGGCGGTGAGCGCAGATGATGAAAGAAAAGAGCATTGTTGACGATATAGACCGCAGCGTGTACGACATACGCGACGAGGAGAACGACTCATACCGCATGGAGGCCGGTCTTACCCCCGAGATAGTCGATAAGCTGTCCAAGGAGAAGAACGACCCCATCTGGATGCAGCAGTTCCGCCTGCAATCGCTGCAGATATATAACGAGATGAGCGTGCCCAACTGGGGCCCGTCCATCGAGGGGCTGGACATGGATCACATTGCGACCTACGTTCGCCCCAAGACCGATATGAAAAACGACTGGAAGGACGTGCCGCAGGATATAAAGGACACGTTCGACCGACTGGGCATACCCAAGGCCGAGCGCAAGTCGCTGGCCGGTGTGGGCGCGCAGTACGACTCCGAACTGGTCTACCATAATGTGAAGGAAGAGGTCGCCGCACAGGGCGTCGTCTATACCGATATGGAAAGCGCGCTCAAGGGTGAATACGCCGACATGGTGCGCAAGTACTTCATGAAGCTGGTCACGCCGCGCGATCATAAATTCGCGGCGCTGCACGGCGCGGTCTGGTCGGGTGGCTCGTTCGTGTACGTGCCCAAGGGCGTGCAGGTGTCCATACCGCTTCAGTCGTACTTCCGCCTGAACGCAAAGGGCGCGGGTCAGTTCGAGCATACGCTGATAATCGTGGACGAGGGCGCGAGCCTGCACTTTATAGAGGGCTGTTCTGCTCCCAAGTACAACGTCGCCAACCTGCACGCGGGCTGCGTCGAGCTGTACGTCAAAAAGAACGCCAAACTCCGCTACTCCACGATCGAAAACTGGTCCAAGAACATGTACAACCTCAACACCAAGCGCGCATTGGTCGAAGAGGGCGGCGTGATCGAGTGGGTATCCGGCTCGTTCGGTTCGCATGTGGGCTGCCTGTACCCGATGAGCGTACTCAAAGGCGATAATTCGCGCATGGAGTTCACCGGCGTTACCTTCGCGGGCGCGGGTCAGAACCTCGACACCGGCGCAAAGGTAGTGCATATAGGTAAGAACACCAGCTCCTACATGAACACGCGCTCGATAAGCAAGAGCGGCGGCATAAGCACCTTCCGCAGCAGCGTCGTCGTAAATAAGGGCGCGACCGGCGCAAAGTCGTCCGTTTCGTGCCAGTCGCTTATGCTGGATTCCGAGTCGCGCTCGGATACCATCCCCGCGATGGATATACGCACGCGCGACGCGTCGATCGGCCACGAAGCCAAGATCGGCAGCATCAGCAACGACGCAATATTCTATCTGATGAGCCGCGGCATGAGCGAAGAGGATGCGCGCGCGCTGATAGTAAGCGGCTTTGCCGACAACGTGTCCAAGGAACTGCCCGTCGAATACGCCGTTGAGATGAATAACCTGATACGGCTTGAGATGAAGGGCAGCATAGGCTGAGCCGGCTGAAGGGAGAGCACACTATGGAACAAAACAGCAATCTGCTTATAAATAAATTGCCGTCGCGCACGTGGAACTGGCTTAACGTAAACGAGGCTCAGATCGCGTGGAACGAGGCCGAAACGGTCGATTTGGGCTGCGAAAACATAGCGGCGTACGCGGGCGAAAACAAAGGTGTGGTAAGGCTGCATGTCGAGGGCAAGGGCGATTTCAGCCGCCGCGACGTAACGGTCGATGCCGCCGAGGGCAGCGCGATAATCGTCGTGGAAACCTTCGCCGCCGATCACAGCCTCAATGTGCGCACTGCGCTGAACGTGCATAAGGGCGCGACTGTGCGCCTTGTGCAGGTGCAGAATACCCGCCCGGATTCGCTCGTTTATACCGACGTTCAGGCGGCATGTGCCGAGAATGGCCGGTTCGAGCTGATTCAGATATACGTGGGCGAAGGCGATATGTATTCCGACAATCGCGTCGAGCTGGAGGGCGACGGCAGCTCGTTCAAGTCCGACGTGGGCTACCTTGCCCAGCGCAATCAGAAGCTGGACATGAACATGGTTGTAAACCACTATGGCAAGAACACCGAGTGCGAAATCGATGCCTCGGGTGCACTCAAGGATCAGGCCGAAAAGGTATTCCGCGGCACCATCGACTTCAAAAAAGGCGCAAGCGGTTCGGTGGGCAACGAAAAGGAAACCGTACTGATGCTGGGCGACAAAGTGGTCAATAAGACCGTGCCGCTGATACTGTGCGCCGAAGAAAACGTCGTGGGCAACCATGGCGCGACGATAGGCGATCTTGACGAAGCCACGCTGTTCTACTTCGAGAGCAGGGGAATCGACCGCGCTCAGGCAGAAAACATACTCGCGCGCGCCGCGATAGAGCGTCTTGTGCGCGCCGTGGGCGACGACGAAACTGCGCGTCAGATAATCGACGAATTGGACGAGGAACTGTGATATGGATATGCGTAAAGATTACAGGAGCGACTTTCCACTTATAGTAAACAGCAGCATAGCCTACCTCGACAACGCCGCCACTGCGCAGCGTCCCCAGTGCGTCATCGACGCGGAAAGCGATTTTTACCTGCGCCATAACGCCAATCCGATGCGCGGCCTTTACGAATTGAGTATAGAGGCCACCGACATATACGAAAATGCGCGCGAAACCGTGCGCAAGTTTATCGGCGCAGCCTCGACCGAGGAAGTAGTCTTTACCCGCAACACCACCGAAAGCCTGAATCTGGTCGCGTACAGCTACGGCCTTACGCATGTTAAGGCGGGCGACGAGGTGCTCGTGTCTATCATGGAGCACCACAGCGACCTGCTGCCGTGGCAGATGGTCTGTCGTCAGACCGGCGCAAAGCTGCGCTTTATCGACTGCGAGCCGGACGGCAGCGTCGATCTTAATAAGGTGGACGAACTTATTACCGATAAAACGAAGATCGTCGCCATGACGCAGGTGTCGAACGTGCTGGGTCGTCAGTACCCCGTGCGCGAGGTTGCAAAGCTCGCCCATGCCAAGGGCGCGGTCATGGTGGTGGACGGCGCGCAGAGCACGCCCCATATGCCGGTCAACGTTCAGGAACTGGGCGCGGACTTCTTCGCCTTCTCGGGTCATAAGGTGTTTGGCCCCATGGGCATAGGCGTGCTGTACGGCCGCCGCGATCTGCTGGACGCAATGCCGCCCTTCCTGAGCGGCGGCGAGATGATCGAATCCGTCACGCGCGAATCGGCGGTCTATGCCGAGCTTCCGCATAAGTTCGAAGCGGGTACCGTCAACGCAGCGGGCGCGGCGGGACTCAAAGCGGCGCTGGACTATGTAAGTTCGATAGGCTTTGACGAATTGATGCGCCGCGAACATGCGCTGACCGAGCGCGCGTTCAACGCGGTAAGGAACATACCTCATGTTCAGGTATTGGGTTCGGATAAGGCCGAGGAGCACACGGGCATAGTCACGTTCGTAGTGGATGGCGTACATCCGCATGACATCAGTGAGATACTGTCCTCCGACGGCATAGCCGTGCGCGCGGGTCATCACTGCGCCCAGCCGCTACTCAAGCACCTGGGTCATCTGTCCACCACTCGCGCAAGTCTGGCATTTTATAATACCGAGGACGAGGTAGACCGCTTCGTGGCCAGCCTTTCGACGATAAGGGAGCGCATGGGATATGGAAAATAGAAGTTTCTATAACGAGATACTGACTGAGCACAACATCCACCCCGAGTTCAAGCATGATCTGCCCGACGCGGACATAGTGCTGGAGGGCGTTAACCCCAGCTGCGGCGACGACATCTGGCTGAAGCTGAAGCTGGACGGCGACAAGATTGTGGACGGCGCGTTCGTGGGCGACGGCTGTGCAATATCGCAGGCGTCCGCCGATATAATGCTGGGCATGATTATAGGCCGCACCAAGGATGAAGCCCTCAAAATGGGCGACATATTCATGCGCATGATTAAGGGCGAGGCGACCGACGAAGAAATAGACAGTCTGGAAGAAGCCTCGGCGCTGAAGGACATATCGCACATGCCCGCGCGCGTGAAGTGTGCCGTGCTGGGCTGGCGCACGCTCAAGGAAGCCGTGAAAGATAAGTAATTCATAAGTACGCTAGAGTGTGTCTCAAAAATTCCGGAGTACGCAATTTCGGGTGGCGCTGCGCCATTTCTGCGTCACAAAGCTCGACTTAGCGCTGCTAAGTCTTCGGGT
>CAOKFD010000012.1:0-55752 GCA_948467645.1 uncultured Eubacteriales bacterium | reverse complement strand
CTACCGCACGGCGCGCGAGCAGAACTGTGACTTAATCGCACTTGCGCATCACAGCCGCGATCAGGCCGAAACCGTGCTGATGCACGCATTGCGCGGCGCGTCGGTGAGCGGGCTTGCGGGCATGAGGCCAAAGAGTGGTATGCTGATAAGGCCATTGCTGGATGTTGACCCGGAGGAATTGCGCGAATACCTGAATGAGCATAACCTCGACTTCCGCGAGGACAAGACCAACGCCGACACGCGCTACACCCGCAATTACGTCCGGCATGTGATATTGCCCGACTGCGAGCGAGCGTATCCGGGCAGCCGCGCGGGACTGTGCCGACTGGCCAAGGCGGCGGCGCGCGACGACGACTATATGAGCTCAGTTGCGGACGTGGCGGTGCGCGAATGCTTGTTTGAATATCCGGGCGGCGAGTTCATCGTCGCGGATAAGTTCCGCAGTTTGCACCCGGCGATACAGGCGCGCATAGCGGCGCGTGCGATGCGCAATTCCGGCCATGACCCCGAACAGGCGGGCATCGAGCGGCTGCTTGCGGCGCTTGACGGCCATACGACCAACCTGCCTGGCGATGTGCGCGTGAGTCTGGGCACGAATCGCATATATTTGGAATATGCGGGCAATGGGCGCGGCGGGCGGCTGCTGGACGCGCTTGGCGAATCGCATGATATAAGCGTTGACACTATTCCTACTCAAATCGAAACGTCGATTGGCAAACTGAACATTGAACCTGAACTACTTGAGACGGACGGCAGTCTGTATCTGGGCGACGGCCGCTGGGAACAGTTGGTTGACGCGGCGGCGCTGGAGGGCGCTCAATTGCGCTTCAGGCGCGCGGGCGACACGATATGGCCGCTGGGCGCGCCCGGCGAAAAGAAGCTGAAGGATTATTACATAGACAAAAAGGTGGACAGGCAGGTCAGGGGATTTTTGCCCGTAGCGGCGCGCGGCTCGCGCGTTTTATGGGCTCTGGGCGTGGGCGTGGCGCGCGATTGCGCGGTCACTCCCGATACAAGCAAAACCGCGCTTTTGCGCTGGCAGGGACTTAAACTCTGGTAATAAAAATTGCGGAGGATGAAAAGAATGAACATTAATCCCGTTAATATGCAGGCAGATATTGACCATTGGCTGATTGGCCGCGATGAGCTGGAAAAGCGCGTCGCCGAACTGGGCGCGCGCATAACCGAGGACTACCGCGGCAAGGATGTGCTGATGGTGGGCATACTCAAGGGCGCGGTTGTGTTCTTCTCCGACCTGATACGCCATGTGGACATACCCGTGGCGATCGACTTCATGGCAATATCCAGCTACGGCAGCGCCACCAAGTCATCGGGCGTGGTGCGCATACTCAAGGATCTGGATAACGCCATCTCGGGCCGCCATGTGATAATCGTCGAGGACATAGTGGATACCGGCAAGACGCTGGCCTTCCTCAAGGAAACGCTGCTGGCGCGCGGCGCGGCCAGCCTTAAAATCTGCACTCTGCTGGATAAGCCCGACCGCCGACAGGTAGAGATTGAGGCGGATTACTTCGGCTTCGTAATCCCCAACGAGTTCGTTGTGGGCTATGGCCTTGACTATGCCGAAAAGTACCGCAACCTCCCCGATATAGGCGTGCTCAAGCCCGAGGTGTACGCCTGAGTTACGGCAATGCCTCAAATATGGCGCATTTGCCCCGCAACCCTATAATTAATGAAGAAAAATGGCTTTTTCGGAAAATTAGGGCGTTTGGGTTTGCATTTGAAGCGCTGTGATGGTACAATATTACCAGCCTTAGGAGCAGTATGCTCCTTTGACTGAGGCTTCACACTGTGAAAGCGAGGGAAGAGTTGTTTGAATCCAAATTCTAACCGGCCGAATGTTCCTAATAATATGAAGAAAAATCCCATGCAGGGGCCGTTCAAATACCTGCTGCTGCTGGTACTGCTGGCGGTCATCGCATTTGCGCTGTCCAATCAGAACGGGAATATCTCCAATGAGAAGAGCTATTCCGAACTGCTGACAATGATTGAGGAAGGCCAGATTGAGCAGGTTGCGATACAGTCCAACACGCTGGTTGCGCGCCTTGTCGGTTCCAAGGTGCCGCAGGATGCGTTCCCGTCGCGCTACGACATCAATGTTCAGCTCCCGTCCACGGATACGTTCTATACCAACGTAAACGCAATCTATGCCGACAAACTGGGCAAGGACGCAAGCGCAGTCACGCCGCGCGATTACGACTTCACGATAGAGGTGCTGGCTCCCGCTACGGCGGCGTGGTGGCTGGATTTCATACCGCTGATAGTCACCGTGCTGCTGTTTATCGTGGCGTGGTACTTCATCATGAGACAGCAGACCGGCGGCAATAAGGGCGTAATGAACTTTGGCAAGAGCCGTGCCCGCATGACCGACCCGGAGAAGAACAAGGTAACTTTCGCCGACGTTGCGGGCGAGGATGAGGAAAAGGCCGAGCTGGCTGAAATAGTCGAATTCCTCAAAAGCCCGGAACGCTTCATGAAGCTGGGCGCAAAGATACCCAAGGGCGTGCTGCTCGTGGGCCCTCCCGGCACCGGTAAGACGCTGCTTGCACGCGCTGTTGCGGGCGAGGCGGGCGTGCCCTTCTTCATAATCTCGGGTTCCGACTTTGTTGAAATGTTCGTGGGCGTAGGCGCAAGCCGCGTGCGCGATCTGTTTGCCGAGGCCAAGAAGCACGCGCCGGCCATACTGTTTATCGATGAGATAGACGCGGTGGGCCGTCAGCGCGGCACGGGTCTGGGCGGTGGCCATGACGAGCGTGAACAGACCCTTAACCAGATGCTGGTTGAGATGGACGGCTTCTCGGCTAACGAGGGCGTTATTGTGCTGGCAGCGACCAACCGCGCCGATGTGCTCGACCCGGCGCTGCTGCGCCCGGGCCGCTTCGACCGCCAGATAACCGTGTCCTATCCCGACATCAAGGGCCGCGAGGAAATCCTCAAGGTTCACGCGCGCAATAAGCCGCTGGATTCGTCGGTCGATCTGCATGTGCTGGCCAAGCGCACGCCGTACTTTACCGGCGCAGACCTTGCCAACGTGCTTAACGAGGGCGCGATTCTGGCCGCACGCAAGCATAACGACAAGATCTCGATGGACGACATTGAGGAGGCCATTACCCGCGTAAGCATGGGCCCCGAAAAGAAGAGCAGCGTCGTCACCGAAAAGGACAAGAAGCTCGTCGCGTATCACGAGGCGGGCCACGCCATCGTGGCGTATTGCATACCCGAAAGCGATCCGGTGCACGAGGTATCCATCATACCGCGCGGCAACGGCGCGGGCGGCTATACCATGATGCTGCCCGACGAGGAAACCCACTATGTGAATAAGGCGCACATCGACGCGAAGATAGCCATGGCTATGGGCGGCCGCTGCGCTGAGGAGATCATAATGGGCGATGCTTCTGCGGGCGCGACCAGCGATCTTAAGCACGCAACCGAGCTTGCGCGCCGCATGATAACCGAGTTCGGCATGTCCGAGGCACTGGGGCCGATGTACCTGGGCGGCGATCACGAGGTGTTCCTGGGCCGCGATTTTGCCCAGAATCGCAACTACTCCGAAAAGGTAGCCGCGATGGTCGATCAGGAGATGCGCCGCGTGCTGGAGCAGGGTCATCAGCGCGCCGAGAGCATACTGCGCGCCAATATGGATAAGCTTCATGCACTGGCCGCCGCGCTGATCGAAAAGGAAAAGGTGGACGGCGAGGAGTTCAAAAAGATCATGCAGTCGACCGGCGACGATAAGGGCGAAGCGACGGAAGCCGCGCCCGAAACCGCCGACGCTGAGAAGGATTCCATTTAGTCTGAATACGCGATATGCGCCCCCGAATCGGGTAAAATAAAGCCCGGTTCGTCGGACGCGTATTGCTGTTTATGCCCCGCACTTTATGCGCCGCGCGCGCAAGTCAAACTGGACGCGACATAGGGCCGCACGCCGATAAAAAATGTGCGTCGGCCAATGCCGTATTTGAGGGAGATAACATGAAGCTGGATCTGCACATTCATACGACCGATTCGGACGGCACCGATACGCCCACTCAGGTGGTCGAATCGGCTAAGGCGGCGGGCTTCGAGGCGATTGCGATTACCGATCACGACACGCTGGGCGGTGTCGCCGAGGGTATGGCGGCGGGCGAGCGCGTGGGACTGCGCGTGATACCGGGCTGTGAAATATCAGCGGGCGGCGTTAGCGAGGTTCATGTGCTGGGCTATGGGCTCATGCCGGGCTGCGGAATCGACGATATGCTCTCCGATATGCGCGGCGAACGCACAGCTCGTATGGAGAAGATGATAGCGCTCCTGGCAGAACGCGGCATAGAGATCGACATCGAGCGCGTAAGGAGCTACACAAACGGCCCGGTGGGTCGGGCACACCTGGCGCGCGCACTGCTCGAGGGCGGCCATGTCACATCGATAAAGGACGCGTTCAATAAATACCTCGCGCCCGGTGCGGCGGCATACGTGCCGCGCCGCAAGCTGGAAACGCGCATGGTGATTTCGATGATACGCGACTGCGGCGGCGTGCCGGTCGTGGCGCACCCCGGGCGCGGCTGCTCGGATACGTTCTGGCTGGAGGAATGCCTGCGCGCGTGGAAAAAGAAGGGGCTTATGGGCGTTGAGGCATATCACCCGGCGCACGGACTGTCGATGGCGCGCGCGCTTGATCGCATGGCGCGGCGCAACGGACTGCTCGTCACCGGCGGCAGCGACTATCACGGCGGGTTCAAGATACAGAAGCTGGGCGACGGCCTGACCGGCTGGAAGCGCATGGAGCAGGATTACATTGCGCTTGAAAACGCGATAAGCAAAGTTTCTCAACATTAGAATGTGTCTCTAAAAGCAAAGTCCGTCTAAACCGCGGATTGCGGAATATTTGAAACGATCTCAAAAAGTCAGCTTAATACAAGCGCGCGCATATGCCGCGCGTCATGCGGATAAAATATAATGCGGCTCAAATGCGCGAAAGGTTGCACGACCTGCGTAGCCGGCAATTTCATATGGAGGAATCGTCATGAGCTATTCTGAAGACAATATTTCGGCCAAGTCTGCGGATATGGAATATTCGGTGCGCGCGCGCAAGCGCGATCAGCAGGCGGAGCAGCCGTCCGCTGAGGCAGGCACGCGCAGGCGGCGCAATCCCGCAGCGGTGCCGCTGCCTGCTGCCGCAGAACGTACGGCCGAAAATGAAAGCGAAGCCGATGCGCAGCCTGAGCATATGCCCGCGCGTCGACGCAACCGCGCACCGCAGCCCGATGTTGAGCCGGAAGAAAATTACGAGCTGCAGTCCGCCGATACGGACGAGGAGCCGGTTGAGCGCCGCCGCAGTCTGCGCCGCTCACGCCGTAACGAAAATGATGAGCAGTATACCGCTCAGGATGACTATGGAGAGGAAGAACGTCCGCGCCGTCGTTCGCGCCGCGTCGAGGACGAGGAACAGCACGACGTTCAGGACGATTATGCTGAGGAAGAACGCCCGCGTCGTCGTTCGCGCCGCATTGAGGATGAGGAACAGTATGACGTTCAGGACGATTACGCAGAGGAAGAACCTACGCGCGGCAATCGCCGCAAATCTCGCCGCATCGAGGACGACGAGCAGTATTATGCTCAGGACGACTATCCCGAGGAAAAGCCGCGCAACCGCTTTATGGCGTGGCTGGAATCCCTGCGCATAGTCGAGGAAATCCCCGACGGCGAGCAGGATGAGTACGAGGAAGACCCCAGCCCTGAGCGTAAACCTCAGCGCAAGCCCCGCACCCCGCGTGCCGAGCGCGGCGAACACGATCAGCCGGAAGAACAGGAGCGCGTTTCAGTGCCCGTGCCCAAGGGCCGTCAGCGCCGCGCCGAAATCGCCGAGTACAGCGAGGACGATCCCGATGAGGACACGTTCCGCGACGAGCGCATCGAAAGACAGCGCACCCGCCGAAACAGCGCCTATCGCGCCGACGATTATGCGGATGAGGGCGAAACGCTGGATAAGGCGGATGATGTTCAGCCCGTCGACGTAAAGGCAGAACCGCAGCAGTCTGCGCCTGAACAGCCCGAAACCGTAAAGCCGGCGAATGAAACTGAGAAGAGCGCGGATGAGCCTAAAAATAATGCTCAGGCAGACGACAGCGACGTGGACGAAGTACCCGTGCGCCGCCGCACGCGCAGCACCGGCAACGAGACCGTGACTGCTCCCAAGCAAAGCGTTCCCGTCGAACAGGAGCAGACCGAATCGTTGGAGCAGCGCTACATAAACGCTTCGGTTGAAGAAAAGCGCCAGATACTGTTCGACCACTGGCGCGAACAGTTCAGCGCCAATCTCGTAATACCCGCCAAGCCCGAAAAGCTGAACGCGATAACCGATATGGTAAGGCAGATACTCGACGCGTGCCCGGACGAGTACGCGCTGGGCGAGCGCTGGGAGAAGATCGACGCGCTGCTGGGCGAGTATTCGTCGGCGGTCGTGGCTGAATACGGCTATCGCAAGCTGTTGGCCAGCGTGCAGGCCGAGGAAAAGCAGCGCATGTACGCCCGCCCCAGCGAGGACAAGCAGCCGCGCCGCGACCAGCCGCAGACCCCCAAGCTGGACGACGCAAAGCCGGCCGCACAGCCCGCAAGTCAGCCTGAACCCGAGCAAAAGGCGGAAAAGCCCGCCGCGCCGGTGCGCAATTCGCGTAAGCCTCAGCTCGACAGCTACGACGATGAAGAAGATTATCAGCCCGAGCCGCGCGATTACTCTGCGCCCGAACGTGCCCGCCGCCAGTACAGCGCCACTGAGTTCGACTATAAGCCTGAACGCGAACGTTCCAGCGGCATAGGCCGACTGCTTGATAAGGTAAAGTCTCTGGGCCGCCGCGACACTGATTACGGTGAGGCAGAACAGAGCGCGCCGGTGGGTTCGCGCATAAAGCAGCTGTTCCGCAAGGGCGATGTGCTGGATTATTCGTCGGACGACGAGTGCGCTAACGTGGATTACGAAGCGCAGGACGAGGCCGAACAGTATCAGCGCGATGAACAGCAGAGCGACGATTACCGCGATGCCGGGTATTCCCGCGACACTTATGCCGATGATGATCGCCGCAATGCGAGCTACGAACGCAACGTTGGCGGCTACAAGCGCACAGAATACAGCAGCGACGATCGCCATAACGCGGGCTATGAGCGCAGTATAGATTCGTATGCGCGCGGCTACCGCGAGGACGATCGCGACAGCGACTACATGCGCAGCGCCGACGACTATTCTTCCGATGATTATAATGAGGACGATCGCCGTAACGTTAGCCGCGAGCGCAAGTCCGATCTGTACGCAGGCGATGTGCGCACCGACACGCAGACATACGACGGCTATGTACGTCCGACCGGCGCGCGTACCGATACATATGCCTATGACAGCGCGTATGCCGACAAGGCGCGCGATTATGATGAACCGGCGCGTGACAATCGCTATGACTATCGCGACGACGTAAGCGAGCCGGACGATTACGCCGAGCCGAACCGCAGCGTATACGACGAGAGCGACGAGGATTATACCCCAGAGCGCCCCGACTATTCGCACGACTATGATGACGACGATTATCGCGGCGGCTATTCCAGTAATTATTAAGCGGCGGTGACTGCCGCGCGGATGCCTGTTGTTAGGAGGGATATTTCATGCGCGCCGACGCAAACGCCCGCGGTGGGCGGCGCGGCCTGAACGCAGAGCCGCATACAAATGCATCGGAGCGCGCCGACGGCGAATCGATCGACCGTTGGCGAGGACGCTCACCCACAAGGGATAATTGCGGCGGGATGGGTGCGCCGCATAAATGTACTTCCGATAACAGCGCATTAAGCGCGTTTAAGGCGGCAATAGCCGGTATTGTGTTCAGTGCTGCATTTGCCGATGATGGCTCTGATGAGCCTAAACGGCCAAAGCGCAGAGGCTCCGCGCGAATAAAGCCGGGCACGCCGTTTGGGCGCGGCTGGCGCGGTATTGCCGCGGTTGCGTGTACGCTTGCGCTGCTTGCGGCGCTGGGCGTGGGCGCGTATGCCGCGCGCGTGATTTACGACGTGCGCTTGTACGATGACACATTTTATCCGGGTATATATCTGGATGAGGTGGAGCTTAAAGGCATGACGCTTACCGAGGCTGAACAGGCGGTAAACGAGCTTAATCAGAAGCGCATCGACGCTGTGTGCCTGAGCGTCGAGTACGGTGACGAGGTATTCAGCATAGACAGCTCCGGCCTGAAAGCGCAGATCGACACGCGCGAGCAGCTTGACGAACTATGGCAATTGGGACGCGAGGGCGACTACGCCGCGCGCCACAGCCAGATAGTCAGCATAGCGGGCAATAACGTTCACAGACAGACCACGGTGTCGTACAGCGAAACCGCGCTTGACAATTTCCTGTCAGGTATAAAGAGCGATGTGGACAAGTCACCCAAGGACGCGACGATAAAGTTCTCGCCTAACGAAAGTGAGAAGTTCAAAATAGGCGAGAGTGCGTCGGGACGCGAGGTGGACTTGACCGCGCTGAAGGCGGACGCTCGCGCGGCGATAGACAGCGGCGATGGCAGACTTGAACTCACGCCTAAGCGGCTGGAACCCGATTTCACCACCGCCGACGCGCGCGCATGTACCGGCAAGCTGGTCACGTATTCAACGCAGATACGATCCAGCAATTCCGCGCGCACGGCGAATATCAAGCTTGCACTGGGCTTCTATCACGGTTTGCGCGTCGAATCGGGGCAGCAGGTTGACTTTAACAAGCTGGTCGGCAACCGCACCGAGGCGCGCGGTTTTAAGGCCGCGCCCGAATATTCCAACGGCGAAATTGTCGAAGGCGTGGGCGGCGGCGTGTGTCAGGCATCGACCACGCTGTACGGCGCGCTGCTCAGAACCGGAATGCGCATCGACGAGCGGTATAATCACTCCATGACCGTGGGCTATGTGCCCAAATCGCAGGACGCGGCGGTCGTGTATCCGGGCAAGACGCTTTCCTTTACCAATACCACCGGCTATCCTGCGTTTTTTACCACGCGCGTGACCAGCGATACCGCCATGGTTACGATATACGGATACGACATGTACCCCGGCAAGAGCGTCGATATACAGAGCGAGGTTCTGTCGGTTGACGAGGCTAAGATAAATACCTATGCCGATCCGACATATCAGTACACTACCGAGCGGGGCCAGATAGTCACAGTTACCACGCCCAGCGACGGCGTGACCAGCCGCGCATACCGCGTGATAACCGACGACGCGACCGGCAAGGTGGTAAGTAAAGAGCAGCTCAGCCGCGACACGTACCGTCGGCGCGATGGCGTGCGCTATCGCGGCGGCGAATGAGTGCAAATAAAACTTTGGCAGCCGGACGAACCGGCGGCCGGATGGCAGATATTACCACACGAGATGAAGGGGGATTTGCTATGTTTGAGGATGCAAATATTGCAATATTTGCCGGCAGGGGCGGCAGGGCTTTCGCAGAGCGCATGTGTTCATATATGGGCCGTCCGCTGGGCGACAGCGAGGTAATCAGATTTTCGGAAGGCACCAGCTTTGTGCGCTTTCAGAAGTCTGTGCGTGACCGCGACGTATATCTTGTGCAGCCGATGGGACTGAATCCCAACGATCAATTTGTCGAAATGCTGTTCTGGCTGGACGCGTTCAAGCGCTCCAGCGCGGCCTCGGTAACTGTGGTCATGCCGTATTTCGCCTATGCCAAGGGCGATAAGAAGGACGAGCCGCGCGTGTCGATACGCGGCCGCGTGTGTGCGGACTGTATCGAGATGGCGGGCGCCGACCGCATAATGGTAATGGATTTGCATTCGCCGCAGGTGATGGGCTTCTTCACGCGCCCGATGGATCACCTGTACGCGCTGCCGCTGCTGTGCGAGACGTTCAAGCGCATGGATATACCGCTGGACGAAACCGTCGTCGTGTCCCCAGACGCGGGCTTTGCAAAGCAGGCGCGCCGCTTCGGTGCAAAGCTGGGTCTGCCTATTGCGATAGGCGATAAGCGCCGCGTCGCACATGACGAAAACGCCGAGGTGTTGGAGATAATCGGCGACGTCGAGGGTAAGAATGCGCTTATCGTTGACGACTTCACCATATCCGCAGGCACGCTGTGCAATCTGGCCAGGCAGCTCAAGTCGCGCGGCGTGAAGCGCATATTCGCCATGCTCAGCCACAACATAATCTCGCCCGAGGGCGTTGCGCGCGTCAATGCGTCCGACATCGAGTTCATACTCTCCACCGACACCGTGGACAACCCCAATATCGTCGGACAGCCCAAGTTCAAGACCGTATCGGTCGCGCCGCTGTTTGCCGAGACGATAATCCGCTATTACAATTACGATTCGATAAGCCCGCTGTTCACCACCGTGCCCGAAAGTCTTATGCCCTATACAATCGCGAAGTAATGCCGACGCGCCCGGCGCTTGCTTATTAAGGCGAGCACCGGGCGCGCTTATATGACTTTAATCGCACTGAATACTACAAAAGTATTGCAAAATAGTTGCCAAAGCCGCGAAAAAATGCTATAATATAAGTGTGTAGGCGCGATGTCTGCACACATAATAAGCTTTTTTTGTGGGAGTGATTGAGGATGCGCAGGCGCGTAATGCGGATATTGCTGGCAGCGGCGGTGATGTGTGCGATTGTGCTGATGCCCGTCGCGTCGTCCACTGAGGATAATGAAACGACGCTGCTGGCCCAGACGATATATGCAATGGCGGGCGACGAGGATTACGATACTCAGCTTGCCATAGGCAGTGTGATTATGAATAGGCTGCAAAGCGAGGGCTTCCCAGATACGCTTGAGGATGTCATCAGCCAGCAGATGCTGCCGCGCAGTCGCGACTTTGACGACAAGGCGCTGTCGGCGGCGCGCGAGTGTCTCAGCGGCACGCGTACCCTGCCGGGCTATGTGCTTTACATGAAGCGCGAGGACAGCGGCGAATGCTGGAGCTCGGACGGTTTTTTTAAGCAACAAGGCGATTATCAGTTCTTTGTGAATATGTAAGTCGGTTCGGCGGCGCGGCGCTCGTGAGGGCGTGCGCCGCTTTTGCGCCTTAAAAATAGATTATCCAATTTACATTCGGAGGGATGCTTATGAATGATCTAAAGCGGCTTATAAAGAGCGCGCGCTATCCGGCGGCACTGACGGGCGCGGGCATATCCGCGCCCAGCGGGATACCCACGTTTCAGGGCAGCTACAAGGGACGGCCGCTGCGCGACTACCTGACGCGCGACTATATGGAGGATCATCCGATCGACTTCTTCGACCTGTACTGCGACATGGTTAAGTGGTGCGAGAAGGAGCCGAACCTTGCGCACTATGCCTTAAAAGAGCTGAACGTGCGCGTGATAACGCAGAACATAGACGGCCTGCACGCCAAGGCGGGCAGCACGGACGCACTGGAAATGCACGGCTCGCTGAGATTCGTGCTTTGTCACGGCTGCGGCTGGCGCGAGGATTCCGCCGAATTTGCCGCGCGCTATCGCGAAGCCCGCGCTCAGGGCGACAAGGCGGCGCGGCACGCACTGCGCTGCCCCGTATGCGGCGAGGCAATCGACACCGATGTAGTGCTGTACTCCGACGCGGTACGTCACTTGAGCGAGGCCATAGACATCGCGAGCAGCTGCGACCTGTTCCTGGTTATAGGCACATCATTGGTCACATATCCGGCGGCGGGACTGCCTGATGTTGCGCGTCAGTCGGGCGCAAAGGTGATTATGATAAACGACGACTGCATTAAGGCGTTCAGCGATTAGGAGTGACGGGAGAACGCACTTTCCTTTCAGGGGAAAAGAAAGCTGCAAAGAAAAGCCTGTTTGGGCGTTCTTTCGCAGACTTGGCAGTTTAACAATTAAAAGTGGCGGATGCAATTCAAGCATCCGCCACTTTCGCTTACTATTGTTGATTCAGGAGTGCCAATTACTTTACGCTGAACAGCATCTCGCCGTAGGTGGGGTAGGGCCAATACTTGGCCGCGACCTTGGTCTCCAGCGCGTCGCCGGTTTCGCGCAGCGCTTCCATGGCCTTGAACACCACGTCGTGCGCGTACTGTGCGCAGTTCAGCTCGCTGCCGCAGCAGCTCAGGCTTTCTTCGGCCTTGCTCAGCACATCAGTGCGCTTTACGAACTCGGTGGCCAGCTTGCTCAGCTCGTCTATCATGCCGGTTTCGGTGGTTACGTCCAAACCCAGCGTCTTTTTAGCCACTGCGGTATCGGTCAGCTCCTTGATGTAGCCGTACACGCTCGGCAGTATATCGCGGCGCGCCATCTCCAGCATGGTCAGCGCTTCGATGTTGATGGTCTTGAAGTAGTTCTCCAGCAGTATCTCGGTGCGGGCGTGCAGCTCGTCCTCGGAGAACACCTTATGCGTCTTGAACAGCTCGATATTCTCGGGCTTCTCAAGCAGCGGGAACGCCTCGGGTGCGGAGCGCAGGTTGAGCAGGCCGCGGCGCTCGGCCTCAGTCACCCATTCGGGCGCGTAGTTGTTGCCGTTGAATATGATGCGCTTATGCTGCATTATGGTGTCGCGCACCAGCTTGCTCAGGGTGGCGGTGAAGTCGGTGCTGTTTTCCAGCACGTCCGCAAACTGACGGAAGGACTCGGCCACGATGGTGTTGAGCACTACGTTGGTATCGGCGATGGAGAACGACGAACCCAGCGAGCGGAACTCGAACTTGTTGCCCGTGAACGCGAACGGCGACGTACGGTTGCGGTCGGTGGTGTCGCGCGGGAAGCGGGGCAGGGTATGTACGCCGATCTTCATGATCGTCTGATCCTTATGATCGTACAAGGTGTTATTCTCGATGGACTCCAGTATCTCGGTCAGCTCGTCGCCAAGGAACATCGATATGATTGCGGGCGGCGCCTCGTTAGCGCCCAGACGGTGATCGTTGCCGGCGCTGGCGACGGAGATTCGCAATAGATCCTGATGCTCGTCCACGGCCTTGATTATTGCAGCCAGTACCAGCAGGAACTGCGCGTTCTCGCGCGGCGATTCGCCCGGATCCAGCAGGTTCACGCCGGTGTTGGTGGATATCGACCAGTTGTTATGCTTGCCCGAGCCGTTTACGCCCTTGAAGGGCTTTTCATGCAGCAGGCAGGTCAGGCCGTGGCGCGAAGCCACGCGCTTCATCATTTCCATCGTCAGCTGGTTGTGGTCGCAGGCGATGTTGGTGGTGGTGAATATCGGAGCCAATTCGTGCTGTGCAGGTGCGACCTCGTTATGACGGGTCTTGGCCAGTATGCCCAGCTTCCACAGCGTCTCGTCCAGATCCTCCATGTATTCAAGTATCTTGGGCTTGATCGCGCCGAAGTAATGGTCGTCCATCTCCTGACCCTTGGGCGGCTTCGCGCCAAACAGCGTGCGGCCGCAGTAGATCAGGTCGGGACGCTTTTCGTACATTTCATCGCTGATTATAAAGTATTCCTGCTCCGGGCCGACGGTCGTGCGGACGTTGGTCACGTCGGCGTTGCCGAACAGCTTAAGTATGCGCATCGCCTGACGGTTAATGGCCTCCATCGAGCGCAGGAGCGGGGTCTTCTTATCCAGCGCGTGTCCGCCGTAGGAACAGAACGCGGTGGGTATGCACAGAGTATCATCCTTAATAAATGCGTAAGACGTGGGATCCCACGCGGTATAGCCGCGCGCCTCGAACGTGCTGCGCAGACCGCCCGACGGGAAGCTGGACGCATCCGGCTCGCCCTTTATAAGCTCCTTGCCGGAAAACTCCATTATTACATGGCCGTCCGGGGTGGGGGATATGAAGCTGTCGTGCTTTTCAGCGGTAATGCCGGTCATGGGTTGGAACCAGTGGGTGTAGTGAGTGGCGCCCTTCTCAATCGCCCAATCCTTCATCGCGTTGGCGACTACATTGGCAACAGTCGGATCCAGGCTCTTACCGTCCTGCATCGTCTTGCGCAGTGCCTTGTACGTATCCTTTGGCAGTCTCTCGCGCATCAGCGCATCGTTGAATACGAGGGATCCAAACAATTCGGGAACCTTACTCATCGTATTACACCTCTCCAATAGTAAATTGACGCCGGTCATATCACTGATACAGAAAAAGCGCAGCGGATATGAATCCACAGCGCCTTTGCCGTCCATGCGCCAAAGTATATTCCATTTTGCCCGATTTGTCAATACTCGATATTGTTAAGTGATTGCAAGCATTCGTGTGTCGAATTGCAAATCGCCCGCCTAAGGTTAAGCCGATGCTAATAAACGAAGCAACATCGCTTGTTAACCGTCCACACCCTTGACGTGCGAATATCGCTGCGATATAATATAGGTTAGAGCAAATGGGCGGGCATGTGCATTGAATGCATGAAAATACTAAAGCGAACGTATTTGATGTATATTTGCTCAAAAATACCTGCGAACAGCGCATAAACTATTATGTCGGCCGCAATTTCAAAGAAAATGCCTTTTCCGAACAATTTAAGGCCGACAATCGATATAGTTTGCTTAAAAATGCGCTAGGCACAGGCGGCTCCCGCTCAGGAATTACTACCGTTGGGCGAATAAGCAGACGGAGGGATAAAATGGATAACAAGGTTTACCTGCTGCTGGAAAACGGCGACGTGTTTGAGGGCAAGTCGTTTGGCGCACAGGGGCGTGCGTCGGGCGAGGCCGTTTTCACCACCGGCATGACGGGGTATCTGGAGACGCTGACCGATCCCAGCTATTGCGGCCAGATGGTCGTTCAGACTTTCCCGCTGATCGGTAATTATGGCGATATACCTCAGGATTATGAGAGCGAAAAGGTTTGGCCGTCGGCGTACATCGTGCGCGACTTTGCCGATGTTCCGTCCAATTTCAGGTGTCAGGGCACGCTGGACGCGATGCTCAAGGCGCACGGCGTGGTCGGCATGTATGATCTGGACACCCGCCGCCTGACCAAGACACTGCGCGAAAGCGGCACCATGAACGCCGTGATACTCCCGGCGCTTACCAATATTCCCGAAGAAATTGAAAAGCTGCATCAGATGAAGAACGAGCGGCCGGTACTAAAGGTCACTTGCAGCGAGCCGATATACTGGAACGGAAACGAGGGCGGCAAGCGCGTCGTCGTATGGGATTTCGGCGTGAAAAAGTCCATGATAGATAAATTGCACACCAGAGGGGTTAACACGGTGCGCGTTCCGGCTACTTACAGCTGTGAACAGGTGCTGGCGCTCAACCCTGACGGCGTGCTTTTGTCAAATGGCCCCGGAGACCCCGCCGACAACCCCGACATAATCGCCGAGGTGGGCAAGCTGTTTGAAAGCGGCGTGCCGATAATGGGCATATGCCTGGGTCATCAGCTGCTGGCGCTGAGTCAGGGCGCAAAGTCCACGCGTCTGCTATACGGCCACCGCGGCGCCAACCAGCCCGCGATGGATCTCAAGACCGGCCGCGCGTATATGACTAGCCAGAACCACGGCTATGCAATCGTCACCTCCACGCTGCCGCGCCACGCCAAGCTCCTTTTCGTAAACCTGAACGACGATTCCTGCGAAGGCGTGGATTATCCGTGGCATAACGCCTTCTCGGTACAGTTCCACCCGGAGGCTTCGTCCGGCCCGCTGGATACCGGGTATCTGTTCGACCGTTTCATTGACATGATGGGAGGTGCGCGCAATGCCTAAGAATCCGCAGATACATAAGGTACTGGTCATAGGTTCCGGCCCCATAGTCATCGGCCAGGCCGCCGAATTCGACTACGCGGGCACTCAGGCCTGCCGCGCGCTGCGCGAGGAGGGTCTCGAGGTCGTACTGGTCAACTCCAACCCCGCGACCATCATGACCGACACCGCAATGGCCGACGAGATATACATGGAGCCGCTCAAGCTCGAAACGCTGGAGCGCATAATCCTCGAGGCGCAGCCCGACAGCCTGCTGCCCACTCTGGGCGGCCAGACCGGCCTGACCCTCGCGATGCAGCTGGCTAAGAGCGGCTTTTTGAAGGAGCATAACGTCCGTCTGCTGGGCGCCAATCCCGAGACCATCGATAAGGCCGAGGACAGGCAGATGTTCAAGGACACCATGCTGTCCATCAATCAGCCCTGCGTGCCCTCCAAGGTAGTAACTACCACCAAGGACGCGCTGGATTATGCCAAGGAAATCGGCTACCCGGTAATCGTGCGTCCCGCGTTCACGCTGGGCGGCACCGGCGGCGGTATAGCCAACGACGAGGCCGAGCTGGATGAGATCGCGACCGGCGGTCTGCGCCTGTCGCCCATAACCCAGGTGCTTATCGAAAAATGCATCGCGGGCTGGAAGGAAATCGAGTTCGAGGTAATGCGCGATTCCAAGGGCGATGCGATTGCCATCTGCTCCATGGAAAACTTCGACCCCGTTGGCGTGCATACCGGCGATAGTATCGTTATCGCACCCTGCGTAACGCTGGCCGATAAGGAATACCAGATGCTGCGCAGCGCGGCGCTGAACATCATCCATGCGCTGGGCGTGGAGGGCGGCTGCAACGTGCAGTTTGCGCTCAAGCCCGACTCGTTTGAGTACGCCGTAATCGAGGTTAACCCGCGCGTGAGCCGTTCCTCCGCCTTGGCCTCCAAGGCGACCGGCTATCCTATCGCTAAGGTTGCGGCCAAGATCGCTATTGGCTACACTCTGGATGAACTGCGCAACGCAATAACCCACAAGACCAGCGCGCTGTTTGAGCCGGCGCTAGACTATGTTGCGGTTAAGTTCCCCAAGTGGCCGTTTGATAAGTTCGTGTACGCAAAGCGTACTCTGGGCACTCAGATGAAGGCCACCGGTGAGGTAATGGCGCTGGGTTCCCGCTTTGAGGAAGCCCTCATGAAGGCAGTGCGCGGCGCGGAGATTTCCCAGAATACACTGCGCATGAAGAAGCTCGCGCCGCTGACCGATGAGGAAATCGTCGAAAAGCTGCACGAATGCACCGACGAGCGCGTGTTCTGCGTGTATGAGGCGCTGTGCCGCGGCATATCGCCCGACGTAATCCACGAGATCACCATGATCGATAAGTGGTTCCTGGGCAAGCTCATGCGGCTGGTTGAAATGGAGCGCGAGCTGAGCGAGCACGCGGTCGATAACGACCTGTATATGCGCGCCAAGCGTCTAGGCTTCCTCGACCGCACGATTGAGGAGCTGTCCGGCCAGAAGCTGCAGAAGAAGCTGCCCGCGGGCTACTCGATGGTCGATACCTGCGCGGCCGAGTTTGCGGCGCAGACCCCGTACTTCTACGCCACTTATGACGGCGCGAACGAGGCCAGCGACTTCATCCGCTCGCATCCGACCGATAAAAGGACCGTTATCGTACTGGGCAGCGGCCCCATCCGCATAGGTCAGGGCATCGAGTTCGACTATGCGTCGGTTCACTGCGTATGGGCGCTCAAGCGCGCCGGTTTCGAGACTGTCATAATCAATAACAACCCCGAAACCGTGTCCACCGACTTCGATACCGCAGACCGCCTGTACTTCGAGCCGCTTACGCCCGAGGACGTAATGAACGTCATCAAGACCGAAAATCCCTACGGCGTGGTTGTGGCGTTCGGCGGCGGTACCGCGATAAAGCTGACCAAGTTCCTTGAAAGCCAGGGCGTGCGCATACTGGGTACCAGCGCGGACTCCATCGACCGCGCCGAGGACCGCGAGCGCTTCGACGAGCTGCTTGAGGAACTGAATATAAAGCGTCCCAAGGGCGCGGGCGTAATGACCGAGGAAGAGGCCATCGCCGAAGCGCACCGTCTGGACTACCCGGTGCTGCTGCGTCCGAGCTACGTGCTGGGCGGCCAGAACATGATCATCGCCTTTTCCGACGAGGACGTGCACGAGTACATGAAGATAATCCTGAGCCATAAGCAGGATAATCCCGTGCTCATCGACAAGTACCTTATGGGTATCGAGGTCGAGGTAGACGCCATATCGGACGGCAAGGACATACTGATACCCGGCATAATGGAGCATATCGAGCGCGCAGGCATACACTCGGGCGACTCCATTGCCGTATACCCGCCGCGCAGCCTGAACGGCGACATAACCGACCGCATAGTCGAAAACAGCCGTCAGCTCGCTCTGGCGCTGGATACGCACGGCCTTATCAATATTCAGTACGTAATTTACGAGCACGAAATCTACGTGATCGAGGTTAACCCGCGCTCCTCGCGTACCGTGCCTTACCTGAGCAAGGTAACGGGCGTGCCCATGGTCGATCTGGCCACGCGCTGTATGTTGGGCGAAAACCTGCGCGATATGGGCTATGGCTGCGGCCTGTACAAGGCGCCGCCGTACGTCGCGGTCAAGGTGCCGGTATTCTCGTTTGAAAAGCTGATGGATCTGGACACCCAGCTGGGGCCGGAAATGAAGTCCACCGGCGAAGTGCTGGGCGTGGGCAAGTCGCTGGAGGAAGCCCTGTTCAAGGGCCTGACTGCGGCGGGCTACAATATGCAGAAGCACGGCGGCGTGTTCATATCCGTGCGCGACACCGATAAGTTCGAGATTCCGGACATCGCGCGCAAGTATGCCGAGCTGGGCTTCGAACTGTACGCCACCGAGGGCACCGCGCGCGTGCTGGCCGATGCGGGCATCAAGTCGCAGGTTATAGGCAAGATTCACGAAAGCAGCTTTAACGCCATGACCCTGCTCGACAGCGGCAAGGTGCAGTACGTAATATCCACTTCTGCCAAGGGTCGTCTGCCCAACCGCGACTCAGTTAAGATTCGCCGCAAGGCGGTCGAGCGCGCCATACCCTGCCTGACCTCACTGGATACCGCCGTCGCGCTGGCCAATTCGCTGCGCTCGCGTTACTCGCTCATATCCACCGAGCTGGTCGACATCGGCCATCTGCGCACCGAAAAGACGCGCCTGTCCTTTACCAAGATGCAGGGCTGCGGCAACGACTATATCTACTTCGACGGCTTTAGGGAGAACATCATCAGCCCTGAATCGCTGGCAGTACTCCTGTCCGATCGCCATTTCGGCATAGGCGGCGATGGCGTAGTGACCATGCTGCCTTCGCGCGTTGCGGATGCCAAGATGCGCATGTTCAATTTGGACGGCTCCGAAGGTATGATGTGCGGTAACGCGATCCGCTGCATGGCCAAGTATCTGTACGAGTCGGGCATTGTGCATAAGACCGAAATGGACATAGAGACTCGCAGCGGCATAAAGCACATTAAGCTGTTCCTGCCTGCGGGCAACGTAACTGCGGCGCGCGTAGATATGGGCCCCGCGATACTCGACAGCGAAAAGGTGCCCACCACGCTCAAGGGCGATCCGGTGATCGACGCGCCCGTGACCGTGGCCGGACATGAGTTTAAGGTAACTTGCCTGTCCATGGGCAATCCGCACTGCGTGATATTCGTGCCCCAGGTAAACGCCGTAGAGTTGGACAAGATAGGCCCGCTGCTGGAGTATAACGATATATTCCCGGAGCGCGCCAATATCGAATTCGTGACCGTGGTAAGCCGCACGCACATCAAGATGCGCGTGTGGGAGCGCGGCTCGGGCGAGACCTGGGCTTGCGGCACGGGCGCGTGCGCGGCTGCTGTGGCCTCCGTACTGCACGGCTTCTGCCCCAAGGATGAGGACATCCGCGTGGACGTAAAGGGCGGCCGTCTGGACGTCAAGTATACCGACGAGACGGTTTACCTGACCGGCGACTGCGAAAAGATTTACGATGGCGTTGTCGAAATCTGATAAGCGCATAGCTTTATAATAAAGTGCGGCGCATTCCTACGCATATGGCGAAGGGATGCGCCGCATTTTAGTGGCGCGAAGGCACGAAATGCCGCGCACAGGCTTTTCATAAAGCGAAGAATGTGCTATAATGATGGCAAATCCGCAATAACGCGGCACTCAAGATTAAATGGAAACGAGGACTACATGCATGAAAATATCTACTGAAATTGGCTCCATCGCCTGTATTGTGGGCGAGGAAAAGGCCGTTGAGCTGGTTGCCAAGGCCGGTTTCGACGCGTGGGACTTCTCCATGTTCGATATGGTTAAGTACGATTGGAAGACCCGCAAGGTTCTGCCTAACGATCATCCGCTGTCCAAGGACAACTACCTGCAATTCGCCCGTAAGCTCAAGCAGATCGGCCTGGACAACGGCATAGTCTGCAACCAGTCGCACGCGCCGTTCCCCAGCCATGTGCCGGAGATATTCGACAGCATGAAGCGCGCGCTTGAATGCACGGCCGAGGCGGGCGGCAACATTTGCATAGTCCATCCCTGCAATAACCTGACGCCCGAGCAGAACGCCGAAATGTATGCAAAGATACTGCCCTTTGCCAAGGAGTGCGGCGTGAAGATAGCCACCGAAAACATGTGGAACTGGAGCGACGAAAAGAACGAAGCTCTGCCCGCGGCGTGCAGCGATCCGGCCAGCTTCAACGCGCATCTGGACGCGGTTAACGATCCGTACTTCGTGGCGTGCCTGGACATCGGCCATGCCGAAATGCGCGGCCTGAACACCAACGCCGCGCAGATGGTGCTGGCGCTGGGCGACCGCCTGCAGGCTCTGCATATCCACGATAACGACCAGTGGCACGATTCGCACCAGATTCCGTTCAGCATGAATATTGACTTTGACGCTATTGTGAAGGCGCTCAAGAAGATCGACTATAAGGGCTACTTCACGCTGGAGGCCAGCGCTTATCTGGAAGATTCCAAATTCAACGCAGACAACGTGATGAAGGGCACTCAGGATCTCGCCGATTCCGCCCGCAAGCTGGCCGATATGTTTGAAAAGGCTTAATCGTAATGTATAAGAAAGCCCTGTCTCCCGCAAACGTGGGGGACAGGGTTTTTAGTATGCCTGATATTTATAGGTTTAGGCAATCGGCTTGCTTTGAACGATGAACACTTGCTGAACCAGCTTTCGCCTATGCCAATGCTCTGGAAAGCAATACACGCGCGTTCTGCCTTGCACGAAAAATGCCTGAACGCAATCGTCATGCCTCAATCGAATCCGGGCTATCGTGATTTGCCGACGTAACCGCCTTACCAATCCAGCGCCCGGACAGATAGCGCCACAGCCCCAGCGACGACGCGCACACCCACGTAAGCGGCGACACCCACCACAGCCCGTGGAAGCCGAACAGCCGCGGGAATATCATTATGAACACCACGCGCGTGACGACCTCGCTTATGCCCATTGCAATAGTGACGGGTATGTCGCCCGCCGCGCGCAGAAGGCTCTGGAACATGCACACCAGCCCCAGAAACACGAAGAACACCGCCATTATGCGCATGTACTCTATGCCGTACCCGATGGCCTCGGCGTTGTCGGTGAACATGCGCATTATCGGCTCGGCGCACGCAAATATCGCGATTGATACGATTATGTAGCCCGCTACGTTCATCAGTATCGACGCGCGCACGCCCTTGCGCACGCGGCCAATGTCACCCGCGCCGATGTTCTGGCCGGTGAATGTCGCTGACGCGGCGCTAAGTGCATCGCCCAACTGACAGCCTATGCCCTCAACCCTCAGGCATATGCCATACGCCAGCACCATGGTCGTGCCATATGTGTTGACCGCCGTCTGAAGCATCATATCAGAGACAGAAATTATGCTCATCTGAAGCGCCGTGGGCAGACCATAGCGCAGTACCTCGCGCCCGTAATGCGAGCGGTAGCGCCACTCCGCGCGCTCAACGCGCATAAGCGGCGTAACTTTCCATGCGTATATCATGCACGCCGCGCCGCTTAGTAGCTGCGCAATAACCGTGGCCCACGCCGTGCCCGCAACGCCCAAAGGTATCCATGAAACCAGCGCCACGTCCAGCACCACGTTGAGTATGCTCGCCAATATAAGGAATACCAGCGGCATGGTAGAGTTGCCCAGCGCGCGCAGCACCGACGCAATCCAGTTGTACATCATGGTCGCAATGCCGCCGATGTATATTACCGACAGGTATGCGCGCGTGTCAGGTATAAGCTCCTCAGGAGTCTGGAGCACCCTGAGCAGCGGATCGAGCGTAATCAGCCCAGCCGCAGTCAGCGCCAGCGCCGCGCCGACAGCCACGTATATCGACGACACGAACGTGCGCTTGACTGACAACTCATCGCCTGCGCCGAAGTACTGCGCCATGACGACCGATACGCCCGTCGTCACGCCCAGCGCCAGCGACGAATACAGATACGTCGCCACGCCCGCGACGCTGACCGCCGACAGCGCCACGTCGCCCAGGTATCGTCCCACGACGTATGCGTCTACGAAGTTATACATGCGCTGACATATGCAGCCGATGAATACCGGCCATGCGAATTTCAGCAGGTGCCGAATGATTGATCCGCGCGTCATATCCACGACGTTAGCCTTGCGGGTGTCCATTTAAGCGCCTCATTTCAAGTATATTTTCCATACAAAATTCGACGTTGAGACGGCGAAATCCTGTTACAATCAAAAATTGATTGTGTACGCGGCTTACGTTTTATGCGAGGAAGAGAATACGTAACGGCACATAAAGCGAATGTATGTTTGTGTTGATCTCGGCTTTCTTTGACAGCACATGCAATGTATGATATAATCATAGTAGTACAAGGATATTTAAAAGGCGAAAAGGCGGTGGCGAGGTGGCTGAAAAGGATATTTCAGAAAAAATCCTGGAATCATACAACGATGTTTTCGCAGATATCGTGAATGTCCTTCTGTTTGACGGCGAGGAGCTCATGAAGCCGTCAGAGCTTGAGGATCAGGCGCCGCGCTCTGCGTACAAGGCCGACGGCAAGCTCCGCGAAGTAGAAAGAGACGTGGCCAAGCGATGGAAAAACGGCAGCGTAAGGATTGCCTGCATAGGCGTAGAGAACCAGACGGCCATCGATTCGCTCATGCCGTTGCGGGTAATAGGGTATGACGGCGCGGAATACCGGTCGCAATACGGCTCGGCCGGCAATAAATATCCGGTGGTTACGTTCGTGCTCTACTTCGGCACGGAGAAGGAATGGGAAAAGGAAATCACGCTTAAACGATGCCTCGATATACCGCCGGAGCTTGAGCAATACGTAAACGACTACAAGGTAAATGTGTTCTCGGTCGCATACCTTTCCCCGGAAAAGGTACGCCAGTTTAAGAGTGATTTCCGGATAGTCGCAGACTACTTTGTGCAGAAGCAACTGACGCAGGATTACATCCCAAATCCGCAGACGATCGAACACGTTCAGGAGACGCTGCAATTACTGAGCATTATGGGAAATGACGAAAGGTTCGAGCAGGCGTATAATAGCAGTGCGGAAGGAGGGCCGCGCAATATGTGTGAAGTGCTTGAGAGGATTGAAAGCAGGGGCAAAGAAATCGGCAAAGAGATCGGTAAAGAAATAGGTAAGGCAATAGGCAAGGAAATAGGCGAAAAAATCGGTCGCGAAGAGCAGGCGAAAGCTACGGCCGCAAGAATGCAGAAAAAGGGTTTTTCCACCTATGAAATCGCCGAATTCATAGGTTTCAGCCGCGAACAGGTAGAAAAATGGCTTAAAGAAAATAACGCATAGGTGGGAAGCACTGCCACGCGCCGCACAAGATACGACATTTGCGCGCGGGCTTTCTGCCCGTACCGCCGTGGTGCTGTCGGCATTATAATGCGGCAAATGCGAACATATTTTTGCATTTATCCTCCATTATCTTTGACAGCCATCGCGAGATATGCTATAATCGAATCAGCATAAAATTGAGGTGGTAGTTATGCCGCGCGGCGATACGCAGGATAGAATATACGAATTTATCAAGCAGACGATCGAATTGAAGGGATACCCGCCTAGCGTAAGGGAAATTTGCGACGCAGTACACCTAAGCTCCACATCCACGGTACACGGCCATCTGGCGCGGCTGGAAAAGCGCGGCCTGATTCGCCGCGACCCCACCAAGCCCCGCGCCATCGAGGTCATCGAACAGACCGGCGCGCGCGGCAAGGTGGTGCCCGTTGTGGGTCGCGTGCCCGCGGGGCAGCCCGCGCTGGCCGTTGAGGACATCGAGGATTACATAATGGTGCCGCGTGAACTGGCTGAGGGCGGCGAATTCTTCGCGCTGCGCGTGCGGGGCGAGAGCATGATAAACGCCGGCATACTTTCAGGCGACTATGTGATAATCCGCCGCCAGCCTGAGGTGGAAAACGGCGAAATCGGCGTGGCGCTGGTCGATGGCGAGGACGCGACGCTAAAGCGCATATACGTCGAGGACGACGGCAAGGTGCGTCTGCAGCCTGAAAACGACCTGATGGACCCGATCTACCCGGACGAGGTTCAGGTGGTGGGAAAGGCGGTTGGACTGTTCAGGAAGTTCTGAGACTGAATAATGAAAAGGCATCCGTGCATCTGAGATTTCAGCACACGAATGCCTTGATTTATGCCTTAAAACAGTTAATAGCCCAGTTCGGCGCGCACCTCGTCAAATCGCTTGATCGGCGGCTGATCGTCAACATGCTCGCCCAGCATCTTTTCCATCCAGACCATGTTGTACCAGCGCCCGAACTTGTACCCGCAATTGTGGAACTCGCCCACCATGCTGTACCCTAGATGCGCATGGAAGCCGATGCTGTTGCGCGTCAGATACTCGTCGTCCACATCGGGACAGGCGATACATGCGTTCAGGTTAAGCACGCCCTGCGCCTTTAGCGCGGTTTCCAACGCGTCGTACAGCGTGCGCCCCAATCCCATGCGCTTCATATCGCGGCGCACGTATATAGACGTTTCCGCCGCCCAGCCGTATGCCGCGCGCGGATGAAATGCGCTGGCATAGGCATATCCAACGATTTCGCCATTTAGCTCGGCCGAAAAGTAGGGATACTTCTCCAGCGTATGCGCGATGCGCCCTTCAAAGTCCTCAAGCGTGGGTACATCGTATTCGAATGTTATCGCGGTGTCGGTGACATAGGGCGCGTATATTTTAAGCAGCTCTGCCGCGTCGCTTACAGTCGCCACGCGCAGCTTTACTTCGCTTTTCATATCTGCGACTTCCTTTTTTAAGCCTCGGCCATACCCAGTCCGATGCTGTCGGCCACCTCGCGCATACCTATCAGAGTTTCGGTTATTACCTCATCCAAGGGCAGTTCCAGCATCTGACAGCCGTTTTCGATCACAGTGCGGTTTACGCCCGCCGCGAAGGTGTGCTGCTTATACTTTTTCTTTATGCTTTTAAGCTCCATATCCATGACCGAGTGCGAGGGGCGCATTATTGCGCACGCGTTGATAAGACCGGTCAGCTCGTCCACGGTGTATAGCACCTTTTCCATATAACGCTCCGGCTTCACATCGCAGCATATGCCGTATCCGTGCGAGCATATCGCGTGGATTATGTCCTCGTCAACATTGTGCTTGCGCAGTATCTCCACGCATTTTACGCAATGCTGATCGGGGTATTTTTCATAGTCCAGATCGTGCAGCAGTCCGACCGCGCCCCAGTATTCTACATCTTCGCCCTTCAGCGCGGCCCAGTGGCGCATTACGCCTTCAACAGCGTGCGCGTGGGTCAAAAGCGCCTCGGACTGATTATATTCATGCAGCAGCTTTTCGGCTTCTTCTTTAGAAGGTACCATGTCTTTAGTCCTCCGAATTATTGTACTTCGTAAACATAGCGCGCAATCAGGTACGGATAACCGTCCCTGATACCGGCCACGTCTGCAAACATCTTGTATTCCTTGCCGACCTCAGCGCTCAGGCTGGAATAGTTCTCGATGTACACGATCTGCTCCTTGCCGCTGCCTACATCGAGCAGAAGCAGCTGGTTGCTTATCGAGTTCTCGGTAGAGTCCGGCTCGACGGTGGGCGCGGGCAGAATCTCCTTAACCGTGCCCTGGCACAGGAATATGCGTCCGATCCAGCCCTTGTAATAGTTGGACAGCGCATCATAGTCCATCTTCCACGCCTTGGACGAGTATTCGGCCTCGGTGGGCAGATAGTATATGTTGTGGGTTATGACCGAGCTTTCCTTGCCCGGCTCGGACGCGGTTATCGTAATCTCGTTATCGCCGATAAGCGTCAGGTTCATCTCAAACTTGAACGTACCCGCACTCGTATCGATCTGCGAATTTACGGGCTGGGGCGATACGGTCAGCGTCGCGCCCGGCTCGAATGTGCCGCTTATAGTCACCTTACTGCTGCTGGTAGTGTCAATGGTGTTTATATCCAGCTCCAGCGGTATGTCGAATACCGGGCGGTATATGGTGACCTGCGCGCGCGTCTCCTTATGCGAGGGCGTGAGTACGGTTATATTGACCACGTTGTCGCCAATCGGCTCGATGGTCTGATTGACGCTCAGGTAGCCGCGCTTGTCCACAAAGTCGGACATGTCGTTGCCGTTGACGGTTACGTAAGAGCCGGGCGTTACGCGCATTTGCAGCGTGTAAAGTGACATAAGCACCTCTTCATAGCCGCCCTCGGGCTTGATTATCTCCAGCGGCGAACTGGGCACATCCACGCTGTAAGCAATCTCGTCCAGTACGCGAGTTTCGCCCATCTGTGTGGTCAGCACCGGCGACAGTTCTACATCGAATGCAGCGTCGTTCGCGGGCGTTGCCTCGAACCACGTCGAGTCGGGAATAGTGACAACCGCTTCGCCGTTGACCACCGGGAAGGACTCGTTTAGCGCGCTTATGAATATATTGCCGTCCTCAGTGTGGAAGTATATTACATGCGCTTCCGATTCGTCCACAGTGGTTTCGTACACCTCGGCCTGGCCGGTCACGACGATCGGCGCGTTAGGGTCGGGCGTTGCATTGGGGTCGAGCGTTGCGTTTGGATCTGTCGTGGCGTTTGGATCGATGGTCGCGTCCGGATCGGGCGTGGCGTTAGGGTCAGGTGTAGGCGTGGGCGTTGCATTTGGATCGACCGTAGGCAGGGGAGTGGCATTGGGGTCAACCGTAGCCGTAGGCACAGCCCCGTCGCCCGCCGAGCCAAACACGTCTATGCCCATGCGCGGCAGCAGCCTGCCCGCGCCCCATACAAGCCCGCCCGCCATGCACACGCACAGCACGGCCAGCAGAGCTGTCTTGACAAACGGCGGCATATCTATCGTGACAGTGCGTTCGCGCTTGGGCGCGGCCGGTGTTTGGGACTCTATTGCGGCCGGGTTCCTGCGCGGCGCTTCACGGTGCGCCGAACCGCGCGCGGCATATTCGGACTGCTCGTCAGTCTGAACCTGCGCGGCAGTTTTCTCGTCGAGTTTGGGCTCGTCCGACTTGGGCTTTTGCGGCTTGGGCTGCTTTATCTCCTTGTGCACGGGCGCGCCCGACGCGGGCTTTTCGCTTGCGCGCCATTCGTTCAGCTCGCGTTTTGTGCGGCTCTCGCGCGTGGAATTGGACTTGTTGCTATCGCCGTATGGCTCCATTGTTTCCTCCGTAAGGCGCGCACGCCGCGCGTCTGAATAAAAAATATTTTTTAGATTCTCCGGCGCGCGGGCGCGTTCCTGCAACTCGGGCATAGGTGCGCAAAGCCGCCATTTTTGTATGGATGGTTTAGAGTGTGTCTCAAAAATTCCGGAGTACGCAATTTCGGGCGTCGCTCCGCCATTTCTGCGTCACAAGGCTCGACTTAGCGCTGCTAAGCCTTCGGATTTATTCCTTGAACTGACGCAAAATCCACTTGGGTCTGCGGATTGTTCCGCTTGAGACACACTCTAGAATATGTCTCGGAACTTCCCTAATCCGCAATTACAAGAGCTGCTTCGCAATTCCTGCAACATCGCCTATTGGCTTATCACTGTTACGCAGCTTCAACTAAGAAAAACTCACTATTGTGAACTGCTCGGTTTGAAACGCGATTTACGCGTTAACGACGTTTTCGGGCGCGCCGTCAATGAACGCGCGTACGTTGTTTACCGCGATGTCGATCAGGCGAACGCGCGCCTCGCGCGGCGCCCACGCGATGTGCGGCGTAATGAAGCAGTTGTCCAGCCCAATCAGCGGGTTGTCGGGCTGAATAGGCTCCTGCGACGCAACGTCGATGCCCGCGGCGTATACCTTGCCGCTGATAAGCGCGTCACGCAGATCGCTTTCGTTCACGACCGGGCCGCGCGATGTGTTGATTATGATTACGCCATCCTTCATGCGCGCAATCGTGTCGCGGCATATCAGCCCCTTCGTCTCGGACACCAGTGGGCAGTTGAGCGAAATAACGTCGCTCTTTGCCAGCAGCTCGTCCATCGGAACCACCTCGGGATACTGATGGTGCGTGCCGGCCGCGATTACGTTCATGCCGAACGCTCGTGCAATCTTGGCCACGGCGTGCCCTATGCGGCCATATCCGATTATGCCCATCGTCTTGCCGCTCAGCTCAATAAGCGGATAATCCCAGAACGCAAAGTCCGGGCTGGAGGCCCAGCGCCCCGCGTGTACCGCGGCGCTGTGATGCCCGACGTGATGGCATATCTCAAGCAAATGCGCAAACACCAGCTGCGCCACCGAGTCGGTGGAGTACGCGGGGATATTGGTAACAGGTATGCCGTGCGCGCGCGCCGCAGCCACATCGACTATGTTATAGCCCGTGGCCAGCACGCCGATATAGCGCAGCGACTTGGCGGCCTCGATGTTGGCCGCGGTTACTGGCGTTTTGTTGGTCAGCACGATATCCGCGCCCGCCATGCGCGCGTCCACGTCGCACGCGGCGGTGCGGTCGTATATCGTAAGTTCGCCCAGCGCGCGCAGTCCATCCCAACTGAGATCGCCGGGGTTGGCGGTATATGCATCCAGTATAACTATCTTCATAAATAAAGTACCTCTCGCGTGAATCAGGTTGCGCATCAAAGCCGGACAAGCGTTCGGTGATAAGACATTCTTATTGCAGAAAGCAGTTTGGCAAACCGCTAAGTCCTTTCAATAAGCCAAGCCTTATCGCCCGCCTGCATCTGCCATTAGAAGCGCAATTCGTTATTATAATTGGTAGGCAGTCCATCGGCGTATATGTGCGAATCGTTGGACAACTGCAATATGCGCGGCGCGGTCAGCCCCGGCTTGGACGAAAACTCGATTACGGTCATGCCCGAGTGAGTCATGTCAAAGTGTGTGCAGAATGTGGGGTAGGGTATGCCCATTACGCTGCTCAAAAACGCCAGGCCAAAGCCCTGATGCGCAAACAGCGCCACGCGCTCGTCATTGCCGCCCTCGGTGCGGTACGCGCCCGCCTGCTCGTCGTATACATATCCTAATTCAGCTAAGAAAGCATACGTTTCGCGTTTGACGCGCGCAATGCCTTCGCCCAGCGTGGTGCCCGCAAAGTCGGGGTGTTCAGGCCACTTTTCGCCCATCGCGCGCACATCGGCGCTCAGAAAGCTCTGTATATACTTTTCATTCTGGAACGCCCACTTGCGGCGGCCGTCGCCGGTGTCCATAGCCAGCTGCTGCCATGCGTAGCTCTCGTTTGTCCAGTCGAGTATCTGCATCTCCAGCTTGAGCATCTCGCACGTAGGCTTCGCGGTCAACTGCGCGCGGGTCGAGCTGGACGCATATATGCGGTCAAGGCCGTATCGCGCCAAACGCCTGCCCAGCGCCTCGGCCTGCCTGTGGCCCAGCGGGGTAAGACTGTCGGGGTCGTATATGGGATCGCCATGTCTCAAATAAAACAGCAGCATTTGTGTTCCTCCATCCGCGCTGCCCGTGTGCCGAACGCGCGCTGTGCTTTTACATTCATTCTAGCACCGCGAAAGAAGCGTGTCAATCGAGGTCATGTGACATCGACTGACACGCCGTGTTATATCAGCTTTACATTAATATCTTCGTGCAGCTTTATGCGGAAGCCGACGCGCCACCGTATATGATCGCAGTGTTCAAATCGCATCGACGAACACGCGACGTGCCGCGTGTCGCTCGGTAAGGCTGATGTGAAAATTGCGACCGGCCCGTCCGCGCCGCCGATTATGCCTACGCTTGCGGAGGAGCACTCGTTTGTATTATCGGCTGAGGGCGTTTCTATGCGCCGCGCAATATCGCCGCCGTCGCAGTCGCGCATATAAATTTCGTCCTGCGCAATGTCGGGCTCAAGCGAATAGGTAAGCGTCGTGTAGCATGTAGGCAGTACAAACCCGCTCGGCATGTAACGCGAGAAATCGGTCGTTTCCTCATCAACGTCGTGCACAGTAAGCGTATGCTCCGCGCCGGTGATCGGGTGCGTCAGGCATATATTTCTGCCCGGCTTGGCATCATCAATTATCGGCCCGTCTATGTCGGTTTTGTCTGCCGACATTATGATTGAAAGCGATTGCACCTCGCAACGCTTCTTCCACGGGAACGCCCACCTGAACATCGCCCAGCCGCAATCCCTATCCAGCGCGTAATGCTCCATTACCGCCGCGATTTCGTCGGTGACGCATTCAGACGTTATCGGATTCCAGCATTCGCCCAGTCCGTGATCGCGCCTGACTTCGCGCCCATTCAATATAAGTGTGGGGGAAAAGTCCACATTAAGCGGATTGTCGCGGTCAATCTGCCGCATGGTGTCGCGGTCAAAGTCGGCCTCATCGCTGTCCGCGCTGAGGTGATACTTGTCGATAAACGCCTGAATGCGCTCTTTCGGCACGCGCTTAAATATATCAATGACCAGCCCTTTGGCACACGAATACGCCGCAGGTATGTAGTATTCGTCGCCGCACCATTCGAACGTTTTGACTATGGCTATCTCCGTGCCGGGGCGTTCGCGGCTGCCGTCCAATATGCCGCCGCTGTACCGCACGCGCCATTCATGCGTTTTAACAGGTGCAATAATTTCGCTGTCATCGGTGTACTTTATCAGGTTGTAATCGAAACCGGCTTGCAGCTCGTGTATGTATTGCCAAGGTTCATCGACAGGCGCAAGCCCGGTCGCGTCGGCGATTGCCTGAACAGTACCCTTCTGCTCGTCCGTAGGCGGGTTCTCGCGCAGAAAGTCGTTAAATTGCCCCTCGTTCCACTGCCATGCCTGTTCAAGCGCCGCCGCGTCGCCGCACGCCATCAGCAGGCGCAGAAAGTCCTCAAAGCTGCCCGCAATCGGGTGCACATACTCGCCGGGCGCATTCATGGGACTTACGGCAAAAACCATATCGCCTCTGCCGCGCACAAAGCAGTAATGTATGCCGTCCACGCCCGCCCAGCCGAGCACCTTTGCGCCGCGCGGCGTGCAGAAGTAATGCTCGTTGTCCGTACGCGCTTCAACGCCCAGCGGCACAAGACTTATGCCGAGCTTTAGAAACTTTTCATATGTAATCACAGCAAATATACCTCACGAGCATAAAATCTATAACAAAGTATATGACGGCGCAGATATACTGTCAAGTTCGCCAGTCGGATGCATGTGTGACGTTTTAATGACGTTTAGCCAGACAACACAATTCGGCAGAATTTGTAAGTCTCGGCCATAAGGATTCACCGCACACGCGCCCTGATGTCGAATGCCATGGCATAAATTCAGATGTACAAATCGGCAAAAGTGTGATATGATGGATGCAGGGGATGGTGACTGCCATGCGCAACTTACTCGCCAGAAGGGAAAGCCCCCGCGCAATCCTGCACGCAAGGCTGGAAAACGCGTGGTACGTCGAGGCCGACTGGTCCTACAGCGTGGTTCGCAGGCGCGAACAGCCCGAAAACGCATTTGTGGTGCTGCGCACGCTGACCGGCGCGGGTCAGGTGGTTACATGCGGCGGCAAAACGTATGAGCTGAAGGCAAACAGTCTGCTCATCATGCGCAATGAGGACATATTAAGCCACGCCGCGTCGCACGACGGCTGGCGGTTCTACCGGTTCGATTTCCTGATGGACGGCGAACCGGCGCGGCTGGGCGAGCTGATTTCGCTACATGTGAGCGAGCGCGAACGCACTGAACTGGAGCGCTGCTTTATAAGCTTAGGCAGTTCGGGCATGTGTGAGCTGGCTCTGGCCGAGACGCTGTTCAATTACATGCTGGCAGACTGGATGCTGCGTGCCGAAAGCGCGGACGCGGGCGGCCTGCTTCAGCAGCAGATAATCTCATTGCTGGAACGCGGCCGCCGAGAGAAGCTGAGCGTGGCCGAAATGGCGCGCGAGGCGGGCATGTGCGAACGTAGCTTCCGCGACGCGGCGCACGCGGCAACCGGACTTGCGCCCAAGGCATTTATGCTTAAGGGCGAGATGAACGCGGCGATGGAGCTGCTGCTCACCAGTTCCATGTCCATATCGGAAATATCGGCGTGCTTCAACTACTCCAGCCAATTCTATTTCAGCCGCGTATTCAAGAAGTACTACGGCGTTTCGCCGCAGCAGGCGCGCAGCGGCAATGCGCCTTAAACCGAGAAACGCCCAAGTCAAATCCGATGCTCGGATTAGAATCGGCAAACAGCCCGTCTGTAATGCGCTCCGGAAATTAAAAGATGCTGAAAATGCCCAATAACACAGCACCGGCACTGCAAATCGGCTTTATATTTTAACCCGCATGGTATATAATGGTAATGTAACGAAGTTTCATCTGCTTTAGGAGAGTCAAATGGAGGATCTGTTTTCAATGGCCGCGCAGGGCGGTTCTGTTGAGCCGGAACCCGTGCGCCGCAACGCGCCGCTGGCCGACCGTATGCGCCCGCGCACGCTGGACGAGTTCCTGGGTCAGCGCCAGATTGTGGGGCCGGGGCGGCTGCTCAGGCGCGCAATCGAGGCCGACCGGCTGACCAGCTGTATATTCTACGGCCCGCCCGGAACCGGCAAGACCACGCTCGCGTCGATAATCGCGCGTACCACCAACGCCGCGTTCGAAAAGATGAACGCCGTGACCAGCGGCGTGGCCGATGTGCGCGAAGTGCTCAAGCGCGCGCAGGAGAGGCTAACGCTGTATGGCCGCGCGACGTATTTGTTGCTGGACGAATGCCATCGCTGGAGCAAGGCGCAGTCGGACTCGATACTGCCCGCGATGGAAAAGGGCACGATACGCTTCATAGGCTCGACCACCGAGAACCCGATGATAGCCATGACGCCCGCAATAGTCAGCCGGTGCCGCGTGTTCGCGTTCGAGCCGCTGGGCGAAAACGACCTGATCGAGGCCATGCACCGCGCGCTTACCGATAAGGAGCGCGGCTTTGGTGATCTGGACATAGAGCTTAAACCCGAAGCGGCGCGCCATATCGCGTTTGTGGCGGGCGGCGACGTGCGTTCGGCGCTGGGCGCACTGGAATTGGCGGTGCTTACGACCGCGCCCAACCGTGACGGCCGCATAGTAATCGACGAGGCCGTGGCGCAGGAGTCCATACAGCGCCCCATGATACGCATGGATGAAAGCTACTATTACGATATGCTCAGCGCGTTTTGCAAATCGCTGCGCGGCAGTGATTCCGACGCGGCATTGGCGTGGTTTGCGCGCATGACTTACGCGGGCGTTGACCCGCGCATAATCGTGCGCCGCCTGATCGCTCATGCCAGCGAGGACGTGGGTCTGGCTAACGGCCAGGCGATGCTAACCTGCGCGGCGGCGGCCACTGCACTGGAGTTCGTGGGAATGCCCGAGGCGCGCCTGCCTATTGCACAGGCGATAATAACCGTCTGTGAAAGTCCCAAGTCCAATTCGGTGGTAATGGCGATTGACCGCGCGATGAAGGATGCGGAGAAGGGTAACTATGCCGCCGTGCCAACGCACCTGCGCGACACGCATTACGCGGGCGCAGACAGGCTGGGCAGCGGTGCGGGCTATGTGTATCCGCACGAGTATCCGGGCCACTGGTATCCGCAGAAGTACCTGCCCGACGACGCGCGCGGCACGCCGTATTACGAGCCGGGTGAGCTGGGCGGCGAGGAACGCATACGCGCAATGCGCAAGTACCGCGACCAGCTGGCGGATATGTATAAAAATAGCAAATCGCGTAAAGGCTAATATGCGACTATACAGTGTTAAGTAGGGGAGGAAAAGTCATGAAGGCATTGCTGATTAACGGGAGCCCGCACGCAAAGGGCTGCACATATACCGCACTTAGTGAACTGAAGCACACGCTGGAGGCCGAGGGCATCGAAACCGAACTGATTCACGTCGGCAATCAGGACGTGCGCGGCTGCATCGCCTGCCGCCAATGCCGCAAGTTGGGCAAATGCGTATTCGACGATGTGGTTAATGAAGTCGCGTCCAAGCTGGCTGAAGCGGACGCATTCGTGATCGGCGCGCCGGTATACTATTCGTCCCCGGCGGGCGGCGCGATCTCGTTCATGGACAGGCTGTTTTTCAGCACATTCAACGTCGATAAGACCATGAAGGTGGGCGCGGCGGTCGTTACCTGTCGCAGGGGCGGCAATACCGCGTCGTTCGACGTGCTGAACAAGTACTTCTCGATAAGCGGTATGCCCATCGCCAGCAGCCAGTACTGGAATATGGTATACGGCGGCTCGGCAGAGGAAGTCCTGAAGGACGCGGAGGGCCTGCAGACCATGCGCACCCTCGGCCGCAATATGGCGTTTATGATAAAGAGCATCCAATTGGGCAAGCAGCAGTTCGGCCTGCCTGAAAAGGAGCCCACTACTTTCACTAACTTTCATCATTGATTTTGATGGTCCGGATAAGGAGGAATAACATGCTGACGAAATCCACGGCGGAAGCCGTACTGGCGGAGGCGCTGACCACGGGCGGCGACTTTGCGGAAATATTCATGGAGGATACCGTTTACGGCACAATATCCATGATCGACGGCAATGTCGATAAGGCGGCCAATTCGCGCGATCATGGCGCAGGCATCCGCATTTATCAGGGACTGAACGCGGTATACGTGCATACCAACGATACTTCGCTCGAAGGGCTGCTTGCTTGCGCGCGCAAGGGCGCGGCGGCAATCGGCGACGAGGTTATGAGCCGTCAGGTGCAGCTTACGCGCTCCATCCCGACTAATATCCATATGATAAAGCAACTCCCCGGCGACGTGAGCGGCCAGCGCAAGGTGCGTAAGCTCCTGGACGCATACCGCACCGCCAAGGCATACGATACCGCCATATCTCAGGTAGTAACGTCCCTGCGCGAGGTCGATCAGTCGGTCGTAATCGCTAACAGCGACGGACTGTTCACCAATGACAGGCGCGTATACACCCGACTGGGCGTACAGGCAATCGCGTCGGGCAACGGCGAGAACCAGACCGGTTTCATCGGGCCGGGCGCCATGATGGGCTTTGAACTGTTCGACACGCGCGTAGACCCCGCGGCGTGCGGTACCATCGCGGCCGAAACCGCGGTTAAAATGCTGCGCGCGCCGGTATGCCCCGCGGGCGTAATGCCGGTCGTGATAGACAGCGGTTTCGGCGGAGTAATATTCCACGAGGCGTGCGGCCATTCGCTGGAGGCCACCGCAGTTGCGCGCGGCAACAGCGAGTTCGCGGGTAAGCTGGGCCAGAAGATTGCCGCTGACTGCGTGACGGCCATCGACGACGGCACCATGCCCAACGAATGGGGCTCGCTCAACATCGATGACGAGGGCACGCCCACTACACGCCTGACTCTGATCGAAAACGGCGTGCTCAAAAACTACATGATCGACCGCCTTAACGGTCGCCGCATGAACATGCCCGTGACCGGTTCGGCGCGTCGCCAGAGCTATGCGTACGCGCCCACTTCGCGCATGAGGAACACATTCATCGCGCCCGGCAACGACGACCCGGCCGAGATAATCGCTACGATGGGCGACGGCCTGTATGCGGCCAAGATGGGCGGCGGCTCGGTCAACCCCTCGACCGGCGAATTCAACTTCGCCGTAATGGAGGGCTATCTTGTCAAGGACGGCAAAATTTCCACGCCCGTGCGCGGCGCGACGCTGGTTGGCAAGGGCTCGGAAATCATAATGAAGATAGACCGCGTAAGCCGCGATATGAAGATGGGTCAGGGCATGTGCGGCTCCGTAAGCGGCTCCATACCCACAAACGTAGGTCAGCCTATGATACGCGTCAGCAGTTTGACCGTGGGCGGACGTTAACAGGAGGCAAGCATGGAACTGAATGAATATATAAATAAGCTGTTTGCGGCGGCCAAGGAAGCGGGCTTCGAGGCCTGCGAGTGCCGCTATTCCACAGACGAAAATATGGAAATATCCGTGTTCAGCGGCGAGATAGACGAGTATTCGCTGGCGAGCGGCATCAGCCTTAGCCTGCGCGGTCTGTACAACGGCCGCATGGGCCGCGCCTCCACGCGCGTGCTGGACGAAGCGTCCATCGGCTGGCTGGTCGAAAGCGCCAAATCCTCCGCCGAACTGATCGACAACGACGACAAGGAGTTCCTGTTCCCCGGCAGCGACCACTATGCCGAAGTGGATGGGTTCAGCACTGAGGTCGAAAACATGACCGCGCGCGAAAAGATAGACGCGGCGCTGCGCCTTGAAAAGGAAACTCTGGCCAGCGACTCGCGCATAAAGCGCGTTCAGGGCTGCGCGGTTATCAGCCAGAGCGGCGAAACCCGCCTTGTAAACACCTTGGGACTGGACGTCAGCTTCAAGAGCAACGTGTTGGGCGCGTACGTAGCTCCGATAGCCGAGGCCGACGGCGATACCGCCAGCGGTTCCGCAATACATTTCGGTCATGATAAGTCGATACTCGACACTGCCGCCATCGCTGCGGAAGCGTCGCGCGAGACCGTATCGTCGCTGGGCGCGCATCCCTGCGCGTCGGGCACGTATAAGATACTCCTGCGCCACGACGTAATGAGCGATATACTGGAAACGTTTGCGGGCATGTTTAGCGCGGACGCGGCGCAGCACGGCCTGTCGCTGCTGAAAGACCGCGAGGGCGATAAGATCGCCGCCGACATCGTTACCATTATAGATGACCCGCTGCTCAAGGGCGGCATGGCCTCCGCGCCGTTCGACTCCGAGGGCGTGGCCACATATACCAAGTCCGTGGTAGAAAATGGCGTATTTAAGACCTTCCTGCACAACCTCAAAACCGCGTACAAGCAGGGCGTTACCACCACCGGCAACGCCAGCGGCTCGACCGTCGCGCCCAGCAACTTCTTCATAAAGCCGGGCGAAACCAGCTTTGACGATCTGGTTGCCAACGTGGGCGACGGTCTGCTCATAACCAACGTAATGGGTCTGCACTCGGGCGCAAACGCGGTCAGCGGTGACTTCTCGCTGGGCGCAAGCGGCTTCATGATCGAGGGCGGCAAGATCGGCCGTCCGGTCAAGGGCATCACTGTTGCGGGCAACTTCCTGAAGCTGCTGTGCGATGTGACCGAGCTGGGCTCCGATCTGTGGTTCGGTATGCCGGGCAGCAGCTGCGTCGGCGCGCCGTCGGCCATAGTGTCCGCACTCAGCGTGGCGGGCGAATAATAAGTATCGCTTTTCAAAAAATGCTCTGCGCATATGCAGAGCATTTTTTGTATAAGTGTGCTGCTTTGTGCGATGCGTATGGATGATGTGAACATAAACTGCTGCAAACGTCCGTGCGATATGTGTTTGACAAAAGCACTGGCAGCAATTATAATATAAATGGAACGTTAACCCGGAATTTATCGAAAATCAAACTTGAATATACTAAAGGGGATGTTCAAATGCAAAGCGTATACTTTGACCTGCTCAAGCAATGGTGCGACGAGCTTATCGAGCATCAGGTGAAAAACATGGGGCCGGAGTTCGACGGAGCATTCCTGTGCCCGGCGTGCAAGGTGGAACATGGCCGCTGCCAGGACGCGGTATACCCGTTCATGTACATGGCCGACCGCACCGGCGATATGAAGTATGTCGAGGCGGCCAAGGCGGTGTTCGACTGGCACGAGCGCAATATGTACTGCGACGACGGCAGCGTGTATAATGACGCAAACGCCGAATGGCGTTATATAACCGTGTTTGAATCGATTGCGCTGTGCGAAGCGCTGGAGCGCCATTCGTCACTGCTTGACGGCGAAACCCGCGCAAAGTGGGAAAACAAGCTCGCGCGTATGGCCAACTGGCTGTATCATGAGCTTACCGAGGACGCGCCCACCAATATAAACTACACCGCAACAAACGCGGCAGCACTCGCGCTGACCGGCAAGTATTTCGATAACGAAGCGTACATTGCGCAGGCAGAGCATCTGGCCGCATATGCGCTCGAACATATCACGCCCAACGGCCTGCTCTATGGCGAGGGCAAGCCTCGCGATGTAGTCACACCGCGCGGCTGCCGCGCCATCGACATCGGCTATAACGTTGAGGAGTCCATACCGTCGCTCGTCAAGTACGCCGTAGCCGTGGGCGACGATGCGGCGCTGGACAAGCTGACCGACGTACTGCACAAGCAGCTCAGCTTTATGCTGCCCGACGGCGCATGGGATAACTCGTTCGGTTCGCGCAACAATAAGTGGACTTACTATGGAAGCCGCACTTCCGACGGCTGCCAGGCGGGTTATGCGCTGCTGGCCGACCGCGATCCGGCGTTTGCCGAGGCTTCACTGCGCAACGCCCTGCTTATGCAGGCGTGCTCTAAGGACGGCCTGCTGCATGGCGGCCTCCAGTACGTCGAGCATGGCGAACCCGCGTGCGTGCATCACACCTTCACCCACGCAAACGCCCTCACCTGCGCGCTGGACGCGGGCATAGAGCAGTATGCCGAGCGCGCCGCACTGCCCGAGGACGCGGGCTATACGCCCATTCGCTATTTCCCTGAGCTGGATACATACAAGCTGGCCGTGGGCAACCTGCGCGCTACCGTTACTGGCTACGATTACGACCTTAACGCAGGCCATGCGTCGGGCGGCACAATGACCATGCTGTGGCATAAGACCGCCGGGCCGGTCATCGCAGCGTCCGTGGTTGACTATAAGCTGGTCGAATACCTTAACCAGCAATTGCCCTTGAAGCGCGACCGCCACCGCCCGCTGGTGCCGCGCGTGGAGCTTATGTCGGATGGCAAGCGCTATTCGCAGTGCTATGATACGCGCTCGGTAATTACTACCTCCGGCAATAATCAGCAGGTTTCCGTCAAGGTACACGCCTCGCTCGTGACCATCGACCAGACCCCGATTGCGTCGCCCGTGTGCGTGAAGCTGGAATATCGCCTGACCAGCGATGAGGTTGGCATATCCGGCCGCGTGTATGGCCGCAAGTGCACCGACGCGCGCTTTGTACTGCCAGTGATTGGCGATATGCCGCGCGTGGACGTGCATGGCAAGTATACGACCAAGGACATATTCTTCCTGACCGGCGGCTTCGGCGCGACGGAGTACACCATCTGCCCGGATGCGGATGGCCGTTTCGCGGTTACAATCGCATTGCCGCAGGCTGAAAAGGCGGAATAACGCTAAATACTATGGACACAGGCTCGCTCTTAAAACGGCGGGCTTGTGTTTTTGTTTGCGCCGCTTTGGCGCAGGCGTACGAAAAAACCCCATTGGCAAATTTAAATTTGGCGATATGGCGAAATATGCCTTGACTATGCCCTTGGGGTAGGGCTTATTGTATATGCGGAGGTGGTTTTAATGTACATAAGCGACGCGTGCAAAGCCGCAAGTACGACTAAGAAGGCGATAGAGTATTACTGCGAAAAGGGATTGATAAAGCCGGCGGCGACAGAAAACGGCTATAGACTTTTTTCGGAGGAAGACGTTGCAAGGCTAAAGAAAATATCCGCCCTGCGCAGCATGGGAGTATCCGTTGGCGACATAAAAGAACTGCTCGAACAAAATGATGTGGCGGCATACCGGCGTATCGCGGAGAAAAAGGGCCAAGAGCTCTCTAAACAGAACGAACAGTACGAGCTTTTCAGGGAATTGGCCGCTTCACAGGATTGGACGGCCATATGCCAAAAGACCGCGATGCTGGAGGCGAGAAGAAGCGTCATGGATAGGCTGATGGAAGCGTTCCCCGGCTTTTACGGACAGCTTTTGTCGCTCCATTTTTCAAGGTTTTTGCACGGGACGATACGAACCGAGGATCAGGAGGCGGCTTATAACGAGATATGCGAATACCTTGACGGAGTGTCGCTTGACATTCCGGACGAGCTGAAATGCTATCTTGACGAAATTGAGTTTGACGCGCCCCAAAGCGCTGATTTGGCTGTGTCGGATGCAATAGAAAATCCCGAAAGCTATATAGATGAGCACAGGGAGATGATCGAGCGATATATGGAATTCAAAAAATCCAGTGAATACATGGATTCTCCCGGATATAAGCTCATGCAGGTCCTGAAATCATTTAATCAGGAGCGGGGATATAACAGCGTGTTTATACCGGCCATGAGAAGGCTCAGCCGCGAATACGATGAATACCAGAAAAAACTGCATGAGGCCGATAAAGCCTTTGGCGAAAGCTTCACTAAACTCTGACTGGATTTTTGCTTTCTATGGCGTGGCGGCGCCGCGATATAATGTTCAGTTAAGCCTGTCACAACGCATCGCTGCTTAAACCTAATTAAAAACGGCCTGCCGCCCTTAAACGGTGCTTTGAGGGCGACAGGCATAATTACGGGCGTTTACTTCAGCACATCGGTCAGCGCCGCAGTGAATGCGTCCATCTGCTCCTTTTCGATGATGAGCGGAGGCGCGATGCGCAGCACATTTCCGGAAGCCGTGCCCGCGACAAAGCCCCTTTCAAGCAGCTTGCGCACAATGCCGCCCGCCGGGCAATCGTCATTTAGCTGCACGCCGATCAACATGCCCATGCCGCGCACCTCGACGATCTTGTCACTGTCTATCGACTTTAGCGCATTTATCAGATACGCGCCCTTTTCTTTAGCCATAGCGGAGAAGTCGTGCGCCAGCATGTACCGCATCGCCGACAGCGCCACCGCGCACGCCAGCGTGTTGCCGCCGAACGTGGAACCGTGATCGCCTATCGATATCGCCGACGCGACCTTGTCGCTGGCCAGCACCGCGCCTATCGCCACGCCGCAGCCCAGCCCCTTGGCGCTGGTCATAATGTCGGGCACAACGCCGTATTGCTGATAGCAGTACAGCGAGCCGGTACGGTGCACGCCTGTCTGCACCTCGTCGAATATCAGCAGCATATCGTTTTCGTCGCACAGCGCGCGTACTGCCTTCAGATACTCCGGGTCGGCGGGCGTAACGCCGCCCTCGCCCTGTATTGGCTCTAGCAGTATCGCCGCGGTTTCATCGTCAATCGCCGCCTTGAGCGCGTCGATGTCGTTGTAAGGCACCTGCGAAAGTCCCTGCGGCAGCAGCGGGCGATAGGGCGCCTGATAATAGTCGTGCCCGGTCGCCGCAACCGTCGCCAGCGTGCGCCCGTGGAACGAATGATCTGCGGATATTATCTTGTAACGCTTGCTGCCCTGAGCATAGAAGTACTTGCGCGCCAGTTTCATCGCGCCCTCGTTTGCCTCCGCACCCGAATTGCCGAAGAACACGCGGTCGGCAAACGTATTTTCGCACAGCAGCGCCGCCAGTTCTGCCTGAGGCTGGACATAGTACAGATTGGACGTGTGCAATATGCCGCTCTGCGCCTGTGCGACCAACGCATCCGTTACGGCCGGATGATTGTAGCCCAGCGCGTTTACCGCGATGCCCGCAAACAGATCGGTGTACGCCTTGCCGTCCTGATCGTACAGCGTGCAGCCCTCGCCGCGCACAAAGCATACCGGCAGTCTTTCGCCGAATACGCCCAGAAAGTTCTCTTTATCCAGCGCCTTTATTTCGGAAAGATTCATATTCAGTCTCCTTACGGCACAAGCCCGGTCGTCTCGTCACAGCCCATCATTATGTTCATCGACTGCACAGCCGCGCCGGACGCGCCCTTGCCAAGATTGTCGAACAGCGAGCATACGGTAATGCGCTCGTCGTTGCCGGTTACGATTATTTCGAGACTGTCATGCCCCGCCAGCGCGTTTGCGCTCAGAAAGCCGCCCACGTCGGCCTGAGTCGAAAGCGGCATTACCTTGACCAGCTTTTGTCCGGCATAAGCGTCGGCAAAACACTCATGCACACTGCTAAGCGTCGCGCCGCCCAGCATCTCGCTCGTAAGCGGCACGCTGACCAGCATACCAGCATAGTAGTCGGCCACGATGGGTGTGAACAGCGGCGCGTGCTTCAGTCCGCATATCGCCTGCATCTCCTTGAGGTGCTTGTGCTGCTGAGTCAGTCCATAAGGGCGCGGCGCGTCCAGCGCGGCATCGCGTCCCTCAGCCTGCTGATACTGCGCGATCATCTTCTTGCCGCCGCCGCTGTAACCGGTCAGCGAGAAGCACGAAACCTGCGCGTCCTCGGCAAGCAGTCCGCCCTTAACCAGCGGATATACCAACGATATAAAGCCCGTCGCGTGACAGCCCGGATTGGCGATGCGCTTGCCGCTTGCAATCGCGGTGCGGTGGGCGGGAGACAGCTCGGCAAAGCCGTATGCCCAGTCGGGCGCGGTGCGGTGCGCGGTGGACGCGTCGATTATGCGCACGTTGTCGTTTGAAACCAGCGACACGGCTTCCACTGCCGCGGCGTCGGGCAGGCACAGAAACGTTATATCCGACGCGTTTATGCATTTGGCGCGCGCGGTTGGGTCTTTGCGCAGTTCCGGGTCGATCTTAATCAACTCTACATCGTCGCGTCTCGCCATGCGCTCGAATATGCGCAGGCCGGTCGTGCCCTCGCTGCCGTCGATGTATATCTTTGTTTTCATTGCACTGCCTCCTTATTCGTTTTCAAACATCGTGCCGATACCGCGATCGGTGAATATTTCAAGTATGATCGGGTGGGGGATGGTGCCATTGATTATGTGTACGCGGCATACGCCCTTTTCAATCGCGTCCACGCACGCCGTGACCTTGGGTATCATGCCGCCGGTGATCGTGCCGTCCGCAATGTATGCGTGCGCCTGTTCGACGGTCATCACGGGTATCAGCGTCGTGGGGTCGTCCGCCACGCGGCGCACGCCGTCTATGTCGGTCAGGTATATCAGCTTCTCGGCCTTCAGCGCGGTCGCAATCGCGGCGGCGGCAGTGTCGGCGTTTATGTTGTAGCTGTCGCCGTTTTCGTCCACGCCGACCGACGAAATCACGGGTATGTACTCGTCTGTGCACAGCGTGTTGAGCAGCTTGGTATTCACCTTAACGATGTCGCCCACATGTCCCAGATCAACGCCATCGGGCAGCGGCGGCTTCTTCTTTACCACGATAAGCCCCGCGTCCTTGCCGCACAGACCAATCGCCTTGCCGCCCAGCGTGCCTATCTCCGCGGCGATGTTCTTGTTCAGCTTGCCCGCCAGCACCATCTGCACGATTTCCATCGTCGCATCGTCGGTTATGCGCAGTCCGTTGTGGAACTCGCTCTTTACGTCCACGCGCTTGAGCATTGCGTTGATCTCAGGCCCTCCGCCGTGCACCAATATCGGATTAAGTCCAACGTACTTGAGCAGCGTCACGTCCTCCAGTATCTTGCGCGTAAGCGACGGGTCAACCATCGCGTTTCCGCCGTACTTGATTACGATGGTCTTGCCCCAGAGCTTTTGTATGTAGGGCAGCGCCTCGATAAGTATATTCGCTTTATTTATAAACTGCATATCGGTATTGTCTACGATCTGATCTTTAGCCATATTGATTACCGCCTCTCGTATTTGTAGTTCATATTATTATGGAAGGCTTAACATATTCAGGTATAGGGCACACATACGGGTGCGTGGCTATGCTTGCGTCGAATTCGCGCTTTGCCCGCGTCAGCAGCTCGCTGTCGCTCATCAGCTTCGCTCCTGTCAGAGCCAGCGCCTTGCCCGCGTACAGCATTGCCTTGTGCGCGATGCTGCTCTTGCCGCAGGTCACTACCTGCCAGCTGTGCGCCGGTGTGCCTGCGGGCCATGCCGCGGTAGAAATCTGCGCCGTGGGCGCGCACCAGCTTGCGTCGCCTACATCGGTGGATACCGGGATTATCGGCATGTCGGTGGCCACATGCGGCGCGACGAACGTATACATTGTCTCGCCCTGATGTGTCATTACGCTTTCGCGCGTGCGGCTGTCGCACAGGCGGACAAGGCGGGCCAGCGTGTCCTCGGGCGTGGCGATAGTCGCCTGAACATCATGCGCGAATTTAAGCTCATCCGCGGTATAGTCAGGCGTGCCGATGGAAGTGCAGCTTTCTATCAGCGCTTCGCCCAGCACGGCATTGGGCTTCATGTTGGAGCAGCCCTTGACAAATTCTATGTCCACCTGAGTGCCGGTCATTATGGCAGCACCTCGCGCGCAGTCCTTGACGCGCTCAACTATGTCGGTAAGGTCGCTCAGGCGAGGGGAGCGCACCAGATACACCGCCTCGGATTTGGCCTGCACCACATTGGGCGACGCGCCGCCCGCGTCGGTTATGGCGTAGTGTATGCGCGTGTCCTCCGGCACATGTTCGCGTAGGAACTGTACGCCCACATTCATCAGCTCCAGCGCGTCCAATGCGCTGCGCCCCAGATGCGGACTGCCCGCTGCGTGCGCCGCCTGTCCCTTGAATCGGAATATCAGCTTCACATTGGCCAACGACCCGCCCGGCCATATGCCGGTATAGTCCCACGGATGCCACGTAAGTATAGCGTCGATGCCGTCGAAATACCCGTCGCGCGCCAGAAACGCCTTTGCACTTGCGGTTTCCTCGGCGGGACAGCCGAAGTATACGACCGTGCCGCTGACAGCCCCAGCGTCAATCAAATCCTTAACGGCCAGCGCCGCCGCCAGCGATCCCACACCCAGCAGGTTGTGTCCGCAGCCGTGGCCGGGCGCGCCCGTCTCAACGGGCATTTTAGTTAAGCAGCCCGCCTGCTGACTAAGTGCGCTAAGCGCGTCGTATTCGCCTAAGAATGCGATAACCGGCTTGCCGCTTCCGAACGTCGCGCGGAATGCGGTGGGCATATCGTCCAATTGCTTCTCTAGCGCAAATCCGTTTTGCTCAAGCAGCGAACAAAGCATATCGGCGGCATAATCCTCATGGAAGTTAACTTGCGGATGATCCCATATTGCGTCGCTTGCATTGACAAGCGCGGCTTTGCGAGCATCTATGCTTTCAGAAACAGCGTGCTGTATTGCCAGAATACTCATAAGCGATGTATCCTCCAAACTTGGTATGGATTCAAGTATACTCAGTTGACAGTAAAATGTCAAGCATAAATATGCAGGCTTGCGCAAGGATATCGCATAAAAACGGTAAAAAATGTGCATATAGCTAATTATAATTAGTGGGACTCTAAATGACTGAAGCGCATGAAATCGAACGTAAATGAGTTATAACACAAAAAATGAGGAGGGCATACAAACGATATGCTCTCCTCGGTAAAATGCGTTTATCCCTTAACGGCGCCTATCATGACGCCCTTTACAAAGTAACGCTGCAGGAACGGGTAGATAATCAGTATCGGAACGGTAGATACAACGACGGTGCAATACTTAACCAGCTCGCGGGTGTACGATTCCTCGGCCATCGAGGTAACGTCGGTCGTTGCGGACTTGGTGTTGGTGATCAGCACCTCGCGCAGTACCATCTGCAGGGGCCACAGCGAGTTGCTGGGCTGGAATACCAGCGACTGATACCAGCTGTTCCACCATGCCACGCCGTAGTACATCGCGATAACCGCGATAACGGCGGTGGACAGCGGTACGTATATTTTGAAGAATATCTGAAGGTCGGTCGCGCCGTCCAGCGTCGCGGACTCTTCCAGACTCTCCGGTATGCCCAGGAAGAACGTGCGCATGATTATCATGTTGTACGCGCTCATTATCCAGGGCAGCAGGAACGCCCAGCGGGTGTCGTAAATGCCTATCTGACGCACTACGAAGAACAAGGGGATTATGCCGCCCGAGAAGAACATGGTGAACATTATCAGCTTCATTATGATGTTCTTTAGCATGAAGTTCTTGCGGGATAGCACAAACGCCGCCATGCCGGTGATTACCAGACCGCCCAGAGTACCTACGATAACGTAGAACAGCGTGTTAAAGATACTGGGCACCAGCTTTGCGTTCTGGAACGTAAGCTCATAGCCGCGCAGAGTGAACGGCTCGAGCGGCCACCACATGGGGCCTTCCAGTTTAAGCAGCTGCTTTGCATCACTGAACGACGCAAACACTGTATACAGCAGGGGATATACCGTAATGAACATCAGCGCCAGCATCATAATTACGATTATCGCATCGGCAATATAAGAGCTGGGCTTGCGGCCAACTTGCTTTGACATTGTTCAGCCCTCCTTTACCACAGACTGTTGTCGGAAATCTTGCGGGATATGGCGTTGGTGCTGACCAGCAGAATTACGTTAATTATCGAGTTGAGCAGACCAACGGCCGTGGCGTAGGAATACTGAACCTGCTGCAGACCAGTGCGGTAAACATAGGTCGATATAACGTCGGCGGTTTCCATTACCATATCGTTGTACATAAGTATGATGCGGTCCCAGCCCAGGCTCATCAGATTACCTATGCGCAGTATGAGGAGGATTACGATCGTGGGTGCGATACCTGGCAGGGTGATATGCCACATCTGGCGCCAGCGTCCCGCGCCGTCCACACGGGCGGCTTCATACAGGGCTGCGTCCACGCTGGTCAGCGCGGCGAAATAGATTATAGAATCCCAGCCGAGCTCCTGCCATATGTTCATGCCGATATACAGCGGCTGGAAATAACCTTCGATAGTCAAAAGGTTTGTCTTGGGCATTCCGAAGTGGGTGAGTATGCTGGTAAGCAAACCATCGGAACGACAGAAGATAACCATAAGGCCGCATACAACAACCGAGGAAACGAAGTGCGGCATGTAGGTAATGGTCTGAACGACCTTGCGGAACGCGGTAGAGCGAACTTCGTTAAGCAGAAGTGCGAATATGATCGGCAGCGGGAAGCCGAATAACAGCATACCGATGTTGATGGACAGCGTGTTGCGTATCAGACGCCAAATGAAAGGACTTTCAATAAACGTCTGGAAGTTTGCAAATCCAACCCACTTGCTGCCCATAATGCCCTTCAGGGGCTTGTAATCCTGGAAGGCGATTATGACGCCGTACATGGGTGCGTAGTGGAATACCGCGAAATATGCTATCGCGGGCAGAATCATTATATACAGCCACGGGTGAGCGCGCATGTTGTCAATCAGACGCCGCCCCCAGCTCTTTTTGGCTTGTTTAATATCCATTTGCGCCATAACACAACCTCTTCTCCGCATATGCTCGTGGGAATGTACAACCATGGGAAAGGGTCAGCCAATTAGGCCAAGCCATTCGTCAGGCGCTGAAACTGTGTGTAATACTAGGGAAAAGGGTCTGGCCTGAGCCAGACCCTTTTATCAGTTTCAGTTCTTTTGAATTAGCGTACCTGATAGCGATCGAAAGCCGCCTGCTGTATCGCGATAACATCGTCGATGCCGTAGGTGTGCAGCATCTCTACGTAGCTATCCCAATTGTCGATGGAATCGTCGCCGCAGATGATCTTGGTGACCTTCTCAAGTATGTAGGTCTTGATGGTGTTCATCGTGTTGACCTGCGTGGTAGACTCGGCAGCGGTCAGGCTGATGGTCGGGGGGATACGACGCTTGTTGTTCAGATCCTTGGTCCAGGCTTCCCAGCACTGCGCGTTGATGGGCGCGTTGTACTGCTGGGCTTCCATATCAGAGGAGTACTCAGAGCTCAGAGCCTGAATGGTGTACTGATAGCGGATGGTGTTGTACTCCAGGTTGGGGTTGTGCAGCATGTAATCGCTGAAGGTACGGGTGCCGTCTGCGTTGTGGGTATGGATGACTTCGCCGTCCCACTCTTCGGGGCCGAATACCATCAGGTCGATGCCTTCGGGGCTGTACAGGTAGTCCAGAACCTTCATGGCTTCCTTCTGATGGTTGGAGGTAGCGGAGATAACCCAAGTCTGGGTGGAGGTGCCGTTTACGATGGGCTCGCCGAACTCGTTTATGAAATCAGGCTGATCATCGGGCTTCAGAGAGCTGATGCCGATCAGCTCAAAATCGGGATCCTCGACCTTGCCCAGAGCGGTCAGCTCCTGAGTGGTCCAGTTGCCGATCCAGCACATCGCGCTGCGGCCGTTGGCAACCATCTTTCGGGCGTCTTCTTCGCTGCGGTTTACAAAGTCGCGGTCCATCAGGCCGGCTTTCATCCAGCTGGCCAGGTAGTTGATGTAATCCTTATAGCCCGGCTCCAGCATGGAGAAGGTGACAGTCTTGTAATCGTCGTTCAGCTGGAAGCCATAGTGGAACACGCCGAACGCGCTGCTCAGCATGTTGCCGGAAGACCAGAGCCCGGAATCGTACTGCTGCGCAGCGAAGGGAACCTCAACGCCGTTGTCCTTCAGAGTCTGCAGAACAGTGGTCATCTCAGAAACGGTGGTGGGAACTTCCAGACCGTACTTTTCCAGCCAGTCCTTGCGCATTACAAGGCCGCTGTGCTGCTGGCCCAGAACCGGAACGCGCTGGTTGGGGGCGCCCAAACGCCACAGACCGGAGTCGGTCTTCATGTTGCGGGTAACATTGGCGTCCCACTTGGCGGCTTCCTGCAGGTAGTAGTAGCCGTACTGGTTAATCAGATCGTTGGTGTTGGCCAGGATGCCATCCTCGATAGCGCCCTCAACGCCGCCCGGATAGTAATCATTAAAGCCGGTGGTTATCCACACGTCCGGATACTGCATCGAAGCAACCAGGGTGTTGAAGTAGGTGCCGTCGTCGCCAGCCGGCGGATGGATGAAGGTGATATCAACGCCGGTGCGCTCTTCCAGCGTCAGGATAGCGGGATGCTCGTCATAAGTGGCCATTTTCTGCTCGGAGCCGCTTTCCATGGCCATGTAGAACTTGAGCTGCACACTGCCGTCGGTGCAGATCGGGAGCGTGTTCTCTTCCGGCTCGGCAAATGCGAAGGAGCAGGTAAACAGCATCGCAATGACCATAGCCAGAGAGAAAAGACGAGTTTTCTTCATGGTATATCCTCCTATTTTTTACATGCGCTCATTTTTTACCGTCTCAAAGCAACATGTAGATTACACAAACATTATATCAACTTGCCCCTCGAATGTCAATGCAAAGTTTACGTTTTTTGCACTTCAATTGATTGAATACGCTAGAATTGTGCAAATTAAACTGGCAAATAGTAGATATAAGAGACAACTTGGTTGATATGCCATTAAATAGGGTGTGAAAAATACGCCGTATAACTGGTTAAACGAGACAAGTTGCAATCTTATAATTGCAAAGAAATTCGCTCTGTGCAAATGCAAAGCAAAAACGTGGAGCATACCATATTTACATGGCACGCTCCACGTTAACATAATTTGTTTAAGCAATAACCTAATTATCTGCGCTATCCGCATCCAACGCCGCCTCGGGGCGGGGGCGCTTCTTTCGCCCGATGAAGTAGAAGCACGCGCCCACGGTTATAGGCAGATAGAACGTAAACATACGCCACAGCACTGTGGTCATAAGCAGCAGATCGCCGTTGGATATGAATATCGACAAAAACCAGTAGAAGCTGCCCTCCGCGCCGCCCGACGCGCCCGGTGCAGGCACAAACGACGTTACCATGAACACGAACAGCGTCGCACAGAATGCGTGTACATAATCCACATCGTTAATCCCCAGCGCGCGGAATATCAGATACGGTATCGTGAAGTATACGGTCAGCTGCAAAAGCGTCAGCAGCAGCGGCACTATTACAATGCGCGGCTTGGACTTCATTATCTGGAAGTTGGTGTAAAACATGTTCAGCTCGCTGTCCAACCGTACGTGCGCCTTGTCGGGCTTATGCACGATATGCAGCTTTGCAGCCAGCTTTACAATCCAGTGCAGGCACTTGCGCGTGGCCTTGGGGAACAGTCCCACCGCCAGTATTACGCTGAGTGCAAACACATTTGTGAAAAATCCTATAAATATCAGAAGCCCGAAGCCGGGTATCCGCGCGCTGAAAAAGCTGAACTGCCATATCGCGACGACCACCGCGTATATCGTCATCGCAAGCTGATATATTATGAACTTGACCATCAGTATGCAACTGCTCTCGCCGTATGCCACGCCGTAATGCGACAGCTCATATGCCTGAATCGGCTGGCCACCGCTTGCGAATGGGGTCAGGTTGTTGAACAGCTGTCCGATCATGCTCACGCGAAAGCTGGCTCCTCCCGGCAGCCTATGTCCAAAGCTGTGCGCGACGCTCTTGAGCAGCAGTCCCTCGATTACCCAGAACGCGACCATGCAGCCCAGCGCCGCCAGCAGATACCGCGGATCGGCCGTGCGCAGCGTCTGCCACACCTGCTCGGGATCTTGCATCTGACTCAGCAGCCATATCATCACGCCTGCGGTTGCTGCTATAAATATATAGTTCCATTTGGCCTTGCCCGACTTATTCGTCTGCATGCACATACCCGCCTAAAAATCATACTGCTATATAGTATACAGTGGCATTGTTAAACTATTACATCTGTTGCGCGGACATACATGGGATTTAGATGAGAATTGCATGAAAAAATTTACCTGCGCGGCTGGACTTTAACGTATTATCGGCCGCGGAACTGCCCTTGATATTCCATGACAAAACTGACTATCGGTCTAAACAATGCCTTTTATAACTGTGCTTAGGCAGTTCGACGCGGTTTAGTCATTTGTATTAGAGTGTGTCTCAAAAATTCCTTAATCCGCAATTTCGGCGTCTTTTGCGCCATTTCTGCGTCATCAATCCTCGACTTAGCGCTGCTAAGCCTTCGGATTTATTCCTTGAACTGACGCAAAATCCACTCGAACTTGCGGATTTCCCTTTTTGAGACACACTCTAGGGACAGGTGATGAGCGAACTGTATAAGCCTGCTCAAACGCAGTTAAGCCCGTGCTGTTCAGCCTGACAGCAATCGGTTTTGAACGCAGGTCAACTATAAAGCCAATAATAAAAGGCAAAGCGGCAAACTGCGCCGCTCTGCCTTCACATGCACTTCCGAATATGCTTAGACAATCTGCTCAAGCGCCGCGCGCATACCGACAGTGCGTATGCGTTCCAGATCGCCCGTCACGCTGTCCTCGAATCCTGCAACCGCACTCAGATCTTCGCCCCAGAAGTCGGTGCGCGTAAGTATCGCGTGCGCATATTCGCGCGCACTCAGCCTGCACGCGCTGCTGACGGCCTCGATAACGCGCTCGTCGTCCTGTATGCGGTACTTCTCGCCGTCCGCCGTGCCAAAGTAGCCGTCGGCCTCCGTCTCGCCGGTATAGAACGCCAGCAGCGCCGCCATCGAGAACGCAATCCGACGGGGGAACGCACCGCGCGCAATGTCATCCTTGAACGTATTGAGCAGCCGCGCGCGCCACTTGGAAAACGAGTTGAGCGATATGCTTATCAGCTGATGCTTTACATACGGATTGCGGAAGCGCTCGATTACGCTCAGGGCAAACGCGTTCGCCTCCTCAATGGGCAGCGGCACGCAGGGCGCCATTTCTTCGAACATAGCGTCTTTCACAAACCTGCCCAGCAGCGGGTCGCTCATCATCTCCAGCACCGTGCGGCACCCGGCCAGATACGCCGCCGCCACGCTACAGGTGTGCGCGCCGTTGAGCAGGCGTACCTTGCGCTCCTTGTACGGCTTCAGATCGCGCGTGAATACCACGGGCAGGCCGCACTTGTCCAGCGGGAATTCGCCGCTTATGTCGCGCGCGCTTTCGATAACCCACAGCGCGAACGGCTCGCCGGTTGTGATCAGCTTGTCGGTATAGCCCAACTCACGTTCAACGTCCTTTATGTCGTCGCGCGGGTAGCCGGTTACTATGCGATCGACTAGCGTGCATGCAAACACGCACTCCTCGTCAAGCCAGCGAGCAAACTCTTCACCTAAGTCCCATGCCTTACAATAGCTGTCCACACAGCTTTTCAGCATGTCGCCGTTGCGGTCGTTAAGCTCGGCGGGCAGCATGATAAGCCCTTTGCCCTTAACGCCCTTAAAATGTTCAAACCGCGCATACAGCATTTGGGTGAGCTTGCCGGGGAAGGTAAGGCTCATGCCTAGTCCCACAGGCTTAGGTTCGCCTGCGCGGAACTCTATACCGGCTTCGGTAGTGTTGCTTATCACAAAGCGCAAATCGTCGCTGCACGCCAGCTCGAAAAACGCCTTGCCGTCCTCGAACGGATTGATTATCCGATCGATCGAGCGCACCACGCGCGTCTGAACCGTAGGCTTGCCGTCCACAAGGCCGCGCAGCTGAACGGTGTATACGCACTTCTGGTCGTTAAACGCGCTTATGTCGCCATGCGCGCGCGGCTTGATTATCGCCACGTTTCCATCGAACGCGCCGCTTTCGTTGGCCACATCGATCATCCAGTCCGCAAACGCGCGCAGGAAATTGCCCTCGCCAAACTGTACCACTTTGACCTTACGCGCAACAGGCGCGTATTTGTCACTTATGTTCTGCATTTGCTGCCTCGCTTTCTCCGACGGTAACAACGCCGATTTTGTCCGCGTATTCGCGTATTTTTTCAAAACTAAGCTGGCTTATCACATGCTCTATCCGGCAGGCGTCGTCGGCCGCGGTCACTTCGTCCACACCAATGAATTTCAAAAACGCAGTCAGCGTCCGGTGACGCTCGTATACCTGCTGCGCCATCGCGTGACCCGCCTCGGTCAGGTGTATGCCGCCCGCGTCGTCCACCGTTACCAGCAGCGCGTTTTTAAGATTCGCCATCGCGACCGACACGCTGGGCTTTGAAAAGTCCATAAAATTCGCCACGTCGATCGACCGCACAAAGCCGTTGCGCTGCGTGAGTATGAGTATCGCTTCAAGATAGTTCTCGCGGGATTCCTGTACCTTCACTTATATCGACTCCTTTCCGCGAGCGTTTTGCATCAATTTGTCCGCGATCATATGCGCCGCCTCGTCGGGCGCGATATGGGTCGTGTCGATTATCGCTGCGCATTTAAGCCCGCCATACAGCGCCAGCCGCTCGGCCGAGCGTCCTATAACGTCGGATTTGCGCAGACCCGCGGCCACGTCGCCCATTATGCGCCTTTCCAGCGCGTCGCGCGAGCAGGTGAGCGCAAATACGCTTAAATCAAATTCGCCCTTCAGCCGCGAAACGATGCTGTCGATTATGGCCTGCTGGTGCATTACCCAGCAGAAAATCACGTTTTCATAGTCGGGGCAGGCAATGAAGCTGTTGAGCATGTAAACGATGTTGTCCACCACCATGCGCTTTGTAAAATCATTTACGACAAAGGGCTGCGCGTCCCAGCACCAGTCGCCGTCCAGAAACACGTTTCTATCCAGCACTTTTTGCAGCTCCCGGCACGTGCGCGTCTTGCCCACGCCCATTGTGCCGCATATCAGGATTACACGCTTCATTGCTCGCCTCCGTAAAGCCGCTTACGCCATTGCGATAAACTGTGAATCGGTTTCGGTCAGTTCGTAACGCGCTTCGCCAAGTACAAAGGCCGCGCCCTTGGGATCGTCCATGTGTACGTCGATGACCAGATGGTCGTCCACGCGGTTTATGCGCACCGATACGCGCCCGCGCGGCGTGGCTATGCTGCCCGATACATAGTTAAGCCCCACGACCGGCTGCGGCTTTATCTCTATCTTGTCCCAGCCCGCGCCCACATGGCCAATGCCCAGCAGGTACTCGAACAGATACCGCACCACGCCGCCGAACATCGGGTGGCTGTGCGAACGTTCCATCTTGATTGGCCACTCCTCCCACAGCGTGGTTGCGCCGAGCGCACGCATAGATTCAAACGATACCGGACGCTCGGATGAAATCAGGTTAAACGCGGTCTGCGCATAGCCCCGCTCAAACAGCACGCGCGGCACTATGTCGGTTCCGAATATGCCCGTGTCGAAGCAGCCGATCTCGTTGTAATGCCGCACCATGTTTTCCAAAGTGCGCTCGTCGCCCAGACCCAGGTCGATTGCAAAGGCATTAGAACCCTGATCGTTGTTGGCAAAGTCGCCGGTCGCCGGGTCGAAATAGTTGTCCATGATGGCCTTAACGCGCTCGTCAATGCGGGCGTTAAGCATATCATCATATTCGTGTATGCCCAATACCTCGCATATCGCCAGCACCTCGCGCATGGACTTTATATAGAAGTAGTTGTTCACAAACGGCTCAGGTATGCGCATTGCGTCCGGCCCAGCCCAGGTGCTGCGGTCGAGTCCATCCGGCACTTCCAGCACCGGCGGCGCGCACCAGTCGCCCAGGCACCACTGCTCCGGGTTGTCGCTCACCACCAGCTTGTTTTCGCTGTGTGCCTCCAAATACTCGAAGTATTTGAGCATCCGGGGCAGCATGCGGCGCATGGGCTCCGCGTCGCCGTACTGCAGGTAGTAGCAGTAGGGCACATGTACGATCGCGCAGCCCCAGCCGCCCGGGCCGCCGCCGCAGCGCGTGTAGGGCGCGGTGTACTGCACATGGCCGGTTATATCGTCCTGACAATCCTCGATATCGCGCATCCATTTGCGGTAGAAGGACTGCGCGTCCAGCGTAATCATTGCGCTCTGGCATACGAGCTGGCCGTCGCCGGTGTAGCCGCGCCGCTCCAGATGCGGGCAGTCGGACGGGATACCGGCGTGCATGTTGCATAGCTGAGTGCGTATGTATGCGTCGAAAAGCCAGTTAAGCGTCTCGTTGTCGCTGTCGAATTCGGCGGTCACGGGTATGTTGGAATGGATCACAAGGCAGTCGACCACGTCCGCCGGGCCGGTAACGGAAAAATACCGGAAGCCGAACCACGTAAAGCGCGCGTGCAGCGTGCGCGGCTCGCCGTCCAGCGTGAAGCGCTCGCACTGGCAGTGTACATACGCCTCGTCCAGCGCGCCGTCCTTTATCTCCTCGGCCATGCGCATTTCAACCACGTCGCCCGCATTGCCGTGCGCCAGCAGCACCGGCGTGCCGCTTATGTTTTCGCCCAGATCGTAAATGACCGCGCCGTCCTTTTCGCCAATGCGGCGCGGGCGTATGTGGCGCACTACCGCGTCGGCGGGGCAGTCCTGCGGCTGATAGGCAGTATCAAGATCGTCCAGTACGCGGCTCGCGCGCCAGTCGGAATCGTCATATTCCGGCTCCAGCCAGCCGTCGCGGCTAAGCGCCATGTCCTGCTCTTCACCCATGAACAGATTGTACTTGCATACCGGTCCCTGCGCCCACTTTATCTGCGGGCCGGAAATGAAAGTGCTTTGGGCACCGTCTGCGCCGCGCGCGGTCAGTATGTATGCCAGCCGCACGTCGCCATAGCGCGGTTCGCATCCGGGATCAGTCCATATGTTCTGCGCGAACCAGCCCGGCCCCAGCGCCACGCATATCGCGTTTTTGCCGGGCTGCAGATAGCCGCTCACGTCGTATTTTACATAATACACGCGGTGGCGCAGCTCCTCGGGAAACGGCTGGCCGCATACCGTGAATTCGCGCTTGCAGTAGTCGGACGTGACCGGCGCGAATACATCGCCCGATACGCGCGCGCCGTTTATGTACAGTTCAAAGAAGCCCAGACCGCATATGCTGATCTCGGCGCTGTATGTTTCGCCGTTGATTTCAATAATCTCGCGCATATATGGCGCGGCGCATTCGGCGTCCGGCCCAACCCATTGCGCATTTTTGAACACTTCTGCAAATGTCATGATAAATCTCACCTTTCGTAGCTTAGGAGCATGTGCTCCAAACCGCGCATGATTTCATGAGCGCATCCTGATTATATCACAACGCGCGCAAAAGGGGAACACATTAAATCTGACATGAGCATGTTTTATCTGACCTGCGCGGCGGATATTTTGCATTTGAGCATATTATATAAAGGAAAAAACACCGACAATAAATTTTATATGCGCCAATATGCCTTGACATAGGCACACTTAAAAGTATACAATGAAGGGCACGTTTATTTAGAGTGAGCTTCAGGCGGTAAGGCGGTTTTGAATGGCTGCTTTGAACAGCGCTAAGACGTGCAGAATACTCATCGGCTTAAAAGCGCCTTAGAGTGTGTCTCAAGCGGAACAATCCGCAAGTTCGAGTGGATTTTGCGTCAGT
>CAOKFD010000011.1:0-56575 GCA_948467645.1 uncultured Eubacteriales bacterium | reverse complement strand
CTCTCAACTCTCTAAGGTAATAATTCTGTGTCTTAATACATATTCCTGCAAATGTATGGTTGACTTAACACGGCAAAAACGATATAATTTATAGACTTGAATTAAATCGGGGGACAGATCATGTCATTTATCGAGCTGTTTCTGACCGCGATCGCGCTGTCGATGGATGCGTTCGCCGTATCCGTTACCACCGGCATAACCCTCAGAAAGCCTACTCCCTGGCAGGCGATAAAGCCGGGACTTTTTTTCGGCGGTTTTCAGGCATTGATGCCGTTTATCGGCTATATTGCAGGGCGTTCGGTCGCGGTGTACATCGAGGCGTTCGATCACTGGATAGCGTTCGGTCTGCTGGCGCTGCTCGGCGGCAAGATGCTGTGGGACGCATGGCACGATGAAGAGGACGACGAGCCGGCCGACCCTACGCGCACGGGCACGCTGTTTTTAATGGCAATCGCCACGTCGATAGACGCGCTGGCGGTTGGCATATCGTTTGCTCTTTTGTCGGTAAACATCGTTCCGGCAATCACGCTGATTGGCTGCACCACCTGTCTTATCTCCATTGCGGGCGTATGGCTGGGCAATCGTCTGGGCGAGCTGTTCAAGCGCCGCGCGACCATAGTGGGCGGCATTGTGCTTATCGTGATCGGCGTAAAGATACTTATTGAGCATCTGTTCGGGTGATTTTAAGCAGTTTAATTTAAGGTCGCTTTGCTGATTGGCGAAGCGGCCTTTTTATGCCTTGCCATCCCGTTATTTTACATTTACTGCGTACAATTTATTCAGCATTGTCGTGCAAAGTTCGCATAAGCGGGGTACAATTGCCTTAGTTAAATTCAGGAGGCGATCATTTATGAAAACCCGCAGCATTGCCGTTATAGGACTTGGGCATGTCGGCGCGCACGTCGCGTACAGCCTTGCCGTGCAGGGCATAGCCGACGAATTGCTGCTTATAGATGCAAACGAGCAAAAAGCCGTAAGCGAATGTCAGGATCTGCGCGACAGCGTGGCGTACCTACCGCATCGCGTAAATGTAAATGTAGGCGGTTTTTCCGATCTGAAGGACTGCGATCTTATTATAAACAGCGTGGGCAAAATCGACCTGCTGATTGCAAACAACGACCGTCTGGACGAGATGGACTTTACGATTCATGCGGTTAACGGGTATGTAGACAAGATACGCAAGTCGGGTTTTGACGGCGTGCTGATAAACATAACCAACCCCTGCGACATAGTAACGCGCCAGCTTGCCTTAGGACTTGACCTGCCGCGCGGCCGAGTATTCGGCACTGGTACTGGTCTTGACACCTCGCGACTGCTTTCGGCGCTGAGCATACAAACGGGTGTAGACCACAAGTCGATCACGGCATATATGATGGGCGAGCATGGCGCGCAGCAGTTTGCGCCGTGGTCGTGCGTAAGCTTTGCAGGAATGCCGCTTGAGGAGCTGGCCAAGCGCGACGAGCGTTTCCGCTTCGATCACGACGAAATGCGCAAGACCGCCATAGGCGGCGGCTGGGTAACGTTCAAGGGCAAGAATTGCACCGAGTACGGCATAGCCACTACCGCGGCGCGTATGGCAAGCGTAGTCCTGCACGACGAGCGCCGCATAATGCCCGCCAGCATGGAACTGAACGGCGAATACGGCGAAACCGGCCTGTTCGCGGGCGTACCCTGCCTGATCGGCAAAAATGGCGTAGAGCAGGTAATAGAACTCCCGCTGACCGACGCCGAGCGCGCTACCTTCCACGAATGCTGCGACGGCATACGCCACAACATGGAGCATTTGAAGGATATTGTGTGATTGTCGTTTCAGGATTCATACCTCGATTTTCATATGTAAACAGGAGAGCCGGTTCGGCAGACTGGCTCTCCGATTTTATTACCCGCTCATCCGCTCCCGCAGTTTAGCCATTATCCGGCTTTCCATGCGCGACACCTGAACCTGCGATATGCCCAGCCTTGCGCCGGTCTGCGACTGCGTGAGGTTTTGAAAATACCTCAGATTAATAAGCTCGCTTTCACGGCCGTCCAGCGCGCTTATGCCGCGCTCCAGCTCCATATGCTCTATCTGCCGTTCGGAATCGTCCTTGCCTATCGTGTCGCCCAACGTCATGCTGTCCTCGCCCACCGGCTCGCTGAGCGAGCGCACACTGCGAACTGCGGCCATTGCCTCCACCGCGTCGGCCACGTCCAGCCCTGCGCGCCCGGCCAGTTCCTCTATCGTGGGTTCGCGGCCGTGTTCGCGCTCCAGTTCCTCCCTTGCCTTAAAACACGCCCGCGCCTTTTCGCGTAGTACGCGCGACACCCTCACTTGACCATCGTCGCGCAGGAAGCGCCTTATCTCGCCCATTATCATGGGCACCGCGTAGGTCGAAAACCTGACTTCATAGCTTAAATCAAACCCGCGAATCGCCTTGACCAGCCCCATGCAGCCCAGTTGAAACAAATCGTCCCACTCCACGCCCCGGCCGCCAAAGCGCGCCGCAATCGATTTGACCAGCGCTATATTGTCGCTTACCAGCGCGTCCAGCGCCGCCTTATCTCCCGCCTGCGCGCGGCGGATGTACTCCATCGTTTCATCGTGCGGCCTCATCCGGCGCGCCCAGCTGCTTGGTCATGCGCACCTTAGTGCCCCGCCCGCGCTGCGAGGTCACTTCCACGGTGTCCATTAGCGTCTCCATCACGGTAAAGCCCAGTCCGGAGCGCTCCATGTCGGGGCGCGATGTGTAAAACGGCTGTCGGGCGCGCTCCACATCCTCTATACCGCAGCCCGCGTCGTGCACCTCGAACGCAACCGAATTGTCGTCGAATATCTCCCCACTCAGGCGCACCATGCCGCGCGTGCCGTCGTAGCCGTGGATTATCGCGTTGGTCACAGCCTCGCTCACGGCGGTCTTTATGTCGTTCATCTGATCGACAGTGGGGTTAAGGCGCATTATGAACGCCGCCGCGCACAGCCGCGCAAAGCCCTCGTTTTCGCCGCAGGCGAGGAAGTCCACCCGCATTTCATTTACGCACGTCATACTCTGTCACCTGCCCGCTCGCATTTTTGCACGATTTTGTACAGACCGGCCAGCTCCATCAGCCTGTCCACCTGACGGCTTGCGCCGCACACCTTCACGCCGCCGCCGCGCGCCGCCATGCGCTTGTACCGGCCGATTATCACGCCAACGCCTGATGAGTCCATGAACGTCATGCCGCTCATGTCCAGTATCAGGTACTTGACTGCCTTATCCTGAGTAAGTTCGTCCAGCATTGTGCGCACGCTGTCGGCGCTGAAGTGATCCAGCTCGCCGCGCAGGTTTGCCGTCACGGTTACGTGCGCCCGTTCGCCCGGCATCGAAGCCACCCCCCTCAAGTTACATATATGGCCTTATAAAGCTCACATATATTTCGCTCAGGGCGCATGGTTTTCCTACCGCAAAAAGGCTGTTTGTTTGTCGGATCGGCGCATCCGTGCGACACGTTTTGCAATGCGCTGCTTAGGCATGTCTTGAAGGGATGATTTTGTTGGCTCAGGCAGAAAACATCGGATTGGCTCTTTCCGAAACGCGAAACCGAAACGCTCGGCGTATGCCTCAATATGAACGCTTAGGCAGTATTTCTCCGCTAATTTTAAGGCAATTGGCAAAGTCACAGCGCTTCTCAATCTGCCTTAAAGCAAAAAATGCGCGCCGACGGCCTTAACCATCGACGCACAAAACCTTACATTATAAGTATGCCAACCAGTACGCCCAGCAGCGCGCCCACGACCACCTCGAACGGCGTATGGCCGATCAGTTCCTTCAGGTGCATCTGCGTCAGGCCGCTGCCGCGCTTCATCATGTCCTGAATGATCTTGTTTATCGCGGCGGCCTGCTTGCCGGCCGAGCGCCTCACGCCCGCCGCGTCGTACATTACGATCAGCGCCAGCGCTACCGAGATTGCAAACTCGACGCTCTGAAACCCGCGCGATATGCCCACCGACGTGGCCAGCGCGCATATGAACGACGAATGCGACGACGGCATACCGCCTGAGCCGAACATGCGCGAGAAGTCCCAGCGCTTATGTATTATGAAAGTCAGAATCACCTTAAACACCTGCGCCACAAACCAGCCGGTCAGGGCCGCCAGCAGCACGCGGTTGGCAAGTAGTGCCTCAAACCCGTCCAAGTAACTGCCCCCTTGTTATCTGTCGCGGCACGCCATTTCTTCCAGCGCACAGGCCAGAAAGCCGCTGTCAGGTATAGATTTAAGCGCTTCGCCCGCCTGACGCTTGAGGTCGTCGCGCATCATGAGCGTGCGCTCCACGCCGTAAAGCGTTATATAGGTAAGCTTACCGCTCTCGGCGTCCTTGCCCACATGCTTGCCCAGCACCGCGCTGTCGCCGCATACGTCCAGATAGTCGTCCACCACCTGGAACAGCAGTCCAAACGGCTCGGCAAAGCGCATCAACTTCATGCGCGTATCCTCGCCCGCGCCCGCCAGCTCGCACGCCGCCTCAAACGCCGCCATTATCATGCGCGCGGTCTTGCGCTCGTGTATGTATGCTAACATCTCGCGCGCCGACGCGTCCACATTTGGCTTTACTATGCCCTTATATCCGTCCTCGCCCGCGCGTTCGCACGCCAGATCGGCGCACTGCCCGGCAACCATACCGCCGCAGCCCGCCGCCGACGCGATGCGCTCCAATGCCCGCATTTCGCGCAGCGCCGCCTCGCCGCCGCGCTTTACCGCGTCGCCCAGCACGCATTCAAACGCATACGTCAGCAGTCCGTCGCCCGCAAGTATCGCCTGACCCTCGCCGAACACGACGTGATTGGTCGGCTTGCCGCGGCGCAGCGTGTCGCCGTCCATCGCGGGCAAATCGTCGTGAATCAGCGAATATGTATGTATCATCTCCAGCGCGCAGGCACACACGCTCGCGCCCTCGCCGCCGCCCAGCATGTCCGCCGCCGCCAGCAGCAGTACGGGTCTGAGCCGCTTGCCGCCCGCCAACAGCGAATACCGCATCGACTCTGCCAGCAGCGCGGGTATCTCACTTTTGCCGGGTTCGGGTAAGAGTCTTCGCAGTTCGCACTCTATCGTTTCGCTGTACTCCGCCGTTTTTTTCAGATACTCATCATGCGTCATTTTTCCGCCTCCTGCGAGTCGGCATCCTCGTCCTCGCCCAGCACCTTTAGCTGCTGGCGCGCGCCCTCAAGCTGCTTATGCAATGCGCGCGTGAGTTCCACGCCCTGTTTATATGCCTCGATGGATTTGTCCAGTGGCATATCGCCCTGCTCCAGTGCGGCGATTACCTCTTCAAGCTGTTCCAGCTGCTTTTCAAATCCAGGCTGTTTTTGCGTCTTGGCCATAATCATCCTCCGCGCTCGTCGCTAATGTCCACCGTCAGTGCGTTCACCGTGCCGCCGCGCATCCTTACACCCAGCATGTTGCCCGGCTGAACGTCATGCGCATTCGATACCGGCGCGCCGCCCACGGTCACTATGGCATAGCCACGCTGCAAAACGTTATCGGGATTGAGCACGCGCAATCGCCCTTCCAACGCGTCGATTTTGCTCTCTCGCGCACTCATTCCGCGCAGTGCCGCCGCGTTAAGGCGCGCTTCCAGCTCGGCAACGTGCTTTGCCTTAACGTCGATCTGCGGCGCGGGATTAAAGCGAATCAGTGCCGATTCCGCGCTTTGCACGCGCGCTTCGTAATGCTTTAAGAGCGTGTCGCTTAGCATTCCGAGCCTGTGTTCCAGCGCGTCCAGCCGCGCCGCGCACACATCCAGCCTGCCGCGCGGGCCGAGCGTTTCCAGCCGCGACTTGGCGCGTTCTATACGCGCGTCATACCTGTCCAGCATGGAGCCGAGCGCGCGGTTTAACTGACTCAGCCGCATATCGAGCATACGCTCGATTTCGCCCCGGTCGGCTATCGCCAGTTCAGCCGCCACCGACGGCGTTGCGGCACGCACGTCGGATACGAAGTCGGCTATCGTAAAGTCAACCTCGTGGCCGACCGCCGAAATCACCGGCGTTTTACACGCGAATATCGCGCGCGCGACTACTTCCTCATTAAATGCCCACAAGTCCTCGATCGAACCGCCGCCGCGTCCCACAATGAGCACATCGAAGTCCAGCCTGTCCATGCGCGCAATCGCGCGGGCAATCTCGCCCGCCGCCGCGCCGCCCTGCACGTTGACCGGGCACAGCGTAAGTCTGACCGTCGGGTCGCGCCGCGCGGCCACGGTCTGAATGTCGTGCACGACCGCGCCGGTGGGCGACGTGACTATGCCCACATTGCGCGCGCACATCGGAATGGGCTTTTTAAGCGACTGGTCGAAAAGACCTTCGCGCATCAGCCGCTCCTTGAGCCGTTCAAACCGTGCGAACAGGTCGCCCTGACCGTCGGGTCTTAACCGCTCGGCATAGAACTGATACTTGCCCGCCGCAGCGTAGAGCGACACGCTGCCCTCGGCGATTACCTGCTGACCGTCCGCGGGGCGGAAGTCGAGGTTCATTACCTTATCGCGGAACATCGCCACATCTATGCGCGCGTTTTCGTCCTTTAGCGTAAAGTACATGTGCCCGCTCGAATGGCGCTTCAGCCCGGATATTTCGCCGCGCAGTTTTACGCTTCTGAGCATCGGATCGGCCGACAGCGAACGGCGCACGTATTCGTTCAGATCCGTTACGCTCAGCGTCCAATCGGGCGCGTCATTCCATGCCATATTGCACTCGTGTCACGTCAATCGTGTTGCGCATAAGTTCGGTTATAGTCATGGGGCCTACTCCGCCGGGCACGGGCGTTATCCAACCCGCGACTTCGCAGGCCGAATCGAAATCCACATCGCCCACCAGCCTGCCGTCCACGCGGTTTATGCCCACGTCGATCACTACCGCGCCCGGCTTAATCATGTCGCCGGTTATCATGCGCGGCCTGCCCACTGCCGCAACCAGTATATCGGCGCGGCGCGTTACCTCGGCGAGGTTCTTTGTGCGCGAGTGGCATATCGTCACGGTTGCGTTGTTTTGCAAAAGCAGCATCGCCATAGGCTTGCCAACGATATTGCTGCGCCCAACGACGACCGCCTCCGCGCCCTCGATACTCACGCCGGTCGTGCGTATCAGGTCGAGACAGCCCGCGGGCGTACACGCGACGGTACCGCGCTCGCCCTGCATAAGCCGCCCAGCATTGACCGCGTGGAAGCCGTCCACGTCCTTTTCGGGGCTTATGCGGCGCAATACTTCGCCCTCGTCGATTGTCCCAGGCAAAGGCAGCTGAACCAGTATGCCGTTAACGCTTTTGTCGGCGTTAAGCTCGTCCACGCGCCTGATAAGTTCTTCCTGAGAAGTGGTTTCAGGCAGACGCAGAAGTATGCTGTCCATTCCGAGCTGTCTGCACGCGCGCTCCTTGTTGCGCACGTAAACCTTACTGGCCGGGTCCTCGCCCACGATTATTACCGCGAGGCAGGGCTTCATGCCTTTTTCCGACATGGCCGCAACCTCGGCCTTCATGTCTTCACGCAGACGTTCGGAAATAGCCTTACCGTCGATTATCTGTGCAGCCATGTTATGTCCCCCTTCGCCCGTTTAAGCCTCCAGCTCTCGGCCGATGGCACCCAGCACGCCGTTTATCAGCGGCGCGGCCTTTTCGGTCGAATACGTGTGGCTCAGTTCCAGTGCCTCGTTGATCGAGGTTGCGGTCGCGACGTCGGCCATGTACTTCATCTCAAACAATGCCAGCCGCATTATGCTCAGATCAACCTTGGCCAAACGCTTGAGCGTCCAGCCGTGCAGGTGATCGGAGATCGCCTGATCGATTTCCTCGACGTGCGCGAACGCGCCGTCCACCGCCGCGTTAATGTAGTCCATATCCAGATCGTTCAGGTTAAGCTCCATCAATTCCGTTATAGACGTCAGCCCGCCGTCGCCGCCCATCTCGCGCTCGTATATGAGCTTGAATGCGGTATCGCGCGACAGCGTTCTGCGTGCAGTAAGCGATTGACCCATTTTATCCTCCCGACGCGCCTCCCCCGGCGCATTTTGTCTTACTTTACTAAAACTAAATTAGCTCCAAAGTATGTCTCAAGAAGGGAAATCCTCAATTTCGAGTGGATTTTTTGCCAATTCAAGGAATAAACCCGAAGGCTTAGCCGAAGCGCTAAGTCGAGCTTTGTGACGCAGGAATGGTGTAGCGCCGCCCGAAATTGTGGATTCAGGAATTTTTGAGACATACTCTAAAAAACACAATTGACCGCCCGGTAAACATAACTGTCACCGGGCGGTATAATGCCGCTATTGCTGGCGTCTGCGCCACAGCGCGCGCCATCGCCTGGTAATGTCAAGACCGGCAATCAGATACCCCGCGACGCCCGCAAGCACCGCAAGTCCCAGCTGCCATACGTTCAAAAGCGTAAGCGCCACAGCCAGCATTATACCGGCAAACGCGCCCACAACCTTCCTGTTCACGCCGTCCATGGCCTTTACCTCCGCGTCACAGCGAGATTACGTTGGTATGATTGTCGTCCGAATCATTTTTCAGCGTGCCCATATCGGACGCGGTGTCGCCGATTACTATCGGTGCGGCGGGCTTGGGCTCCTCGAAAGGCTCTTCTTCGGATGCAGTCTTTTCGGCATTCACTTCTTCAGAAGCAGTTTCTTCGGGTGCTTCGTCGGCAGAGGTTGCTTCCGAAGTTCCTTCTTCAGCATGTTCCTCTTCGGATGCTTCTGTCTCAGAAGCTTCTTCTTCAACAACCGCATCTTCCGACTGCTGCTGAGCCGCCATAAGGTCGTCAGCAGCTTCCTCAGCTATCGCCGATTCCAGTTCTGCGTCCTCCGCACCGGCAATGCCGGCTTCGGTGGACTCGGCTTCGAACATGGCCGCTTCTTCGGCAGCCGCGCGCGCGGTTTCAACAGCCGCCGCTTCGTCTATCGCCTTTTCAACGTTTTCAGCCGCATTCTGCTGTGCCTGAGACACCGAATCCACACCGTTTTCAAAGCGCTTTATGAATTCGTCCACACCTTCCTCCGGCTTACGCTCGGCTTCGGCGGGTTCGGACTTTGCTTCATTATGGCGCTTATGGCCCAGACGGCCAAACAGTCCACGGCGGCCTTCGTCGCTGTCATCGTCGTCCACGGGCTTATCGCTCTGCACGGCGGCAGGCTGGGTTTCTTCGGACTTGGCTTCCGGCTTTGCCTCGGGCTTAGGCTCCTCGGCGGGCTTTTCCGGCTCGCTCTTGGTTTCTTCCTTAGTTTCGACTACCGGCTCAGAGGCGTCCTTTTTCCAAGTGAAGGACTGAGGCTTGTAATCAGCCTTGGCAATCTCCTGTTCGGAGGAACCCGCACGCTTCATGCGCCCTGCGGGCAGCGCCGGTATGCCGCCGTCGGCGAGTATTACCTTATCGACGTTCAGCCGTACCTCGCGTACCTCGATACCCGCGGACTCCTGCACATACGCCTTAATGCGCGACTGAAGCCGCATCATGGTTTCGGGGATATTGATGTCACTGCGCGCGGACATGGTTATCTCGATCGATATGGAATCGTGGTAGTCGTGTACCTTCATGCGCACGTCGCTCAGACCCGGCACATCGCGTATGCCCTGGCTTACCAGAGTTTCGACCGCGGGTACGGAGATGTGTATCGCGCCCTCAGACGTATTGGGCATTGACACGCCCGTGCGGTCCTTCTTGCCCTTGCCCAGCATCAACACCAGCATACGCAGCGAGCACAGCACGCCCACCAGCACGAATGCGCCCATAATCACGCGCTGCATGACGGTCACTTCGGCCACGGCCGCGCTCATCGGCGCGTCCAGCAGTATGCCGTTAAGCAGCGTGCTGGCCGTGGATGGGCTTATCGCAATCCAGCCCAGCGGCGCGAATACGCACAACAGTATGAGGAAGCACAGAATCGCCTGTATCTTTTGCCAAATGGAAAATTTCTTCATAAAATCGCCCCCTGTTTAATGCAGCATGGCCACCGACGCGCGTTTTGTCGCCGCGCACCGGATTTCAAAACGTATTCCACCATTATAATACATAAATGGCGGCGATATGTAAAGATACCCGCCGCCACATTCACAACTTAGTACCGATTAAGGCGTTTTTTGCTGCAAAATGCCACATTTGCGGCCGGGAGCTTATTAATCGGCAGGCTTATCTTCGTTTTCCTCAGCCGATTCTTCCTCAGTGCCCTTGTCGCCCGCCGCGTCGCATTCCAGCTTGCAGGTATCGCAGTGGCCGTCGCACATGTCATCATTCTCGTCATCGGCTGCGTCCGCGGGCGCAGGCTCTGCGGCAGGTTCTTCCACCGCGGGCTGCTCGTCGGCGACCGCTTCGGGCGCGGGTGCATCCTCGGGCTTTGTTTCAGGCTGTTCCGCAGGCTTTTCCTCGGTCGGCTGCTCCTCGTCCTTGCCATCCTCGCGTCGGCGCAGGCTGAACCACAAACGGCGCTTTTCGCCTTCAGCGGGTTCCTCTGCGGCGGGCTGCTCGGACTTTTCCTCAGCCTTGGGTTCAGGCTTAGTCTCTTCGCCGTGGTTCAGGCGTTCGACCTTGGCCGCATTCAGCGCCGCGCGCTGCTTCTGCTCCAGCTCGGCGGCCGCGCGGTTTTCCTTTTCAAAGCTTATGCCCTGAACATAGATGTTGATTTCAGGCACATCAAGGCCGGTCATGGTCTCGATGGCCTTTTTAACATTGTCCTGTATCTCGCGCGCCACGGTGGGCACGGGCGAACCGTAATCGACGGTGACGTTCAGCTGCACGCGCACCTGATTGCCGTTTATTTCCACCTTAACGCCGCGCGTCATGGTGCGATTGCCCTGATTCTTGCGCAGCATGTCCACCAGTCCCAGATTGCCGTTATTTATCATCGCGGCAACGCCTTCGACTTCCGTCGCCGCCAGGCCCGCTATCGTGGCCACTACATCCGTGGCAAAACTGACCGTGCCGTTAGCCGTAGAATCCAGCTCGACATTGGTAGTAAGATTTTCACTCAAGCGTTAACACCTCCTTGTCTATCAGCATTATAACAGATTTCGGCTCCACATTCAAACCCCTCAGGTTATTTTAACCTCACGGAACGGGAATAATTTTGATATTTGCAGGTGAAAGCCCAGTCTGAGCGCTGGCGACGGATAAAATCTGTGCGCTCTGCGCGTCGGTAAGCGAGGCCGCGCGCACCATCACGTTACAGCTGTCGTCATGCACGGTGCATATCGCGTCCTTAAAGCCCTGCGCGCGCAGTACGCCCTCGACGGTGGTTTCGTCCTCCATAAAGTCCACCAGTTTCAGCTTTTGTGCGGCGGCCTCGTCGCTGTGCGCGCCGCCCGCGTCGATCATGCGGTCAAGCGCCTCGAACTGCGCGATGCGGCTGGCCGTGCGGTCGGTCGCGAACGCCGCGAGCGCGTCTTCTGTATCTTCGGTCAAGGCATTTGACGTGGTATCCGCCTTAACCGACGCGTAAACCTGCGCATCGGCGGCGCGCGGCATTTGCTTCAGGCTGACCATAATCGCCGCAATCATTAGCGCCGTGGCCGCAAGCACTATCGCCGTGCGCACGCGCTGCGCCCGGTCGTTAAGCAGAAACGCCCAGTTTCTCATTCAATTCTCTCCTCCCGCCCGGAAAATACCTCCACGCGATCCGCGTCCAGCGAAAACAGCGTCGTTACCGCCTGCTGCAGGCGCAATCGCACACCCAGATCATATGCGCCGCTGGCGACGATTATTACCCCGCTGACCTTTGGCGCCCCCTTTTCGCCGAACGCGCCCGCGGTTTCGTCCATCAGCACCATCGCGCGCACGCTGCCCGCGCCCTCTATTTGGGATAGTGTTGCGCTCAGGCGCGTCTCGACGTCAGTCATGCCCGAATCGGCACCCACCTCGCCCGCCTGACTTACCGCCAGCATAATCAGCGCCGCCGCCAGCGGTATCGCGATTATCAGCCATGTGCGCCCGCCCAGCGAAAACCTGCCCGCCATGAATGCACCTCCCCGCGCGTTCAGTCGCCGTTTTGATTATCGGTAAGCACCTGTTCAACGCCAATGCCCGCGTCGGCTTCGTCGGGCGCGGGGCTCAGCCATGCCAGCAACGGCGTTATTAACGCCTGCATCACAATTATGCCCGCCACTGCGCCCGCAGTGCGCGCAATCTTGCCGTCCGGAAGCAGCATATCCATTATCCACATTATCGCGCCCACCGCGACCGGCATTACCACTGCCGCGCGCAAGTCCATACGCACTCCCCCTTACTTCACGCCGCCATCAGACTGCGCGCCGCCGTGCCCAGCGAACCAATCAGCATTATCATAATCGCCGCCGTGCCCACGACCGCCACGGTCAGCGTGCGCAATGTCTTTGCCAGCCCCATGCACATATCATCCAGCTTGTCACCGCCCAGCGCCTGTGCAATCGCCGCGCATATATTATATGAAATATACGCCGCCGCCAGCGTAAGCGCGGGCTGTGCCGCACCCACGACTATCAGCAGCATACCGCACGAGCCGAGCAGACTTTGCGCCATGAGGCAGCCTGCAGTCATTACCTCGACCGTGTCCTTTATCTCGCCGCCCACCACCGGCACCAGATTGTCCAGCGCGTATTTGGCGGCGCGCACCGACACGCCGTCCACGTCCGCGCCCAGCGAACCGTTTATCTTTATCGCGCCCAGCGTAATTACCAGCGCCGCACCCACCAGCATACCGCACACGCCGCGCATCGTTTCGGCGGCGCGCTTCAGCTTCAGGCGGGGACTGAGCGACGCGCATACCTCCAGCGCCGCGCCGATCATCGCAAGCCCCACCACATACTCGCGTCCAAAGTTCATACCCGCGCCCGCGATCGCCGTCGCCACTCCTCCCAGCAAACTCGCCGCCGAGTGCGCGCCCAGCGCCGCCATTATCCCGCCGATAAGCGGCATCAGCGCATCCACCGCCGCGCCCATGCCCTCCAGCGCCGCGCGCGCAGTCCGTGCAAGCCCGGTCACATCGCCCGTCACCAGCGCCGCCGCCGCGCACAGGCACGCCATTGCGCTCAGCCGCGCGCCGCGCTCGCCGCACAGCCGGGACGCTATTCCCGCAAGCGCCGCACAGGCTGTCAGTGCAATCATCAGCGGCGCGCGATTGCGCAGGGCTGACGACATTAGCCTAAACATTACGCGCATTAGTTCTTCGGCGCTAAGTCCGTCTCCCGCGCGCAGCCGCTCTATCAGTGCGCGCACGTCGATATTTGTCGATAGGCAGTCAGCGGCGGATTGCAGCGCGCTCATGTCAAGGTCGTTCAGGCGGGCGATTGCAGCGTCGTTTACCGACGATTCGATCTCATCCGCGCGCGTGCGGAGTTCGGCGGGATATTGTTCAGACTGGGGCGCAGACGTTTGCAAGGCAGTCGCCTGTGCGCTGGCTGTGTTCGCTGGTTCGAGAGCATTCATCGGCTGTACAGCGACTATACGAGTATTATCGCCTGCCGATGGCGTTTCGGCATATGCCGCGTGAATTGCCTTAACCTGAGCAGAAATATACTCGCAATGCTCAGGCACAGCGCCCGCCGCCGCACAGACAAGCATCATCCCCACTGCGGCCAGCGCCGCCAGTCCCCGCGCGCTCATGATGCAAGCTCCAACGCGCTGTCCAGTATCGATCTGAGCATGGGCAGCGCCATCAGCGTAAGTATCAGCTGTGCGCCCAGTTCGACCTTGTAGGCCAGCGCGCCCTGATCCGCGTCGCGGCACACCTGCGCGCCGAACTCACCCAGCATTGCCACGCCCAACGCCTTGCTAAGCGTACTCACAAACCCGCCGCTCAGTCCGGCGCGCGCCCCCAACTGGCTCATCGCGTCCACCGCCTCCCACAGTCCGGCGGCATATGACATAAGCAGCGCCGCGCCCGAAAACAGTGTGAGCGCAAGCGCAAACTCGGGGCGCGTCTGCTTGACCACCACGCACAAAAGCGCCGATATTGCCGCGAATGCCACGATTCTGTCTATCGCCATGCTTGCCTCCATTTTTGTTCAGGCGGTAATTGTATCGGGTTATGCATTGCCCTACAAATCGAATATGCTCTTGACCGACGAAAAGAGCTGTGCAATAAGGTTGACCACTATAAGGAGCACAAGCACCAGCCCCGCAACGCCCGTGAGCGTGGCCATATCCTCGCGCCCCGTGCGCTCCAGCACCTGACTCAGCACCGCGACGAGTATGCCTATCGCCGCAATCTTGAAAACCATATCGATGTTCATGCGCCGCGCCCTCCGCTATATTATCAGTATCGCCGCCAGCATACCGCCCAGCGAGCCCAGCGTCGTGTATACGCGCGCGTTCTTCTCCAGATCTGCGCGGGCGTGTTCACGGCAGAGTGCAAGCCCGCTCTGCGCCTGTGCAAACGCCGCGCGCTGACCCGCAAGATCGAGTGTGCCTAGCTCAGGTATCAGCGCCGACAGCACCTCAAAGTCCTCGGGCATCAGCGGCACCGTGCGCGCACTTTTCATAAGCAATGCCCATGCCCTGCCTATATCGGGCGCGTCGCTGAGCGTGTTCAGCCACACGCGGCACTTGTCCACGCCGCGATAGGCTTTCAGTGCCTCGTTTGCAGGCTTCAGCCTAAGGCACATTTCGTCCTCGATCTGCCTGAGCGCACATTGCCACGCCTCTATCAGCTTCAGCCGCGCGCGCATACGCATCACCAGCATCACCCCCGTCATGAAACAGCTCATACCAATCAGTCCCGCCGCCGCAAATTTCAGCACAGCGCGTTCCCCCTTCCGTCGAATACGTTTATGCCCTCGCCGGGGCACGGGCCGGATATTATGACTATCCGCTCGAACAGCCCCGCGCGCAGTGCTTCGCCCAGTTCTCTGCGCGCCGATGCGTGCGCGATTGTGCGCGCGTGTGCGCTGGCGAGTATCGCCGTGCCGCACCGTACCGCGTCAGCGGCGGCGCGCGCGTCGCCCTCCGCGCCCAGTTCGTCGGTCACGATCACGTCGGGGCGCATTGTGCGTATCAGCATGTTAATTGCGTCCGCCTTTCGCGTCATACTCATCACGTCCGCGTCCGGCAGCATATCCATGCCCGGCCCGGCCAGCTCGCCGCGCTCATCGGCCACGGCCACTTTAAGCCCCGCGCGTATCATATGGCGCGCCGCGTCGCGCAAAAGCGTCGTCTTACCCAGCCCCGGTGCAGACAGTATGAGCGTGGAACGCGCCCGGTCGCCGCGCATTATCCGGCCGATCACGCCCGCCGCCGCGCCCTCCACGTCGCGCGCAACGCGTATGCACACGCCGCTTATGTCGTCCAGTCCCGCAACCGCACCGCCCTGAACAATCGCACGACCGCTCAGACCCGCACGCATACCACCTGCGAGCGGCACATAGCCCTGCCGCACGCATTCGCCCAGCGCGTGCATTCTGCCGCGCGTAAGGCTTTCCATAAGCCGCTTCATGCCGTCCGCGCCCACGTCGCATAGGCGGCGCGCGCCCTGCGGAGTGCACAGATACGCGCCCGTCGGACGGATGCGCAGTTCGGTTGCAAGATTTAGTTCCTGCTCCGCGCAGGCGGCCAGCGCTTCATTTATGCCTTCGGTCAGGCTGTCTTTCAGAGTATTTGTCCACACGTTTTTTCACCTGCCTTAGCCGTCCGTCGTTATCATAAGCGTATGCGTGTGTCTTTGCATTATTCACATGGATTATGTTTTTAGGTTTCGCCGCGCCATGCAAAATACTATGCCGCGCCCTGGGTCGGTATTATTGCATACGGAATTTTTGTGATTGGGACTTAATTTGGCAAAAATGCGCCGTTTAATATAAATTTTCACATGAGCAGGTTTGTAAAAGGCGCTGAAACGTGCTACAATAGAGTGCATTATAGCTAATGCTATCTAAAGGGAGGCACCACCATGCAGGAAAGCTCCGTACATACCAATTTTATCGAAGATATTATAAATGAGGATATAGCCTCGGGCCGCGTCGCGGACAAAGTGCACACGCGCTTTCCGCCCGAACCCAACGGCTACCTGCACATCGGCCACGCCAAGGCGCTGTGCATCGATTTCGGCATAGCGAAAAAGTACGGCGGCCAGTGCAACCTGCGTTTTGACGATACCAACCCTACCAAAGAGGACACCGAGTACGTCGAGGCCATTCAGCGCGACATAAAGTGGCTGGGCTTTGACTGGGCGCATCTTTACTATGCGTCCGACTTCTTTGATAGGCTGTTCGACATTGCGTGCGATCTTATTAAAAAGGGCGTGGCTTACGTCGACGACCTTACTCCCGAGCAGATGCGCGAATACCGCGGCACGCTGACCCAGCCCGGCAAGAACAGCCCCAACCGCGACCGCCCCATCGAGGAAAGCCTCGATTTGTTCCATCGCATGAAGGCGGGCGAATTCCCAGACGGCAAATACGTACTGCGTGCCAAGATCGACATGGCTTCGCCTAACCTGATCATGCGCGACCCGACGTTGTACCGCATACTGCGCCATCATCATCACCGCACGGGCGACAAGTGGTGCATCTATCCTATGTATGATTTCCAGCATCCGCTGCAGGACGCAATCGAGGGCATAACGCACTCGCTGTGCTCGCTGGAATACGAGATACACCGCCCGCTGTATGACTGGGTTGTGGCTCAGGCCGGTTTCGAGCATCCGCCGCGCCAGGTTGAGTTTGCGCGCCTGAATATCACCAACACGGTCATGTCCAAACGCTACCTGCGCCGTCTGGTCGAGGAGCATTTTGTAGACGGCTGGGATGACCCGCGTATGCCTACTCTGGTAGGTATGCGCCGGCGCGGCTATTCTGCCGAAGCCATAAAGGACTTCCTTGAGCGCGTGGGCGTATCCAAAGCCGACTCCACCGTGGATGAGAAGCTGCTGGAGCATTGCGTGCGCGAGGATCTAAACGGCACTGCTTACCGCGCGATGGCAGTGCTCGACCCGCTCAAGGTGACTATCACCAACTGGCCCGAGGGCGAGACGATGGACGTCGAGATGGAGAACCATCCCGATCATCCCGAATGGGGCACGCGCGTGGTCAAGTTTGGCCGCGAGCTGTACATCGAGCGCGAGGACTTTATGGAGGAGCCGCCCAAGAAGTTCTTCCGACTGGCTCCCGGCCGCGAAGTGCGTTTGAAGGGCGCGTACATCATCAAGTGCGACGAGGTTGTCAATGACGAAAACGGCAATGTGGTTGAACTCAAGTGCTCGGCCGATCTTGACAGCAAGTCGGGCTCCGAGGGCGCGGCGCGCAAGGTCAAGGGCACGCTGCACTGGGTAGCCGCGTGCGACTGTGCCGACGCGGAGGTACGCATATACACCCAGATGCTGAATCTGAGCGAGGAAGAAGTCGAAGCCGCCGCCGAGAGCGATGAGCTGACCGACGAAACGGTCGAAGTTCGTCCCGCAAAGCGCGACTTTACCGAAATGTTCAATCCCGGGTCCAAGAAGGTGCTCACTGGCGTAAAGTGCGAGAAGTCGCTGCTTAACGCCCAGCCGGGCGACAAGTTCCAGTTCCTGCGCATGGGCTATTTCTGCGTGGATCCGGACAGCCGCGAGGGCGCGCCGGTATTCAACCGGGTAGTGGCGCTAAAGGACACATGGGCCAAGGAAGCCAAGAAATAATTGGAGGAAAATGCGATGATACGCACACGTTTTGCGCCCAGCCCCACGGGTTACATGCATGTGGGCAATCTGCGCACGGCGCTGTTTACATACCTGCTGGCCAAGTCCCAACCGGACGGCAAGTTTATTCTGCGAATTGAGGACACCGATCAGGAGCGCGAGGTAGCGGGTGCTACCGACCTGATATACAAGACGCTGCGCGAAGTGGGGCTTGACTACGACGAAGGCCCGGATGTGGGCGGCGACTTTGGCCCATACATACAGTCCCAGCGTCGCGAGATATACAAGGAATATGCGTGGAAGCTAGTTGAGATGGGCGCGGCATATCCGTGCTTCTGCACCAAGGAGCGTCTGGACGATCTGCGCGCCGAGTGTGAGAAGAAGGGCGACACGTTCCGCTACGACAAGCATTGTATGCACATACCGCTTGAGGAGGCCAAGGCGCGCATTGCGGCGGGCGAGCCGTATGTTATTCGTCAGAACATACCGCTTACGGGCACAACGTCGTTTAACGACGAGCTATACGGCACCATAACGGTTGAGAACTCCACGCTGGACGATAACGTCCTGCTCAAGAGCGACGGTCTGCCCACCTACAATTTTGCAAACGTTGTGGACGACCATTTGATGGGCATTACGCACGTCATGCGCGGCATTGAGTATCTGTCATCCTCGCCCAAGTATAATCTACTTTACGAGGCGTTCGGCTGGGAGATACCGAAGTACGTACATGTAACGCCTATCATGCGCGACGCGCAGCACAAATTGTCCAAGCGCCACGGCGACCCGACGTTTGAGGATTTGCGCAACATGGGCTATCTGGACAGCGCGATTATCAACTACATTGCGCTGCTGGGCTGGTCGCCGGGAACGGATCAGGAGTTCTTTACGATGGACGAATTGAAGCAGTCGTTCTCGATAAAGGGTCTGAGCAAGTCGCCCGCGATATTCGACATTCAGAAGCTGCGCTGGATGAATGCGGAGTACATTCGCCGTCTGACTTTGGACGAGTACAAGGCAGTTGCGCTCCCCTTCCTACGCGCTGGTATGAAGGATGCGGACAAGTTTGATGTAGGCCGCATACTGGAGCTGCTGCACGGCCGCACGGAGGTATTGAGCGAGGCAGCGGGCATGGTAGACTTCCTTGAGGAGATGCCGGACTACTCAACCGATCTCTACACGCACAAGAAGATGAAGACGAACCCGGAGGTAGCGCTGAACGCGCTGAAGTGGGTGCTCCCGATTCTGGAAAGCATCACCGACTTCACCGAGCAGTCCATCCACGACACGCTAATCCCGGCCATAGCGGAAAGCGGCATGAAAAACGGTCAGGTCCTCTGGCCGCTGCGCATAGCCATCTCCGGCAAAGCTTCCACCCCCGGCGGCGCTGTCGAAATCGCTTACCTCTTGGGCAAGGATGAAACGATTCGTCGCGTTAAGGCGGCTATTGAGAAGTTGGGATAACGAGGAGGGGGACGTGTTCTTTCTTTTCAGTAGAAAAGAAAGAACCAAAGAAAAGCCGATTGGGCTATTCTCACGTAAAGTTATCTTAGTTCGGTCGTTTTAGGAGAATTATATATAGGAAGGTGCATTTGCCTTCTTACGCCGCTGATTCACTCTGAGAGTCAGCGGCGCTTACTTTTGCCCTTGTTTGCGGCTCACGCAAACTATAATCTTAGCAGTTTCGGGATTCCGCGAATGATCTTTTCTTGTTTAGGCAGTAATCCCCCGCGTCATGTTCGCCACCCCTCGGCGGCTCAGATGGAAGTTCGGCGGTGAGGTTCACGCCCGCCGTCAAGTATGGCGGGCGCGAAAAGTAGCCGTCCGGACGCGCAACGAGATATATGAGCGGCCATCCATGCCGCGCCCACCATAAATTAGAGTGGGCGCGGAAGAAACGGTCAGTCCTCGTGGTTCTTTATAAGAATCTTCCACGCTCAGAGAGCACCAATTCCATAATCTCGCAAAGGCTCGCCGCCCACCCAAACTTCGCAATGTCAACCCTGTTTGACAGGGGTTGGCAACAACCCCTTAACCATTCCGAAGCACAGCCAGCGCGTCGTGTCAAGGATGCCGAAGACACGGTGCAGCCGCTTGTCCTTGATTCGGCGCGCTGGTTGTGCTACATTTCTGCTGTACATCAAAGCCGCACCCGTCTCCAAACTTCTCTCCTGAAAGGAGATGGGAACTGCCTCAACGGTGGAGTGGTTTCCAATTTTTAAGGACAAACATTTGTCGTGTCGATGCATTCACGTTCCACATGACTATACCAAATCTACTGCCATGAACGACTTTGAAATCAGCCTATTGCCGTCTGACCTTTGTGCCATTTGAATAAAATGTGAATTTGCACTTGCAATTACGGCACTGAATGCAAAAAAAGCCGCCTTTTGCGAATCCTTGACGCACTGCGTATTGCAAAACGCCGGATTTGTGGTATTATAAATGGTGGAATATTGTATGGCGGTGATATTATTGGACGCGGAAGCCCTAAGGGCAGATTATCTTTCGCGCGCGCTGTCTTCCGTACGGACTGACCGCCGCGCGTTGCATCGCATACCCGAAATCGGGAGAAGCGAATTTCTGACTCACAAATATCTCTGGGACGCGCTGGAGCAGCTCCGGCCGGATGCGCTCTCCCCCATTGCAGACACGGGCATACGCTGCGTATTCATGGGGCGTGCGGACATTCAGGGCGCGCGTCGGCGCACCATCGCCCTGCGCTCTGACATCGACGCGCTTAACGTTTCCGAGACCACCGGCTTGGACTTTTGTTCCGGGCGGCCGGGCTTCATGCACGCGTGCGGGCACGACGGGCATATGGCTACGATGCTGGCTGCGGCGCGCTTCTGCGCCGAAAACCGTGAGCGTCTGCGCGACAACGTTGTGATATTTTTCCAGCCTGACGAAGAAGGCAACGGCGGCGCGGAGCGCATAATCGCGGCAGGCGGCATGAAAAATCCCGACGTGGACGAGGTATACGGGATGCACCTGATGCCCGCGCTGCAATCGGGCACAATCGCGTGCCCCGACGGGCCGCTGATGGCCTCCACCTGCGAGCTGGATATAACAGTTGAGGGTGTCGCCTCGCACGGCGCTATGCCTCACCTTGGGCACGACGCTTTGGCGGCGGCGGTGGCGCTTTACAACCTGTTCCAGACCGTATTCACGCGCCAGACCGACCCGTTCGAGCAAAAGGTACTCACGATTGGCGCGATGCGCGCAGGCGAGCGCCGCAACGTCGTGGCCGACCGCGCGGTGATGCAGGCCACGCTGCGCACATACGACGAGCGCGTTGAGGCTGAGTGCATCGAGCTTATGCGCGCGCACGCGCGTGCAATCGAGACGGCCTATGGCGTTAAGTGCCGCATAGACAAGCTAAGCAGCTATCTGCCGGTCATAAACGACCCGTATGCCGCCGGGCGCGTGCGCGCAGCCGCAGACGACATGTGCGTGGACATGCATCCGCTGACGATTGCTGAGGACTTTTCGTTCTATCAGCGGCAGGCTCCGGGCGCGTTTTTCTTCTGCGGCATTGCGCAGGGTGACAAATACTCCTCTCCCCTGCACGCGTCGGACTTCAACTTCGACGAGGAATCGCTGCTTAACGGACTTAAAGTGTTCATCGGTCTAATAGACTTAATATAATTCAGGAGGAAACAAGATGGGCTTTTTCCAAAGATTTTATTATGGCAAGGCCGGTCAGGCCGACTTCAATCCCGAGGATTTGCCTAAGAACCGGCGCGAGCTGTTTCTGTCGATGTTTAAGATCAGATTCAGCGGTCTTATCACTCAGAACCTGATTTATCTGGTGTTCTGCATACCGGCAATCGCCGTGTGCTGGATAACCTTCCTTGTGCTCATGTCGCTGGCCAGCGAAGCCATGAACGACGCGACGCTTAACGCGACTCTGGCGCAGCAGATATTCTCCTACCTCAATGTGGGTATGCTGGCGCTCGTGCCCTGTCTGGGCATCGCGGGCATCGGCGCTACCGGTACGATGTACATACTGCGCAACTGGGCGCGCGACCAGCACGCATTCGGCCTGTCCGACATAAAGGACTCGATCAAGGCCAACTGGAAGCAGGGCTTGGTGTTCGGCCTGCTCAACGGTCTGGTCACGCTGGTATGCTATGTAGGCTGGTACTTCTATCGTCAGCAGTCGGCCGCCACCAGCGGTTTCGGCGGCATCATGTTCACCGTGCTGCAAGGCCTTATGTTGGTAGTGCTGTGCGTATGGTGGATGATGAACATGATCGCATACCCCATGATGATTACCTATGATCTGAAACTGCGCACCGTACTGCGCAACAGCCTGATATTGATCGTGGGCCGTCTGCCGCAGAGCGTGGGCATATGGCTTTTGTCGCTTGCGCCCACTATCATTTGCTTTGGCGTGTATATACTCACCGGCATATCGTGGGCGATACTGGCGTGGATAGTCATATACGCGCTTATCGGCTTCTCCTTCAGCGGATTTTTGTACGCGTCCTACGCCAACGCGTTGTTTGACAAGTACATGAACCCGCGCATCGAAGGCGCGCCTGTCAACATGGGTCTGCGCTCGTCCGAATATGACGAGGATGAGGCTGACGACGACGATACACCCGTCAACGCACAGCCCGGCTACCGTCCCACTCCCGGCCCCGGCGGCGTGGGCGAGGCATGGCCGCCGCGCCGTCCCGATGATTCTTCTTCCTGGCTGGACGCTCAGGCCGAGCGCAATATCGACCCCAAGCCCGCCGACGATAAGCCAAATGAAACGTCGGACGGCGGCGACAATAAGTAATATTCCCCTGCATTCAATCCGGACGGTCAATGGCCGCCCGGATTGAACTGCCATAATATGCGCATACTGACACTGCGCGGGCATCGCGCAAGGGAGGTATTTTGTATGCGCAGGGCGAATATTTCACCCCAGATGATGAAGGAAAAGTTCAAGTACGAGGCTGCGGACGAGCTGGGCCTGTTGGGAAGGGTGCTCGAAGGCGGCTGGGGCGCGCTGACAAGTGAGGAGACGGGCCGCATAGGCGGCATCGTCGCGCACAGAATGCGCTTGAACGGTGAACACAATGGAGATTAGGTTATGCCTTAAGAGGCGCATGTTCAGTCCTTTTGGTTGTACAGGCGTCCAAAGATAAACGCCCTTATAATCGACCAAAGCCATGCGCGCCTGACTTATCCAAGGCATACCCAAAGCATAATTTTTCTTACGGAGGTACGGATGTACCAGGAGTTTGCGGCGGTTTACGACCGCTTCATGGACGACTTTGACTACCCCGCGTGGGCGGATTACTACCTTGAAATACTAAAGCGTCAGGGGTACGGCGTCGGCGAAATCTGCGAATGTGGCTGCGGCACCGGCTCGCTTTCGATAGAGCTTTTGAAACGCGGCGTTAAGCTGATTTCGTCCGACATCAGCGAGGACATGCTGCGCATAGCGTCCGACAAGGCGCGCCGCTCCGGCGTGCGCGCGCGGTTTGTGCGCGAGGATATGCGCGCGCTTAAACTGCCCCATCGCGTGGATGCGGTCATATGCGCGTGCGACGGCGTGAATTACCTGACTTCACAGGGCGATGTGCAGCGCTTTTTCACGGCGGCATTTGACGCGCTGAAGTCCGGTGGCGTGCTGGCGTTCGACATATCATCGCGGCATAAGCTGGAAAACGTGCTGGGCAACGGCTTCTTCGGCGAGGAGCGCGACGACGCGGCTTACCTGTGGCAGAACTCGCTCGACGCGCAAAAGCACATTGTCGATATGGACATAACGTTCTTCGTGCAGGAACGCGGCGGTCTGTATCGCCGGTTTGCCGAGCGGCAGACCCAGCGCGCGCACAGCGCGGACGAGATCGCCGCGTGGATTAGTGAATGCGGCTTTGACAAGATAAGCATCTTTGGCGACCACACGTTCGACGCGCCGCACGAAGACGAAATGCGGCTGCACTTTACCGCGGTTAAGCCTTAGTCAGTTTGTTTAAGGCATTGCCCGAGGCTATGCCTTAAACAGATATTTTGCCTTAAACGAATTCAGTGCGGTGCCGCTCCCCTGCTGCTTAACATTGCAATCACGCGCATATGCGCTTAAATATTGCCGCATTTGCGGCGCAAGGAGATTCACATGGAATTTATACCAAAGTCATACGACGGCGACACGCTTTTGCATATCACTCTGATGGACGGTCAGGCGCGCGCGCTGCTGGTCAATTCGACCGCGCTGTGCGAGGAGGCGCGCAGGACACACACGCTGTCCAACGTGGCGTGCGCCGCTCTGGGGCGGCTCATGACGGTTTCTGTCATGATGGGCTCCATGCTCAAGACCGCCAATGGCAGCGTTACCGCCACCGTAAAGGGCGACGGCCCGCTTGGCGCGCTGGTGGCTGTAGCGCATGAGGATTTGACCGTTAAGGGCTATGTCGATCGCCCGCGCACCGAACTGCCGCTGCGCGCCGACGGTAAGCTGGACGTTGGCGGCGCGGTGGGCGCAGGCCGACTGACCGTGGTGCGCGATCTGGGACTGCGCGAGCCGTATGTCGGGCAGGTTGAACTGACCAACGGCGAAATCGCATCCGACTTTGCATACTACTTTGCCGCAAGCGAGCAGCAGCCCACACTGCTGTCGCTGGGCGTGCTTATGCCCAATGCCGAGGACAGCGAAAGCCGCGTGATAAGCGCGGGCGGACTGCTGATTCAGCCTTTGCCCGACTGCTCCGAGGAGCTGCTGGAGCAGCTTGAGGCGCGCACGAGCGGCTATTCCGACATATCGCGCAAACTGGTCGAGCATACGCCCGAGGAGCTGTGCGAGGAGTTCTTTAAAGGGCTGGAGCCTAAGATAATCGAAAGGCACACGCCCGAGTTCCGCTGTGACTGCGGCCGCGAGCGCATCGAGCGCGCGCTGATCTCGCTGGGGCGCGATGAGCTGCAGAGCATGATCGACGAAGATCACGGCGCGCAGCTGGAGTGCCACTTCTGCAACAAACGCTATTACTTTACAGGCGATGAGCTGAGCGAGCTGCTTGAAAAGGCCACCGACCACGCTGAATAAGCGCATACCGAAAGGAGCAGCATGTCCGAAACGAATGGCTCTGTACTCAACTTTACGCGCGACGCCGCGTTCATAAACCGGCGCGCCCAGCTCAGGCGCGATTCGGGCGACGATATGGAGGCGCTTCGGCTTTTCCGGCGCGCCTGCGCGGAAGCGCCCGACCGGCTGGACTACCGCGTCGATGTGGCTGAAATGCTCAACCGCATGGGCTGTGTGCGCGCGTCCTATTATGAAATTGTAGATATTATAAACGACGGGCTGCTGGACGGCGCAGATGCAAGCGACGATGAAGGCTATATGGAGGCCGTCGGCGCGGCGCTGTTTGGTCAGGCGTGCAATCTAAGCTCGCTGGGCTTTGCCGCGTCGGCAATCGACCTGATTAACCGCGCGCGAAGGTATCCGCGCGACGAGGCCGACATGGACTCGCTAAACGAGCTTTACACGCAGTTGATCGCGCGCGAACTCACGCCAAACGGTCTGCACACAAAGGAGCGCTTTATACGTAAGCTGCATATGTATGCCGAGAGCGGCAACACCCGGCGCGCATATGCGCTTGCGCGCCGATACCTGAAGCACAACGACAAGCGTCCGCTCGCCCACGCCGCAATGGCCTGGGCAGAAATGCTGCGCGGCAATCAGCCCGAATCGATGGAACACCTGGTGCGCGCGCTTGCGATGACCAAGCGTGACCCGTGGGTATTGTCGATAGCCGCGCGCATACTGATCGCAGGCGAACGCGGTCAGGCACAGCCCGCGCTGGAAAGCGCGTTCGCGGTCAGCGAAGGGCCGGAATGCGACGAGGTGCTTTTAAGGCAGGCCATCGCGCTGGGCATGGATTATCTGGCGCTGGACATATCCGGGCGACTGCTGGAGAACGCGCCGGGCGATCCGTATTTCAGCGCGTGCAACGCCGCGGCGCTGATAAATACGGGCGCATCCGCAAGAAGCGCGCTTAATGTGATGCGCCGAAGCCTTGACATATATCCGGGTGACATAACCGCGCGGCACTATGTAAAGCTAATATCGGATACAATGCCCGACTGCGCGCCGATAAAGTATCCCGATCAGGAGATGCTGGAAGCATGGGCGCGCACCGTCGCAGATCTGCGCATAATGCTGATTGCGTCGGCGGGCGGCGTAATACCGAAATACGATGATGAAATGACCGACACGCTGGAATGGGGCCTTTACTTCCGCGACGATGATATAAGCGCGTCGTCGGCCGCGCTGCTGGCGCACGCGGGCAGTGAACGCGCGCGCAAGGCATTGTGGCGCTTTCTTGCGTCGTATGATTCGTCCGACGATCATCGCATTGCGGCGATGGAGCTGATGTCGGCCTCCGACATGGCGCTGCCACGGTTGATATTCCTGCGCGACAAACTGCGCCCGCTCAATGAAACCACGCTGTGCCGCATAATGGCGCAGAGCGAGAGCCGCCTTGACATACGCGTCGCGGCGCGCAGGCTGCGCGAGCATCCCGAGGCCATAGTATCTCTGCGCACGCTGGCGTTCTTCTCGGAAGGCTCCGGGCAGGACGCGCGGCTTAATGCAAACGCGCTGGAATGCGCGTACCGGATCACCCACGGCGAGGCGCTCAACCTGCGCACTATTGCCAAGAAGCGTCGGATCAACTGCGCAAAGTTCACGCGCGCCGTATACTCGCTTATACATATTTCTCACCCGCAGGAGGATTTACAATGAAGTGTATTAATTTCGACTCCCACTTTAATCAGTATGTACAGCGCTGGATGGCTGAGAATCGCTCGCATTACAAGAACGTGGACGAGATGGAAGCTCAGATGCCCGACGTATACCTCAAATGGATAAACATACCGATGGACTGGCTGGACGGCCAGACCCCGGCGCTGTACTTTGAGCAGTACGACGACCCGCAGATGCTGTGCAAGTGGATGCTCAAATACATCCGCAGCAGCATTCCCCTGCCAGATCAGCTTCTTGAGCGCATCGCGGCGCTGGGCGAGGAAGCGGTCGAACCGCTTATGGAGATCGCATTTGACCGCGAACAGAGCGACGAGGCGCGCATGAGCGCGCTGGGCACGCTGGAGCAGATACAGTCCGAGCGCCCGATGAACAACCTGATTTCGCTGATTGCGCACGCGCGCGAGGACGAAAACGAGCTGAGCAATCTGGCGGGCGAGATGCTGGTTAGCATCGGCGACAAGGTTATGCCCGGCGTGATCGACGCGATGGTCAAGGCCAAGCCCGAGCGCGGCATAGTGCTGCTGGACGTAGCATGCAACTTCCCGGGCGACGAGCGCATATACGACTATGCGATAAAGCTTTTGCGCTCCATGCCCGACAACCGCGCGCTGGTTGCGTCGTATCTGGGCAAGCTGGGCGATGCGCGCGCGATTGAGGAGCTTATGCCGCTGTTGGAGCTGCAGGAGCTTAACTACCTCGACTATCTGGAGATCCGCGACGCGATAGAGGAGCTGGGCGGCGAGGTCAAGACCGAGCGCGAGTTTGCCGGAGACGAATACTACGAGTCGATGAAGAACATGTAAGCCACTCGCCAAGTGCACGACATACGGGGGTATACAAATGAAATGCACCAATTGCCAATACGAAAACGACCCATCTGCGCGCTTCTGCTCCCAGTGCGGCATGCCGCTTAACGGTGCGCCGGCTGTACCCGACGCAGCGCAGACCACGCGCAGGAGCGAAGCGCGCGCCTCGGCTCAGACCGAGCGCTCGCCATACGCGCGGCCTCTGCCCGCATCGGGAACGCCCGACGCGCCGCACACTGCCGCACGGCAAACCGCGCCGCGCCGCAATCCGCTGGCGGCAGACGGCAGGCAGGACGCAGGTATGCGCCGCGCTGCTGCGCCGCGCCGCGACCCGCTGGCGGCGGCGGGGTTCAGCGACGTTTCAGGCGGATATGCGCAGGAGGCAGGCGACACCCGCGTTATGAAACCACAGCGTGCGGCTCAGACGGCTGCCTATTCTGAGGATACTTCTGCTCAGGATGTGGATGCTACACGCGTTATGAAACCTCAGCGCGCGGCTCAGGCGGATACTTATTCAGAGGATGATTCTAGTCAGGATGTGGACGCTACACGCATCATGAAGCCGCAGCGCGCGGCTCAGACGGCTGCCTATTCTGAAGATGATTCTCAGGACATGGACGCCACACGCGTTATGAAGCCTCAGCGCGGTTCTCAGGCTGTATCCTCCAACAGCCGCCGCAGAGCGCCTGTTATCGAGTCAGCCGACTATGCCGAGCCTGACGACGCTCAGGACGAGCAGGAACAGCCCGTCCGCACCCGCAATACGCGCGCACCCGAAACGCGCAGACGCACTCAGCGCGGCGGCGAGTACGCGCGCAAACGCCCCACCGAGCCTATATACGACCCTGACGAGATGGAGGACGACGAAAACGACGAGCAGGAGATTCGGCGCACGACGGCCAAGCCGCACCGCAACAAGCTTATGATAGGCGGTATCGTGCTGCTGAGTCTCATGGCGCTGCTGCTGCTTGTGATATGTTTTCTGACGTTCACGCCCACGGGTCAGCGCTGGAAGGCCACTGTTGGGCTTAACGCGCCCGCGACGGCGTACTGGCAGTTGGGCGATGAAGCATTGGAGGCTGGCGACGCCGCAAAGGCCGCGGATTATTACGAAAGTGCGCTCAGCCGCGATTCGTCCGACTATGACGGCGCGGTACGTTTGGCGCAGACGCTCATGAGCATAGGCAACACCGAACGCGCCGAGCGCGCTTACCGGCTGGCGATAACCCTGCGCCCGACCGAGAGCGCGCCTTACGAGCAGGTCATTTCGCTGATGCGCGCGCGCAACGCGTCTGAGAGTGAGATGGTAAGCATACTCCGGCTGGCGTACCAGAACACTGCCGACGAGAACTATCACACCCAGCTGCTGGAATACGGCCCCAGTCCGGTGCGCTTCGACCCCGAGGAGGGCGAGTATTCCTACGCGATCAAGCTGCAGATGGCCAGTGACGAGGGTGCGGTTATATACTACACCACCGACGGTTCTCAGCCGACCATATACTCCAGCAAGTATGTGCTGCCGATCGAGCTGGGCGAGGGCGTATTCAACGTGCGTGCGATTGCCTACCTCAACGACCTGTACTCGGGCGAGTCCAGCAAGACCTACACCATTGCCTTCCCCACCGTCGAGGCTCCGCAGTTCGCGTCCAAGCCAGGCAAGTACTCGGCAGACGATGACGGCGCGAAGGTAATTAAGGTCAATGTGCCCGACAGCTGCACCGTATTCTACACCACCGACGGCAGTGAGCCGACGGCTGACTCCAGCGAGTATTCAGACGGCATACGCCTGAAGCCCGGCACGTACAAGGTGCGCATGATCGCGCGCAACGCGGACGGCGTGTTCTCCAGCGAGACAAGCGCGGACTACGAGATCATAGGCGAACTGAAGGCGGCGTTCTCGGACGAGGATCGCTTCAAGTCGTTCTATGTGGACGTAACCACGCAGGACGATGTGAACAAGCAGTTTAAGAAGCTGGTAAGCACGTCGGGCGACACCAACACCTTCTTCACCCAGCATTACAGCTTTGGCGAAGTGGACTTCACCGTCAAAAACGGCACGCCCGTCGTGACCGCTGTGCGCATAATCAATAACGATATACGCGGCGTACGCGATACCAAGGTGGGCTGGGCGGCCGAGGACGTGATCGCGCTGTTCCGCGACGAAAAGCACGCCAGGTCCGGCAGCGAGCGCGAGCTGTACACGCTTGACAACGACCAGTACGGCTGGGTCGAGTACGATTCGGGCGACGAGATTTCCAGCATCAACTACATGTACACGCGAAACGGCAATCAGCTTGTCGAGCTGCACTACACCGTCACGGACGGCAAGGTCAGCGCGATGGAGTATTGCATAAGCGATATGTAAGCATGGCTTCGCCCCTGTTCCGCATTGGAGCAGGGGCGGTTTTTTATCTTGAGGCGGGAAAGCCAGGCGTACAGTGCGTACTGTCTTATGCGGCAAGCGAAAATCTGTCAGACTGTCTTTGACTAAAAAGGCGGCATTCTGACTCTCTAGCCTTGATATACGGTCTATGAAGATGGCCCGTTTAGTTTCATTCAGTTCGATTAACCGATTCAGCCGCGCGTCCTGCCTGAAAAGTCTTGTCCAACTGCCTATACATTGTTAAAGCCCCTGTTCCAACAGATCGGAACAGGGGCTTCATTCATATATTCAGTTTCAGCCGCGATGCCTTGCGCCGCGCGAAAGCGCCTTTCTTATGACAAAGTCCAGCGCCAATCCCGCGCACACGCCCACTGACAGGCATTGCGGCAGGGACGTACCGCACCAGTTGGCATACAGCACCGCGAGTATCGTCGCCGCACCTATCGCAAGTCCATCCGGGTACATATGTCGCGTCTCCCCTTTTACTCCGCGTCGGCGGTCTCGGTCCAGCTTATCATTGTCGTGTTTGTCACGCCCGCGCGCGAGTAGTCCAGCGCGTATTCAACGCCCGGCTCCATCTGCGCCTTGATTATATAAAGCGCCTCGTCGAAGTCCAGCGGTATGCCTGCTATGGCTGTGATTACGTCGCCCGCCTGCAGTCCCGCATTGGCGGCGATGCTGCTTGGCTCGACGCTGTTCAGATACATACCCACCGGCACGCCGTAATAGTCGCTCTCGTACGCGTACACATGCTCGGTGCTTATGCCCAGATCGAAGCGAGAGGCCTGCTTGTCCTGTTCGCTCGTGCGGTTGCGCAGGGCTATCGCGGATTGGCTGATCTCGTCGCCCGTAGTCGTGCCGTCGCTGGACACCCACGTAAAGTAGCTTTCGGGCACGATCATTATGTCACGCCCCGCCTGATAGCAGTAGACGGCCACGTCAACGCGGCTTACGCCCGGATACGCGCTCAGGTCGAACGAGGTGAGCGTACTCATGTCCAGCGTCTCGCCGCTTGCCAGTTTTATGTCGCGGTACTTGCCGAATTTCGGCTCATTGATAAGCTGAGACGCGTCGGCGGCAGTCGCGTATATCTGCGCACCGTTTGCGTCGTAACAGCGGAATATCACGCTCAGGAAGGTTATGTCGCTCTCCTGCGGGTTGTAGGCGGTTATGCTGAATACGGGCTTGCCCTCGTACTGTTCCAGCCGCACGCCGGTTATGCGGGGCGGCATGATGTCGTACACGGGCGCATTTGCGGCAAAGGCGAGCTGCTGAGTCTCCACGCTGGCAACTTCGCTGCTGCCCAGTCCACAGCGCACATTGAACAGCCTTACCGCGCGCGCCATGCCCTTGCCGAATGTATCGTCCACATCGGATTTATAGTAGCCCAGATCGTACAGCCGCTGCATCAGCGCGCGCACGTCCTCGCCCTTTGCGCCGCGCTCCAGCGCCTGATACTGCGCATCGGCAGTGTCGGGAGCCTGCGTCGCCTGTGCCGCGTCAGTCTCAGCCGCGTCGGCCTGAGCGGTCGCCTCGGGAGTGGTCTGCGCCGCAGTGTCGGCCTGATCGGCCACGGCGACGCTGCCCGCGCCGGACGCGGCCAGCATAAGCGCCAGCAGCAATGCACCCTTCTTCATAAAAGCACCTCCAAATAAAGCCCTGAAATCTCATCTTAATCGTTATGCTCAATTATATGGTATTTGCATGTCCCTGTCAAGGCGGCGCGCCAAGGCGTTAGTGGCTTACACTAAATGCCATTACAAACCGCCTAAGCATGTACCGCAATGTGACATCACAGGAACTTGCCGGTAATGCTGGACGGGTTCAGTTTGATTTCCTGCGGCGTTCCGCTCGCCACTATCCGGCCGCCCGATTCGCCGCCGCCCGGCCCCATGTCGATTATATAGTCGGCGTTGTGGATTACGTCGAGGTCGTGTTCAATAACGATTACAGTCGCGCCGTTATCCAGAAGCGCCTGAAAAACGCCCAGCAGCACCTTTACATCCAGCGGGTGCAGACCTATCGACGGCTCATCGAATACAAACACGGAATCCGTTTGGGTCTTGCCGATCTCGCTGGCAAGCTTCAGGCGTTGAGCCTCGCCGCCGGAAAGACTAGGCGTTTCCTCGCCCAGCGTCAGGTAGCCCAGACCCAACTGTTTAAGCGTGTTAAGCTTCTGATTGACCGCCTTCATATCCTTGCAGAAGCCGAGGGCGGAGTTTACGTCCATGTCCATCAGTTCAGGCAATGAAAACGCCTGTCCCGCCTTGTTGGTCAGCCTGACGTCATACGCCGCCTTTGCATAGCGCGAGCCGCGGCAGTCCGGGCAGGGTATGTTTACGTCAGGCAGGAATTGCACGTCCAGACTGACCTCGCCCGTGCCGTCGCAGCCGGAGCAGCGCAATGAGCCGGTGTTGTAGGAGAAATCGCCGGCCTTATAGCCGCGTGCCTTTGCGTCAGACGACCTGGCGTATATCTTGCGAAGTTCATCGTGCACGCCCGCGTATGTGGCCACAGTGGAACGCACGTTAATACCAATTGGCGTTGCATCGATCAGCTTGACATGCGCGATGCCCTCCGCATCGATCGAGCGGATATGAGTGGGCAGTGCGCCGCCGCCGATCTTTGCCTCCAGCGCGGGTATCAGACTTTCCAGCACCATTGTGGTTTTGCCTGAGCCCGACACACCGGCGACGACGGTAAGCCGCCCCTTGGGAATGTCCACCTCCAGCGGCTTGACGGTGTGGATCTTGTCGGTGGCCAGATGTATCGTGCCGTTTGCAAACAATTTTTCTTTAGCTGTACAGTCCCTAAGCTTGGTTTCGGCTTTGCCCGACAGGAACGGCCCGATCTGCGACGCAGGATTGTTTTCGATTGAGGGAATCGTGCCCTGTGCGATCACATGCCCGCCGTTCGCGCCTGCTTCCGGCCCCATTTCCACTATCCAGTCCGCTTCCTTCAAAATCTGCGTATCGTGGTCAACCAGTATTACCGAGTTGCCGTCCGCTACCAGATCGTGCATCACGCCGGTAAGTCCCACAATGTTGGACGGGTGCAAGCCGATGGACGGCTCGTCCAGCACGTATAGCACGCCGGTCGTGCGGTTACGGACGGCGCGCGCCAACTGCATCCGCTGACGCTCTCCGGTAGACAGCGTGGCGGCTGAGCGGTCGAGCGTAAGATAGCCCAATCCCAAATCCATCAGCCGCTTTGCCGTGCTTTGGAACGCGTCGCAGATGTTTTCGGCCATCGGGCGCATCTCCTCCGGCAGGCTTTCCGGAACGCCCTTAACCCACTCTACCAAATCTTCCAGCGTCATTGTGCAGGCTTCGTCAAGCGAAATGCCCCTCAGCATAGGCGCGCGGGCGGCAGAGGACAAGCGCGTGCCGTGGCACTCGGGGCAAACGTCCTCCTTCAGGAATTTTTCTACCCGCTTCATGCCCTTTTCATCCTTAACCTTGGCAAGGGCATTTTCTACTGTGTAAACGGCGTTGAAATAGGTAAAGTCCAGTTCGCCCGCCTGATTGGAATTTTTGTTGTGATAGAAGATGTGCTTCTTCTCGGCAGGGCCGTTGAACACGATGTCCTTTTCCTGCTCGGTCAGTTCCCTGAACGGCACGTCGGTGCGCACGCCCATCTCGCGGCAAATGTCGGTCATAAGCGACCACATCAGGCTGTTCCAAGGTGCCACTGCGCCCTCGTCTATCGTCAGCGAATCGTCCGGAACCAGCGTATCCAGATCGACCGTGCGGACGATGCCGGTGCCGCTGCACTTTGCGCACGCACCCTGCGAATTGAACGCCAGCTCCTCAGCGGAGGGCGCATAGAAGTGCGCGCCGCACTCCGGGCAGACCAGTTCCTTCCCTGCGGCTACCAGGAGGGACGGTTCCAGATAGTGTCCGTTGGGGCAGCGATGGCTGGCAAGGCGGGAGTACATCAGGCGCAGGCTGTTGAGCAGCTCGGTGCCCGTGCCAAACGTACTGCGTATGCCGGGCACGCCGGGGCGCTGATGCAGCGCCAGCGCCGCGGGAACGTATAGCGCCTCGTCCACGCTGGCCTTGGCCGCCTGTGTCATACGGCGGCGCGTGTAGGTGGACAGCGCCTCCAAATACCGGCGGGAACCTTCGGCATACAGCACGCCCAGTGCCAGTGACGACTTGCCCGAGCCGGACACGCCCGCAATGCCGACGATCCTGCCCAGCGGTATGTCTACGTCTATGTTCTTGAGGTTGTGGACCTTTGCTCCACGTATCAGCATCTTGTCGATCATGTTCCACTTCTCCGTTTTTTCAGGTTGCAATATTTGCTTCCTAACTATTAGTACCGAATGAGAGCAAATGTCCATGTTCAAACCGATAGGCAAAATGTGGGAGACGACACATCGGCCGTCCCCCACCTGAAATTGTTTATCCGTAAATCAACCCACGGCTTCGTCGCAGTTGATTTCGCATACCAGCGCGTCGCCCTGCACATAGCACTTGATGGTCAGCGTGCCGTCGCCCTTGTAGCGGAAGGAAAAGTCAGTGCCCGCGCTGTAATCAGTCACGATCGCATCGTCGGCGCTGTCAACATAGCTTTCGGTATAGCGCTTGCCATAGGTATGCTTGTCGATCACCTTAATATCGTCCATATCCTTGATGGCCAGCCAGATCGCCGAGGCAACCTGCGCCACGCCGCCGCCGACGACCTTTACGCCGCGGCCGTTGACCGCGTTCTTGTAGCCCTTGGCCGAGGTGCGCGCGCCCACGATATCGTTGAATGAGAACACGTCGTTATAGGTAAGCTCGGTGCCGTCAACGGCGCTGGCGGCCAGCTCGATATTGTGCAGCTTATTGGAGCCGCCGTATATCGCGGTCGTGCCATAGCCCACCAGAGTATCGTTTTCCTCGATCGATACGCGCAGTTCGCCGTCATCCAGCCACAGGTACATCGTGATGGTGCTGCCAGTCTTGTTGGTGAAGGCAAAGTCCGTGCCCGACTTCCAGTCGACCACAACCGCGTCGTCGCCGGTCTCGACATAGCTGCCGTCATAGCGCTCGCCGTAGGTGCTCAATTCGTCGATGCGGATGCCCTTCATGTCCTTGACCGCCAGATAGATAGTCGCCGCAACCTGACCGCTGCCGCCGCCATAGGTCTTCACGCCGCGGCCGTTAGTGGCGTTTTCATATCCGCGCTCCTTGGAACGCTCGCCCACCGCGTGGTTGAACGAGAACTGCGCGCCGTTTATCAAAGTATAGCCGTTTATCGAATCTATAACGCGCTCTATGTTGCGGTTCTGCGCGCCCGAATTGTCGTCGGTCGGAGTCGCCGCGTAGCTGCGCGCGGCCAGCGCGCCGGTGGGAAGCGCCACCATCGTCAGCAGCATCGCCAGAGTGAGCACCAGTCCCATTATCCTTCTCAGCTTGCCAGTTTTCATTATATGTTACCTCCCCACTGTGATTATTTTCCATCGGGTTTATACCTGTTTGACTGATCTTGAGGCGTTTGGGTTGCACATAAAATAAACTTTTTTGCGATGCTCCCCGCCGCCCGGAAATCGTATATCGATAAAATTTGCCAGATTTGGATAGGTGTTGCACAAAATTAACCGGAAATAACTTTGGCGACGCAATGAGGTACTTGTACTTTTTGCCCGTTTGAGGTAGAATAAATGTGGCGAGAGATGGTCAAATCCCTCGTATCACGTTTACTATATGCTGTTGCATAAGGAGGAGAACCCAATGGTAAAGATTGGTATTAATGGTTTCGGCCGCATCGGCAGGCTGGTTATGCGCGCTGCTTGCGCAAACCCCAACGTTCAGGTCGTCGCTGTAAACGATCCCTTCATCGATCCCGATTACATGGTTTACATGATGAAGTATGATACCGTACATGGCCCGTTCAACGGCACCGTCGAAGCTAAGGACGGCAAGCTGATCGTTAACGGCAATCCGGTATGCGTATACGCTTGCAAGGATCCGGCCGAGATTCCGTGGGCTGAGTCCGGCGCTGAGTACATCGCCGAGGCTACCGGCGTGTTCACCAACGAAGAGGGCGCTTCCAAGCACTTCGTCGGCGGCGCGAAGAAGGTTGTTATCACCGCTCCCGCGAAGGACAAGACCACTCCCATGTTCGTAATGGGCGTCAACTCCGACACCTACACCAAGGACATGAAGATCGTTTCCAACGCGAGCTGCACCACCAACTGCCTGGCTCCTCTGGCCTGCGTTATCAACGAGAAGTTCGGCATTGTTGAGGGTCTGATGACCACCGTTCACTCCACCACCGCTACCCAGAAGACCGTTGACGGCCCCTCCAAGAAGGACTGGCGCGGCGGCCGCGGCGCGGCTTTCAACATCATCCCCTCCTCCACTGGCGCTGCCAAGGCCGTGGGCGTTGTTATCCCCGAGCTGAAGGGCAAGCTGACCGGTATGTCCATGCGCGTTCCCACCGCTGACGTATCCGTTGTTGACCTGACCTGCCGCCTGGCCAAGCCCACCACCTACGAAGAGATTAAGGCTGCCATGAAGGAAGCTTCTGAGTCCGAGCGCTTCAAGGGCATCATCGGCTACACCGAGGACGCCGTTGTTTCCTCCGACTTCATCGACGATGCTCGCACCTCCGTGTTCGATGCTACCGCCGGTATCATGCTGAGCGACACCTTCGTAAAGCTGATCGCCTGGTACGACAACGAGTGGGGCTACTCCAACAAGGTTGTAAACCTCATCGAGCATATGTACAAGGTTGATAACGCCTGCGAGTGCGGCTGCTGCAAGTAATTATTACTTGGGCGCTTAGCCACAGTCATTAGTAATCAGAGGCAGCGCCACGCGCCGGTTTTCCGTGCGGTGGCGCTGTTTTTAAGATTAAATGGTTTTGAGTCAAACGCATGGGCTGGAATTGAACAGGCGGTTATGTTTTTCCCAGCATTTGCATGGCGCGACATATTCTGCCTAGAGCGTGTCTCAAGCGGAACAATTCGCAGACCCAAGTGGATTTTGCGTCAGTTCAAGGAAGAAACCCGAAGGCTTAGCAGCGCTAAGTCGAGCTTTGTGACGCAGAAATTGCGCAGCGCCGCCCGAAATTGCGTACTCCGGAATTTTTGAGACACACTCTAAGCCTTCTCCCCCATAAAATGACCTGAACCTATCAAATAATATCAAGTGGAGGTCTTCACTGATGAGTATTCTTGTTACCGGCGGCGCCGGATATATCGGCACGCATACCTGCGTTGAGCTGCTTAACGCGGGTTACGAAATCGTCGTTGTTGACAATTATTATAACAGCAAGCCCGAGGCGCTCAAGCGCGTGCGCGAAATAACCGGCAAGGACTTCCCCGCATATGACGTTGACTGCTGCGATGAAAAGGCTCTGGACGAAGTCTTTGCAAAGCACGACATCGATGCCATAATCCATTTCGCCGGTTACAAGGCCGTCGGCGAGTCCACCCAGAAGCCGCTGGAGTACTATGACAACAACCTCAACTCCACGCTGGTTCTGTGCCGTCTGATGAAGAAGCACAATGTAAAGCGCATCATCTTCTCCTCGTCCGCGACCGTGTACGGCAGCCCCAAGACCGTGCCGATCACCGAGGACTTCCCGCGCTGGTGCACCAACCCCTACGGCTGGACCAAGTTCATGAACGAGCAGATTCTGCGCGACGTGGCGGCGGCCAACCCCGACTGGTCGGTCGTGCTGCTGCGCTACTTCAACCCCGTGGGCGCGCACATCAGCGGTCGCATCGGCGAGGACCCGCAGGGCATCCCGAACAACCTGACCCCCTACATCACGCAGGTTGCCATCGGCCGCCGCGACAAGGTGCATGTATTCGGAAACGACTATCCCACCAAGGACGGCACCGGCGTGCGCGACTACATTCATGTGGTTGACCTGGCTACCGGTCACGTGGCCGCGATCAAGTACGCCGCGGCGCACAGCGGTTCCATCGCGATCAACCTGGGCACCGGCGTAGGCTACAGCGTGCTGGACATGATTTCCGCTTTCTCCCGCGCTGTGGGCAAGGAAATCCCCTACACCATCGACGCGCGCCGTCCGGGCGACATCGCCGAGTGCTATGCCGATCCCAAGCTGGCGTACGACCTGCTGGGCTGGAAGGCCGTACACACGCTGGACGACATGTGCGCTGACTCCTGGCGCTGGCAGCAGCAGAACCCCTACGGGTACTCCGACAAGGAGGCGTAAGTCATGATTATCGGCTTTCTGGGCGGCGGCAACATGGGCAGCGCGCTCATGCAGGGGCTTGTCAAGTCAAGGCCTGCGGGGCTTGATGCTGTTAAGGCATACGATCCGACTGAGGCGGCTCAAAAGCGGCTTGCCGACATTGGCGTGGCGCTGGCCTCGAGCGCAGATGAACTGTTTGCCGACTGCGACATGATCGTGCTTGCGGTTAAGCCGCAGGTTCTTGAGAAAGCCGTTGCGCCGTATGCGGGCGCGCTAAGCGGCAAGTTTGTCGTATCGATAGCCGCCGGATGGACGCTGGAGCAGCTGCATAAACTTTTGCCCGAAAGCGCGCATGTGCTGCGGGTTATGCCTAACACGCCCGCTTTGGTGGGCTGCGGCATGACCGCGCTGTGCGATTCGCCCGAGCTTAGCAGCGGCGAGCGCGCGGCAGCCGAGGCGCTTTTCGGATCGGTGGGCGAATACGTATGGCTAAGCGAGCACCTGATCGACGCCGTTACCGGCGTATCGGGCAGCGGCGCGGCGTATGTGTACATGTTCATCGACGCGATGGCGTGCGGCGGCGTGCGCATGGGACTGCCCAGAAGCGTGGCCGTGAAGCTGGCCGCACAGACCGTCAAGGGCGCAGCGGAAATGGTGCTCAGCACAAACGAGCATCCCGACGCGCTGCGCGACGCAGTGTGTTCGCCCGCGGGCACGACCATAGAGGCCGTGCGCGTGCTGGAAGAGCGCGGTCTGCGCCCGGCAGTCATGGACGCGGTTATCGCCTGCGCGGAAAAGTCGCGCGATATGGCCCGGAGCAAGTAATCCTACGGCTCAAAAAAATCGGCGCATCCCTCGTAAAATGCGGGATGCGCCTTTATAGTTTTTTTATGATTTAAGGAGCGCAATGAAAGAAGTAACGATTTATACCGACGGCGCCTGTTCCGGCAACCCCGGCCCGGGCGGATGGGGCGCGGTGCTGATGTACGGCGAACACCGCAAGGAGATAAGCGGCGGCGACGCGCACACCACCAACAACCGCATGGAGTTGACCGGGCCGATCGAGGCGCTGGAGCTGCTCAAACAGCCGTGCAAGGTGCGGCTGTACTCGGACAGCGCGTATCTGGTAAACGCGTTCAATCAGCACTGGATTGCCAACTGGCAGCGCAACGGCTGGCAGACCTCGCAGAAGAAGCCGGTCGAGAATAAGGAACTGTGGCAAAGGCTGCTGGAGCTGTGCCGCACGCATGAGGTAGAGTTCATCAAGGTCAAGGGGCACGCCGACAATGCGGAAAACAACCGCTGCGACGAACTGGCGCGCGCCGCCATCGCAAAGTATCGGCGCGGATGAGGCTCATCCTCTGCCCTAACCTCAAAACAGCGCCGCTCTTCACACATTTTTTGTGCATGAGGAGCGGCGCTGTTTATTTATTTGCAGGTTGCTGCACGTTACTCTACGTCCTTGATCTCGCTCAAGGCAGTCTCGATTGCCTTCTTGACGTCCGCGTCGGATTCCAGCGTGCTCTGATGCTCAAGGAAAGCGCGCGCACGCGGTACGTTCATGCTGCCCAGCGCCAGCGCCGCATGTTTGCGCTGCTCCACGTCGCCGCCGTGCACCAGCGGAACCAGCGCGTTAAACGCATCATCGCTCTGACACTTGCCCAGCGCGTCTATCGCCGCCATGCGCACGTCGTCATGCTTATCGTTTACATATTCGGCAATCTTGGCAGCATCGCCCTTTGCCGCCAGCTTTTCGATCTTTTCCAGCTTGTTTCCAAACATAAAAATCATCCTCCCCTTATTGACAAATCCACCGCTTACGTCTATCATAATCATACGCAAGCGATTACTTTTTACTTTTGCTTACAATAAACGTTCATTTACTTATATTATAGCACCGCTTTGCGATATGTCAAGCGCCGTTTTGGGTCGGGCGCGATGTTTCATAATTTTGTCATCATCGGGAGGTAACTATGGCAAGCGCAAAATCGGCCGAGCTTTGTCGGCTCGTCACACAGTCATACGGGCTTTATACGGAAAAAATAGCGCGCCGCTTCAAGAACGCGCACGCGGAGGCCTTGTCCGGGGTGCAGTACATGCTGCTCAACCTTATATCTGACGCGGGGCGCATAACCGCAGGTGGATTGGCGGCGCGCACGCTGATGCAAAAGCAGCAGGTCACAACTGTGCTGAACCAGCTGGAGGACAAGGGGTTAATAGAGCGCACGCGCCAGAATGAAAACCGGCGCACGGTATGGTTAAGCACGACGGAGAATGGGAGCGCGCTGCTTGACGAAATACATGCCGACTTCAACGCGCAGCTGAGCGCCGTATTCGAGCAATTAGACGATGCGGCACTGGACAAATACATAGACGCCATGCACACGATAAACGACATACTCGCCCATATGTCCGCCGCCGCGCCGAGCGGAGCGCGGTCAAAATAAATGAGTAAAAGCATCCCCGGACTCCACATGGAATCCGGGGATGAATCTGTTATGCGGCTATTGCACTCAGTAGATTACGCCCTGCGCACCTTGGCCCCCTTGGGGGTATCCTCCAGCACGAAGCCTCGCGCGGTTATCTCGTCGCGCAGACGGTCGGACTCGGCCCAGTTCTTTTCGGCGCGCGCCTGCTTGCGCTGCTCGACAAGCGCCTTTATGTCGTCCGGGATTGCGTCGTTCTCGCGCGCCAGTATGCCCAGCACGTCGGTCATTTCCTTCAGTGTGGACAGCGTGGACTTAATCGCCGCGCGCGCGGTGTCGGCGGTTATGGCGAGGTTGCCCTCCTTGACCAGCTCGAATATCGCGCCGATGGCGTCGGCGGTGTTCAGGTCGTCGTCCATTGCCTCGTCGAACTTAGCTACCGCTTCCCTGCCCTTGGCGATGAGCGCCTGCTCGGCCTCGTTCAGCTCGCGCTCGGGCGCGTGATCGAGCAGGAACGTCCAATTGTCGCGCGCGGTATACAGGCGGTCAAGCGCGGCCTTGGACTGCTCTATCATCTCCTTGGAGAAGTTCACGGGGCTGCGGTAGTGCGCCGAAATCATGAACATGCGCACGGCTTCCAGGTCGAACTCCTTGGATATATCGCGCACGGTAAAGAAGTTGCCCAGCGACTTGGACATCTTCTGATTGTCCACGTTGATGTGGCCGTTGTGCATCCAGTAATGTACGAACGGCTTGCCGGTCGCGCCCTCGGACTGCGCGATTTCGTTTTCGTGGTGCGGGAACAGCAGATCCTTGCCGCCGCAGTGTATGTCGATCGTCTCGCCCAGATACTTCATGCTCATCGCAGAGCACTCGATATGCCAGCCGGGACGCCCCATGCCCCACGGGCTGGGCCACGCCGGTTCGCCGGGCTTCTGCGCCTTCCACAGCGCGAAATCCATCGGGTGGCGCTTGGCGTCGTCCACGTCTATGCGCGCGCCGGCCTCCAGATCCTCAAGGTTCTGGCCGGACAGGCGGCCGTAGGCCGGGAACGCCTCCGTATCGAAATACACGTCGCCGTTTACGTTATATGCAAGGCCGTTCTTCTCAAGGCGCTTAATCAACCCGATTATATCGCCGATATGGCGCGTAGCGCGCGGATGTACGGTAGCGCGATGTATGCCCAGCGCGTCCGCGTCCTTGAAGTACTCGGCGATGAAGCGGTCGCCCAGTTCCTCGACAGTGGTGCCCTCTTCATTGGCGCGCTTAATCATCTTGTCGTCTATGTCGGTGAAGTTCTGCACGAACTTCACTTCATAGCCGCGATATTCGAGATAACGGCGCAGCAGGTCGAACATTATGAATGGGCGCGCATTGCCGATGTGAAAGTAGTTGTATACCGTCGGGCCGCAGGAATATATCCTGACCTTGCCCGGCTCTATCGGCACGAATTCTTCCTTGCGCCGCGTCTGTGAATTATAGATTTTCATTTGAGCTTATCCTCCATATCTTTTTTAAGCGCCTTTACAGGGCAGGTCGCGTCCTCGCCCTTGCAGTTTGCGCACGAGCTTTTCTGTATCATGCGCGCGATGCACTTGTCGGCCTTGTCCAGCTCGCTCCTGAGCGATTGCAATTGCTCCATTACCGGATCGGGCAGGTGTACCTGATCCATGTCGCTGGGCTTGCGCTCGGAGCGCGATACCACCACGCGGCCGGGATTGCCCACGACGGTAGCTCCGGGCGGCACGTCCTTTAATACTATCGAGCCCGCGCCGATCTTTGCGCCGTCGCCGATGTTTAGCGAGCCGAGCACCTTTGCGCCCGAGCCGACCATTACGCAGTTACCCAGCGTGGGATGGCGCTTACCGGTTTCCTTGCCGGTGCCGCCCAGCGTCACGTCCTGATACAGCGTCACATCGTCGCCGATTTCGGCAGTTTCACCGATGACCACGCCCATGCCGTGGTCGATGAACAGCCGCGCGCCGATCTTTGCGCCCGGGTGAATTTCAATGCCGGTCTTTTTGCGCGTGCGCTGGCTTACAATGCGCGCAAGCAGTTTCATATCGTGCTCCCACAGCCAGTGGGCGCGCCTGTGCCGCCGTATCGCGCGAAATCCGGGGTAGCACAGCATGACCTCCAGCGCCGAACGCGCTGCGGGGTCGCGCGTGAGCACTGCGTCTATGTCGCTTTTCAGCTGTGCAAACATGCCATTCCTCCTTACACATCCGCCTACGCCGCCGCGCAAAGGCCGCAAAAAAGCGGGCTGCGACCTCGTTACAGAGGCGGCAGTCCGCGGTTCCACTCTGATTCGGACTAATTCGTCCATCTCACAAGGCGCGTTAAAGCATATGCCCAAACGGCCTTACACATATAACGGTGTTCACCGGCCATGCCTAAACATTCAGCATGACAGCTCCCGGGCGCACTTCATCGCGCTCTCGCTTGCGGCGGTTTGCAGCCGGTGACTGCCGCTCTCTGATAAGTCCAATGCGCGCTTACTTTCCCGTTCCTCGCTTTTCGTATATATTATATGCGCGCGGGCGGCGTTTGTCAACCGGATGCACTTCTTTTAACCCTTTATTGCGCCCAGCATAACGCCCTTGATAAAGTAGCGCTGCAGCAGCGGGTAAAGGCACAGTATCGGCGCGGACGCGATTACAATCAGCGCGTACTTCATTGTTTCGTTTATCAGCAGCATCGCCGTGTCTCCGCTGCCGCCGCCCTGCTCGGCATAGTCGGCCGCGGTTACGAACGTGCGGATTACCAGCTGCAGCGGATAATACGCCTTATCGCGCAGGTACAATAGCGCGTCGAAGTATGCGTTCCAGTGCGCCACGCCATAGTACAGCATCATTACAGCCACTATGGGCGCGGACAGCGGTGTGACTATCTTCAGATACGTGCACATGTCGCTTGCGCCGTCTACATCGGCGGCCTCGATAAGCTCGCGCGGTATGCTGGTCATGTAGTAGTTTTTGACTATGAACATGTTCCACGCGCTCATCGCGCCGGGCAGTATCACCGCCCACACCGTGTCCATAAGGCCAAGGCTCTTGACGACAAGGAACGTAGGCACCATGCCGCCCGAAAACAGCATAGTGAACGCGATCATGGAATTGACAATCTTCTTGCCCGCAAGGTCGGGGCGCGACAGCGGGTATGCGGTCATAAGCGTAATTACGACGTTCACCGCAGTGCCCAGCAGCGTGTAAAGTATGGTGTTACGATAGCCGCTCATTATCATTTCGTTGCGGAACACGCGCTCATACGCGGCCAGTGTCGGGCTTTGCGGTAAGAGCACGATCTTGCTCTGCACGACCGAAAGCGGATCGCTGAACGAACACGCAATGACGTACAAAAGCGGATACAGCATACTTATCGATATTATCCAAAGTATGCCCGCGTTCACGCAGCCGAATATGCGGTCGCCGCAGCTCATGCGCGCATGTCGGCGGGCGCGCTCCTCACGCCTTTCCATATTCGTTACCATAGGCTCACCTCCGATACGCGGCGACTGATTGCGTTAACGGTCGCGATCAGGGCAAGATTTATGACCGAGTTGAACAGATCGACCGCAGTTGAGAAGCTGTAATTGCCCTCGCCCAGGCCCTGAGTATACACATATGTGGACAGCACCTGACTGGTTTCGCGGTTGAGTTCGTTCTGCATCGCGAACGCCTTTTCAAAGCCTACCGACATAACCTTGCCCATGTCCAGTATGAACAGCGTCATCGCCGTTGGTATTAGCATTGGCAGGGTTATATACCACATGCATTGCAGCCGCCCCGCGCCGTCCAGCCGCGCGGCCTCATACTGCTGCTCGTCTATGCCCGAGAGCGTGGCCATATACAGAATCGAGCCCCAGCCCACGCCCGACCACACGCCTGACCATGCGTACATAGAGCGGAACGTGGCGCTGCTGGTCATGAAGTCCACGCTGTCAAAGCCCAGCGCAAGCAACACAGTGTTTACTATGCCGCCGGTCTTCATCAGTGCCGAGGGCGACGCGAACATCTGCTGCATCATGGCGACGAGCACTATCGTGGATATGAAGTGCGGCGCGTAGGTGACAAACTGAACGTACTTCTTAAACGCGCGGCTGCGTATCTCGTTCATCATGAGCGCCAGCAGTATGCAGCACGGGAAATTGGCCAGCAGCGCGTACAGACTTACGAGTACCGTATTTGTGATTATCTGAAGCGAATATTTGGAGCCGAGGAAGCGCTCAAAGTGCTTGAGCAGGTCAAGGCTGCCCTTGCTGGTCGCCCACGGACTGCCCCATATGCCTTTTAAGGGCTTAAAATCCTTAAACGCTATCTGTATGCCCGCCATGGGCCAGTATTTGAACACCAGTATGTATATTATTCCGGGCAAAAGCAGCAGGTATAGCTGCCAGTGCCGCTTTATATGCGCAAGCCTTCTGCCGCCCGCAGTCCTTTGAGCGCTCATAAACCGCGCCTCCTTTTTTGCACAAACCGGGCGGACAGGCCATGCTGTCCGCCCGGCAAGTTCTTTTGTATTTTAGCCCTGCGCGCTCATGGCATTCATGCGATCGAGCGCCGTCTGGTAAAGCGCGAGGTAATCTTCAACGCCCAGACCGTTGATCTCGTCCACATAGCCCTGCCATACCGCGTCGTCATCCACATCCAGCTCGCCCGTTATGAACTTGGCCTGATAGACTTCCTGGCAGTTGGTCAGTATGTCGGAGCGCAGCGTGTTGACTTCTTCATTCTCCTCAGTGGTGAAGTTGAAGTGCCAGGTGATGGCGTTTGCGAAGGGCGCCATCTTTTCAGCGGCCTGAAGCGGTACGCCGCGGCACTCGCTGCTGCACGAGGTCTTATCGGTCACATAGCCCGGAACTCCGCCGCTGGCGTAGCAGGTTATCTGCGACACTACGGTGTCGTAGGGGTTGTCGCTGGTGATCTGGCTCATAAGTTCGTCGGTGAAAGTAGGATAGCCATTCTCGTCGTAATTAAAGTCCACGCCCTCCTTGCCGAAGTACAGCATGGTCGCACCTTCCTCGGTGTAGAGGTTGTTGGCCCACTTAATCATGCTGATAGCTTCTTCCTCGGCGACGTTGCCCGATATTACGAAGTTGCCGGTGCCGATGCCGCTGCTGAGGTTGTTCCACTGCTGATCGCCGTCGGGGCCCTTGAGCGCAACGTCCAGCCCCACGTAATCGCTTTCGCCCAATGCGGCGGCGGAGATGTTGGTGTAGCTCAGGCCGAATATCATGTTCTGGCTGCCCTTAGCAACCATGTTGCTGGTGCTTACGCCGAACAGGTCGTGGTCGAGCAGGTTCTCTTCATAGAGCTTGTTCATGTAGCTGAGCATCTTACGATAGCCGTCGGTGGTGTAGGTAAAGCGCACCTTAGTCTCGTCGGCGGGATCGGCGTCTATGCTCAGTTCGTCGCGGCCGCGGTTGCATATGCCAAACGCGCCGGTGAATGCGCGGATTACGTTGCTGGGATAGTTGGATGTTATGCCGATTTCATCGGTCGCGTCGCCGTTGCCGTTGGCGTCGTTGTCGCGGACTTTTACCAGCAGGTCGTACAGCTCATCGGTGGTTGTAGGCATTTCGGTTGCGCCCACGTTCTCCATCATCTGGGTGTTCAGGAAGAGCTTGGGATGCATACGCGCCGAGTAGCTGTTGGACAGGCTGGGCAGACTGTACATGGCGCCGGTTTCCGGGTCGAGCACGGACGACCACGCATTCATGGTATCGATGGCCGCAGTGATGTCGGGGCCGTATTCCTTAACCAGTTCGCTCAGGTCCATAAACATGCCGTCGGGGCCGTACTGCTTGAGCTGTGCGTCGGTCACGCCCGCGCGGAAGAAAGCGTCCGGGAACGCGTTCATGTCGCCCGCCGCAAACAGCAGGCTGCGCTTTTCGTTCATCTCGTCGCGGTTGGAGTACAGCGTCCAGTTGATGTGAACGCCGGTGGCTTCCTCAAAGTACTGCCAGCACTTCATGCCCTCCCAGTTGGTCTGGTAAGTGGGATTGTAGTCGGCCCAGAAGTTGTATTCCTTGGTCTCGCCCTCCGGGGCAACGCGCGCTATATCCGCGCCTGCAGGCACCGCGCCCGCCAGCATGGAGACCGCCATCAGTGTAGCCAGAGTCTTTTTGAGCTTCATTTGTTCTTTCACTCCTTCTTTTTTCGTCCGGCAGTGATTATAAGACGTGGATGTTTGCGCGGCATGAGTCTGCGTATTCCATATGTAAGGTATATATTTATGTTTTTCGCAAGGTATTCTTACAAAATCCGCACTGGCCGTCGCGCATAGTGCAAATCAAGTTGTGTTTTTTGTGCGGCGTTTTTTGATTTTTTTGAAAATCAGTTGGAACTGAAAGCGCCGCGCACGCGTCAAAGCAATAGTTAATAAAGACAGCTCCGGCGGTCGGAAACCTCGCGTTGGATTCCCCCGCCCGTCTTGGAGGCGCATTTATATGAAAAAGTTTATTTGTATACTGCTGACGGTCATGTGTCTTTGCCTTGCACTGCCCGTGCTGGCCGATGGGCTGGACGTGGATTCCATGAATCTGAGCGTAAACGGCGCGGCAATCGACGCGTCCGCGTGCAGCAACGCCGACGGCGCGCTGTGCCTGCCGATGCTGCCTGTGGCGGAGGCGCTGGGATATTCGGTTGATAAGAGCGAACTGAGCGCTGACGACGCGTACCGCGTGGTATACACGCTGACCCCCGCGCCCGCCGAGGACGGCACGGTGGGTTCGCAGTTGATGGTCGCGTATTCGATAGTGGACAGCGAACCGAGCGCCGTCGCGGTATCCAAGGATCAGGTGCTGCTGCCGCTGAAGCAATCGATGACGCTGGTCGACGACGAGCCGTATATGCCCACCGATTTCTTTGAAACAGGCATGTGCGTGACGTTCACGCTGGACGGCAATACAAATACGCTGGACATACTGTCGGTTATTTGCGATTGATTGTAAGACAGATTAAGCGCCATCTGCGGCGGTGCATCGCCGCGTGGATGGCGCTTGTTTTTGTATAAAGGCACTGTCTGACTGTACATGTGGGCAATGTACCTTGACATACCTGCGCTTTGTATATTGGCTCATTAATGTAAGGCAAGGCTCTTTCCGTTCCATTCATACCCATGCCGCATCGAATCCTGGCTATAAAAAATAATCGCTCCCCTGCCCACATTACAGCAAGGAGCAATCCCCGACTCATCAAAATGCCCTATACAAATGTTAATTTTCGATATTTCAACCATTTATCATGCTTATATATTACCATATTTTTGACCAAAAGTCAAGTCTTTTAATAAACCGCGCGCGTGCTATCATATCCGCAGGAGGTGAAGCCTGATGGATAAATACGATGCTAAACTGAGGGCGATAATGCTCACAGACAATGAAGCCGCGCTTGCTAATGAAGTGAGCGCGCGCATGTGCGCACTGGCCGAGCGGCATGGCAAGACACTGTTCCCTGCCGACATTAAGCAGCTTTACAGTGCGCGCGAAAGGCTTTTGCGCGAGGCCGATCGGATTGAGCTGGGCGCAGGCATTCTGCCTCAGATCGTATACGCACTGTCCGATTCGCCGTTTATCGATGCGCACGGGTTCGCGGACGCGCTTGAGGAGTTCATGGAGTTATTCTATTCGTACAAAAACAACTGCGAGGGCGAAATAACCGACGATGAGCTTATAGACGCGCTGGCCGGGTACTTTAACGACTGCGAGGGTGACTGGCAGCAGACCGCCGACGCGGGCTTTGCTGAAATACTGCGTGCGGCGCGAAGGGAGTGATGCGGCATGTGCGATACCGACATTGCAAACCTCAGCGGACTGCGTGAGTTAATTCGTGAGCGGCTGGAGCAGTTCTGCGGATACGACACGTCGTCCATACGAACGGAGCAGGCGCGCGAGGTTATGCGCTCGACCGAATATGTACTGCGCGCGGGACTGGCTGGCCGCCTTAATCAAATTACAGCCCGTACAGACCTGCGTATTGACGCGGTTTCGGCGCGCGAATGCTTCGATGCAGGAATTGCGGCGCTGAACGAGCGGCTGGATAGGGCGCGCGGACTGCTTGCGTTTGCGCGGGAAACTAAGCCCGATGTGCGCAATACCGCGCTGGAGCACACGCTGGGCGCGGGGCTGGATGCGTTCTTTGCGCGGCATGACGTGTACTTCGGCGCACATGAAACGCCGGGCGACATCGATTACCCGCTGTGCCTGCCCATCGGCGAGAACGTGTGCGGGCTGGATTATATTGAGGAATATCTACGGCGGTTGACGTATGAAAACCTGTGGCTTCAGGAGGTGGATAAGGACGAGTTGAACGGACTGCTAAACGCACGATTTGCCAGCCCACGCGAACTGATTTACAACATATTCAGTGTCGCGCTTGAGGATATGCTGATTCGACTGCTTAAGCGGAAAGCGCCGCTTGTGCTGAGTGAACACGGATCTGAGTATTCGCTAGGTCAATCAGAAGCCGCGGCGCGGCTTGCAGCGGCGCACATGGACGGCGCGGCGGCCGAGTATGTGCACAGGGCGGCGATTGACGCTATGCCTTACGTTTCCGTCAGGGCTGTACAGCAGTGTACTTGATCCCGCCTTAAAAGCAAACCGCCGCCCATCGCAAGACGGACGGCGGCGTGTACTTTGCCTTAATCAATAGGTCTCAGCGGCGAGCGCGGCGTCGAACTCGGCCTGAGTCTTTTCGCACAGCGTGCCCTCGGCCTCGCGGCGCATGGCCTCGCGCATGATCTCCTCGGTGGCAGACGCGCCGCAGCGGGAGCTGCCCGCAAACCGGCACAGCAGCGCCGTGTCCAGCGTGCGTATGCCGCCCGCGGCCTTGACCTTCATTCCAGGCGTTATGGACTTTTTCATCAGCACCAAGTCACGCAGCTTCGCACCGTACTTGCCATAGCCGGTCGAGGTCTTTACAAAGTCCGCGCCCGCGCGGCTGCATATCGCACAGGTCAGCGCGATTTCGTCAAACGTCAGGTAGCAGTTTTCCAGTATGACCTTGACGATGGCTTCGCTATCGTGCGCGGCAGCCACTATCGCGGCGATTTCATCCTCAACATATGCCGCGTCGCCCGCGCGCAGGCGGCCTATGTTTATCACCATGTCCAGCTCGCGCGCGCCATCGTCCAGTGCGCGTTTGGATTCGAACAGCTTCACGTCCGGCCTTACCGAGCCGTGCGGAAAGCCGATTACCGTACACGCAGGTATGCCCGTGCCCTCCAGCCGCCTCACCACGGTGGGCATATCGGCGGGGCGCGCGCACACCGACGCGGTGTGGTACTTGATCGCAGTCTCACAGCCGCTGGAAATTTCGTAATCAGTCAGGTACGGCTGCAGCATGGAATGGTCTATCATGGAGGCTATATCAGATGAAGTCAGCATGTCTAATATCCCTTGCCTTTCAATGGTCTGTGATTGATATGTTCTAAGAGTCTAAAACCGCACCCGCGGCGCACCGGCAGCTTCGACCGCTGCCTTACTTAAATGTTATATTCAACGCACGCGCCGATTTTCCTGCCGAGCGCGATATAAAACGCGCGCCGCAATGAAAATGAGCAGATACTTTGGTGCATTGTTCACTATTTTGTCAACGTTAAGTGATTGCAACATCGGCCGTAATGAGGTACAATATATGAGTATGTTGTGAAGAGAGGATGTTTTCCGGTTATGAAAAAAGCGATATTTGCCCTCATGCTGGTCGCACTGCTTGCGCTGTCCGGCTGCATATCCGACAGCGAGCCTGCCCCGACGGCACTGCCGCCGATGGAAAGCACGCAGGTAACGAGCCGCGACGAGCTGTATGAACTGTATAATCAGATAGATTTTAACATGACCATTGCCGAACTGGAGGCCAAGCTCGGCCCCGCCGTGCGCGAGGAAGTCTCGATGGAAAACAGCACCGGTACCACGCTGGTATGGGAGCGAGGTGGCATATACACCCAGGTGGCGGTATCCGACGGTCAGATCGTGGGCAAGGCGATAAGCGCCGACGATCCGCGCACGTTCGCGCTTTTGACCGAGGGCGCCAACTTTGATAACGTACACCTGCTGGAAAAGAACATGGACTACACCCAGATAGTCGAGATGATGGGCTGCGAGGGTCTGGAGATACTGGCGCGCATCAACCGCGACGAATCGCCCGTGACCGTGAACCGCCTGATGCGCTGGACCGACGAAAGCGGCACGCTGATGCAGATACTGTTCAATCAGGACGGCACTATCTGCACCGACGACAATTCGTATACGCTGTACGAATTCCCCACGCTGGAGCCGGGCGCGACCTATGCCCCCACTCCCACGGTTGACCCCGAGGCCACGCCGCGCCCCACGGCCATTGTTACCGCCGCGCCCACGGCCGAGCCGACCGAAGTGCCCACCGAAGCCCCCACGGCTGAGCCGACGGAAGCGCCTACCGAAGCGCCTACCGCCGAGCCGACTGCGGCGGCGACCGCCGCACCCGCCGCAAGCAGCGCGCCTGTTGCGGGCTGAACCGGCAACAACATGATTGCAATTTGCTCCGGGTCTAAGTGACCCGGGGCGTTTTTTTGTGGCTTCATACTTCCTATGGCTAAAGTGATAAAGCATATCACGTCTCAACCATTTAGAGTGTGTCTCAAAAATTCCCTAATCCGCAATTTCGGCGTATTTTGCGCCATTTCTGCGTCATCAACCCTCGACTTAGCGCTGCTAAGCCTTCGGGTTTCTTCCTTGAACTGACGCAAAATCCACTCGAACTTGCGGATTTTCCTTTTTGAGACACACTCTAGAAAATGAACAGTAAGTAGATGTATCGCGTTTGCGCCGTCTATCAATTTCTCTTAGATTCTTGGCGTTATTTCTATCCGCATAAATTTTCTGTTTTCCGTACGCGTCGCTTTTTAGCAGCATTGGCGGTAACTTTATCACATGCCGTCACGGCTTTATCAAATTACATTCATTCAACAGATAATTAAATCACATGCAACCAAATGTACGCCAAAAAGATACTTGCAGTAAAGTATAATAAGGATGCGGATGAATCCCGGAACGCTCCGGGCGGCGCAGCCAACTGAGTGGCAATATTCGCGCGGTGCATATGCCGGGAGCTTTGGCTGACGGCGATACAGACGTGCATTGTAACATATGGCTTAATCGTGGCGTAATTTATGCAGAATCTGCATTTTTGACGTAATGGTTAATTCATTGTAGAACTATTCGGCGGGCGTTGAAGAATTAATATTCATCGCGCATAATATATTCAGATGTTCGACCGTGCCTTCGCAAGGGCCGAGACTGAAAAAATGGAAGTTCTGTTTTTGTAATTATTACTCGCCAAAGGAAGTGTCCACTGTGAATAATACTCCTGCCCCGGCCCAACGTCAAACCCGTCAAAAGCGTATACTGTGGGGACTGCTCGTAAGCGCGAGCACGCCCATGAGTGCCGAGCAGCTGCTCAAGAGCGCGCGTCAGGCCTGCCCCACTATGGCTCTTACTACCGTATACCGCAATCTGGAACAGCTGATGGCTCAGGAATCGGTACAGCGCATTATGTATCCCGACGGCACTGCGCGCTACGAGGCTGTACAGGCGGTGCACCATCACTACCTGATCTGCCTGGAGTGCAAAAAGAGCATTCAGCTGCCCATGTGCCCGGTAAATCAGCTGGAGCAGTCCATCGTCGAGGAGACCGGCTATGAAATTACCTCGCACAACCTGGAGTTGTTCGGCTATTGCCCGGCGTGCCAGCAGCTGCGCAAGCAGCGCCAGCTGCAGCAACAGCAGCAGAATCCCGGCATGTTCGTAAATCCCACGACGCTGTAAGCGCGCAATTTTATCACCTGTACGGTAAAAATCACGTCGCAGGGCACATTCAAAAATCGTTATACTTATTAAAGCTAATGTTTTTTCGGATGCAATCCCCTTCGGCCGCTTAATACTGCGGCTGAGGGGGCTTTTTTGTTTGGTTGACTTTATATGCCGAAGCTTCCCGGAGTGTAGCTCATTCAGAACTATACACATGTTCAAGTGGACTTTTCTTACAAGTGGAAATACACGGTGTTAAAATCGCTAAGACAGGATTTGTATGCTTAAATGGCAAAGCGTCGCCAGCAATTGCGGCTTGTACAAGTTTTAGGCGATGCGCCAAGTACCGCCTCTGCCTTAAAAAGAAATGCCGCGCTTCCCCGCCTAGAACATATATTCGAAGGCAGGAAGCGCGGCATTGTTATTTACCTATCGATAGCAGGCATTGACATTTCTGTCCGATCGACAAATCAGACCTTAACGCCTTCCATTTCTACATCGCTCGCGGACTCGATTACCGGGTCGATGCAGCCGGTCACGAACTCGTCCACCTGCGCCGGGCAGCGGCCTATGAAGTTTTCGGCCTTTAGCGTAGCCATGATTTCCTCGCGGCTTACCGGTATCTCGGGATCGTCGGCCATGCGCGCAATCAGGTCGTTGTCCAGACCATCCTCCTTCACGCGGCGCGCGGCGGCCTGAGAATGCTGACGGATGCGCTCGTGCACGGCCTGACGGTCGCCGCCGTGCTTAACCGCCTCCATAAGTATGTTCTCGGTAGCCATGAAGGGCAGGTTCTCGTCCACGCGGCGCGCAATTACGCGCGGGTACACGACCATGCCGTCGGTCACGTTGCAATACAGCTCCAGCACCGCGTCCACAGCCATGAACGCCTCGGGCAGGCATATGCGGCGCACCGCACTGTCATCCAGCGTGCGCTCGAACCACTGGGTGGAGGCGGTCATCGCCGCGTCCTGGTTGAGCGCCATTACGTGGCGGCTGAGCGAGCACATGCGCTCGGAACGCATGGGGTTGCGCTTGTACGCCATCGCGGAGGAACCCACCTGATTCTTCTCGAACGGCTCCTCTATCTCGCGATAGCTCTGCAGCAGGCGCAGATCCTGCGCGAACTTATACGCGCTCTGCGCAACCGCGGACAGCGCGCTCATTATGCGGAAGTCCAGCTTGCGCGGATAGGTCTGGCCGCTGACCGCGAACACCTTATCCATGCCCATCTTATGGGCAATGCGCTTTTCCAGATCGACCACCTTGGCGCCATCGCCGTCCATCAGGTCAAGGAAGCTGGCCTGGGTGCCGGTAGTGCCCTTATTGCCCAGCAGTCGCATGGTGTCGAGGGTATGGTCGATGTCCTCAAGGTCCATCAGAAGATCCTGCATCCACAGGCAGGCGCGCTTGCCCACGGTGACGAGCTGGGCGGGCTGCAGATGGGTAAGGCCCAGCGTAGGCATGGACTTATACTCCAGCGCGAACTTGCGCAGACGGCGCAGAACCTCGACCACCTTGCTGCGAACCAGCCTGAGCGCGTCGCGGTAGATCAGCACGTCGGCGTTGTCGGTGACATAGCAGCTGGTCGCGCCCAGATGGATTATGCCCTTAGCGTTCGGGCATACCAGGCCGTAGGCATATACGTGCGCCATTACGTCGTGGCGGATTTCGCGTTCCTTGCGCGCCTCAGCCTCGTAATCTATGTCGTCGATATGCGCGCGCAGCTCGTTCACCTGCGCCTGAGTTACCGGCAGACCCAGCTCCATTTCGCTTTCGGCCAGCGCGACCCAGAGCTTGCGCCAGGTCTTTGTGCGCGTATCCTGAGAAAATATTTCCTGCATGGCGCGGCTGGCGTAGCGCGTCGTAAGCGGATTTTCATATACCTCGTGCATTATATCGTCCTCCGTAAAGCGTATTTGCAAAACAACGAACCTTACGCCGGGCATTAAGCCCGATCACATGATTAGTGTACTCCATTTAGAGCGCGCGTGCAACGCAATTTACGTGAATTAACGAAGGTATGCGCTAACTAATTGGTTTACATACGCCTGTTCGCGGCGAAAAGCGAATGTTTACTTTAAGTCTGGATAAAACATTCGATTTTTTCGCATTGATTGCTTGACGAGGTGGCAAAAACGATGTATGCTTTATGCGTGAAATGGATTTAAGTCCGCCGACGGAAAAGCCGTCGGTGAGCGTGGATTGAACATTGGAGGTATTGCAAAATGGAAATTCGTGAACAGCTTTACGAAGGCAAGGCCAAGCGCGTATACGCGACCGACGATCCCAAGATGGTAGTTGTTGCATACAAGGACGACGCCACCGCGCTCGACGGACTGAAGAGGGGCACCATCGCCGGCAAGGGCGTTGTAAACAACCGCATGAGCAACCTGCTGTTTAAGTATCTGGCGGACAACGGCGTACCCACGCACTTTGTTGAGGAAATCGATGATCGCCGCACGGTAGTAAAGCATGTGAAGATCGTACCGCTGGAAGTAATCGTGCGCAATATTGCGGCGGGCAGCTTCTCCAAGCGTTTCGGCGTAGCCGAGGGCACCGAGCTGGCCAATCCCACGCTGGAGTTTTCCTACAAAAACGACGATCTGCACGATCCTATGATAAACACTTCTCAGGCATTGGCGCTGCGTCTGGCTACTCCCGAGCAGATTGAAACCATCAAGAAGATGGCTATGCGCGTTAACGAGCTGTTGAAGGACTACTTCCTCAAGCGCGATTTGATCTTGGTTGACTACAAGCTGGAGTTTGGTCTGTTCGACGGCGAGGTAATACTGGCTGACGAGATTTCGCCCGACACGTGCCGTCTGTGGGATGTACACACCCACGAAAAGCTGGACAAGGATCGTTTCCGCCGCGACATGGGCGGTGTTGAGGACGCTTACGGCGAGGTATATCACCGCATGGGTCTGGACAAGTAATACATCGTTTATTGCGGCGCGCGCCGAAGCCAGTTTACGGCCGGTTCGCGCCGCGTATTTATTAGAAGGAGTCACTAATAATGCCTGACATATTTGACAACATTCACGAGGAATGCGGCGTATTCGGCGTATACGATACCGAGGGGTGCAATGTTGCGCCGATGGTATATTACGGTCTGTTTTCGCTTCAGCACCGCGGGCAGGAGAGCTGCGGCATAGCGGTATCCGACCGGGGTGTGGTGTCCTACCACAAGGACATGGGTCTGGTAGGCGAAGTATTTGCCAAGGAAGAGCTGCAGCGTTTGACGGGCGACATTGCGATCGGGCATGTGCGCTATTCCACAACGGGTTCGTCGGTACGCTCGAATGCCCAGCCTTTGGTTACGCATTATGTAAAGGGCTGGCTGGCGGTTGCGCACAACGGCAATCTTATCAACAACAACCAGATTCGCCGCGAAATGCAAAGCAAGGGACTCATCTTCCACACGTCGGTGGACAGCGAAGTCATATCCTACCTCATTGCTCAGGCGCGCGTGCACACGCGTTCGATTGAGGAAGCGATGCAGGAGGTTATTCCGCAGCTGCACGGTGCGTATTCTCTGGTTATAATGAGCCCGCGCAAGCTGGTTGCGGTACGCGACCCGTACGGTTTCCGTCCGCTCTGCATAGGCAAGTGCGGTTCTTCGTACATTGTTGCAAGCGAGACGTGCGCATTGGACAGCGTAGGCGCGGAGTTTATCCGCGACGTAAAGCCGGGCGAAACCATACTTATCGACAAGAACGGTCTGCGCACTGTTGCCTGTCAGCCCGCGCCCAAGGCGTCGCGCTGCATATTTGAGTACATATACTTTGCTCGTCCGGACAGCGTTATTGACGGCGTAAGCGTCTGTCAGTGGCGCGAGAATGCGGGCCGTGCCTTGGCGCGTCTGCATCCCGTGGATGCGGACATTGTATGCGGCGTACCGGATTCCGGACTTGACGCGGCGCTGGGCTATTCTATGGAGAGCGGCATCCCCTACTCGACGGCCTTTGTGAAGAGCAAGTACATTGGCCGCACCTTCATAGCGCCCGATCAGTCGATGCGCGAGCGTGCGGTACACCTGAAGCTGAACGTAAACAAGTATCATGTAAACGGCAAGCGTGTAGTTCTAATCGACGACTCGATAGTCCGCGGCACGACGAGCGTGCCAATCATCAAGATGCTCCGCGACGCAGGCGCGACCGAAGTCCACATGCGAGTCACCGCGCCGCCGTTCCGCTACCCGTGTTTCTTCGGCACGGACATCCCGGACTCCGACCACTTGGTAGCCTACAAATCCTCAGTCGAAGAAATAGCCCAAAAGCTGGGTGTAGACTCCCTCGGCTACCTCTCCCTCGACAGTCTCCGCGAAATCATGGGCAGCGACGACTACTGCGACGGCTGTTTCACCGGCAAGTACGCCATGCCCATACCCGATCCTGAACCCGAAGATGTTTCTATGCGGCCGATTGAGTGAGAACGAGGGGAGACGTGTTCTTTCTTTTCGGAGGAAAAGAAAGAACCAAAGAAAAGTCTGATTGGCTTTTCTCCCGTTTGATTACTTGGATTCATACTTTTTTAGGAAGTTATATACGGGAAGATACACTACATTCTTGCGCCGCTTGACTCGCCCAGAGCCAGCGGCGCTTACTTTTTTTCTTCGTTTATGGCTCACGCAAGCTATAATCTTACTTCGTTTCGGGATTCCGCGAATGGA
>CAOKFD010000010.1:0-56959 GCA_948467645.1 uncultured Eubacteriales bacterium | reverse complement strand
ATCGGGAGAACAGCCAATCGGCTTTTCTTTGGTTCTTTCTTTTCTCCTGAAAAGAAAGAACACGTCCCCCTTCACCCCTAATCCGCTTTCTGAACCGTAAGCGTAAATACCGAACCCTTGCCTAGTTCGCTGTCTACCGTCAGGGATTGGCCCATGCGTTGGACTATTTCGCGGGCTATGGAGAGACCTAAGCCGCTGCCCATGCCGGAGTGCGCTTTGTCTACCTTATAGAAGCGCTCGAAGATGTGAGGCAGGTCGCTTTCGGCGATGCCCAGGCCGTTGTCGCGGACGCGTAGACGGACGTAATTGGTGGTTTCTTCCGCTTCCAGACGTACCCAGCCTTGCTCGCCAGCGGGGTTCTGGCTCGGCGTGTACTTCATTGCGTTGTCCAGTAGGATTACAAGTACCTGCTCTATGCGGTCGTCGTTGCCTAATACCGCGGGTAGATGCTCCGGGAAGTCCACCGAAAATTGTAGCTCGCTGTCCTCGGCTTTGGAACGGTATTTCTCGGCTAAGTCATCTAAAATCGGCTCAAGATGTACACGCTCCAGCTTTAGAGAAAGCTGCCCGCTTTGTAAGCGGCTTAACTCCATCAGGTCGTTTATTAAGCGACTTAACCGCATCGTCTCGCGCATCATAATGTTGTAATAGCGCATACGCGCCGCCTCGTCCTTTACCATGCCGTCGCGTAAAGGCTCGATAAGCCCGCGTAATGCCGTCAAGGGCGTGCGCATCTCGTGCGATACGTTCGCTACATATTCGCGCCGCGTCTGCTCCAAACGCTCCGATTGCGTTATGTCGCGGAATAGCGCAACCGCACCCACCGTGTGCCGGTTGCCGTCGTCAATCGGCGCTATCGTAAGTCGCAGTATCGTCGGCGAATTGCTCAGCACCGCACTCTGTCCCGGCTCAAGTACGGTTATACCGTCGTCCGTCATGACCATCTCGCGTGTGAGAGATGCCTTGCTGGCAATTACCTGCTGAAAATCGTCAAGTATGCTCTCGGGCAAAGCGTCGCGCAGAGTGTATATGTGCTTTCCCGGGTGCCGCTCGGATTCAGCATCATTCGCGTCAGCGTCGGTCTCGTATTGCGCACTGGCGGTTTCCACGCCGAATAACTTGCGTACGGCCGGGTTTGAATGCGTGATCTCGCCCTGAGTGTCAACCGCGATTATGCCCTCGCCAATGCCGTTGAGTATCTGTATAACCCGGTTGCGCTCGACCGTAAGCGCGGATATGGTGCGGTTAAGCTCATGCGCAAGCTGGTTGAGGGATTTGCCTAACTGACTGAACTCATCGCTCTGCGATACGTCGGCGCGCACCGCAAAGTTGCCGTGCGCCATGCGAAGTGCAACGTCGCGCATCTGCCTGACCGGCCGCGATATGCGCTGTGCAATCAGATACGTGAGCGGCAACGCCACCAGCAATACTATGCCCATCGAGAAAAGCAAAGCCATAAACACGCTGTACTGCGACGCATATATCTCCACCTGCGGCTTGAACAGGAATACGCCGCCCACAACGCGCTCGCATTGCACGATGGGCGCGCCCACCGCCAGCGCATCGATGCGCCACGCAGGCATCGAAAGCGTGAAAATTACACTCTCGCCTGCAATGACCTTCTCCAGATTGGTGCCCAGCGTCATGCCGGGCGTAACGTCGTCGGGCATGACGTTGTTGTAAAGCGAATCGCCCGCTGAGTTGACTATGAGCAGGTACGCGTCCAGCAAATCTGGGTCGAGCTGCTTTAGCAGACTCAGGCTCTTCATGTCCGACGCGGCTATGCCGGTTTCAGAATCACATTCTTCATCGGGCAGACTGTGCTCGATCAGATCGGTTATCTTCTCCAGCTTGGGCAAAAGTTCGTTAGCTTTTATATTGTTAAACGTGGTTCGGCTTAAAAGGCCGTATGTCGTGGTCGCAAACAACGCATACAGCGCCAGCGTTATCGCAAGCAGCCCAACCACGCGCCCCATGAACGTGCGTGCGCGCCGAATATGGCGGCGCTTGGTCTTCATTGGTTGACCTCAAACTTGTAGCCCACGCCGTATACCGTGCGCAGGCACCACGGCACGTTCTCCTGAGGCAACTTCTGGCGAATGCGCTTTATGTGCGTGTCAACCGTGCGCGTGTCGCCGAAGAAGTCGTAGCCCCATACGCGCGAAAGAATCTGCTCGCGGTCGAATACCTGACCCGGATGCGACGCGAGCAGGTGCAGTATCTCGACCTCCTTGGGCGTGCAGGGCAGTATCTTGTCATACGAGCGAATTTCGTAGTTGTCCAGATTGATCTCCAGACCGGGGAAGCGCAGGGTGGACTTGCTCTCATTGCTTTGCTCGTTCATGCGGCGCAGAACCGCCTTTATGCGCGCAATAACCTCGCGCGGGGAGAAGGGCTTGACAATATAATCATCCGCGCCCAGCTCCAAGCCCAGTATGCGGTCGATCTCCTCGCCTTTGGCCGTGAGCATGATTATGGGCAGCGACGAATCCTTGCGGATCTCGCGGCATACGTCTATGCCCGACTTCTTGGGCATCATAAGGTCGAGCACCATCAGATCGGGATGATCGCTTTCGACATGCTTGAGCGCGTCCTCGCCGTCATATGCCGAGGTGTAGGGATAGCCCTCGTAGCTTAGATACAGCCCCAGCGACTCGTGTACTACCGGGTCGTCGTCGCATATCAGTATGTGAGGAAGTTTATTCATGAGTAAGTACCTCGCTTTCAAAAATACAAATGCGCCGGTCAATGCGCATGTTATTATATAAAGATTGCCGCCTCCACAATGCGCGGCAGGGCAAGCGGATAAAAACTTGCTTACATAATATTATATCGTATTCTGCGGCCAATTCAATCACTTTTCAGTCAATGTCATATAAGGTTCAAAATTGAATAAGCGCTGCCATATTGGGCATAATTACATTGAACCGAATTAACCATGAGGAGGCAAAGTGCATGAACGCAGACAACCGCGATGTAAATTTTGAATTGCTGGAGGAGGTAATATACGGCGCGAAGATGGGCATGAGCGCGTGCCAGACGCTGCTTACCAAGACGCGCGACGCGGACATACTGGGCAGTCTCAACGCCCAGATAGAGCAGTACGGCGCGGTAAAGACCGACGCGGAAAACGAAATGCGCACGCGCGGCTATAAGGCCGGCACCTGCTGCGTGGGCGAGACGGGTATGAAGCTGGGCGTGCATATGAACACGCTGATAGATTCGTCGCCGTCGCATATCGCTGAGATGCTTATCGAAGGTTCTACTATGGGCGTGATAGACATAACCCGCGCTCAAAACCGATTCGCGGGCGCGGATGAAAACGTTGCGGGACTGGCGCAAAGGCTGTGCGATATAGAGCGCGGCAATATCGACGCGATGGAAAAGCGGCTGAATTAAACCACACGGCGGCAATCAGGGCGGACGCGAATATGCGGCCGCCGAATTTTATGTAAGGCAAAATGCGGCGGTTTAGTCAAATTCCCGCCCATGTATTGTTCGATGTGCGTAATCCAACCTTAACGGCGTCAAGGTTGGCAATGCGGCCTCAGGGTGGCATAATATAGATACTTATATTTGTGCCCATGCGCGGGTGCGCATACGATTTGGCGGAGGTGGACTATGAGCGACAGACTCATACTGCTGGACGGAAACAACCTTATGCACCGGGCGTATCACGCGCTGCCGCTGATGGACAACCGCCCCGACGACGCGCGGGATAAGCCGGTCGAGGGCGAATATACATATACAAACGCGCTGCATGGCTTTTTAATGATGCTGTTTAAGGTCATGGAGGACTGGCAGCCGCGCTGGATATGCGCCGCGTTCGACGATCACGGCCCCACGTTCCGCCACAAGGAGTACGACGCGTACAAGGCCGGCCGCAAGCCCACGCCCGACGAACTGCGCCCGCAGATGACGGCGATACGCGAACTGCTGCCCGAACTGGGCGTAAAGGTCGCGCATCTTGAAGGCTTCGAGGCCGACGACCTGATGGGCACGCTTAGCCTTAAAGCGTGCGGCATGGGCATACAGACGCTTATAGTATCGGGCGACCGCGACATATTGCAGCTGACCGACGATACGGTGAATGTGCTTTACATAAAGCAGGGCATACGCGATACGATACTGTATAACCCTGAAGAGATAGATAAAAAATACGGCATACCCGCGCCGCGCATAGCCGATATGAAGGGCCTGATGGGCGACGCGAGCGACAATATCCCCGGAGTGCCCGGCATAGGCGAAAAGACCGCGCTGAAGCTGCTGAAAGAATATGGCGCGCTGGAGGACGTACTGGCCAACGCTGACAAGGTTAAGGGCAAGCTGGGCGAGAAGCTGCGCGAGTTCAAGGAGCAGGCCGAGTTCTCCAAGCGCCTTGCCACGATAGACCGCAATGCGCCTTACCCGCTCAATCTGGCCGAGTGTGCGCTGTTTGAGGGCGGCGCGGACAAGTGGGACGGCGAGGGCGACGCGCTGCCGCTTGACGTGAGCGAGCGCGGCAGGGAGCTTTTGCACAAGTACGGCCTGAACGCGGCGCTGAAACGACTGGGCACGGTGAACGAGCCTAAGACACCTGATGTGCAGCGCGTACGCAAGCTGATAACGGTAAACAGCAATTCAGAGTGGCAAGACGCGGTTAAGGCATTGGCTGAAACGCGCGCGGTATACCTTGAGGAAAGCGCAGGCATTCGTAAATTGAGCGCGGCGGACAATGTAAGCGAAGTGCTGTACGAGATCGCGCGCGCGTCCGAGCCGGAATACGACCTGATGCAGCTGGCCGCAATGACCGACAGTCAGCGCGCGTCGCTGGACGCGGCGGCCGATGCAAAGCCCGACTATTCATTACCCGAGGGGCGCTACATATCGCACGACATAAAGCGCATGTGGCATGAGGGTTTTGAAGTTGAGTTTGAGTTCGACACCATGCTGGGCGCGTACCTGCTGGATTCGAGCGCATCGGGCGGGTTTGAGCTGGCCGCACTGCGCAAAGCGATTTCTATCCCCGACGAAGCGACATCCGCAGCGGCAATATACGATTTGGCCGAAAAGCAGCGTGCGCGCATGACCGAGGAAGGTTCGCTCGAACTGTATAACGAGGTGGAACTGCCGTTTGCGCATGTGCTGCTGGACATGGAGCGGCAGGGCTTCGGCGTGGACAGCGACGCACTGCGCAGGCTGGGCGGCGTATATGAACAACGCATCGCTGAGCTGGAGCAAAAGATACACGCGCTGGCCGATGAGGAAGCCGCAGGGCGCTATCCGGCGGGCGAATTTGACAACGTAAATCTGATGTCTCCCAAGCAGCTGGGCGAGATGCTGTTCGACAAGCTGGGCATGAAGGTGGGCGGCGCAAAGCCGCGCAAGACCCAGCGCGGATATTCGACCGACGCGGACACGCTGGAGGCGCTGGCCGACGAGCACGAGATAGCGGGCGCGATACTTGAGTATCGCAAGTACACCAAGCTGAACGGCACGTACATACAGGGCTTGCTAAAGCAGGTGGCGCGCGGCGGCGGCGAGGAAGCGGGGCGCATACACACCTCGTTCGATCAGGTAGCGACCGCAACCGGGCGCATATCGTCGCTGGAGCCCAACCTGCAGAACATACCCGTGCGCACCGAGCTGGGGCGCGAGATACGCGGCGCATTCGTGGCGCGCGGCCCGCAGGGCAACAGCGAGGAATGGGTGCTGGTTGATGGCGACTACTCGCAGATCGAACTGCGCGTGCTGGCTCACATGGCCGAGCATGGCCGTCCCGAGGGCGAGCGCGCGATGCAGCGCGCGTTCGTGAACGGACTGGACATACACGCCGCGACCGCGGGCGAGGTGTTCGATACGCCCTACGATGAAGTAACCAAACAGCAGCGCTCGGCGGCCAAGGCGGTCAACTTCGGCATAGTTTACGGCATCAGCGACTTCGGTCTTGCGCGCAATCTGGGTACTAGCCGGGCGCGCGCCAAGGAGTACATCGAACGGTATAAGGAGCGCTATCCGGGAATAAGCGAGTTCATGGACGCGCAAGTTCGGGCCGGGTATGAACTGGGCTATGTAAAGACGCTCATGGGGCGCAGACGGTATCTGCCTCAACTGAAGTCGTCCAATTACAACCTGCGCTCGTTCGGCGAACGCGCGGCGATGAACTCGCCCATACAGGGCACTGCGGCAGACATAATAAAGCTGGCGATGGTCAAGGTGTCGGCGGCACTGAAGGCCGCAGGACTGCGCGCGCGGCTGATACTCCAGGTACACGACGAAATAATAATCGAAGCGCCTGTAAGCGAGGCGGCGCAGGTGGCCGACATTATGCGCGCTCAGATGTCGGGCGCGGTCAGACTTGACGTGCCGCTGGATGTGGACATATCACAGGGGCATAGCTGGATGGACTGTAAATAGCGGTTAATACGGAGGTCGACAATATGCCTGGTGCAAAAAACGGACAGTTGTGGGTGCTGGGACTGACGGGCGGAATCGCGTGCGGCAAAAGCTCCGCGTCGTCGTTCCTGGCGGGTCTTGGGGCTAATGTGATCGATGCGGATAAGCTCAGCCGCGCCGTTACCGCGCCGGGCGGCGAGGCGCTGCCCGCGATAGTGCAGACGTTCGGAGCCGATATGCTGGACGCGGACGGCCATCTTGACAGGCGCAGACTGGCACAGGTTGTGTTTTCGGACGGCGCCAGCCGCCGCGCGCTGGAGGGCATAATACATCCGCTGGTGCAGCAGGCCACGCTCAGGCGCATACGCGAGCTGGCGGCGGCGGGCGCAAACTGCGCGGTGCTGGATGTGCCGCTGCTTTACGAGACGGGCATGGACGTACTGTGCGACGAGGTATGGCTGCTGGCCGTGCCGCATGAGGATCAGGTTCAGCGCATAATCGAGCGCGACGGTCTGGACGAGGAGCAGGCGCTCCGGCGCATCAATTCGCAGATGTCCATGGATGAGAAGCAGGCGCGCTGCGACCGCGTGATATGGACTAACCGCAGCATACAGGCGACCCAGCGCGAGCTGGAATCGCTGTGGCAGATGTGGATGAAGAAGGTTGAAAAGGGTCGCTGAACCCGGCGGAAAGGTTACTCATCAGATGCAGAAAAATAAAGTCGCCCGCAGACAGGTGCGCGCGCAGAATATGACGCTGGTCGAGGAACGCGAGGCGCGCAGGGTGCGGCGCTCACGGCGCAACATGCTGAGTGTATGCGCGTTGTGCATTGCGCTGATCGGGCTTATCGCCGCGTATTATCTGACCGACTACCTCGACTGGGCGCGCATTAACAATTACCCCATGAAGTATGAGGACGTAATCGATAAATACGCGGCCGAGTATCAGCTCGACCCCGCGTTGGTATGCGCGGTGATATATACCGAGAGCAAGTTCGACAAGGACGCGGTATCGGTGGACGGCGCGCGCGGCCTCATGCAGATCATGCCCGAAACCGGCGAATGGATTGCCGCTAAGGTGGGTATGCGCGGCACATACGACGTGGATCAGCTTTTCGATCCGGACACTAACGTGCGCTTTGGCTGCTGGCTGCTCAACTATCTGTACACGCGCTTCGACAACGACAGCCGCAAGGCGCTGGCGGCATATAATGCGGGTCAGGGCAATGTGGATAAGTGGCTGACTCAGCCTGAATACTCGTCGGACGGCATAAAACTCGATCATATACCTTTCAAGGAAACGCGCAATTACGTAAAGAAGGTCAAGGCGGCGCACGATATATACCTTGAACTGTATTACAGCAATGAAAGCGAAGCAGCCTGACGCGAAGGGATACGCATATAGATGAAGAAATTTTTGTGCATTGTACTTGCGCTCATTATGGGACTGATGTGCTGCGGAGGTGCGTACGCCGACGACTGGTCGGCGTCGTTCATATTGGCGATGGTTACGGATACCGCGACCGAGCTTAATCCGCTCAAGGCAAAAAATCGCGACGTGATTTCGATCGACATGCTGGTATATGAAAGCCTTATCGAGCTGGACGATACCGGCAAGCCCGCGACCAGTCTGGCCACGAGCTGGACTGCCGAGGACGGCGGCTGGACGTGGTATTTCACCATACGCGAGGGCATTACGTTCCATAACGGCGCATCGCTTACCGCGGCGGACGCGGCGGCTTCCATAGAATATGTGCGCGCGAACGGCTGCGGCGCGTGGGCGCAGGTGGTGGGCGCGCTGATTGAAAGCTGTGAAGCAACCGATACCTACACATTGCGCGTCAATGCGCGCACGCCCAGCTATGCGCTGCTTTACGCCATGACTTGCCCGATCGTGCCGTCGGGCGAGGTAAGCGCCGCGCGGCCCTCGGGCACCGGGCCTTATACCATACTCAGCGCGTCGGCGGGTTCGCGTATGCGCCTGCGCGCCAATGAAAACTGGTGGAAGCGCACGCCCACGCTGGATACGATAGAGGTGCGCAACTTCGCCAATTTCGATTCGGCCTTGGGCCAGCTCGACATACGCGCGGTGGACGCAGTTGCCACGCGCTCCACATCGGCGGCGCGGTTCAGGGGTGTGAACGGGTATTACGTGACCGACTACGTGACGCGGCAGCTGGAATGTCTTGTGCCCAACCTGAAATCGTCTAGCCCGATGAGCGTGCTCAACGTGCGTCAGGCGGTAATGGAGGCGCTGGATAAACAGGCGCTTATATCGAACGTGTACCTGTCCATGGCCACTCAGGCCGACGCGTGCGTGCCGCCGGGAGACTGGCTTTACGAGCCGCTGGCCGAGGTATATGACAGCGACCAAAATGGCGCGCGCACATATCTGGCGGCGGCAGGGTGGACAGATGTGGACGGCGACGGTATAATGGAGAAGCAGACGTCCGGTGGAAGCTATGAGCAGCTCGACATAAAGATAATCACGTATGAGGAGCCGGACTACCCCTCGCGGCAGGATGCGGCTACGCTGATTGCCGAACAGCTAAGTCAGGTAGGCTTCAACGTGACAATCGCCGTGATGGAGCAGAGCGAGCTTATTAAGACCATGAAGAGCGGCGACTACGATCTGGCGCTGGTGGGTTACTACCTCAGCATGGCGCCCGACTATACGTTCATGCTGGGCAGCGACGGCGATTCCAACCTGAACGGTTATTCGTCGGTGCAGATGGACGCGGCGCTCAGCGACGCGCTTACCTCGGTCGCGGAGAGCGATTTTCAGTCCGCGATCGACCACGTGCAGATGATCGTGGCGCAGGACCTGCCGGTTCTGTCGCTGTATTTCCGAGGCGGGTCGCTGGTAAGCTATCTGGATATGTCGAGCCTGGACGGGCTTAGCGAACTAAATACATATAACGGCCTCGAATACTGGCAGGGTGTGGCAGGCTAAGATTATCGGGGGACGGATTATGCTCGAGAGTATAACCGGGCCGCGCGACTTAAAGGCGATGAGCGAGGACGAGCTGAAGACGCTCGCCGACGAACTGCGCAGCGAGATTATCGCGACGGTTGCGCGCACGGGGGGGCATCTGGCAAGCAATTTGGGCACGGTGGAGCTGACGATTGCACTGCATTGCGAGCTGGACTGTCCACACGACAAGCTTTTGTTCGACGTGGGACATCAGGCCTACGCGCATAAGCTGCTTACGGGAAGGTACAAGACATTCGGTACGCTCAGACAGCAGGGCGGCATAAGCGGCTTTCCGCGCCGCAGTGAAAGCGAATACGATTCGTTTTCGGTGGGCCATGCCTCGACCGCAATATCGGCGGCGCTGGGCATGGCGCGCGCACGCGACGCGCTGGGCGACGATTATCAGGTGGTGGCCGTCGTGGGCGACGGCGCGCTCACCGGCGGCATGTGCTACGAAGCGCTTAACGATTTAGGCACTACGCGCACGCACATGACTATAATACTCAACGATAACGAGATGTCGATTGCGCGCAACGTGGGCGCGCTTTCGCGGCATCTGACCAGATTGCGCAATTCCAGCACGTACCGCGCGACGAAGGCGCTGGTGCGCTCGCGCCTGGGGCGGTTAAAGCACATCGGCCCCATGCTGATAAGCGCGCTGGAGCATATAAAAGACGCGCTTAAACAGGTGTTTGTGCGCGGATCGTTTTTTGAAGTGTTTGGGCTGGAATACATCGGCCCGGTTGACGGTCACGACATACGCGCATTGCGCGAGGCATTGAGACATGCAAAGGCAGCGGACAGACCAGCGCTCCTGCACATAATCACGCAAAAGGGCAAAGGTTACGCGCCGGCCGAGAATATGCCGGAGCGCTTTCACGGCACTGCGCCGTTCTTTATAGAAACCGGCGAAGCGCAGTCGCCCGGCAGTGCATTAAACAGCGACGAAATGGCCGCCGAGCTGCACACCGTGATGAAACGCGATCCGCGCGCGATTGGCATAACCGCAGCCATGCCGTCGGGCACGGGCATGGACGTGGTCGGCGTGCGCAATCCGGGGCGCGTGTTTGACGTGGGCATAGCCGAGGAACACGCGATGACGCTGGCGGCGGGCATGGCGGCGGCGGGCGCGCGGCCGTATGTGTGCTTGTACTCGACGTTCCTGCAGCGCGCGTTCGATCAGGTGATACACGACGTGGCGCTGGATAAGCTGCCGGTATGCCTGCTGATAGACCGCGCGGGTGCTGTGGGCGCTGACGGCGTTACGCATCAGGGCGTGTTCGATATGGCGTTTTTGAGCATAGTGCCCGGTATGCGCGTGATGTCGCCCAGGTGCGGCAAGGAGCTGCGGCTGATGGTGGACTTTGCGTCGCGGCTGGACGCGCCGTGCGCAATCCGCTATGCCAAGGACGCGGACGAGGACATATGCGGCGGCATTGCGCCGATACGCGACGGGCGCTGGGAGCGGGTCAGGCTGGCTAACGGCAAGGCGGGCACAGGCGATTCAGATTGCGACGTTACGCTGATTGCGGTGGGCTGCATGGTAAACGTTGCGCTTCAGGCGAGTGAAATGCTGGCTGAGAAGGGCGTTAAGGCGAATGTGATAAACGCGCGCTTTGTAAAGCCGCTGGACGGGGACATGCTTTCCGAAATTTACGGCGCGGTGATTACGCTGGAGGACGGCATACTGCCGGGCGGGTTCGGTGCGGCGGTCAAGCTGTGGCTGGACGCGCGCGACGAACGCGAGGGCTGCCTGACGCACGTCGAATGTGTGGGCTATCCCGACGAGTTCATAGAGCACGCGGGCAGGAAGGCTATATTTAAGAAGTACGGGCTGGACGCGAAGAGCGTGGCGGCACGCGCGGCGCGGCTGGTTCAGGGCGAGTCTGCGTCATAATACGAATGCGGAGGTACGCAAAGTGGCAGAAAGGCTGGATCAGGCGCTGGTCAGGCGCGGGCTGATTGATTCGCGCGAGCGCGCGCAGGCGCTCATAATGGAGGGTCGGGTCTATATATTCGAAAACAAGGCGCTCAAGCCGTCGCAGAAGGTAGAGGACAGCGATGAAGTGACCATACGCGGCGAGCTGAATCCGTTCGTCAGCCGCGGCGGCCACAAGCTGGCCAAGGCGATGGACGTGTTCGCGATAAATGCGCAGGACGTGGCTGCAGTTGACATAGGCGCATCCACGGGCGGCTTCACCGACGTGCTTCTGCGCGCGGGCGCGAAGAAGGTTTACGCAATCGACGTAGGTTATGGTCAGCTTGCCTATAAACTGCGCGCTGACGAGCGCGTTGTCGTGATGGAGCGCACCAATGCTCGCTATATCGAACCGGGCATGTTTGACGAGATTCCGACGCTGGGCGTGACCGACGTAAGCTTTATATCGCTTAAGCTGATACTGCCGCCCGCGCTTGCCATCGTAAAGGAGCGCTTCGTGGCGCTGATTAAGCCGCAGTTCGAGGCGGGGCGCGAGCGCGTGGGCAAAAAGGGCGTGGTGCGCGACCCGCAGGTGCATGAGGATGTGGTACGCGACATAGTGAACTTCGTGCCCACACTGGGCTGGCATGTGCAGGGGCTTGATTTCTCGCCGATAACCGGGCCGGAGGGCAACATGGAGTTCCTGTGTGACATGGCTCCGGGTACGGCAGGGCAGATCGACGATTTGCTTATCCCGCAGGTTGTCGCGCGCGCGCATGAGACGCTGGGCAAGCATTGATAGTGCCGGTTCAGGCAGGGCAAAATGCGAAAAGCCACGGCTTATACCTACCAATTGCCTATGTATAAACGCTTTGTTCAGGCATTGTTTTGCCATATTCCTAAGGCGCATTGCGCACAAAGCCGATAAAGTCCACAATGCGTATGGTAAGGCATGTTTGATGAAAATATGAGCGCAGCGGCACGATGCATTGCATAAAAATATAGCCGAACGTGCGGAAATGCGCGCATAATTCAGAAAAACAGTCTGTATGCAAAATTGAATTGGATAAAAAATATACGGGCGCGGATGGGTGCTTAAAGCACATATTCACGCCCGACTGTTTTGCTTAAACGCATTTCTTTACTGATATGCGAACAAAAGGTTAAAAAACGCGAAATGGCTTGTATGTTTATGCAGGGTACTATATACTGTATAAGACAGGAGTGATATACAGTGGTTAAACGCGTCGGCGTATACTGGAATTCGGGCAAGGCGCATGGACTCAGCGTGGCACGCAGCGTGATAGAGCTTGCGCAGGGCAGCGATATGGAGCCGGTTCTGGACGCGGCGCTGGCAGATGCGCTGGGCGAGCGCGGAGGGCTTTCGGTCGACCAGATGGCGGCTGAATGCGACGTGATTGTCGTACTGGGCGGCGACGGTACCATATTGTCGGCGGCTGAGGCGGCGGCGCGGCACGACGTGCCTATGCTGGGAGTCAATATCGGCCACATGGGCTTCATGACCGAGCTTACACCCGAGGGACTGCCGGACGCGATGAAGCGGCTGCGCGCAGGCGAGTTCGAGGTGGAGCGGCGCATGATGATATGCGCGTCGTGCGGCGATATGCCGGTGCAGACCGCGCTTAACGACATAGTGCTGTATCGCCCTAACGATGAATTGCACCTTGTGAAGCTCCATGTAAACGTGGGCGGCGCGGATATGGGGCGTATAATGTCGGACGGACTGATAATCGCAACGCCCACCGGCTCGACGGCGTATTCGCTGTCGGCGGGCGGGCCGGTCGTCGATCCGCTGCTGGACTGTATGCTGCTGACGCCCATATGCCCGCATTCGCCGCTTTCGCGGCCCGCAGTGCTGCCGTATTGGGAGAAGATAGAGATCGTAACATCGCCCGAGGGTCGCGGACTCATGCTGTCCGCAGACAGCCGCACGCCGATTGCCCTTAAGCCGGGTGCACGCATCGAAGTGCAAAGGAGTAAACTGCGCGCGGGATTCATACGCTTTGGCCACAGCAGCTTTTACGATGCTTTCCGGGTGAAGATAAGCGAGTGGAGCAACTAGAGTGTGTCTTAATCTGAAACTCAAACAGCGCAAAGAAGCGCGATATTTAGGAGGAATACTGTCGATGAAATCGGTTCGACACGCCATGATACTGGACATTATCGAGTCCGCAGACATTGAAACTCAGGAGGAACTGGCCGACGAGCTTAGCAAGCGCGGCATAGTTGTAACCCAGGCGACGGTGTCGCGCGATATAAAGGAACTGCGCCTGTTGAAAGTACTGGCCGACAACGGCGGATACAAGTACGCTACTGTCGATAAGGCCGAAAAGGGCCTGAGCGAGCGCTTCATAAGGATATTCTCGGAATCAACGCTTTCGATGCAAAGCGCGGAAAACATAATCGTAATTAAGACGCTCTCGGGCAGCGCTAACGCCGCCGCTGAGGCCGTCGATTCGCTGCGCTGGCCCGAAATCGTCGGCTCCCTCGCGGGCGACAACACCATACTTGTCGTAATCAAGGACAAGGAACACGTTCAAAACGTCATGGATAAGTTTAACGCGATGATAAAGAAGTGACGCGGAGGAATGGCAAGTGCTGACGACGCTGGATATACGCAATATCGCCCTGATCGACCGGCTTACGCTGGAATTGGAGCCGGGGCTTAACGTGCTGACCGGCGAAACCGGCGCGGGCAAGACGATCATAATCGATTCACTGGATCTGGCCTTGGGCGGGCGCGCAGACAGGGAGCTGATTCGCACCGGCGCGGAACAGGCCGAGGTACAGGCACTTTTCACGCTGGACGAAAGCAACGACGAATTGTGTGACATACTGGACGAGCTGGGCGTGGATTACGACGACGGCCAGTTGCTTATAACGCGCCAGTTGTCCTCAAACGGCCGCAACACGATACGCGTGGGCGACAGATTGGCCTCGCTCAGTCAGTTAAAGCAGATAACCGCGTGCCTTGTCGAAATGCATGGCCAGCACGAGCATCAGTCGCTTACCGATGAAAGGCAGCAGCTCCGCTATCTGGATGCGTTTGCGCGGCACGAGCTGGACGAGCTTAAAGCCGCCGTCGCACGCCAGTACGCCGTGTGGCGCGACCTGCGCAGCCGCATACGCGCGCTGAATGTGGACGAGCATGAGAGCGCGCGTCGGATCGAGCTGCTTAAATTTGAGCAGAAGGAACTGGAAGCGCTCAAGCTGAAGCCCGGCGAGGATGAGCGCATCGAAGCCCGCCTAAGCGAAATGCGCATAAACGCAAAGTCGTCCGACGCGCTGACCGAGGCATACGCGGCGCTGGACGGAGACAGCATAAGCGCGCTCGACCAACTGCGCCGCGCCGCAAACGCGCTGGGGCAGATTGCCGATATGGGCGAGAATTATGAGCAGCTTTCTACGCGCCTGAGTGATATGCTGTATCAATTGGAGGATGCGGCGTTCGAGGTACACGCACTGCGCAGTTCGCAGGAATACGACCCGCAGTTAATGGACAGGATGGAGCGCCGAATGAGCGCACTTAACAACGCCAAGGCGCGCTACGGTCCGACGCTGGGCGACGTAATTGCCAAGTACGAAAGCATAGGCGAGGAGCTGGAACAGATTGCCGACGCCAAACGGCAGGTCAAGGTTTACGTTGAACAACTGAAGAAGGAACAGTCCGCGCTGATACGGCTGTGCGAACGGCTTACTCAGGCGCGGCGCGACGCGGCTGAACGCTTTGCCCTGAAGCTGAAAGAACATCTTAAAGACTTGGGCATGGCGCGCGTGTCGTTCAATGTTGACGTGCAGGAGCACCGGCAGGCCAGCGCGCTTTCGCCGCTGGGCTGGGATACGGTGGAATTTACAATGTCGGCCAACGCCGGCGAAGCGCCGCGCCCGCTAAGCAAAATCGCGTCGGGCGGCGAACTTTCGCGCACGATGCTGGCATTAAAGGCGATTGCCGCCGACGCGGATTCAATCGGCACTATGATATTTGACGAGATCGACACCGGCATATCGGGCCGCATAACCCAGGCCGTGGGCGAAAAGCTGGCCTCGATTGCGCGCACGCGGCAGGTAATCGCGATTACGCATCAGGCACAGCTCGCGGCGCTGGCCGACGCGCAATATCTGGTCGAAAAGCGCGAACGAGACGGGCGCGTATTTACCAGCGTAAGGCGGCTGAACGAGGAAGAACGCGTGAGCGAACTTTCGCGCATAATGGGCGGCGACGATGAAGCGTCGCTCAATCATGCGCGCAGTATGCTCTCATCCGCGCGGCAAAGGCGCGCGGAACTGGACGAAGCGACTTAGCTTTCCACATCCTCGATTACGCCCTCAGCCTGAGCAAGCGTGTCGGCGAGTTTGCCGCGCTCAAGCTGCTGAATAAGCTCCGGGTCGAGCGCGTCGCGTGCAATCGCGGCGCTGCCCGCCTCAACCATCTCGCCGTTTCTTAGTTGCGATATGGTAAGGCGCGCGCCCGATAGCTTTATCAGGTAGTGCTTTTCACATGGAATGTCAAGCGTGCGGACGAGCAGCGCGCTATCCGATGAAAATTCGGTCAATTGCCAGTCGGGATAGAGCGCCTGTAATTCGTCGCGGGTTACGTCGCGGCCTTCGCAGACCAGAACTTCCTGCTGGCTCAGCTCGTGCCCGCATAGCGCATACGTCGTTTGCAGCGTGAGCATGGAGCCGCGCGGCAGGCGCACGTTTTGCTGTGCTGCCTGATTGTCCGCAGGCGCGCGCGCCGTCGATATGCACAGCATCGCGATGAGCGTCGCCGCCGCGGTGATTGCCGCGCACGCTATCATGCGCCAATGGCGCGCCGTGATTTTGGGAAAATTCATTATAAACCGCCTCCGCTGACTCGTTTAATACAAGCTTGCCCGTCGGCGGGCGGCGAAATTCTGGCAAAATTTAGGGAGACGATGATATGAAGATAAAGCCGATTGACGGGCTGGAAGCAAAGCTGGCCGCGTCCGAGGACGCGGAGTCGCTGGGCGACAGGCATTTTGCGCTCGACCTGTACGATAACGAACCCGCGCTTACGCTGGAACTGGAGTTCACGCCCAAGGGCACGTTCGTACCGGCGGCGGCGCTGCTCAAGTACAGCGAGGAGCTGAAGGGCTACTACATGGACGAGCGCGTTAAGGACGCGGCCATGGTCGAAAAGGCGCTGAACGATTGGATGTCTGAGCAGAACTGAATGCACAACTAAAATCGCGGCATTGCCGGACGCAAAGTCAGGCAAGCCGCGATTTCTGCATATAAAAATATTTTTTAAGTTCAGGCAGTAAGCGACGCGCAGGCGCGAAGCGACAAATGCCTTTCAAACTTATCCACAGCCTGCACAGCCGCAATTCAGCTAAAGCACGAATCACATCAATTCAGCTCGTCCAGCGACAGCGCAAACCCATATCCGAACTCCGCGATGAACTCATGCAGCTCGGGCAGGTCGACCGCCTCCAACTGCGCCTGTATCGCGTCCTTGGCGCGCGCGAACTCGGCGTTGCCCGCCTTCAATTCCTCTACGCACTTTATGTACGCGCTTAGCTTGTCGGCCGCCTTGACTATGCGGTATTCGCGCGTGCTCGTGTCCGGGTTTAGCAGGGGAGCGATGTCGCCGCGTACGTCCTCCGGCAGCATCGCCGTGAGTCTGCCGCACGCCATTTGCTCGATCTCGCCGTAAGCGCGCCGTATGTCGGGGCTGAAATACTTAATGGGCGTGGCCATGTCACCGGTTATTACCTCGGACGCGTCGTGATAGGCGGCGATTAAGGCTATCCTGCCCAGATCGACGCTTGCTCCAAAGCGCCGGTTGGCGATTACGCCCATACCATGTGCCAGCATGACCACCTGCATCGAGTGCTCCATATCGTTTTCGGGCTGTGTGTTACGCATAAGCCCCCAGCGCTTAATCAGCTTCATGCGCGATATATATGCAAAAAAGTTGCTGCTCATATTTTCCTCCTGAGTAGGGAAATGTACTTTGCGATGCCTCTATTTTACTCGAATTTCAGGCTGCTGACAATGGACGCGTTCAAACGAACATGCCAAAATAAATTCAGACGGCGCAAACAAACTTGCACCGCCTGAATAACTTAAAAAAGCCTATTCCTTATCGGGCGCGGGGCGCTTGACCGGCTCGATATGCGAATGCTTTACCGTGGGTATCAATCCGAGCGCCGACTTGGGGCAGACCTCAACGCACTTGCCGCAGCCGGTGCAGTTCCAGCCGATTACGTTATGCACTTGACCTTCCTCGCCCTGTATCGCGTCGAACGGGCACGCCTTGCGGCACTCGTCGCAGCCGTCGCACTTCTTTACGTCAAGCAGCGCCACGCGCCTTAGCGCTTCGTTTGCGCGTATCGCGCCGGTGGGACACGCGTCGGCACAGCTCATGCAGCCCACGCACTTGTCATGGTCTATCTGAGGCAGGTTGTCCTTCATTTCGATTGCGCCGAACTTGCAGCTGCGCGCGCACTTGCCGCAGCTGATGCAGCCCGCCGAACACGCGTCGCGCACGGCCTTGCCCTTTTCCATCGCGGAGCACACGCGTCGCACGGGGTAGTTAAGCGGCTCCATCTTGAGCACGCCGCGCGGACATACCTCCACGCACTTGCGGCAGCCGCGGCACTTGGCGGGATCGACCTCGGCCAGACGCTTGTCGTTAATGTGTATTGCGCCGAACGGACAAGCCTGTTCGCACGCGCCTAAGCCCAGACATGCGAACTTGCACGCCTTGTCGCCGTCGCTGACCAGCGCGGCCGCGCGGCAGTCGTGTATGCCCTCGTAATTGAACTTTATGCGGCACCTCTCGGTGGAACCGCGGCAAATTACCGTTGCGACCTCACGCTCGGCCTTTTCCGCGCTTACGCCGATTATCTCGGCAATTTTGCCTGCAACCGCGTCGCCGCCCACGGGGCACAGGTTGGGCGCAGCCTTGCCCGCGGCAATCGCGTCGGCATAGCTGTCACAGCCCGCAAATCCGCAGCCGCCGCAGTTTGCGCCCGGCAGACATTCGCGCACCGCATCGCGCTTGGGGTCGGTGGGTACGCTAAGATATTTGGAAGCTACGAATATTACCGCGCCGAATATCAGTCCCAGCGCGCCCAGTATAACCGCCGCTATCAGTATCTGCATATCCGCACGCCTCCTATCGTATCATTCCATTGAATCCCAGGAATGCCATCGCCATCAGTCCCGCGGTAATCAGCGCGCCCGGGAAGCCGCTGAGCCACGCGGGCATGTCGGCCGTCTCCAGCCGCTCACGTATGCCCGCGAACAGCACTATCGCCAGCATGAAGCCCAGTCCGCCGCCCGCGCCGCTTACGACCGCCTCGATCAAGCTGTAATCCGACTGAATATTAAGCACGGTCACGCCCAGCACGGCGCAGTTGGTGGTAATTAGCGGCAGGTATACGCCCAGCGCCTGATACAGCGGCGGCGATATGCGCTTGATTACCATCTCAATTATCTGAACCAGCACCGCTATAACCAGTATGAATGCAATTGTCTGCATATAGCCCAGCCCGAACGGGTCGAGCAGGTACTTTTGCACAAGGTAGGTAGCCAGCGACGCAACCGCCATTACGAACGTCACGGCCATGCCCATGCCCAGCGCGGTATCGACCTTCTTGCTTACGCCAAGGAACGGACAGCAGCCCAGAAACTTTGCCAGCACGAAGTTGTTTACCAGTATCGAGCTTACAAGCAGCAGCAGTATGTTCATGCTATCCCTCCTTGCTCGCCCTGCGGCGGTCGTATGCCTTAAACAGCGAGTTCATGACTACCATAAGCAGCCCCAGCATTATGAAGCCGCCCGGCGCTTGAGTAATTATCGCCATCGGCTGATAGCCGTCGGGCATTACCTGAATGCCCAGGAGTGTCCCCGAACCCAACAATTCGCGTATCGCCGAAAGCAGCGTTATCGCCAGCGTGAAACCCAGTCCCATGCCCAGTCCGTCGCACGCGCTTTCCAGCGGCGGGTTCTTGCTAGCGAACGATTCCGCGCGCGCGAATATTATGCAGTTGACCACTATCAGCGGTATGAACACGCCCAGCGATTCGTACAGGACGGGGATAAACGCCTGCAAAAGCAGCTGCACGATGGTAACGAACGTCGCGATTACCACTATAAAGGCGGGTATGCGTATCTTGTCGGGGATGAAATTGCGCAAAAGCGATATTACAAGATTGGAGCATATCAGCACGAATGTAGCCGCCAGCCCCATGCCCAGTCCGTTTGAAACCGTCGTGGTTATCGCAAGCGTGGGGCACATGCCCAGCACCAGCCGGAATGTTGGGTTTTCGGTGACTATGCCGTTGAATACTATGCCTTTAAGCTTTTTCATGTCCATTATGCCGCCGCCTCCTCTCCGGAAATGTATGCCGCGTAGAACGCCGCGCACTGGTTTATGCTTTCGTCCAATGCGTCATACGTCCACGTCGCGCCCGTCAGCGCGTCGGTCACTTCGTCGGGCGCGATCTGCGTGCCGATCAGCGTGTTGAGGTTGTCCTGCGTGGCCGCGTCGCCCTCGCCTCGATAGGCAATCGCCGCAATGCGCCCGCTTATCACATCGACAGTCAGCCCGGATATGCCGTCGGCGGCCTTAGTAGTAAAGCGATAGCCGATGGTTTCGCCGCCCAGCTCGGCCTGTTCCACCTTTTCAATCAGCGGGAAGCTTGCCTCACTGCCCGCCATGCGATTGGTTATGTCGGTCAGCGCATCCGCGTCGTCGATCGTCGCGGGCGCGCCCTCGCCGTTTAAGTACTGGCGATAGAACGATATGGCTTGTTTGACAGCGCGCATTACCTCGCGCGACGTGTTGGTCGCGCCCGATACGCCGTCAACCGTACTGAGCGCGTCGTCGGTAAGCTCCAGCCCCGAGTACTGCTCGTAATAGGCGGCTTCCTCAATGCGCTTGCCATAGCCCTCGGATTCGTTGTTTTCCAGTATGTCAAGTCCGGTTATGCGGCCATCGACGCTCGAAATGCCCAGCGTCATCAGTATGTCGCCATTATAGCCCTTTGCGGCCAGATCGAACGAATATCCGATAATGTCAGAGCCGGAATAGGCGGTCTTTACGCCGCGTATTGTGTCGTAGTCGCCTAAAAAGCTGAGCAGATCGACGCGCTCAAATCCGCTTGCGCCCGGCAATGTCTTTACGCGGTATTCGTCGATCGGATCCATCGGGGTGGCGGAATGCGGCTCAATCCCCAGTACGTTTTCGCTGAGCTGTGCCGCCGACTGTACGGCGCGCTTCACGGCGCTGGAGGAGACGGTCGCGCCGGTTATCGTGTCTATGCCGTTTTCCAGCTCGTCACTGGACGCGGCCTTGCCGGTGAACTGCCTTAAAAAGTCCTCGCCGGTTATCTTTGAGCCTACGCCCTGCGTCTCGCTCTGGCTGTCAATCGTCACGCCGGTTATCGCGCCGCCGTCCGATATGCCCACGGTCATGTCTATCGCGCCCTTGTATCCGGCGGGGGACAGGTTGAGCGTGTAGCCAACCGGCTCGCCGCCCTTGAGCGCACGGTATATCGCGGTAAGCGACGGCACGGTCTGAGCATAAGTGCCGTCATCGGTAAGCGCTTCAAATTCGTCCGCGTCAGCCATGACCGCATAGCGCGACGCGTTGGCCTGGCGCGCCTGCTGCTCGGCGATGGGGCCTTCGGTCACGGCGTTTGTGAGCGCCAGCAGCAGCCCCGCCGCCAGCGTAAAGGCAAATAGCTTGAGGGAAAGCTGGCCGAGTTCACGCATTTTTCTTCACCCTCCCGTATATTCTGGGCGCGGTCAAGCGGTCGATCAAGGGAGTCAGCAGGTTCATGAACAGTATCGCGTATGTACAGCCCTCTGGATAGGTGGGGTTGAACGCGCGAATGATGAATACCATAAGTCCGCAGCCCACGCCGTATATGATCTGACCTAAGGGCGTAACCGGCGACGACGAATAGTCGGTAGCCATAAAAAACGCCGCGAGTATAAGTCCGCCCGACAAAAGCTGATACAGCGCCGAAGAGGTGCTTGCGGAATAGAACGAACCGCTATTAATAAGGAAGCAAACAAACGCCGTACCAAGCATAGCTGTGGGTATGCGCCACGATATGACCCTGCGCACCAGCAGATATGCGCCGCCCGCGAGCAGCGCCAGCTTGCATGTTTCGCCCATGCTGCCCGGAATGTTTCCTATAAATAGTTGCCACAGCGAGTAGGTGGACGTATCGGCGCTGACCAGCGGCGTTGCGCCCGAGTACGCGTCCACGGCGAAATTAAGCGGCGCGGTGAACGCCGAACCCGCCATAAGTCCCATCCAGCTGGCCAGCATTACGGCGCGCGCGGCCATTGCCGGGTTCATGAAGTTCTTGCCTATGCCGCCGAAAAACTGCTTGACAATGACTATCGCAAATGCTGAGCCGATCATAGGCAGCCACAGCGGCGCACTGGCGGGCACGTTGTATGCAACCAGAAGTCCGGTGACTATTGCTGAACAGTCGCTTATAGTAACGCGCTTGTGCATAAGCCTTTGACAGACAGCCTCAGACGCGACGGACGCGATTACCGACGCGACAATCAGCGCCAGCGCGTGCCAGCCGAACAGTATCACGGCCGCCACGCCCGCCGGAATCAGTGCGACACACACGTCCAACATTATACTGCGCGTGGTGCGGGGCGAGCGTATGTGCGGCGACGAGGTTACTATCAGATTGTTTGTGTTCTCCATGGCGCGCGCCTCCTTTACTTACGCGCCTTGCGGCGCTTTTGAATCTCTCGCTTGCCCATGCGTATCGACAGGGCAAGCTCGCGTTTGGCAGGACAGACGTATGAACACGAGCCGCATTCGATACAGTCCAGCGCGTGCATCGCCTCGGCCTGCTCAAATCTATCGTGCATGACCAGCTCGTTTAACCTGAGCGGCATCAAGTGAATCGGACAGGCCTCGACGCATCGCCCGCAGCGTATACACGCGCTTTCGGGTATATTCGACGCGTGCGCGCGGTTTATCAGCAGTATGCCGCCGGTTGCCTTTACGATTGGCACATCCAGCCTGCTTATCGCCTGACCCATCATCGGGCCACCCGATACGATCTTAATCGTATCGTCGGGCACGCCGCCGCACTGCTCGATCAGCTCACCGAATGTCACGCCGATTCGCGCGCGCAGATTGGCGGGGGAGGGTACGTCGCCGGTTATAGTGATTATGCGCTCCACAATCGGCCGGCCGGTCGAAATTGCGTCGCTCAGCGCCGCCGCGGTAGATACATTCATGACTATGCAGCCCGCGTCCATGGGCAGCTTGCCCGAGGGCACCTGCCGCCCGGTCACGGCCTGAATGAGCTGCTTTTCGCCGCCCTGCGGGTACTTGACCATGAGCGGCTGTACAATAAACGGCGTGTCGGCGACTGCCTTAATCATCGCCTCAATTGCATCGGGCTTGTTTTCCTCAATCGCGATTACGCCGTTTGCCGCGCCCGATATGCGCATTGCGTATTTAAGCCCGTCCACAATAGCCGCACTGTTTTCCAGCATCATGCGGTGGTCACAGGTCAGAAACGGCTCGCACTCCGCTCCGTTCAGTATTACATAATCGATAGGCTTTTCCGCGGCGGGACTCAGTTTTATCGAGGTCGGGAACGCCGCGCCGCCCAGCCCGACGATACCTTTTTCGCGGGTGTAGGCGGTCAGCTCCTCGCGCGTCATGGACTGAACGTCCTCAGGCGGTACGAGCGAACTGTCCCATTCGTCCTTAAAGTCGTTTTCGATGACGACGCACTGCGCGGCCGCGCCGTTTGCCAGCACGCGCGTCTCCAGCGCCTTGACCGTGCCCGATACGCTTGCATGTACGGGTGCGCCCATGAATCCGGCAGGTTCGCCAATCTTCTGCCCCATAAGCACATGCGCACCGGGCTTGACGAGCGGCGTGCAGGGTGCGCCTATGTGCTGTGCCATTGATATCGCTACGCGCGCGGGCGCCTGCGCCGCGCGTACAGACTGCACACTTGTGGCGGATTTACCCTGGCCAAATTCGTGCGGATGTATGCCGCCCGGAAATGTCTTTGCCGTCTTTGCCACAGTTCAATCCATCCTTTCAAATTGGTAAATTTTTGCCGATTTTAAGTCGGCAGCGCATACGCGCGCCGACACGCTTTGGAGGGCATATGCCCTCAGTCATACGGATAGTATAACATAAATCATGCCAAAAAACACGCAATTTTTAAAATTTCCCGGTGCAAAAATGATGCGAAACATTAAATATTAATATATCGAAAAGAAAAGCGCCGATTCATTAGAACACAAACTTATCGATAAAACTTTATCACAATATATACTCATGATGCGCGGCAAGGCGCTTAAATAATTGTTGGTATAAATAAAATGGAAAAAAACCGCCCCGCACGCACGCGCAAAAGCCGAAATCGACTGCGACAGCAGCACGGGCATGAAGGATTTTTTGCGGCCGCGTCGTATAATAAATATCATAAAACACATTCTAAGGGATGCCTTTGATTAAATCGCCGGAGGAAAACAAATGGACGCGCATAAGTGGTTTAAGGAAGCAAAATATGGTATGATGGTTCACTGGGGACTGTATTCGCTGCTGGGCGGCGAATATAAGGGCGAAAAGGTGAGCAGCTACGCCGAATGGGCGCAGACGTATTTTCGCATTCCCAACGCGGAATATGAAAAGCTGGCGACGGCGTTCAATCCGGTATACTTTAACGCCGACGAGTGGGTGCGCTTTGCAAAAGAGTGCGGCATGAAATATATCGTAGTTACCAGCAAGCACCACGAGGGGTTCGCCATGTTCAAATCCCGCGCCGACAAGTTCAACATCGTCGATGCCACGCCGTTTGGCCGCGACGTTATGGCCGAACTGGCCGAGGCGTGCTATAAGCACGATATGAAGCTGGGCCTTTACTATTCGCAGGACTTGGACTGGCACGAAAAGAACGGCGGCGGGTACCTTTCCAATCATATCCCCAACGCCGGGACTACATGGGACAACAGCTGGGACTTCCCGGACGAGGCGCATAAGGACTTTACCGAGTGCTTTGAAAACAAGATAATGCCGCAGGTGGAGGAAATACTGACCGGCTACGGCGATCTGTGCCTTATCTGGTTCGACGTGCCCATGACGATAAACGAAAGCCAGAGCCGCCGCATATACGAGGCCGTGAAGAAGTATCAGCCCAATTGCCTTATCAACTCCCGCCTGGGCAACGGCGCATACGATTACGTGTCGCTGGGCGACAACGAAATTCCGGATAAGTTGGAGGACACCACCGGCAAGGCGGTCGATATGAACTCCATCGGCGGCTTCAAGCCCTCGCCCTATGGCCTGTACGAGACTGCCGCCACGCTTAACGATACGTGGGGATTTTCCTACCATGACCACAATTGGAAGACCCCGGAGTTCATAAGGAGCACCCGCGAAAAGCTTAACGGCATGGGCATCAATTACCTTATAAATGTAGGCCCCGACCCGCTGGGCCGCATAACCGCCGACGCACAGCGCATACTGCGCGGCGCAGCAAAGTAAAAAAATTCTGGCGCAGTCGCCCGCAAGCTGCATTCAGCTTTTGCCGGGCGGCCGCGCCGTCTGCATTTTTTAGCGAATGGGGGAGTAGTATGTACCGCGCGGACGCATACGTATCAAGCGCCGACTATAAATTCAAACGCACGTCGCCCAAGGTGGACAGACAGCCCGACCGCGAGGATCACGCGATGAGCGTGCTGCTGAATGCACAGCGCCAGACGATAGACGGCTTCGGCAGCGCATTAACTGAATCCGCGGCCAACTGCATATGCGCATTGCCCGAGGAAAAGCGGCAGGCGCTGCTGGATGAGATCTATCTGCGCGCGGGCGCAGCGTTTTCCATGTGCAGGCTGCACATCGGCTCGTGCGATTTTAGTCTGGGTGAATATGCCTATACCGAGCCGGAAGACCGCGACATGCGTACGTTTTCGTTTGCGCGCGAGGACAAGTACGTCGCGCCGGTGCTTATGGAGGCGCTTAAGCGGCGCGGCGATATGACGCTGCTCGCGTCGCCGTGGAGCGCGCCCGGCTGGATGAAAACCAACGGCGACGTGCGCCATGGCGGCAGCCTCCGGGACGACTGGCGGCGCGAGTGGGGCGAGTACGTGGCGCGCTATATAGAGGCATGGCGCGAACGAGGCGCAAACATAGCCGCGATAACCGTGCAGAACGAGCCGCACGCCTCCCAGCCGTGGGAAAGCTGCGTTTACGACGCGCGGCAGGAAGCCGAATTGGTAACGGAAATACTGCGCCCGGCGCTCGACCAGCACGGGCTTGCGGACGTAAAGATATTCATATGGGATCACAATAAGGAGCGCGTGTACGAACGCGCGCGCGATTCTTTTGCGTGCGAAAACGCACGCAAGCAGATCGACGGCGTGGCGTTCCACTGGTATTCAGGCGCGCACTTTTCGGGTTTGCAGGCGGTGCATGAGGACTTCCCGGAAAAGCGGCTGTGGCTGAGCGAGTTCTGCCAGACGATCGGCACCGACCCGGCGCGCAATTTTGCGCCCGCAATCGCATATGCAGCCGAGATCGCGGGCGACCTGAACAACTGGACAAACGGCGTTATCGACTGGAACCTTGCGCTCAACATGAGCGGCGGGCCGTATCACTATCGCCGGGGCGGCTGCCTTGCGCCGGTGCTGGTGGACACGCGGCGCGGCGAATATTACCTGACCGGCGCGTATTACGGGCTGAGCCATTTCAGCGGCTTTATCGAAAAGGGCGCGGTGCGGCTGGCCAGCTCGATATACGACGACAATATAAAGGCGGTGGCCGCGCGTAATCCGGACGGCTCGATTGCGTGCGTGCTGGCAAACACTTTGGCAGAATCGCGCAAGGTTAATATAAGGCTGGGCGAGTGGGTGTGCGCGGTTGAATTGCCGGGGCGCAGCATCGCGTCGGTAGTCCTGCGAGAGGAATAAGAGCGCGCGCATTTACAACAAAAGTATGCATTTTTCTTAAATGATTGCAGGAAAACCCGGTTTCGCGTCGAATACATCCGAAGGAAAATATTCTTAATGGAGGTAAATACCAATGAGCAAGCTTAAGGTTGCCATCATCGGCTGCGGCCGCATTGCTACCAGCGCGCATACTCCTGCGTATCTGGACAATTTCGACCTGGCCGAGGTTAAGTATTACTGTGATATTATCCCCGAGCGCGCCAAGACTCTGGCGGGCGTATACTCCGCTGAAGTCGAAAAGCGCTACGGCGAAGTCGTAAAGCCCGAAATCGTCGAGGATTACCACGACATTCTGGGCAAGGTAGACTGCGTATCCGTCTGCACCCCCAACGGCGCTCACTGCCCCATCGCGTGCGACTTCCTGCGCGCCGGCGCTCAGGTGCTGTCCGAGAAGCCCGCGGCCATAAACCTGGCCAAGGCTGAGGAGATGAAGAAGGTTGCCGACGAGACCGGCAACATGCTGTCCATCGGCGTTTGCAACCGCTTCAACGACGCAGTTATGCAGATCCACGACCTGATCGAGCAGGGCGCTCTGGGCGATATCTATCATGTATACTGCTCCTTCCGCGCGCATCGCTCCATCCCCGGTCTGGGCGGCCCCTTCACCACCAAGGCTGAATCCGGCGGCGGCGTTCTGATCGACTGGGGCGTACACTACCTCGATCTGATCTTCTACTGCATGGGCGAGCGCAAGCTCAAGACCGTTTCGGCCGAGACCTACTCCGTACTGGGCCGCGACATCGACAAGTACGTATGCACCGCCATGTGGGCTGGCCCGCGCATCAGCAACGGCACCTACGACGTTGAGGAGTACGTGACCGGTATGGTTCGTCTGGAGGATGAGAAAAAGAGCATCTCCACCATCACTCTGGAAGGCGCTTGGGCGCAGAACATCGGCGAGAGCGACACCTATGTCGACTTCATCGGTGACAAGGGCGGTATCCGTCTGCAGTATGGCAAGAACTTCGTGCTGTACTCCACCTGCAATGGTATGCTGACCGAGACCAAGTACGACTACTCCACCGAGAACATGTACTCCCGTGAAGTACGCGACTTCCTGACCAACGCTCCCAAGAAGGTCAAGACCCGTGCGTCCATCGACCACGCGATCAAGACCAGCGAGCTGATGGAAATGCTGTACAAGTCCGCGGCCGAGCACAAGGAAATCGAAATGTAATTCCAGCTTGATTAAGGGCGGCAATGGGCGCAAGTCCGTTGCCGCTTTTTTTATGTTTCAAATGAAAACGTCGCAATTCGAGATACTTTATATTAAACGAAAATTAGAAACGGAACAGTTGACTTAGATGGCTTACTGCGCTCAAAAATGTAAATGTTTCGGAAATGGGCTTGACATATGGCTGCATGGTGACTATAATAATCGCAAGTCATTCGCAATAAGCCTTGGATTATATAAGAGCAGTTCTGGATGGATGGATGGATGTGTTAGACTGGCGAGATATAGAGTGAGGAGGGATGACATGTGACCGGTGAAAAGCGCTTGCTGAAAGCAGTGTTTTCCATACTGTTGATACTTGTCGTATTGTCGTCCGCACTGTTTATCGCAGCCGAGGTGGGGCATGACTGCGTTGGTGAGAGCTGTGCTGTTTGCCGCCAGATAAGCGCGGTGGAGGACGTGCTGCGCGCGTTCGGATTTGCCATAATTGCCGCGCTGATTGCCTGGATAATTTTTAATGTGCTGAATCGCAATGTATTTTGTTGCATATCCAATTTGCGCACATCTACTTTAGTTTCGCTCAGGGTAAAACTTTCGGATTGATTAAAAACTCATTGCATTAAATGCACGGATTAAGTCTGCCCAATTTTGGACAGGCGTGGACTTTGTGTACGCAAAATTGAGTTTTATCGACAATCTGGAGGTCAATCCATATGAAAATTGCAAAGAGAACACTTTCATTTCTGCTTTCCGCCGGCATGGTTTTTACTGCCGCCGCTGGCTGCGAACGTATCGCGGCGGCTGACGCGGGAACCGACGATCCTAAAAAGCTGAGCATAGTTACGACGATATTCCCGGAATACGACTGGGTGCGCGAAATAATGGGCGACAATGCCGAAAGCGCCGACTTGACGATGCTGCTGGACAACGGCGTTGACCTGCACAGCTATCAGCCTACTGCGGACGACATAATCAAAATCTCCAACTGCGACATGTTCATATATGTGGGCGGCGAGTCGGACGAATGGGTGGAAGACGCGCTGCAAAACGCTACGAACAAGGATATGAAGGTAATCAATCTGCTGGATGTACTGGGCGACTCGGTAAAGGCCGAGGAAACGGTCGAGGGTATGCAGGAGGATCACGGCCATGACCACGGCAAGGAGGTTTCTTACTTTGAGGACGACGAGGTAGAGGACAGGAGCTTGTCGGACTGGGCGGGCGACTGGCAGTCCGCGTATCCGTTCGCGCTGGATGGTACGCTTGACGCTGCGTTTGCCTCAATGGCCGAGTCGGGCAAAATGACGGCCGACGAATACAGGGAATACTATCAAAACGGATATAAAACCGACATGGCAAATGTGAATATCGAAGGCGACCATATCGAATTCACTTATACCGACGGCAAAAAAGTGGGCTCCGATTATAAGTACGTCGGCTTCCATATACAGCACTGGTCGACGGGCACCAAAGCCGCCATGTACCGCTTTGAGGCGGCGGATAAGGAATCGGGCGCGCCGATCTACATCGAGTTCAACGATCATATGATAGAGTCGGGCACTTCGGAGCATTTTCACTTGAGAATGAGCGACGAAAGCTTTGACGCGATCGTCGATCCGGAAAGCTCCTGGCCCACGTTCTTCCCGGCCGATATGACGGGCGAGGAGATATGCGGGCACATGGAAGGCCATGGCCATGATGAAGAAAAGGACGAGCACGTCTGGTTGTCGCTGAAAAACGCAAAGGTGCTGTGCGCCGCGATTCTGGGCGCGCTTGAGGAAATCGATCCTGCCAATAGGGCCGCATACGAAAGCAATGCTTCCGCCTATATGGAAAAGCTGAATAAGCTGGATATGGACTACAAACAGGCGGTGGACGGCGCAAAGTACGATACGCTGCTGTTTGGTGACCGCTTTCCAATGCGCTATCTCGTCGACGACTACGGCCTTAAATACTATGCGGCGTTTGCGGGCTGCTCTGCCGAAAGTGAAGCCAGCTTTGAAACGATATCCTTCCTTGCGCAAAAGCTGGACGAGCTGAAGCTGCCGTGCGCATTGACGATAGAGGGCGCGCGGCATAAGATTGCCGAAACCATAGTGCAAAATACCGCGAAAAAGGATCAGAAGGTACTGATCATGGATTCCATGCAGTCCACGACTTATGAAGACGTGAAAAACGGCGCGACTTATCTGACCATTATGGAGCAGAACTTAGACGTGCTCAAGGAAGCTCTGAACTAAGGGGGAAGCGGTCATGGCTCAGCTCACTTGTCAAAATCTATGCGTCGGATATGACGCGCGGGCCGTTTTGCGGGATCTGGATTTCAAGGTCTTTGCCGGCGACTACCTCTGCATCGTCGGCGAAAACGGATCCGGCAAAAGTACGCTCATGAAAACCATACTCGGCTTGCAGTCGCCCATCCGCGGCAGGATATTGACGGGCGATGGGCTGAAGCAAAATGAAATCGGCTACCTGCCGCAGCAAACCGTTGTCCAAAAGGACTTCCCGGCATCCGTGAGAGAAATAGTCCTCTCCGGGTGCCAGGGGCGCTGCGGCGGCCGCCCCTTTTATAATAAGGAAGAAAGGCACCTCGCCGAAAAAAACATGGATAAAATGCAGATCGGTAAACTGGCAAATTGCTGCTATCGGGAGCTTTCGGGCGGCCAGCAGCAGCGCGTATTGCTGGCCCGCGCGCTGTGCGCTACGCGCAGTATGCTGCTGCTGGACGAGCCGGTATCCGGGCTTGACCCGCGCGTTTCGGCGGATATGTATGAGCTGATATACAGGCTCAATCGCGAAGACGGCATAACTGTCATAATGATTTCGCACGACGTCGCGTCGGCGCTTAAATATGCCAGTCATGTGCTGCACGTAGGTGGCGATACGTTCTTTGGCACGCGGCAAGAGTATATCGAGGAATTTTCGCATACGCTGCGGCGCGGCTGCGGAGACTGGCGGTGGGAAGTATGAGCGCGGTTTTTGAAAAGCTGGCACTGTACTGGGCGTATCCATTTGTGCGGTACGCGCTGGCGGTGGGCGTGCTTATTGCGCTGTGCTCCTCGCTGCTGGGCGTAACGCTGGTGCTGAAGAGGTTTTCATTCATAGGCGATGGCCTTTCGCATGTGGCGTTTGGCGCAATGGCGATCGCGGGGGTGCTGGGACTTTCTAACGACATGCCGCTGACGTTGGGCATAACGATTGTAAGCGCTGTGCTTTTGCTGCGCACCGGCCAGAATACCCGCATAAGGGGCGATGCGGCGATTGCGATGATATCTGTGGGCTCGCTCGCGATAGGCTATCTGCTCATGAATCTTTTTTCCAAATCGTCCAATCTTTCGGGCGACGTTTGCAGTACGCTGTTCGGCTCCACGTCCATACTTACGCTTACGATAAGCGAAGTCTGGCTGTGCGCCGCGCTGTCGGCAATTGTCGTGGCATTGTTCGTGCTTTTGTACAACAAGATTTTCGCCGTGACTTTTGATGAAAACTTCGCCAGGGCGGTCGGCACAAGGGCGGAAGCGTATAATCTGCTTATAGCCATAACGACTGCGGTCGTCATAGTGCTGGCAATGAATCTGGTGGGCTCGCTGCTGATCTCCGCGCTTGTCATCTTTCCGGCGCTGTCGGCCATGCAGGTGTATAAAAACTTCCGCGCGGTGACGATATGCTCGGCGGTGCTGTCCGTTTGCTGCACCGCGCTGGGAATACTGATGTCCATACTTGCGGGCACGCCCGTCGGCGCGACAATAGTCGCGGTGGATATAGCCGCTTTTATAGTATTTGCGGCGGTTAAACGCATTGCGGGAGGCAGATGATTTTGAAGAATATAACTTGCGCGCTGACTATTCTCATGCTTATGATAATGCTATGCGCCTGTGGAAATGACGCGGGCACTGGCGGCGCGGCTATGGGTGCCGCTATAAGCGGCACATATGCTCCGCAGCTGGAAACCGCCTCGACTGATGCGAGTGAAATCGCGCAGACGGAAGCCGCAAACGTTCCGGCGGAAAGCGCCGCGCTTACCGAAACGACGCAGGCCTCTAAAAGCGCCGGAATCGATATAGACCTCACTGCGCTTAGCAGCACAATGGTCTACTCCGAAGTATATAATATGATGGTTACGCCTGAAAACTACATTGGCAAGACCGTAAAAATGCGCGGCCAGCTCGAGATTGCGCAGCCGCTGGACGCGGACGGCAATCCCGACCCGCAGAGGATATACTTTTCCTGCGTAATTGCGGACGCGACCGCGTGCTGCGCGCAGGGAATAGAATTTGTGCTGGCGGGCGAACATAAATACCCGGAGGATTACCCGCAGCCCGGCGCGGAAATCACGGTGTCCGGAACGTTCCGCACTTATGAAGAGGACGGATATATCTACGGCCAGCTGTACGACGCCGAAATGCAATAAAGTAATTGAACGCAAAACGCAGCCCCATCCGCGTCAAAAGTCGGATGGGGCTGCGCGTTTAGTAAATCATCCCAGCACCTGAACCGGCACAAATATCTTCGTATGATGGCCGGGGCAGGAGATCACTGCGATCAGGTCGTTGTCGGGTTCTACGTTTTCGCCCACATGTATCGTGAACTTCGTCGAAGCATGGCGGAAGTCCTCGGACGAAAGCGAGGGTGCGAACAGGTTGCGCTGATGCTCCACGCTCCAGCCCTCGGGCGTAATGAAGCGCAGCAGGTAATGGCGCTGCTCGTTGAACGTATGGCGCTCGATCGATATTGCGCCGGTCAGCGTGCCGCCGGGCTGAACCACGGGCTTTTCGTCGAACTCGACCAGCACGTCTGCCAGCGGGCTTTCGACCACGAAGGAGTAACGCTTGCGCGCGGCCAGCTTTTCAACAAACTCGCGGCCATAGAAGCTTTCGGGGTTTACGTCACCGATGCACAGCTCGCTGCCAAGCTGCACGCTCTTGTTTATGTTGCCCAGCAGGCCGTGACGGCGGTTAAGCGTTATGGGCAGGACATCCATAATGCAGTCGGTCAGCTCGGTGCAGGTCTTGGGCCAGAGGCCGTGACCCGCCGCTATGCAGATGGACTTGATGTCGTCGCCGATGTACGCGCGCCAGTCGTCCGGTATGACCTTCATGCCGCCCATTATGCCCATGAGCGAACCCAGCGTCGCGCCGGTGCAGTCGGTATCGTCGCCGCAGTCGACCGCGTAAATCAAAGACTGCTTGAAGTCGCCCTTGCCGTAGAGCAGACCCAGCACCACGAACGCCACGTTCGCGGGCGCCTGGAACCAGCCCAGATCCTTGCTGTCCTCGACGACCATGTTGCGGCAGGTGCGCCAGTCGATGCCGTTGTGATATGCGTCGATTACTATGCGCGCGCTGCGGGCCACGCGGCAGTTCTCGGGTATCTTGCTCAGGCCGATCTTGAGCAGCTCTTCTGCGTCGTTTATCACGAACGCGGCGCTTTCCATTGCGGCCACGAATATCGCGGCGTAGGTGCCTTCGCCAAAGCCGTGGTCGACGCTCGCGTCCTCAAACGCAAGGCGAATCGCCTTTTCGGGCATGGCCGGGTACATGCACGCCCAGACCTCGGTGCGAATCCACGCGCCGTTTGAGTTCTGCCACTGCTCGTTGTCGATTTCGCCGGTCATCGGGGGCTGTATGCCGTCGCGCATGTTGGCCTTGCACACGCCGTATTCGTTCCAGTTAGGCCCGATGTAGGTAAGCCAGTATTCGCCCAGAAGCTTGCTGTTTATCGCGTCCGGGCCCCACTCGGTGACTGCACGCAGCCATACCAGCTGCAGGTCGAGGTCGTCGTTGGGCAGCGGTTCGCCCGGCTTGGAAGCGAAGCCCTGAATGTCGTGCATATCGCGCTGACCCTCGTAAGGCGTGCCCAAAGTGCCGCCGATGTTTTTGCCCAGCCAGCACGCGTAAATCTTGTCGCGCAAAAATTCGTTGGTAAACGTAATCATTTGTAAATCCTCCCATTGCGATTTTGACTTGGCTTTAGTATAATACGATTGCTAAGGGCTATCTATGCTGTCGGAGGTCAAAACCATGCGAAATCGCTCAAAATCCGTACTGCCGTCGTTTTACGAATATATCGAAACCAGCGAGCTGAACGATACTCATCGAAACGCGTATTCGCTTGAAATATACGATATAACCTATATGCACTTCCATTCGTCGATGGAGCTGGGTGTGTGCTGCTCGGGCGAGGGCATGTGTAAGGTGGAGGACAGCGAATACGCCTTTGGCGCAGGCGACGTGCAGATCATATTCCCGTTCCAGCGCCATCTGTCGCGCAGCACCGGCGGGTACAGCCAGTGGATATGGACGTGCATAAACCCGCTGAAGCTCCTGAGCGATTGGGGCGCGCCCGATATACCGCGGCTGGAGAGGCTACTGTACACGCGCATGGCGCTGTGCGGCATAATCGACCGCGAAAAATACCCGCTTATCGCCGAACTTGTGCGCAGGGTGACGCTGCCGGGCGGTCAAAAGGCGCGGCTGAGCTGTCTGTGCGCGCTGATAGATGAGCTTGCGGCGCAGAGCGAGGGCATGGAACCGCTTGCATTGCGCCCGGAGCATTCGTTTTTAAGGCTGGAACCGGCGCTCAAGTATGTGAAAAGCAGCCTTGAACAGTGCCAGTCGCCGCGCGCCAGCGCGCTGGCCGAGGCGTGCGCGATGAGTCAGGCGACGTTCAGACGTGAGTTCCAGCGCGTCATGGGCCGCTCGCCGCGCGAGTACATACAATCCTGCCAACTCCAGCGCGCGCGTCGGATGCTGCTGCTGAGCGATGAATCGATCACGCAGATAGCGCTTGCGGTGGGCTATCAGGACGTGTCGGGTTTTAACCGGCAGTTCTTAAATGCGTTCGGAGTGCCGCCGCGCGAGTACCGCAGGCTTGACGGCGACATTGCGCAATCGCGCATGAATAAGACCGCTGATGCTAATAAAGACAATTAACATTGGCAAGCTGCTTTGTGCGCTCATGTCAGGAGAGTACAGGTTAAGGCAGGCAATGAATGCCTGAAAGCTGCAAAGCCGTTGCTTGCAATGAGGCATTTATCTAAAAAAACAAGCGGCCCGAACACATCCGAGCCGCTTGCTTTGTCTTATCATTTAAGCTCAATATCCAGCCGCGCGGCCTTCAGCCCGTCGGCATGAGCGTATATGCGCCACGTTCCCGGCCGAGTACCCGCGCGTCCCAGCACGGACACGAGTCCCGCGCGCATCCGCCGATGCTGCGCCCATACGGGTTCATGGTCGCACACGTCCGAGCCGGTGCCCGCGATGCGCCCCAGCTCGCTGCTGTCGAACTGCACCAGCGGCGCGGCATCGGGCACGTGCCGCCCCTGCGCGTCCACGCAGTCGCATGTGATTATTGCAGCGTCGCGGCCGTCGGCACGCACGCCGTCGCTTTCCAGCCGCAGTCTCAGCGCGACCGGCGCGCCGGTCGTTTCGATGCGCTTATGGCAGACTTCTGCGCCGTCTGTGTATCCGCGCGCTTCCAATGCGCCCGGCTCGTAAGGCACGCTCCATGCCGCGTGAGTTATCGGTGCGACGCTTTGCCTGCCCAGCGATTTGCCGTTCAGCAGCAATTCAACCTCCTGACAATTCGTATAAACCCACACGTCGATAGGCTCGCCCTCGCGCCCCTGCCAGTTCCAGTGCGGCAGTATGTGCAGCATGGGCGTGCTCAGCCAGTACGACTGATTCTGATAGAACGCGTCCTTGCGGTTAAGGTACAGGTCGATGGCGCCCGACTGCGAGCACAGCCGCGGCCAGAGCGCCTCGCCGCGGTGCTCTATGCCGGCCCACTGATACCCGCCGCATACCCACGGCCGCGCCATGAACGCCTGCCACGTATGTTCGCGCGACAGGAAAGACTTGTTGGTGTCGTGGTCATACCCGCGGATGTATCCGCGCGCGTCGGCCAGATACCAGCCGCGCGTGGTGCCCGTGGCGCAGTTTTCGGTGGATATGAAGGGCTTATCCGGGTATTTGGCGTGTATCGCGTCGATCTGTTCCATATTATAGTTAACGCCGATTACGTCGACGTCGTCCAGCACTGCGCAGTTTATCGGATCGTGCGACACCGCCGTCGTTACCGGGCGCGTGCCGTCCAATTCGCGTATGCGGCTGAGCATGGCGCGCGCGATGCGTTTTCCGGCCTGGGTAAGGTGGAACGGCTCTTCATTGCCAGCCGACCAGAGTATTACCGACGGGTGGTTGCGGTCGCGGCGTATCAGCATGTCCAATTGCGCCATTGCCGATGGCGTGCTGGCATACCAGCGCGTTTCGGCCAGTACAAGAAAGCCCAGTTCGTCCAGCATGTCCATAGTGTACGCGTGCTGAGGATAGTGCGAGCAGCGATAGCCGTTCGCGCCCATCTCGCGCAGCAGCTCCAACCGGTAGCGCTGCACGCGCTCGGGCACTGCCTTGCCGGTAAGACCGTAATCCTGATGGCAGCATACGCCCTTTATCTTGACCGGGCGGTCGTTCAGGAAGAAGCCCTCGCGTGTGTCAAAGCGTATCGTGCGGAAGCCGAAGCGCACTTTGCTTTCATCGATGACGCGGCCGGAGCAGCTGAGCGTAGTCGTGAGCGTGTAAAGATTGGGCGACTCGGTATCCCACAGCGCGGGGGAGAGGACTTTCTTAGTCAGGTTAAGAGTGTCGGTCCTGCGCGCGGGCACGCTTATATCGCCCGACATGCGGGCGACTTCCTGCCCGGCCATGTCGCGCGCGACGCATTCAACATTTATGTTGGCGGCCGCAAAGCCGTCGTTGCGGATTTCCACATCAACAGGCATTTGCCAAACGCCGTCCGATATGCGTTCAGGATGCACAAACACGCCGTCGCGCGTCAGCGAGGCCGCGTCCGATATGTCCAGCCATACATTGCGGTATATGCCCGCGCCCTCGTACCACCAGCCCTCGTGCTCGCTGGTATCGACGTACACCGCGACAACGTTTTCCGCGCCGAAATCAACCACGTCGGTTATGTCTACCTCAAACGAGGTATAGCCGCACTCGTTGGTCAGCATGTAGCAGCCGTTTACATATACGCGGCAATGCGTGGCTACGCCCTCGAAGTACAGCCGCACGCGCGCGTTATCGTCAAGCTCAGGCAATGTGAAGTGCTTGCGGTACCACGCGTTGTCGTACTTGAAAAAGCCCAGCGCTTCGTTATTGTGTTCGTCAGGGCGCTGAAGTATCGCGTAATCGTGCGGCAGATCCACGCGCGTCCATGTTTCGTGACTGATAAGGCCGCGCTCGCCGTAGTGTTCGTGCGAGTCAAGATAATCGCGCGCCGCCGGGCCGCAGCGCTTGCATTCTGTCTTGGCCTGAATGTACAGGGGCGATTTGCGCGCGGTTTCGGGTACGGTTATGTCTCCCTCATGGAAAAGCCAGCCGTCGTTAAACAGCGCTTGCGTACGCATAAGAACCATCTCCTCATATGCGGGGTTATCTCGATGTGAGAATTTTAACAGCGGTGTGTCGCCGTGTCAAGCATATATGGCTTTTGCAGTTTATTTATAAGATACACTTTGCAGCGTGACAAAAATCTGCTACAATACAATATAAGCGGTCTTACGCCCATGAGCGCGTTGGGACTGTTTGGAGTGTGTCTCAAAAATTCATGAGTACGCAATTTCGGGCGTCGCTGCGCCATTTCTGCGTCACAAGGCTCGACTTAGCACTGCGGCTAAGTCTTCGGGTCGCTTTCTTGAACTGACGAACAATCCACTCGAACTTGCGGATTGTTCTACTAGAGACACGCGCTATATAGATGCAGATATTCTTTCGAGGTGCATATGACTTTACTTACATTGACAGATGTTTGCAAGGCGTTCGGTGTAAACGTCATTTTGGAAAATATAAATCTGACGCTGCAAAAAGGCCAGCGCATGGGTCTGGTTGGCGTAAACGGCTCGGGCAAGTCCACGCTGCTCAAGGTAATATGCGGCGAGGAACAGGCCGACAGCGGCATGATCTCACTGGTAAAGGGCTACAAGGTCGGCTATCTGACTCAGCAGGCCGACATACTTTCCGACAGCACCTGTTATCAGGAAATGGAGCGCGCGATGGAGCCTGTCATGCGCATGGAGGACAAATTGCGCGAGCTGGAGGAGCAGATGGGTCAGGCGCACGACGACCCAGCCGAGTTCGAGCGCATATCCCGACAGTACGATCTGACGCTGCAGCGATACGAGCACGCGGGCGGCTATGAGTGGCGCTCGCGCATACGCGGCGTACTGAGCGGCCTGGGCTTTACTCAGGCGCAGCAGGAACAGCCCGCCAGCAGGCTTTCGGGCGGCGAGCGCACAAGGCTGTGTCTGGCGCGAATGCTGCTTATCGCGCCCGATCTGCTGCTGTTGGACGAGCCTACCAACCATCTTGATCTGGAAGCTACCGCATGGCTGGAGGAAGCGCTTAAAAAGTACGATGGCACAGTCATAGTCATATCGCATGACCGATACTTCCTTGACGAAGTGTGCGACTGCATGGCCGAGCTGACCGGACGCCACCTGAAACAGTATGCGGGCAATTACACCGAATTTGCCCGCAAGCGCGCCGCCGACCGCGAGCGTCAGGAAAAGGAATACGAATTGCAGCAGGCTGAAATCGCAAGGCAGAAGGCGATAATCGCGCGCTACCGCATGTATAACCGCGAAAAGAGCATACGCGCCGCCGCCAGCCGCGAGAAGGCGCTGGAGCGCATGGAGCTGGTCGAGCGCCCCACTGAGGAGCAGACTGTGCACTTCCGATTCACCGCGCGCCGCCGCACGGGCGACGACGTGCTCATGACCGAGGATTTGAGCAAGACGTTCGACGGCCGCACGCTGTTTAACCACGTAAACATGCACATACGCGCGGGCGAGCGCGTGGCGCTTATCGGTCCCAACGGCGTGGGCAAGTCAACCCTATTGCGCATAGTCGTAAAGCAGCTGCCGCCCGACACGGGCTATGTGCGCTACGGCGCGAATCTTGACATAGGCTATTACGACCAGCATCAGGAAAACCTGCACATGGATAAGCAGGTTATCGACGAAATCTGGGACGACTATCCGTACATGGAGCCGGATCAGGTGCGCGGCGCGCTGGCGCTGTTTCTGCTGACCGGCGACGAGGTGTTTCAGCCGGTAAGCACGCTTTCGGGCGGCGAACGCGGCCGGCTGGCGCTGACAAAGCTGATGCTCCGGCGCGATAACTTCCTCATATTCGATGAGCCGACCAACCACTTGGATATGGACAGCCGCGAGGTGCTTGAAAAGGCGCTCAAGGATTTCAGCGGCACGCTGCTGTTCGTATCGCACGACCGTTATTTCATCAACCGGCTGGCCACGCGCGTGCTGGAGCTGGGCGAGGGCGGCGTGACCGAGTATCAGGGCAATTATGACGACTATGTGGAAAAGAAGCGCAAACTGGCGCTGGGCGAGGAAGAGGAAGAAGTTCAGGGCCGCACGCGCACCGAGATATACAAGGAACAGCGCAAGCAGCGCATGGCGCAAAACGAGCTGAGGCAACTGCGCGCGCGCGTACAGGACTTGGAGAAGTTGATTGCAAAGAAAGAGGACGAAATCGCGGCCATAGAGGAGCGCATGGGCGACCCGACGGTATATCAGGACCCGCAGAGCGCAGCACAGATTAATCAGGACTATGAGCGCGCCAAGGGCGAACTGGAGGCGCTGTACGACGAATGGAGCGAAAAGAGCGAGCGTCTGGAAGGCGCGGACGGCTGACGGAGGGCATGTAATATAAGATGGAAGACAGGGAAAATGGGAAAAAGAAGCGCTCGCTGTATTTCAAAATAAGTACGCATGTGTTTATCGTGGGTGCGCTGCTGCTGCTGTTTAATCGGCTGCTGGACAGCATGGGCGATCTGTTCGCATGGATTAGCGCTGCGTGGTCAACGATGCTTACGACGCTTATGCCGTTCTTCATCGCGGTAGTGCTGGCCTACCTTTTCCGCCCGGTTGTGGAAAAGATGATGCGACTGATAAACCGTGTCGAGCCGGGCGAGGGTGCAAAGCACATGGTGCCGCTCAGGCGCAGATTGGTCAGGCGCAGACGCTTCGTGTCGGCGTGCGTGCTGTACATAGTCTTTATAGCGCTGATTGCGGTTACGCTGGCATACGTACTGCCCAATACGGTTAAGAACGTGATTGAGCTTGTACAGAATATGCCGGAATACGTGTCGGCGCTGCTCAAGTGGGTCAACGACAACGTGACGCACAATCAGGATATACCAGCCGAAATTCGTCAGGCGGTGGACGGAGTTGTGCAAAACGCCAATTCCACATTCAGCGGGCTGCTTACTCAGGCGGTGTCGATGATACCGTCGCTGTTAAAGCGCGTATACGACGTGTCGGCGATGTCGCTCAATCTGCTGCTGGCGATAGTGCTGTCGTTCTATCTGGTGTGCGACGATGGGCGCATGTTCGCGGGACTGACCAAGTGGCTGGCCACAAAGATGGGCCCCAAACGCAGCGAAAGGTTCTTTCAGTTCACCCACGATTTGGACTTCATGTTCTCAAAGTACCTCGTGGGGCGCATGCTTGAATCGCTGGTCGTGGGCATACTGTGCTTTATAATGATGCTGGCGCTTGATCTGCCGTATGGAATGCTGATGTCCACGCTGTACGGCATTACCAACATGATTCCGTATGTCGGCCCGGTGATCGGACTTATACCAATAGTCCTGCTGGCGCTGTTCCGCAATCCGGCCACGGCGCTTATTGCGGCTATACTGCTTACGCTGATACAGGGCTTCGACGCGTGGGTGCTTTCGCCCAAGGTGCTGGGCGACTCTATGGGACTTAACCCGTTCTGGATAGTATTCGCGCTGGTCATAGGCGGCGCGCTGTTCGGAGTGGTGGGACTGCTCTTGTCCACGCCGGTAATGGGCGTGCTGATGCGCATGGTCGAGCGCAGCGTGGAGCGCATAAACGCGCTGGACGAAAAGGTAAACGATCCGATGTAGCCTGAAAACAATATCAATATGTAAGCGGCCCCTGCGCACATCAGAACGCGCACGGGCCGCTTTTTGCGCGGCTTGACGCGGCTAACTGCAGCCTGACTATATATGCGTGAATAATTAGAATAACAATCCTGCACCGATTTGTAAGCAGATAAAAGCATATCGATAGATGAAATGAATTGAAAAATGTAAACACGATTCATTTTCAAGGAATTTGACGGCTTTCAATCCGCAAAAATGAAGAAATTAACGGATAAAACATCTAAAATGGCATTGCACAATTGACGATTTAGTGGCATAATATGAATTACAGACAGATCCTGTATCAATGATGATATGGAGGAAATAAAGGCCATGCGTTTACAAATTTCAAATCGTTGCAGGAGTATCTCTCCGTCGCCCACGCTTGTTATAGATTCCAAGGCGAAGGCTATGAAGAAAAAGGGCATTGACGTCGTTGGATTCGGTGCGGGCGAACCGGATTTCGATACGCCCGAGTACATACGCAACGCCGCAAAGGCGGCTCTGGATAAGGGCATGACGCGCTACACTCCGTCCAGCGGCACGCTGGAGCTGCGCACAGCGATATGTGAAAAGCTTAAGCGCGATAATGGCCTTGAATACGAGCCGGATCAGATCGTCGTATCCAACGGCGCAAAGCATTCGCTGTTCAACATCTGCCAGACCATACTCGATCCGGGCGACGAGGTTATCATCCCCGAGCCGTTCTGGGTCAGCTATCCCGAACTGGTGCAGATCGCGGGCGGCGTGCCGGTAATGGTGCACGGCCATGAAGAAAACGATTTCCTGGTCAGCGCGGATGATATGAAGCCTTACATCACCCCGCGCACCAAGGCGATAATCCTCAATTCGCCCAACAACCCCAACGGCTGCGTCTGGCCGCGCGAAATGCTGGAAGACATTGCGCGTCTCGCGGTCGAAAATCAGCTGTTCGTAATATCGGACGAAATATATGAAAAACTGGTCTACGACGACGAAAAGCACGTATCCATCGCGTCGCTGGGCGAGGAGATAAAGGCGCAGACCTTCGTGGTAAACGGTTTCAGCAAGGCATATGCAATGACCGGCTGGCGACTGGGCTACTGCGCAGGCCCCACCAATGTAATGAAGGCAGTGGGCGCACTGCAGAGCCACGCGACCAGCAACCCCAACTCGATCGCGCAGTATGCGGGCTATGTCGCGCTGTCGGGCGGTGACGACATAATCGCGGCCATGGTTGCGGAATTTGACCGCCGCCGCAAGCATATAGTCAGCCGCATAAACGCGATTCCGGGCTTGTCCTGTCGTATGCCTAAGGGCGCGTTCTATGTGATGATGAACATATCCGAGCTGATCGGCGCGGCGCAGGGCGATAAGGTGATTCGCTCGTCCACCGATTTTGCGGAATTGCTGCTCGAGAATGCCAAGGTAGCCGTCGTACCGGGTCTGGGCTTCGGTTCGGATATGCACGTACGCCTGAGCTACGCCACCAGTATGGAGAATATCGATCGCGGACTTGACCGCATAGCACAGTTTGTGGGCAGTCTGCGCAAGGCTTAAAGCGTTGTCGGTGCCTCATTAATCGGCGCGCCGCACGCAAAATTGCACGCGGAAAGTGAGACGTGATAAAAATGCTGGAGTTCAATAAAAAATTCAACCTGCTGATGCAGGCCAACTACAAATACCAGTTGCAGGATGTAAAGGAACCCAATCTGTATCGCGAGCTGTACGACTATGAAAGCATACCCAAGGTAGCGTTCAACAATCGCGTAGTGCCGATGCAGATGCCGAACGAAATATGGATAACCGACACCACGTTCCGCGACGGCCAGCAGTCACAGTCTCCGTTTACCGTAGAACAGATAGTGCATCTGTATAAGCTTCTGTCGCGCCTGGGCGGACCTAAGGGCATTGTCAGGCAGAGCGAGTTCTTTATCTACACCGATAAAGACCGTCAGGCCGTGCGCGAGTGCCAGGAGCTGGGACTTGAATTCCCCGAAATAACCAGCTGGATACGCGCCAATGAAAAGGACTTCGCGCTGGTGCGCGAGATGGGACTTAAAGAAACCGGCATACTCGTAAGCTGCTCGGACTATCACATATTCAAGAAGATGAACATGACCCGCCGTCAGGCGATGGATAAGTATCTGGGCATAGTAAAGAGTGCGCTGGATCACGGCGTAAGGCCGCGCTGCCACTTTGAGGACATCACGCGCGCCGACTTTTACGGCTTTGTTGTACCGTTTGCGACCGAGCTGATGAAGCTGTCGCGCGAAAGCGGTATGCCGATAAAGATTCGCGCGTGCGATACGCTGGGCTTCGGCGTGACGTACCCGGGCGTCGCGATGCCGCGCAGCGTGCAGGGCATAATGTACGGCCTGCGCCATTACGCCGACGTGCCATCCGAAATGCTGGAGTGGCACGGCCATAACGACTTTTATAAGGTCGTCACCAACGCCGCGACCGCGTGGCTGTACGGCTGCTCGTCGGTCAACTGCGCGCTGCTGGGCATAGGCGAGCGCACCGGCAACTGCCCGCTGGAGGCCATGGCGATGGAGTATGCGTCGCTGCGCGGCACCATGGACGGCATGGACTTTACCGCGATAACCGAAATCGCAGAGTATTTTGAAAACGAGATCGGATATGCAATCCCGCCGCGCACTCCGTTCGTGGGGCGTAACTTCAACTCCACCCGCGCAGGTATACACGCCGACGGTATGCTCAAAAACGAGGAAATCTACAATATATTTGATACTACCAAGATACTCGGTCGTCCCGCGACCGTGGCCGTGGACTCGCATTCGGGTCTGGCGGGCATTGCGCACTGGATCAACTCATTCTTTAAGCTGCACGGTGACAACGTTGTGGGAAAGCGCGACGACATCTGCGTGCGTCTGAAGGAGCGCGTGGACGTGCTCTACGCCGAGGGCCGCAATACCGTGATGGGCGATAATGAGCTGGAGGCGCTGCTGCGCGAAATCGACGGCGATATGTACGAGCACTTCGTCGCGCGCAAGGGTGTGCTTTAATAGAGACTCCAATCAGCAGCATTGCGGTATGCACCTTAAAAACCATAAAATTAAATTAACAGAAAAACGTGCCTATGGGCGCGTTTTTTTGCGCCCAGCCGCACATAATATGCTCGTCGATAAAAAGTGTCAAGGAGGCATATTCGATGAAACGCATATTGATCGTGATCGCCGCAATCGCGGCCATGTCCATGTGTACCGGCTGCTGGTCTAGCGCGCCCGAACCCACCGCCGCGCCCACTATGGCGCCCACCGCGTCGCCCGCGCCCACGCGGCAGCCCGCCGCTACCGCGAAGCCTGTTGAGACGACCGCGCCCGTACTGCCTACCGAGGGTGCGACTGACGGGACTCTAACGCCCAGCGAGACTGCGGCCGCTACTGCGGGCGCAACCGCGGGCGCAACCGCCGGAAACGCGGCGAGCTGATTTGAAAGTGGCGCCGCCATTTTGCTTATAAGCAAGTGGCGGCGCCGCTTTTTTTGCCTGCGCAAATATCTGAACTATGCGCAGGCAGAGAGGCAGAGCCAAGAAGATGGAGGAAATGCACGTTTAGCGTCGAATATATCGCCGCAGCTAAACGGCGGGTCGGGCGTTTTGCTGCGATTGGTATAGGGGGGAGCCGCGCAGATGACATTGGCACTGCGGCAGAGCTTCTGCTTTTCTATTGTAGTTCCGGCGGTCGATGACATATAATTGAATCGCCAGTAAGCATGTCAAATCTGGCCAATGGACATCCGACTTAATCCGCCGGAAAAAGTCGAGCATCAAGATGGGCTTTTCGATATAATATCCCCAGAAGGAGGCGAGAGGATGACTTGGATATCGGGCATACAGCGCGTTTTAGATTACATAGAGGAAAATTTGGACGGTGAGATCGATATTGAATCTCTGGCAAAGCTGGCTGAATCAGGCACATATCATTTGCAACGGTCATTTTCGCTCCTGACGGGCATTACGCTGACCGAATACATACGTCAGCGGAGACTGACGCTCGCGGCAAGCGATCTGCTGCGGGGCATGAGGGTAATCGATACCGCCATAAAATACGGATACGATTCTCAAGATGGTTTTGCCCGCGCTTTTGTCAGATTTCATGGCGTCCTGCCGCGCGAAGTCCGGGATCATGCGGCGCGGTTAAACGCGTGCTCGCCTCTGCACGTAAGCCTGACGCTGAAAGGTGGAATTATGATGGAGTACAGAATTGAGCGAAAACCGTCCCTGCGCCTGCTGGGCATACGGCGGCACTTTGATGGCGCGCCTTTTGGAATAAGCAGGGGAAATCAGGAGGAGGAGCTTTTCCGCTCCACTCGGGCAGCACAGTGGCTTTTGCGCGGCATGGCTTTTGACAGCAGCGATACGGATATCGTGGCTGTTACGGACGTGACTGAGTATGGGTACTCATTCTGGTATTGTGCGAAACCGGATGAGTGGTCGCTCGATCATCTCTACGATCAATCCGTAACAGGAATCGATTTTATGGAGCGCTTTGGTTTAAAAACGTTGGATGTAGCGGAAGGAAGCTATGCTGTTTTCCAGACGCCCCATATGAAACACCCTGTCGAAGACTACGTGAAATTGCGGGAAAACATCGCTGCTGACTGGCTCCCGGGTTCTGGCTATACGCTGCGAAATGCTCCGGAGCTGGCCATATACCACTGGAACTCAACTCCTGACGATGACCAAAAGCGCTATATCGAAGTTTGGATCCCGGTCGAAGAATGAGACGGGTGCAATTTCCGGACCGCCCCATTCGCTTTTGCAGGAGTAAACCTGTCATGCAATCGGCAGCCGGCCTTCATCACGGGCAGTGAAGCGCGCTCCATCCAAACGCTCTGCCATGAGCGTTCCGAAGAAATTTTCCATAACAGAGCTGCCATAAGGCGTCCGGGTCTGGACATCGGCGGCATAAAGTGGTATCCTTGACTCGGGCCAAAGCGCGCTTTGGATGTGTATTAAGACGCATGTGTCCATGCTATCGGCAGTGGGGGAGCGATTGTATATGAAACGGGATTTTCCGAAAAAGGTATATTCGGGTTGCTGGCCGAACGGCCATTGTCAGGGCATAGCTGTGGATAAACAGGGCGGCTATATGTATTTTTCGTTTACTACGGCGCTGGTCAAAACCGATCTGGAGGGCAACGTTATAGGCAGTGCGATCGGTCTGCTGGCGCATCTGGGCTGCATTGCGTTTTTTGATGAGGACGGCTGTGTATACGGCTCGCTGGAATACAAAAACGACGAAATTGGCCGCGGCATAGAGGCGCGCATGGGCAGCCGCAATGAGCACGACGACGCGTTCTACATCGCGCGCTTCGATGTAAGCAAGATAGACCGAGTGGGCATGGACGTGTTCGCCGACGGCGTGATGACAGCGTGCTACCTGAAAGAGGTGGTGGACGACTACAAGGCCGTATTGCCCGACGGCATTAAGCATCATCTGGGCTGCAGCGGCATCGATGGGCTGACGTTTGCGCCGCTGTACGGTGCGCAGCGTGACAGCCGCAAGTATTTGTACGTGGCATACGGCGTGTACGGCGACGTGAACAGGCAGGATAACGATTATCAGGTAATTCTGTGCTATGATGTGGACGACATCAAGCGTTTTGCACAGCCGCTGGATCAGGACGCGCCGCATCATGTCGGCATTGATAAGCCGTATCAAAAGCTGTTCGCCTACACCGGCAACACCACCTACGGCGTGCAGAACATGGAGTATGACCCCACGACCGGCAATGTGCTGCTTGCGGTATATGTGGGCAAGAAGCCGCAGTTTCCCAATCTGCCGATGTACGTGCTGGATGGCCATGTCGCGCCTGTGGAATGTGAACTGCGCGGCGTGGGTGAACGCGGACTGGTGCTGACGCTTGCCAAGGTGGGGGAGGAGCATCCCTCGGGCGTTAACGGGCTGAAGTTCGAGTATGGCTCGACCGGCATATACGCGCTGGGCAACGGCGAGTACTACTTCTCGCACGATGTGCAGGAGGGCAAGGAAAGCTGGTCAAGCACGGCGTATCTCTATCGCGCAGACAATAAGGAAGGCTTCGTGCTGGCTTAGAGTGTGTCTCAAAAATTCCTTAATCTGCAATTTCGGGTGGCGCTCCGCCATTTCTGCGTCACAAGGCTCGACTTAGCGCTGCTAAGCCTTCGGATTTATTCCTTGAACTGACGAAAAATCCACTCGAACTTGCGGATTGTCTGAGACACACTCTAATGCCTGAACGACAAATCGAAGCATACATGTTGGGATTACTGTCTTAAAAAGAAATCGCACGCGGATTGAAGTGCAGGAAAGCGTTTCAGTCCGCGTGCATTGTTTTGAAGATGATGGTTTATAGGCGGCAGCCGTACATATGCCTTACAATTCGAAATTCATCCGCGTTAAGGCATAATAAAACCCGCCCGGCCAACAGACCCGGCGGGTTCAAACCATACATTACTTCATCAGCAGCGCCATAACGGCCTTCTGAGCGTGCAGGCGGTTTTCGGCCTCGTCGAATACCACGCTGTGCGGGCCGTCGATGACCGAAGCGGATACTTCCTCGCCGCGGTGCGCGGGCAGGCAGTGCAGGAATATCGCATCGGGCTTGGCCACGCTCATGAGCTTGTCGTCAACGCAGCAGCCCGCGAATATCTTCTTGCGCTGCTCGATCTCGGACTCCATGCCCATGGACGACCACACGTCGGTGTAGATTACGTCCGCGTCCTTGGCGGCTTCCATGTAATCCTCGGTGATGAGCACCTCGCTGCCAAACGCCTTGGCATTTTCGCGCGCCCAGCCCTCGATCTCGGGGTCGGGATGATAACCCTTGGGCGAGCCTATGGCCACGTTCAGACCCAGCTTGGAGCAGCCCAGCATCAGCGAATGACCCATGTTGTTAGCGCCGTCGCCGATGAACGCAAGCTTCAGTCCTTCAAGCGTGCCCTTGTGCTCATAGATGGTGAGCAGGTCGGCCAGCACCTGGCACGGATGGAAGCGGTCGGTCAGGCCGTTGATTATCGGTATGCTGCCGTGCTCGGCCAGACCTTCGACGTCGGCCTGAGCAAATGTGCGAATCATGATGCCGTCGATGAAACGGCTGAGCACCTTGGCGGTATCGGCGATGGGTTCGCCGCGGCCCAGCTGAATGTCGCGGTCTGACAGGAACAGCGCGCGGCCGCCCAGCTGCTGTATGCCCACCTCAAACGATACGCGCGTGCGGGTGGAGGACTTGGTGAATATCATACCCAGCGTCTTGCCCTTGAGCAGCTCGTGCGGTATGCCGTTGCGCTGCTTGAATTTGAGGCTGGTCGCCAGCGAAAGCGCCTGATAGATTTCGTCAGTGGTCCAGTCCTGAAGCGTCAGAAGGTGCTTCTGAGCAAACGGCTTCTTGGGAAAATACGATTCCAGCTTCATATGAAAATCTCCTTTTGTCATATCAGCATGGCGATGCGCTAAAATATCGGTTATGCGTGTATCATGCCAAAATTTGATAATTAATACGGCTATTTTAGCACACTACGAATAAAAATACAAGTAAAATCTGATGAACACAGCGGGCGTGCTCAAGGCCAGGGCAACAGCATTTAACTTTTTTCACTCATTACTCCAAAGTAAAGTAGTGCAGGCGCATACCCAAAGCACGGCAAAGTGTGAACATACATTTGCGATAAATTATGATTCACGCGCTGCCGCTGGCAAACGCATCGTATGTCCATTGAATAATAATGTAAATGCTTTTGCACTGGCTCAAGGCGCGTATTGCTTGCGCGATATGCGCGCAGGGTGTATAATTGACTTACATAAGATTTATGGAGGCGGCCAATCATGGATATTGCTCTGCTCAAACAACAGGTTTATGAGGCCAATATGGAACTGTTCCGTCGCAACATGATTATATACACATGGGGCAACGTCAGCGGCATAGACCGCGAACGCGGCATTGTCGTTATAAAGCCCTCGGGCGTGGCGTACGAGACCATGCGCGTGGATCAGATGGTCATGCTTGACCTCGAGACGGGCAAGCCGATCGGCGACGGCCTGCGCCCGTCCAGCGACGCGCCCACGCATCTGGCGCTGTATCGCGCGTTTAAGAATATATCCGGCGTTACGCATACGCATTCGCCGTTTGCAGCCGCGTTTGCTCAGGCGGGGCGCGAGCTGCCGTGCTATGGCACGACCCACGCGGACTACTTTTACGGCACGGTGCCGGTCACGCGCAATTTGACCGCGGAGGAAATCGACCGCGCGTATGAGGCGGAAACCGGCACGGTTATAATAGAAGCGTTTGCCGGACGCACGCCTGAATACTGCCCGGCAGTGCTGGTGCGCGGGCACGGGCCGTTCACATGGGGCACCAGCGCTATGGACAGCGTGCATAATGCCGTCGTGCTGGAGGAATGCTGCAAAATGGCGGTAAATGCCTTGAGCATCAACCCCAATATGCAGGAATTGCCGCGCGAATTGCGCGATAAGCACTTCTACCGCAAGCACGGCCCGAACGCATACTACGGCCAGAAGTAAAACAGCATTGCCCGGTTGTCGACGACAGGGTTATCTGACAGGGAAAATGCTGGCAAGATGCAGGCAAAATCGCCAAAAAGAAGCCGCTGGTTTTGAAAGCAATGTGATAGACGCACAAAAAAGCGAAGGTTTACAGCATTTCTTAACAAAAGGCTGAAATTCGCCTCAAATAGCATATGCGGAATAACTGCACAAAATTCGAATGCGATTTATGAGTTGAAGTGGCCAAAATATGCAGAAGGACGATGGTAATAAAGTTAAGATGCACTGACGTGAAACGTTTAATCCAATTACGGGTCAAAACTGACGGGTTGAACGCAAATTTGTAAGTCTGAATTTGCACACAATTTGAAGGGCGATTATTTGTGATGTAGTGACATATACAGAGCGTTTAAATACATGTATAATCTACTTATCGGATCGGCCAACGGTGCTGGTTGGCCGCATCGCATTCATTAAGGAGGGCGTATAGTATGGCAAGTGTATCTCTGAAACACATTTATAAAATCTATCAGGGCGGCGTTACCGCGGTTAGTGATTTTACTCTGGATATAGAAGATAAGGAATTTATCGTTCTGGTTGGTCCTTCCGGCTGCGGTAAGTCCACCACGCTGCGCATGGTTGCCGGTCTGGAAGAAATCTCTGAGGGCGAGCTGTACATCGGCGACAAGCTGGTCAACGACGTAGCGCCCAAGGATCGCGATATCGCGATGGTGTTCCAGAACTACGCCCTGTATCCGCACATGACCGTATACGACAACATGGCGTTCGGTCTGAAGCTGCGCAAGACTCCCAAGCCCGAGATCGAAAAGCGCGTACGTGAGGCTGCTAAGATCCTGGACATCGAGCACCTGCTCAACCGTAAGCCCAAGGCTCTGTCCGGTGGTCAGCGTCAGCGCGTTGCTCTGGGCCGTGCTATCGTCCGTGAGCCTAAGGTCTTCCTGATGGACGAACCTCTGTCCAACCTGGATGCTAAGCTGCGCGTACAGATGCGTACCGAGATAACCAAGCTGCACCATCGTCTGCAGACCACCTTTATCTACGTTACCCACGACCAGACCGAGGCTATGACCATGGGTTCCCGTATCGTAGTTATGAAGGATGGCTTCATCCAGCAGGTTGATACTCCTCAGAACCTGTACGACTATCCGGGCAACCAGTTTGTTGCTGGCTTCATCGGCAGCCCGCAGATGAACTTCTTCACTGTTAAGCTGACCAAGAGCGGCGACGGCGTTTACGCTGTATTCGGCAACAACAAGGTTAAGATCCCCGAGGGCAAGCTGAAGAAGTTCGTTTCCGACAGCTACATCGGCAAGGAAGTTTACATGGGCATCCGTCCTGAGAACATCCATGACGACGCCGCCTTCATGAGCAACTCTCCCGACAGCGTTATCGACGTTGACGTTGAAGTTGTTGAGCTGATGGGCTCCGAGACCTATCTGTACCTGAAGACCACCGGTAAGGACGGCAACATCGTCGCCCGCGTTGATCCTCGCTCCGTGTCCCGCACCGGCGACAAGATCAAGGTTGCGTTCGATGTAAATCGTCTGCACTTCTTCGACAAGGATACCGAGGCTACCATACTGACCCGCTAATTCGCGTTAGTGTGTGCCAATATCCGGCGTAAGAAGCATTAAAGCATACGCAGCTTAAACAAGCCGCGGCATAGAAAGTATGAGCTTTCTTTGCCGCGGCTTTTTAGAGTGTGTCTCAAAAATTCCTGAGTATGCAATTTCGGGCGTCGCTGCGCCATTTCTGCGTCACAAGGCTCGACTTAGCGCTGCTAAGCCTTCGGATTTATTCCTTGAACTGACGAAAAATCCACTCGAACTTGCGGATTGTTCCGCTTGAGACACACTCTAAGCCTTTTGACGGCTTATTTGAATTGACGAATAATGTGAATGGTCGAACAACCTATTTGCATTTGCGGATGGTTCAATTTAAGACGCAATATTGAAATGTATTACCACATGCACCAGCCGCATGAGAATGCAGTTTCGGCAAGCGTATCGCTTCGTGCCTGAAGCAAGTCTATCAGTCTGAAAAACAGCTTGACTTAACGACTTAAACCTAAGTTGGCTGCTGCTGCCCGGTAAACGGTACGAAAATATTTGTTGCAAGGATACCAATCCTTAACCATAACTCAATGTGTTCGCCGAAAAAGGATGATAGTATTATATGGTATGCTTGAGTTGGCTTCAAACGGCGCTCCGGCATCGTTTTGAGCATTTTGGAGCCGGATATACAAATGCGCGGCCGGATGCCTTAATATCCGTCAAATCTTTCGGGTTATGCCTTGGTGCGTGATTAGGCGCGAATATACAGGGCTGACGCCGAATATGCCGGTTCATTTTCGAAGCGCGCTCAGGGCAGGTTGACCGACGCGCATTCGACCATTCTTTGGTCAGGCGCTCGCATGTGCGGCGCGAAAGGAGATTTACAGTGTTTCTGGATAAGCGATTGTTTACGCAGATCAGTCAGGTTCTGTCTAAAATTTCACTGCCAGTTACGGTGATGGATGAAACGGGCCGGGTGCTGCTGCCGGACGATCTGGATAGAGTTCTGCCGCTGCCGCAGCATGGCCTGGACGTACCCGGACAGCCGCTCACCATGGGCCAGTATGTGCTGGTGCGTACCGACTCCAACCCCGTGCTTGTACTGAGCGTACAGGGTCAGGGTCAGGCCGCGGTTGACTGTGCGACGCTGGCGGGTGCACTGATTTCGGCCATCAGCCGTAACATGGTGCCGCACGCCGACAAAGAGGATGCACTGCGCAGCATACTGCGCGAGGAAGTAGAGGGTGCGGAGCTGGAATCGCTGGCGCAGGAATACCATATGGAAATGGAAAAGACGCGCAGCGTAATCACGATGCACCTGATAAACGTGGACGCCGAAACCATTCAGCAGGTGCTGGGCGACGCGATGCAATGGCTGGGCAACGACATGATGGTCGAAATCGACCGTCATACGCTGGCACTGATTAAGGTGATGGACGAGCTGCACTCGTTCGAGGACATGGAGCAATTCGCGATGGCGGTTCAGAATACGCTGATGAGCGAAACTAACTACCACGCGCTGATCGGTCTGGGCGACCCCAAGAAGAGTCTGAGCCAGCTGGGCGAGTCCTTCCGCGAGAGCCGCCGCGCTATCGACGTGGGTCGCGTATACGCGCCCGAAACCGGCGTGTATGTGTACCGCCGACTGCTGCTGGAGCGCTTCCTGGCGGACGTGCCGCGCGACATGGGTCTGCGCTATAACGCGATGATGTTCAACCGCAAGACAGCGCGCCTGTTTAACGAAGAAATGATTCACACGATCGAAAAGTTCTTCGAAAACAGCCTGAACCTAAGCGAAACCGCGCGCCAGCTGTACATACATAGAAACACGCTGGTGTACCGCCTGGACAAGGTACAGCGCATAACCGGCCTTGACCTGCGCGCGTTCGACGACGCGGTTACGTTCAAGATGATGATGCTGCTGGGCAAATCCGGCATGGAAAAGATAAGGCCGACCGGCTTGGGTCAGCCGATTGGCCATATCTGATAAAGAATATTCGGGCGGACGGCGCGATGTCAGCTCGCATGGGCGCTTTGGGCGTGACATGCGGCCGGATGAGCGCGCGTCCGCTCATTACTTATACTCGAAAGTGTTTTGCCGGAGCAATCGCGCGGCATAATATCTTGCAGAGGACAAATCGGGAGGCGCGTCGTGAAAAGACGATTTATCGGCATTCTGGCATTTATACTGGCGCTTGCGGCGGTGTGCCTGTCCGGCGCAGTGCGCACGATGCAGAATCAGGCGCTGCTGTCGGATATGACTGCGTCAGCAGGGCAGGACGGCGATGACGAAAAGTTTGCTCAGATCAGGCAGATATACGATTCGCTCATGAATAATTACTATCAGGAGTTGGATTCAACCACACTGATAGAGGGCGCGATAGACGGTATGCTGGCCGTGACCGGCGATCCGTACACGTTCTATTACACCGTCGACGAGTGGACAAAGACGATGCAGGATGACGACGGCAAGTACGCCGGCATAGGCATCCAGGTGTTGGAGGGCGAATCACAGGATTCGCTGCTCATCACGCGCAGCTTTGCCGATTCGCCGGCGTATCGCGCGGGCGTTAAGGCGGGCGACCGAATCGTGGCTGTGGACGGCTATCCGCTTGCGCGAGTGCTCGGCGGCACGGAGACATACGCGCTTGCGACTGCCGCGCCAGACGAACAGTCGGACGCGGAGGAACGCGCCTGGCCCACGAATTCCAGCGAGCTGGTTGACTACATGCGCGGCGCAGAGGGCACAAGCATAACGCTCACGATACTGCGCGGCGACGAGTATATCGACGTTACACTCGTACGCGAGGTGATAAACGTCAATCGCGTGGAATACTGTCTGTTGGACGGCGGCGACGGCATGCCCAAGGTCGGCTATATGGTGATATACGAATTTCAGGGCGACGCGGCCGACGGCGTTAAGCGTGCGGTTGACTACTTTAACGAAAACGGCGCTCAGGCGTTGATCGTGGACGTGCGCAATAATCCGGGCGGCAATCTCGACGTCGTTACCAGCATAGTCGAAACGCTGCTGCCGAAGGGACTTTATGCGTACATCGAGGACAGACACGGCAACAGGCAGGAATTCTATTCGGACGAAAGCTGCTGGGGCAAGCCTATGGCGGTGCTGGTCAACGGCTATTCGGCCAGCGCGAGCGAGCTTCTGACCGGCGCGGCGCAGGATATGGGCGCGGCGATAATAGTGGGTGAGAACACTTTCGGTAAGGGCATTGTGCAAAGCGTGCAGCCGCTCTCGGACGGTTCGTGCTATCAGATGACGACGGCGCGCTACTTTACGCCGTCGGGCCGGGTGATTCAGGGCAACGGCATCGCGCCTGATATAGAAGTAAAGCTTGACGATGAGGTCGATCAGACCACGCTCGGCAGCATGATCGCCGAAAATAATCTGGACTGGAAAAATTACGACAGCCAGCTATTGGCCGCATATGAAGCGGTTGAGAAGCAGATTGCCGACGGCTGGACGATCGAAAATGCGACTGCCGTAACTGCCGACCAAGCAAAAATGGACGAAGCCGAAACCGATGACAAGGCGGCATATGCGCGGCAATTGCCTGTGAATAGTCTTTAAGATGCTTATTGCGCGGGGAGAAACGAAAGCCCCGCGCAATTTTTATATGCTTGAAAATGTGAAGGCTGAAGGAATTACAGCTTTGCAAATAAAAAATCCTTTTGCTATAACGAAGATGCGGTCTGCCGACTGCAAATCGGAATAGCAAAAGGAGGACATTAGAATGACTAATGTTAAAGCGGGTTAGCATACATACATAGGTTAGCACATTCGAGCGGAATTGCAAACATTATATCGCGCGTTACGCAGATGCAGGAAGAAAAATGCGAACGCGGATGCTGAGGTGCTTCGATAAGCATTTTGCGATATTTGCATTTCATGCTGAACAGCGATAAAAGCCGCGCAAGGGCATATGCGTTCTTGCGCGACTAGAGTGTGTCTCAAAAATTCCCTAATCCGCAATTTCGGGCGTCGCTGCGCCATTTCTGCGTCACAAGGCTCGACTTAGCGCTGCTAAGCCTTCGGGTTTCTTCCTTGAACTGACGCAAAATCCACTCGAACTTGCGGATTTTCCTTTTTGAGACACACTCTAAATATAGCCTACTGTTCAGATGCGATTTTCCTGAGCGCATTCAGCAAATTGTCGATTTCTGCCTCGGTATTAAATGCGCCCAGTGAAACCCGAACCGCGCCCTGCTCAAGCGTGCCGTAATGCTCATGAGCCAGCGGCGCACAGTGCAGACCTGCGCGCACGGCGATTCCGCGCGAATTAAGCGCGTCCGCAACGTCGGTCGAAGGCATTGAACCAATATTGAAGCTGACCACGCCGACGCGCCCAGCGGCAGACTGCGGGCCGAGTATGCGTGCGTTCGGGATTGTTTTCAGGCCGAATAGCAGCTTTTCCATCAACACGCACTCGGATTTTCGGGCAGTATCGCCGCGCTGCATCACAAATTCGATGCCCGCGCGCAGTCCTGCTATGCCGGGCAGATTGAGCGTGCCGCTTTCCAACCGCTCCGGCATTTCGTCTGGCTGATACACACTTTGAGAACTGGAACCGGTGCCGCCGCGCCGCAAGGGCTGAACATCTACGCCATCGGCGATGTAAAGCGCGCCCGTGCCCATCGGCCCATATAATCCCTTGTGCCCGGGCATTGCGGCTAAGTCGCATCCGATTGCCTTAACGTTAACCGGTATTATGCCCGCGGTCTGTGCGGCGTCGAGTACGAAGTGCACGCCACGAGCTCGGCATAATGCGCCGATCTCGACAACGGGCTGAATTGCACCGGTTACGTTTGATGCGTGCGTGCATATGACAAGGCTTGTGTCGGGAGAGATTGCGCGCTCGAACTGCGCGGCGGCGACTGTTCCGTCGGAACCGGGCTGCAATATGGTAAGTCGAATTGCGCCGGAACTGTTCAGATGCGCCAACTGCCTTAAAACCGAATTGTGCTCCAATGCGGTCGTGATTACGTGCATTCCGGGGCGCAGGCTGCCCTGAACGGCGATATTCAGCGCGTCGGTGCAGTTAAGGCAGAATATGATGCGCGCCGGGTCGGGCGCGCTAAGCAGTTCGGCCAATCGCTCGCGGCACAACCACACTTCGCGTGCGGCGCGCAGGCTCAGACTGTGCGCGGAACGCCCCGGGTTTGCGCCGAAAAACAGCATTGCACGCGCTGCCTCAACCACTGTCGAACGCGGCTTTGGAAAAGTAGTGGCTGCATTGTCAAGGTAGATCATATCATCACCGCCCGATAAAATTCGGCACCCGCGGCGCGCCGTTTCCATATATTATATTGCCGCCACATCGTTTCGATTCCGACGGACAAGGAGGGTGCGTGATGTATGGAAGGGGACTATGCGATTGCGTCGTTTCGCTCCCGGCAGCAGGTCATGAATTTTGAAAGCCAGCTGCGGAGCGCGGGCGTGCATGGCGAGGTGGTGTCCACACCGCGCGAGATAGCCGTGGGGTGCGGACTGTCTGTTAAATTTGCGTATACCGATTTTCCACGCGTGCGCGAGATATGCCGCAAATCGCCGCCTGCAAATATGATCGGCATATACCGCGCAGACAATCGGCCGGGCAGTCGGGCGCGATTCATGCCGATTATGGGTTCGCGCTGCTGGTAGTTGGCGCAATGAAAGGTTTACGACCGGCTGAAAAGGGTATATAATAGCTTAAGTGAATGTACGGAGGATAAGATATGGATTCGCAGACTGTGATGGAAGTGCTGGGCGAGCTGGAGAAACTGTATCCTCAGGCGGGCGCGGAGCTTAATTTTACAAATCCGTTTGAGACGGTAATCGCGACTGTGCTGGCGGCGCAGTGCACCGACAAGCGCGTGAATATAGTGACGGCAAAGCTCTTTCCCAAATACCCGGACGCGAAGGCGATGGCGCAGCTAACCCCGGAAGAACTGGAACCGATGATACAGGAATGCGGGCTGTTCCATACCAAGGCGCGCAACATTGTGGAACTGTGCCGCATACTGGTCGCAAAATACGACGGCCGCGTGCCTGACACTATGGAAGAACTGGTTCAACTGCCCGGCGTGGGGCGCAAGACGGCCAACGTAGTGCTGGCCAACGCGTTTGGCAAGCCCGCCTTCGCGGTCGATACGCACGTATTCCGCGTGTCCAATCGAATCGGCCTTGCACACGCGAACAACGTTGAGCAGACCGAGCGCCAGCTTATGGAGGCTGTACCGCGCGACAGGTGGAGCCACACGCATCACCTGCTTATCTGGCATGGACGCAGATGCTGCACGGCGCGCAAGCCTGCGTGCGAGCGCTGTCCGATAGTGCAATGCGAATACCTGAATAAGCCCTCGAACGAATGAAAAAAGCGCCGCTGGAGGCAATCCGGCGGCGCTTAAATTTTTTAAGGGCGAATTAGAGTGTGTCTCAAAAATTCCCTAATCCGCAATTTCGGCGTCTTTTGCGCC
>CAOKFD010000009.1:0-57281 GCA_948467645.1 uncultured Eubacteriales bacterium | reverse complement strand
GCCTTCGGGTTTCTTCCTTGAACTGACGCAAAATCCACTCGAACTTGCGGATTGTCCCGCTTGAGACACACTCTAGTGATGCTTTTAGATCGCGGCGACCAGCCGGAAGCGATGCGCCAGCTCCTTAAAGTCCTCTGCCTCGGCGGTCTTTGCAACGCCCTCATTATTATATATGTTACGTATTTTACTCGCTGATATATCTATACTCGGATTGAGCGCGGTTAATCGCGCAAATGCAAAAATATTTTCAAAGGCATATGTACGCAAAAAAGCGCCTCCCGCCACGTTGAGTGAGGGAGGCGCGGGCAATGTGCATTATCCCTTGATGGAACCGATCATAACGCCCTTAACGAAGTACTTCTGCAGGAACGGGTATACGCATACTATGGGAATCACGACCACTATCATCGTCGCCATGCGCAGCGATTCGGCGGTGTAGTTCTGCGCCGCCGCTTCCGCGGCGCGCGCCGCCGTTGCCGCGTCGGAACCGGTAATGGAGGTCAGGTTGGCCTTGCTTATCAGCTCCTTAAGTATAAACGACGCTGTGCGCAGGCTCTTGTCGCGCGTGTAGAACGCCGTGGTGTACCAGTCGTTCCAGTGGCCTACGCCGTTAAACAGCATTATCGTGGCGATAACCGGCATGGATACGGGTACGATTATCCGGAAGAATATCGTAAGGTCGTTCGCGCCGTCTATGCGCGCCGATTCTTCCAGCGCCTCGGGTATGGAGCGGAAGAAGTTCATCATCAGTATGCAGTTCCATATGCCCAGCAGTCCCGGAATGATGTACACCCAGAACGTGTTGTACAGGTGCAGGTTCTTTATCAGCAGGAAGTAGGGTATAAGGCCGCCCGAGAAGTACATGGCCACTATCATCATATTGGTATACAGATTGCGGCCTATGAGGTTTTTGTGCGACACGGCAAACGCCACAAGTCCGGTGAAGAACACGCTGGTAAGCGTGCCGATAACCGTGCGCAGTATGGATACCGCAAACGCCGGCATGAGCTGCTGATTGGAAAACACCTGCTCGTAGTTTTCCAGCGTGAACCTGCGCGGCCAGAGGTATATGCCGCCGATGGAGGCGTTTATGCCCTCGTTGAACGATATTATCGTGCAGTAGTAGAACGGATAGACCGTCGCTATAAAGACAATGGACATAAGTATGAATATGACCGTGCTTATCACATTGTCCTCTAACGTGCGCTTGATTTTATTCCTGCTCTTCATAGTCATCCGCCTCCCCCTTAGAACAGTCCCGTCTCAGTAACCTTGACGGACACATAGTTGCTGGTCACGACAAGGAATACCGATATCAGCGACTGCATAAGACCTACCGCAGACGCGAACGAGAATCGACCGTTGGTAAGACCGACTTCCAGCGTGTACGTCTGAAGCACTTCCGACGTGGCGTAGTTCGTTGTGTTGCCCAGCAGGTAGCTCTGCTCGAAGTTGGAGCCGCCCAGACCGCCGCCCAGGAGGTTGCCCAGGCTCAGTATAAGCACGACCACTATCGTGGAGCGTATCGAGGGCAGCGTTATGTGTACGATCCGGTTCATGCGGCTGGCGCCGTCCACTATGGCCGCCTCATACATGCTTACGTCAACGCCCGCGATGGCCGCCAGGAATATGATCGTCCACCAGCCCATTTCCTTCCAAATATCGCTTACCACGGCCACGCCCCAGAAGTAGCTGGGCGAGGACAGGTAGGGTATGCTGTCTTCTATCCAGCCGAACTGCTTGAACAGATCGTTCAGCACGCCGTTATTGGAGTTAAGGAAGGATACCAGTATGCCCTGCACTATGACCCACGAAATGAAGTGGGGCAGGTAGCTGACGGTCTGTATGATGCGCTTTAGCCGGGGCATGCGCATTTCGTTTAGCGCCAGCGCGAATATTATAGGCAGCGGGAACGAGAATGCCAGCTTCAGCACGCTCAGAACCAGCGTGTTGCGGAATATGGGCCAGAACTGCGGGTCGGTCAAAAACTCCTTGAACCACTTAAAGCCCACCCATTCACTGGTAAAAAAGCCAGCCAAACCCAGTTTGGGCTTGTAGTTGTTGAACGCCAGCACTATGCCGACCATGGGTATGTATGAGAATATTATCAGGAAAGCTATACCCAGCAGCGCGAACGCCTGCAACGTCCACTGCTGCTTCAGGCGCAGAAAGAAGCGTTGCCGTTTAGCGGACTTTGTCAGGTTGGTGTTCTGCATTCTCAGCAACCTCCATTCTGCCGTTTAGAATCTGTATATGACGCCTTCGCGCAGCCTGTCTATGGATTCGTCCAGATCCACGCTCTCGGTTATCTGCATTATGTTGCGCTCGACCAGGTCGTTGTGGAACTCGTCTATCGCCTTTTCGCGCTCGGGCGTCTTTTCGGCCTTGAGCAGCGCCCAGTAACGTATCGGCAGCTCGGCCTCGAACACGCGCTCGCGTATATCCTCGTTTTCGGCCAGCGCCTTCGCCTCGCGGAACAGCTCGAACGCCTTTTGTATGTCCTGGGGACGGAGGTATTCGGTGCGGGGCGGATCGTATATGCCGAAGTGGGATTCGGGCGAAGCATCCAGCCGGCTTTGCAGCAGGTTAAAGTACTCCAGCACCTTTTCGGCCGCCGCACCGTAATAGCCGCGTATGAAGTCCTCGACCAAAGCCATGGTATCCTGATACGGATTCCACAAAAGCTTGGCTATTACCCAGCTCTTCAGCTCTATGAACTCGGTCTTGCCCCACTGCGAGGTGGAACCCTCCTCGAATATGCCGCGCACATGGTTCTTTATGAAGTAGCGGATGTTGGGCGCGAGCACGCCGAAATTGGGGAAGGGCATTACATAGTGGTGGAAGTTGACCACGTAATCCCATATGTACAGCCGGTCGCAGACCTTGGACCAGCCCTCCAGATCCTTCTGGAACGACGCGCCGTGTATGCGGTTGCCAAAGCTCATAACCAGATCGCACTCGTCCAGCGGATGTGCGAAGCAGCACTCTATCGAGCACAGGCGCACGCATACGTTGGGGCGCGGGCGTATCGTGCGCGGCGGCGTGCGCGCATACTGGTACGCCAACGTGTCTATGACTATGTTGGGATAGTCCTTTTCGATGTTCTCGGCAATTTTGTTTACGAAGGCGATTAGACTGCCCGCGTGGGAGCCCTCGGCCTCGTCTATCTTGCTGCACTCGGGGCAGGTGCAGGGATTGTACCAGTCGTTCTGCGATACCGAAATTATGGTCGCCTCGGGATGCTCCTCTATCCACTGGCGCACCTTCTTGGTCGCGATCTCAACGACGTCCGGATTGGTCAGGCACAACTGGGTCCTTTCGCGCACGCGCTTGCCGTCCACCATGGAGAAGTACTCGGGGTGCTCGTCAAAGTACTCGTCCGGGCTGAGCAGCGCGTTAAACGTATGCACGAACGGGAAGTACTTTATCTGGCCGCCCTGATGCGCGTGCATTATGGGCATCTGGCCGTTGCAGCGGTTGTGCGCAGACCATTCGCCGTCCAGCGCGTTGCCGCAGAAGAAGGATTCGCGGTATTCCAGCGCGGGCACTTCGCGCACGGCGATTTCGTCCGGCACTTCCAGCTTCAGCGTGAACGGCATCTTCTTTACCGTGGGCGTGTACCAGCGGCAGCCGCAGAACCTTTCAAGAAAATCATACACGCCGTATAACGTGCCGCGCGGACGGCCGCCCGCGATAACGATGTCCTTGCCTACGGTGCGGATGATGAAGCCTTCATTGCCCACGTCCTCGGCAGCGAGGTCTATGCCGAACTTGTCCTTTATATAGTTGGGACTGCCCACGATTATGGCCGGTTCGGGCTGAGGCAGGGTAATCAGCGCAAAGTTCGCGCCCGTGAGCTCCCTTAGCGCGCGCGAAAGCTCCTCGGCTGCAAACGCTTCTGGTTCGGTGCAGCCCTCGATGTCATACCATACCGAGTATCTGGTTTTACAATTTTCAGCAAGCATCATACGATCACCTCATTTGAATTTATGGTTTGTCCCAATAAAATTGTGGGGACACAGGCCCACGGAAGAACCCACATCCCCACAAAACCTGTTTGCCGCTTAACTTAGTCGATGGGATTCTCGGCGATGTAGTCGGCGTACAGCGGCAGCTGCGCCTGATAGTTGGCCGTCATTGCGGCTTCCAGATCGCCCAGGCCGTTGTCGTTCATGTACTGCATCATCTCATCATACAGAACCTCGGCTGCCTCGGCAGATTCGGCCATTATGATGGAAGTGGTGGTGTTCTTCCAGTAGGAATCGAGCTTGGTCTGTATGGTATACTCGTCGGTGTCGGAGGACACGCGCGCGAAGTACCAGTACGGAACCGACTTATAGGTGGTCTTGAGGTAGCTGAGCAGGTCGTACTGGGGCTTGCTCCATGCCAGCTGCTGCTCGGTGGCGTTGGTCTGGGACATCATGGACGCGATCTTGGTGCCCTCGCCCAAACCGGAACCCTGTAGGTACCACGGGCCTATGCCCATGGAGGCGGAGTCCTCGGCCAGCTTGTCATAGTAGTACTGGGTATTGATTACATGGCCTTCTTCATCGCGGGTGTAGTGCAGGCCCTCTATGCCCCACTGAGTCAGAGCGTCGCCCTGCGGGGACTTGAAGAATTCCATGATCTTGATGGCGCGCTCGGGGTTGTCGCAGCTCCGGGAAATGAAGCAGGACGACCAGCCGATGCCGTTGTCATATGTGACGCGCTTGTGCTCGCCGCCGTAGGTTATCTCCTTTATGCTGTTGAATTCCTTTTCGGGCATTCCGTTTTCAAAGAAGATCTTGTTGGTCTCGCTCGCAAGTCCGGTGTTGTAGGAGGCGCTGAATACGGTTCCCGAGCGGTTCAGCGTGAAGAAGTTTTCGGGGTTGACCGCGTAAGCGTCCTTGTACAGATAGCCCTTGGTGTAGAGCTTGTTCATGAGCAGCAGATAATCCTTCTGCGCCGGATCGGACCACTTGGTGTGGGCGTTGCCGTCATTGTCGATCCATGTGCCGGATTTGCAGCCCATGTACGTGGAAATGGCGTTGTTCCAGGTGGGATGCGGGTTGTATATGACGTCTATGCCCAGCTCGGCCTTCTTTTCGTTGACCATGTCGAACACTTCAATCAGCTTCTCTATCGAATCGATGTCCGCAGTGGTCATGCCCAGCTGCTTGAGCACGTCCTCGCGCACGTACAGACCGGCGTCGCCGTAGCTCGGATAGTCCAGCGGATCCTTCCAATAATGGAAGTGGGTCTTGAACGTGTAGATGTGGCCGTCGGCGGCGGTGTTGTTAAGTATTTCCAGCTCGCCCACGTGGGCGTTGGTGTAGAAGTTGGGGTCGTACTGCTCTATCAGCTCGTCCCAGGGATAGCATACGTCCGAATCCTCGAAGCGCTGCACCAGATTGTCCGTGAATATTACGTCGGGCAGATCGTCGGCGGCCAGCAGCACGCCCAATTCGGAACGGTCGGAGGACTTGTAGGCGTCGAAAGATACGCCGGTTGTCTCGGTGATGTACTGGGACACTTCGTCCTTGCCCCACGTATCCACAGCGTACCAGTCGTAGTCCAGATACAGGCTGAACTCAATGGGGCTGGTATCGTCGTTGAAGGCAAGGTTGGAAAAGTCGATCATGCTTTCCGGGGCGGCCATCGCGGCGGAACTGCCGATAGCCATGCCCAGAGCCAGAGCCAAAGCAGATATCCTCTTCTTGTTCATTGATACAAACCTCCTTACGATAATGTAAACGATGCAGAAAGCGACTATCGATACCGCACATCCTGCATGTCGCTTGAACTTATCGTATCACAATATGGCACGCCTGTCAATAAATAATTTACTTCAACTACATTATTTGTGACTACTTAAATTTCCAGGAGAGACTAATTCACATACAAGTTCACATACAAGTTAACCTGTAAACTGAAAAATTTACATTTATCAATCGCGCAGGAATGAATCCGTTTTTCGGTGAAATATGGCTGATTTGAATTGCCACATATAAAAAATGCAGAATTGCATTCTGAATAGGATGAGCAAACGAGGATGAGGTATAGACATATGTGCCTGTATGAAAAAGTAAAAACAACAGCATATACTTGCGTTAACGATAAATAAGAACGAAAGCGGCTGTTAAATCAAAAAAATGTGTTAATGTATGCCGACAAATGCGCCGAAAGATGTCGTTAAAAACTCTCCTTAAAGCGAAGTATGCAGGATGAACGCACAAAACGAATACCCGCCTTCAAACTGAATCAGCATTGAAAGCGGGTACTTGCGTATATCGACGGTCCAATTAAAAAGCGATGTTTACCTTTCAATCCAGCACATTTCCCAATTGACGTAATCGCCCATCGGAGTAAAACTGTCGCGGATTCCGTCGGTCGCGTAAATTTTTTCGTCGTCGCATACCAGCACTGCGTTCAGCTCGGGATAGCGGCTGATATAGTCGATTGCCTTATCCCGCCCCATTACGAATAGCGCCGTTGACAGCGCGTCGCACATGGCCGCGTCGCGTCCGATTACCGTGACCGACAGCATACCGTTATCGACCGGGCGGCCCGTGGCGGGGTCGAATATGTGGCCGTATGTCGTGCCATCCTCGGCGACGAAGTACCGCTCGTAGCAGCCCGACGTTACCACCGCGCAGTCGCTTACCTCCAGCGCGGCGCAATATTCGTCGCCCAGCGGGTCTTTCAGCGCGATTTTCCACTTTGCGCCGCCAGACTTACTGCCTATGCAATATATATTGCCGCCTAAGTCCAGCAGTCCCGACTTTATGCCCGCGTCCTCCAGCAGCTGCACCAGCTCGTTAGTGGCCCAACCCTTTGCCACACTGCCCAGATCGACCATGCAGCCCGCGTCTATGCTGGCCGTACCGTCGCTTACGCTCACACGGCGGTAATCCACATTCGCCAGCAGAGTGTCAATCTCTTCCTGCGCGGGCACGCGGTATTCGCCCGTGGTAAAGCCCCACGCGCGGCTGATCGGGTACATGGTTATGTCCAGCGCGCCGTCGGTGTCTACGCACATGTTGAGGGCAAAGCTAAGTATCGCTTCGGTATCGGGGGATATTGCCGCCTCGCCGTTTGCGTTAAGGCGCGCAATCTCGCTCGTTTCGTCAGTGACCGACCACCGGCGCTCCATCTCATCCACGCGCGCGGCGCACTGGTTAAGCAGCGCGTCGTCCGCGTCGGGCACGTTGATGTTCATGACCGTATCCATCGCAAAGAAGGTGATTTTGCCGCCCTGCTCGGACGCGCCGTCCGCCTGAGCCAGCGCGCCGTTGTACAGCGCAATTACGGCCAGCACCGCGCATATCGCGCCCACGAATGTCAGCTTGCGCTTCATCAGCCGCATCATCCGTCAATCACCGCCGTGGCGAGCGCGTTGGATATGGCCTCCTTCAGCCCCTTGGAGCTGTACGTAGCGCCGCTTACGCTGTCCACATCGACGGACTGTTTTTCGACTACCTCATCTATTATAGCCGTCGCGCTTTGCCAGTACGAACCGTCGTCGCTGGTCGATACGACCGTCACGCCGGTTATCTGGCCGTCCGCGATGCGCACCGCGACGGTTATCGTGCCGTTGTAGCCCTCGCCGGTGCCGATGTGCGTGCCGTCGGCATAATGCACCTCGCTGGTCGCATACGCTTTGCCGTCCGAATAGCCCTCAGCATTATCGACGCTGGCGGCGGGAACAGCGGGTTCCTCGGTGGGCGAAAGCGCGCTCAACGGAATGCAGCCCAGCACGCAAGCCGCCACGCATACGACCGCCGCGACGGGCAGTATGCAGCTCGCGCCGCGCTTTTTCTTCAAAAGCTCCTTGCGTATGCGCATACCCGCGTAGCTTATGAATATCAGGCTGTATACGATAACGTTTACGATATAGACGCTCCTGCCCGCCTGAACCATTGGCACGTACAGCAGCATCGTGTGCACATAGATCAGGCCGTAGAATACGTATGCGCTGCGTTGCAGCTTCTTCCACGACTTGGGCTTCATCTTTTTGCGCACGGCCTTGAACGACGTTATCATCAGCGGCAGCATTATTGCGATCATTATCAGCGAGCAAATTGCCGCCAGCATCTGTGTCGTGCTCATCTTGGACGTATCGGTAAACAGCCGCACAAAGTACGTCCGGCCATACGCGATGTTGTGGCCCAGCACCAGCAGTGACGCCATTATGGAAAGCTCTGCGCGGATGGGCATAAGGCGCTTTATCGCTTTGGTACCGTTAGGCAGTGCGCCCATGTACATGACGATGATAAACAGCGCGCTGGCAAACGCGCCGTGCGAAAGCAGCGGCCATACATAGTTGCTCATCCAGCCGGGAAAGCTTGCGTCCGCGCCGCTCCATGTAACAGCGATAGTGGTAAGCGCCAGCAGCGCCGCGCCGACATAGAACACCGGCGCGTGCTTTTTAATGGCGCTTCCGCCGTACCAGCTCAGCAGCAGCGCCAGCACGAGGCTTAAAAGTATAGGCATATAGAGTGCTCCTCCAAAAAGACGTATATAGAAAAATCGGCAGACTGCCGGATAAATGTCCATGCAGTCTGCCTGTATCAGTCTCACGGTTTATTCGGCAGCGGTGGTGGTGAGGATTACAACTGGGTAGCCCGCAGATGTGATGATAAGCTCGTAAGCTTCCTTATCGCCGTTGGGGAATATGGTGGTGTCGTTGCCATGAGAGGAAACAACGCCTTCGAAATTAACGGTGCCGTCCTCATTGAATATCGCGGAGCCGAGTTCTTTGCCGCGCAGGTTTTCGCCGTTTACGGATACGCCCGAAACGTTGGCGATGAAGGTGGCAACGTCGCCGTCGGTGATGGTCAGGGTATTGTTCTCCAGCTTTATGTCGTCCGCAGTCATGGCGCTCATCGCGGTGACGGTGGCGGTGTTATCGCGGTAGGTATCGACAGTTACTACAACCTTGTGATCGCCTACGCTCAGCGCGGAATCCAGAGCAGCCACGCCGCCCTCAAAGCCGGTCACTTCGTTGCCGTCCACGGTAACGGTGGTGTTGGCCCAATCCTCGTCGGCCACGCCGCTTACGGTCAGGGTCGCGTTGTCGTCGGCCAGCGAAGCGGTGATGTCATTGGCATAAGCGGGCTTGGACTGCACAACAAAGCTGTAATCTTCATAGCCCTTGCTCATGATGGTCACGCGCCAGTAGCCGTTCTGCTCCTCGCCGGCAGCTTCGCCCGTGCCGCCGTGACGGTAGGACTGGTTGATGCCCAGCTGAATCACTGCGCCGCTGCCCTTCTGCCAGAAGTCGGCCGCGATCTTGGTGCCATAGGTAGCTACGGGCTGGGCGTCCGCGTTTTCATCGGGATTTACATCGCCGAAGAACGTATATTCAACCGCGACGAGGTTGGAACCCCAGTCGGAATCGCAATCGGCCAGATTGATATTGATGTAATCGCCGTACTTGTCATTATACGAAACCTCGGGAGTACCGGTATAACTTACCGCCGTACCAGTAGCTTCGGACATGGCGCTGGTGGTTACATTGCCGTCAGCATCAACGGATACGGTCTTAAGGCGGCCGGTCTCTTCGGTAACAGAGTCGTCCTCTACGAAATCGATAGCGGCAGCGGCGGCTTCAACCTCGCTCGCGGCTACCTTTACCGGCCATGCCTTGTAGCCTACAAATTCGGTCGTGGTTACGGTGTAGGTGGTGTATTCGCCCTCGGTCGGCTCTGCCAGAGTGTAGACAGTCTCGTCGCCGTTGGCGGCGGCATAGAAGTTGCTGCCCGCGCCGTACATGTCCTCAAGAGTATCAACGTCGGCTATATCGTGCAGGTCAACCGAAACGGTGTTGCCGTCCGCGTCCTCGCCGTTTAGTACTACGTCAAAGTGCTCGCTGCCGCGGTATACGCCGTGCTTGGCGGTAGCGCGAGTTACCGCGTCGAAGCCGCCCAGGTCGGTCATGCCCTCGGTATCGGTGGTTTCGTTGAAGGCCGCAAACTCATGATCCGCGCTGTAAGTAAGACCCTCGCTGGCCCAGAACTGCTCCCAGGTCAAATTGGCCGTGCCGTATACATATTCCTCATCGGCCAGCGCTGCGCCGCCCATCATGCTCAGCGCCATAGCGCCCGCCAGTACCATCGATATTGACTTCTTCATATGTGTAACCCCTTTCAAAAAATCCTGGACATGAGGTTAGCTTGAACTAACCAAAGCCTTAAAATAATTGGCGATTAGCCGCCTTTAACTGTGATTATATATCAACCTGTTCTGCCTGTCAATGCGATGCGAGAACCATTTCCATATATTTTACATGAGCTGAACGAAAGGCGGCAATCATGTATTTGCATATCCAAATTGTTCGGAATGTATCGAATTATACTAAGATAGCGATATGGTTATAGGGCAAAACAGGCTAAAAACATTGAGTTAGATTGCTTTAATATGCTTGTTACGCGTTTTTAGCCTGAACGTGCGATTTGCCATCTGCGCGTATGTCGGCGATATACTGCGTCGCCGTTTTACCATAATACTTCTTAAAAGCAGTATGGAAGTGGTTGGGGCAGGAATAGCCCAATCGGACGGATATTTCGGATATGGACAGCCTGTCCTCGCGCAGAAATTCGGCGGCGGCGGCCATGCGCGCCTCGGTGCGCATCTGGGTAAAGTTCTGGCCGTACTTGCTGAAAAGTATGCGCGACGTCTGCCTTACGCTCAGTCCCAAACGCCTTGACAGCTCGTCCAGCGTGATAGTGTCGTATTCGTACAGGAAGCTGTCCTCGATCAGTATGTACGCCTTTATTACCGGCACGGGCGCGTATGCGACGGCGGACTGCGACGTGCGGTCGTAATTGCGCAGCATACACACCATGAACTGCCTGAAAAGCGCCTCCAGCATCAGCGGCGCGGCCACGCCGGGTTGGGACAGCTCGCGGCGTATCTGCTCCAGCACGTCGGTGATGCCGGTGCTGTCCGTGCCGTACCAGAACGGATAGTCGATGAACGATTGCATGACTTCCGGCGCGGCGGGCCTTTTGCCGCGCGATTTTGCCTGCCTTTCGATTTTCAGGTATATGCAGTATTCGTACATGGGATCGTCGGGGTTGGAGATCTGCGCGTGCTCGATATGCGGGCCGGTGGTGAACAGCACGCCCGGATGCACCGGGTATGTCTTGGCGTCCGCGATAAGCGTGCCCTTGCCGCGCGGTATGAAGTGTATCTCATAGCTGTTGGAGCTGTGCGCGTGCGCGGGCATGTTCTGAGGCAGGCGCTCGTGCGAGAATTTCAGTATGCTTATGTTGTAACACTCTATCGAAAACGTTATGTTCAGATTGTCGTTTTTCATACCGCACGCCTCCTTAAAAAAGTACGCTTATCGGACATAAAGCGCGGCTTTTTGTCGCATTCAGCAGTAGTCTAATCGTACCATTAAAGCTATAATTGAGTCAAGCGGAATGCGCACAAAGCGGCGCAAATTGCAAAAAAGAAGGGGCGATGCGCATGGTAATCGACGCGCACGTACATCTGTGGGACAGGCAGCATGGCCGCGTGAACGGTCGACCGGTCGTCGCGCTTAAAGGCGGCCGCAGCGACTTCGGCGGCGCGCTGCGTCAGATGATGCCGCCGTACATGATTGACGGCGCGAACACAGTCGATATGCTGATGGCCAACATGGACTACGCGCGGGTGAGCGGATGTGTGGTCACGCAGGAGTACATCGACGGCAGGCAGGACGAGTATCTTCTGAAATGCCGCGCGGAATATCCCGAGCGCATGAGGATCACCTGCCTATACGAGGAGAAGCCCATACCCGACGAGTGGGCGGCGCAGTTCGACGGCATAAAGATATGCGGCGGGCGGCTCAGTGACAAGGATATGCTGAGGCATAAGGACGTGTTTGCTCAGGCAGATCGACTGGGCAAGTTCATCGCGATAGACATGGCCGACGGCGACTTGCAGGTGGAAGCCATGAACGCACTTGCGCACGAGTTCTCCGACCTAAGAATCGCGATAGGCCACTTTGGAATGGTGACTGTGGACGGCTGGCGTGAGCAGATTGGACTTGCGCGCAACAAAAACGTGTATATCGAAAGCGGCGGAATTACGTGGCTGTTCAACAGCGAGTTCTATCCGTATCCGTCCGCGATAGACGCGATTCGCGAGGCGGCGGACATATGCGGCATGGATAAGCTGATGTGGGGCAGCGACTATCCGCGCACGATGACCGCTATAACTTATCTTATGAGCAAGGACTTTGTGGAAAAGTCGGATAAACTGACTGACGAAGAAAAGGCAAAGTTTCTGGGAGATAACGCAAGGCGGTTCTACGGCTTTGGCGATCTGCCCGTGCCCGAAAAAGTAATAAATATGGTGGAGTGATAGATTATGAAGGTAAAGGGTACATATTTTCAGAACAGCGCCGATCAGCCCCTGGTTTACGGCGAAGTTGAGACGATAAACCCGCCCCGGCGCAAGCTGCGCGGGCTGGAGGAGAAGCAGGGCATAATCGCCGAAAGCGCGTTCGTGGGCTTCTGCGGCACCGACTTTGAGCTGATGCACATGGGCCAGCGCGGCCAGCTGAACGCCAAGTTCCCGGCAGGCCAAAAGCGCCTTATCAACGGCCACGAGGGTCTGGTATGGGTGCCGTCCGAGAACCGCTTTGCGATCGTGCTCATCCGCGGCGGAAACAGCTACGACCCCACCCGCTATACCGAAGAGGAGAGCTACTTCGAGTACGGCTGCGACGGCGCGGACGGGCTGTTCTCCGACATGAACTACTACCATCCTGACATGTTGCTGAAAATCCCGGATGGATATGTCAAGGACGGCAAAATACCGCTGTCGCTGTGCAAAAAGCTGGTGTTCGCCGACCCGTATGCGTGCATGATATTCCAGCGCGAGCGCATGGAGGATTTGGGCGAGGCGCATAACTTCCGCGTGAAGATGGCTCAGTATCATTGCAGCGAGAGCGAAGCCCGCGATATCGCGCGCCGCGAGACGTTCCAGCGCGTGTGCATATTCGGACTGGGCACCACCGGCATGTTTATCGGCGACCTGATTCGCCAGCGGTATCCCGATGCGAAGATCGTGTTCGTGGCGCGCAGCGACGAGGACAGCCCCAAGGTGTCCTTCGCACTCAAGCAGGCCAGGGCCGACTACGTAAAGAGCAATTTTGCCACCAACGAAGAACTGGCGGCGGCGATAGAAGAACGGCTGGGCGGCCGCGCGACCGTGTTTATAGGGTGCAGCGGCGCAAACATAGAGCATGAGATCGCGTTCAAGTACGGCGTGCTGGGCTGCAACGGCATATACAACAGCTTCTCGCTCGGCCCGGTAATCGACTTTGCGACCATGCCGTTCGGCTTCCAGAACCAGCTCATAATGGGCTCGATCAACTTCCGTCAGGATCATATGGAGGAAGCTATCCGCATTCTGGAAAAGAGCCGTTATAACGAAATAGTCGAGCTGATCGACAAGGACGAGTTCACCGCCGATCCCATCGGCGCGTACAACAACAAGATTTACAGCAAGGCCGCGCCGATGAAGACCGCGGTAATCTGGAACGAGAAGTACGTTGACAGAACCCGCTGACAGCCGTGAACTGCCCTGAATTATTACAAAACGGAGGTCTTTTAATATGAAGGCTATCTATATAAACGCTCCCGGCGAGGTGGAGATTCGCGAAATCGCAATGCCGGTGCGCAAGCCGGGCGAGGCGCTTTTGAAGGTGCTGTACGGCGGCATATGCGGCAGTGATCTCGGCTCCTACCGCGGCACGTTCGCGTATTTCAGCTATCCGCGCATACCCGGCCACGAGTTCAGCGCCGAGATAGTGGAAGTGGACGACAACGAATATGGCCTTAAAAAGGGCATGATAGTCACCTGCAACCCGTACTTCAACTGCACCAAGTGCTCCAGCTGCCGCCGGGGTATAGTCAACGCGTGCATGGACAACCAGACGATGGGCTGCCAGCGTGACGGCGCGTTCTGTGAATACATCACGATGCCGCTGGAACGCATATACGACGGCAAGGGCCTGAGCGCAAAGCTGCTGGCCGCAATAGAGCCGTTCTGCATCAGCTATCACGGCGTGCAGCGCGCGGGCATACGTCAGGGCGACAAGGTACTGGTCGTGGGCGCGGGCACGATAGGCGTGCTGGCCGCAAACGCCGCAAAGGCGCTGGGCGGCGAGGTATACCTGTGCGACGTGGCCGAGGAAAAACTGAAATACGCGATGGACGTGTTCGGATTCGCTGGCACGATAGTCAACAGCAGCCCCGACGCGCTCAGCAAGGCCGTGGCCGAAATAACCGGCACGACCGAGATAAACGGCGCGCAGGTCAACAATGGCTTTGACGTGTGTATCGAGGCCGTGGGTCTGCCCTCCACGTTCCAGAACTGCATCGACGCGGCGGCGTTCGGCGCGCGCGTGGTGCTCATCGGCGTGGGCAAGCAGAATCTGGACTTTAACTTCACCCTGCTCCAGAAGAAGGAGCTGAACGTGTTCGGCAGCCGCAACGCCCTCAAGAAGGACTTTATCGAACTTATCGATCTGGTCAACGCGGGCAAGGTCGATCTGGAAAAGATAATCACAAACATGTACTCGTTCGCCGACGCGCCAAAGGCGTTTAAGGAGTTCAGTGAGAACAGCGCGCACATGCTCAAGGTCATGCTGGACTTTTCAAAGATTGACTGACTGAACCAATAATATAGGATGAAGGCTGGAAAGCTCCGTCGGCGATTGCTATAATAGCAGGGTACGGCCGGCTGTTTTCCGGCCTTTGCCGATTAATCTGTGGAAAAAGTAGGCGGCCACCGAATGCCTGAACGTGTGCCGCCGGTTAAGGAGCAAACTATGCCCGATTTTATCAGGATAAATCCCGCCGACAACGTGGCCGTGGCGCTGCACGCCATACCCGCCGGAACCGAGTTTATGGGCGTTAAGGCGGGTGCCGAAATTCCGCAGGGCCACAAGATGGCGCTGTGCGACATGCAGCCGGGCACACAGGTCGTGAAGTACGGCTTTTCGATAGGCCATGCGACACAGACCATAAGCGCGGGCGACTGGGTTCATACGCACAACATGACCACCAACCTGTCCGGTGAGATCGAATATACATATACGCCGCAGGTGCATTACCTAAAGCCGCAGCCCGCGCGTACGTTCATGGGCTATCGCCGCCCGGACGGCAGGGTGGGCATACGCAACGAGATATGGATAATCCCCACCGTGGGCTGTGTAAACGACGTGGCCAAGGCCGTGGCGCGCGACAATCAGGACTTGGTTAAGGGCAGCATTGATGGGCTGTATACCTTCACGCATCCGTTCGGCTGTTCTCAGACGGGCGCAGACCATGCGCAGACGCGCAAGCTGCTTGCGGCGCTGGCAAGGCACCCCAACGCGGGCGCGGTGCTGGTGCTCAGTCTTGGCTGTGAAAATCTGACTCACGAGCAGTTCGTTGGCGAACTGGGCGAATATGACCCGAGACGCGTAAAGTTCGTGGCCTGTCAGCAGGTAGAGGACGAGATGGCCGCGTGCCGCGAAGCGCTGGAACAGTGCGCCGAATACGCGGGCGGATTTGAGCGCGAGGAAATCCCGTCGTCCGAACTGGTGATAGGCATGAAGTGCGGCGGCTCGGACGGACTGTCGGGCATAACCGCCAATCCGGTCGTGGGGCGGTTCTCGGATATGCTGGTGGCGCAGGGCGGCTCGACTGTGCTTACCGAGGTGCCCGAGATGTTCGGCGCGGAGGGCTTCCTAATGAACCGCTGTGCCAGAGAAGATGTTTTCCACAAGGCTGTGGATATGATTAACGGATTTAAGGAGTACTTCATCAGCCATAACGAGGTGGTTTACGACAACCCCAGCCCCGGCAACAGGCAGGGCGGCATAACCACGCTGGAGGACAAGTCCTGCGGCTGTGTGCAGAAGGGCGGCTCTGCGCCGATAATGGACGTGATCGGTTACGGCGACGCGGTGACGGAGAAAGGGCTTAACATGCTGTACGGGCCGGGCAACGATCTGGTGTCCTCGACGGCGCTGACCGCCGCGGGCGCGCATATGATACTGTTTACCACCGGGCGGGGAACTCCGTTCGGCGCGCCTGCGCCCACTATGAAGCTGTCCACCAATACTCCGCTGTATGAAAAGAAGCGCATGTGGATTGACTTTAATACCGGTGTTGTGGCCGACGGAAGTGCGACGCTGGACGAAACTGCGGCGCGGCTGATGGACGCGGTGCTGGAAACCGCGTCGGGCAAGCGCGTTAAGGCGGAGGAGCGCGGCTTCCGGGAGATTTCCATATTTAAGGACGGCGTGACGCTGTAACGGCGTAGCCGCGCGCCTGCGCTGAATCGCCCGAAACGCTTTGGGGTGGCTATTGCGCTCCATGCGCTCCATGCGCAGACCGCGCGCTGCTTAAATTCTTATTTAACGCGCATTTGACATTACAAGCGCCGGATGGTAAAATAACTCCGGCAAAGTTTTCCGGCGAGGAGGAAGCGCGCATGGATACAATATCATTTGACCTGACTAAAAGGATGGGCAAATTTAAGCCCCTTAACGCGGTCAACGGCGGTCCGTGGCACAAGCGGCACGCGAACGACCAGTGGCGCAGCAATATGGACGACTATAAGCGGGCGCGCATACCGTATACCCGCAACCACGACTCCAATCTGGCGGGCAGCGTATACGGCGGGCCGTATGCCGTGGACATAACGGCGATTTTCCCGCGCTTCGACGCGGACGCGGACGACCCGGCCTCATACGACTTTCCGTGCACGGACGAGTCCATACTGGTGCCGCTGGATGCGGGCACAAAGACGTTCTTCCGCCTGGGCCAGTCGATAGAGCATCAGATAAAGAAGCACGGCACCATACCGCCCGCCGATTTTGAAAAGTGGGCGCGCGTGTGTGAGCACATAATACGGCACTACAACGAGGGCTGGGCAAACGGCTTTAGGCTTAATATAGAGTATTGGGAGATATGGAACGAGCCCGATCTGGATTCGGACGACAGCAAAAACAAGCGCACATGGGGCGGTACGCGCGCGCAGTTTTTCGACCTTTTTGAAATCGCGGTAAAGCATCTGAAAGGCTGCTTCCCCGGCATTAAGATCGGCGGCCCGGCGCTGTGCGGCGACGAGAGCTGGGCGGACGCGTTTTTGCAGGAGATGAAGCGCCGGGACGTGACGCTTGATTTCTTCTCGTGGCACATATACGCCACCGACCCGCGCGACATCAGCGCCAAGGCGCGGCGCATACGCGCGCTGCTGGACCGGCACGGCTATGAAAAGTCGGAGAGCATACTCAACGAATGGAACTATGTAAAGGGCTGGACGGACGAGTATGTCTACTCGATAGAGTGCATAGGCAATCACAAGGGCGCGGCGTTTACCATGGCATGCCTGAGTGAAGGCCAGGCCGAGCCGATAGACATGATGATGTACTACGACACGCGCCCCTCCTGCTTCTGCGGGCCGTTCGACTACTACACCTACCGCCCGCGCAAGCCATATTACCCGCTGTACTGGTACGGCATGTTCTACGACATGGCGGCCGAGGTGCGCGCGCAAAACCGCGTGGACGATGTGTATACGCTGTGCGGCGTGGATGACTTGGGCAAGGTAATGGCCGTGGTGACGTATTATACCGACGATGACTGCGCGCCCGACAAGACCGTGCGGCTGGACTTTGGCCGGGATGCGAGCTACAGCCTGTTCCGGCTGGACGAGCAGCACGACGGCGAAAAGTGCGGCGTGACGGACGACCTTACGCTCACTCTGCCGCGCCAGTCCTGCGTACTCATACGTCAGAACTGAGCTTTTGCCGCTGAACGGCGCATTTTAGAAATACATGAATTGACAAACACCCCGCCCGCGTGATATGATAAATGATGCCGGCACAAGCTGGCGATGACCTGCAGAAGCGGGCCGGTGTTTTTCTGAACGTTTTTTATGAATTTCCGGTATCATGAAGGTGCCGATAATCTCGGAACGGGGTTGTCGCGCCCTTTTATTTTTGGCCGGAGCATTGACTTGCAGGGAGGATGGGCGAAATGAAGTTTAAAAAGGTAATAAGCATGGCTCTGACGCTGTGCCTGCTGGGCGGCATGACCGCGACCGCGAGCGCATCCACATTCACGGACGCGCACGGCAATGTGATCGAGCTGGACGATACCCTTGAAGCGTATGCCAATTACGACCTCGTCGGCGCGGACGACGCGGCACGCATGGGCGAAACCAACCTGGGCGATCTGTGGACGGACGCGCTGCGCTGGTTTGCGGCTTCGGGCAAGATAAACGAGTACTTTGAAGAGGACGACGTGACCGCCGGCAATACCGAGATCGCCGTGGACGCGGATCACATAGTCGCGCTGTGGAACGGCGGCAACCTGCGCGCGGACGTGCCTGCGGGCAAGTTCGGCGAGCAGCAGCTGGCCGAAGTGCTGCCTTACCCCAACGCAGTGGCCGTGGCCTATATGACCGGCGCGCAGCTGGCCGAAGCGCTGGAAGCCGCGTCGCAGGGCCTGCCCTATACCGAGGACACCGCCGCCGCGTGCGCGTCCTTCATGCAGGTATCCGGCCTTAAGTACACCGTCGATACCGCGAATGAATACGACAAGGGCGAGGCGTATGGCGACAACTGGTTCAAGGCCGCGTCGCTTGGCCGCGTGACCATTGACGAGGTGAACGGCCAGCCCTTCGATGCGGAGGCAACCTACGCCGTCATTACCAGCAACGCCAACTTCAAGGGCATGGACTCTTCTTACATATTCCCGGCCGCCGCTGAGGAGAATGAAAAGAGCACCATAACCACCGCCGTAGTGCGCGACGTGGTGTGGATGTACATTTCGGAAGAACTGGGCAATGTGATAGGCGACGACTATGCCGAGGCGCAGGGCCGCATTGTGATCAAATAAGCAGAATACACGGACGTGCTGCAACGGGCACTTCTGGTCGCCAAAGCGGGTCAGTTGCAGCTGACCGCCCGGCGAAACGGTGAATGACAGCAGGTCTTTTTTGGGGACTTGCTGTCATTTTCGTTTATATAAATGCTTTCGCGGAGGAGTTTGCTTCAATGAATCCACAGCTTGAAAACGTGCTTATCGAGGTCGAAAAGGCCGTTGCGGGCAAGCGCGAAGTGATAAAAAAGCTGATAATGGCGCTGTTGGCGGACGGGCATGTGCTGCTGGACGACGTGCCGGGCGTGGGCAAGACCACGCTTTCGGTTGCGCTGAGCCGGGCGGTGGGGCTGTCGTTTAAGCGCGTGCAGTTCACGCCGGACGTGCTGCCCTCTGACATAGTGGGCTTTTCGATGTACGATAAAAACAGCGGCGATTTCGTATACCATCCGGGCGCGGTAAACCGCGTGAACCTCCTATTGGGCGATGAGATAAACCGCACGTCGAGCAAAACTCAATCCGCGCTACTGGAGGCCATGGAGGAGCGTCAGGTCACTGTGGACGGATGCACGTACCCGCTCGAAAAGCCGTTTTTGGTAATAGCCACGCAGAACAGCGTGGGCGCGGCGGGCACTCAGCTTTTGCCGTATGCGCAGGTGGACAGGTTCATGCTGCGCCTGTCGCTGGGCTATCCGGATTACGATGCGCAGATGTCGATACTGCGCGCGCGTCAGGACAATAACCCGCTGGACGACGTTAAATGCGCGATCACGCGGGACGAGCTCGTTAAAATGCAGCGCGAGGTCAGCGCGGTCGCGGCCAGGGACGCCATACTGGACTACATAACCCGGCTGACTATGGCCACGCGCGCGCACGCGGCGGTCGAAGTGGGCGTGAGCCCGCGCGGCGCGCTGTTTCTGGACAGGGCGGCCAAGGCGTGGGCGTATATGGAGGGCCGCGACTACGTGACCGGCGCGGACGTGCAGTATGTGTTCAGGGATGTATGCGCGCATCGCGTGCTGCTTAAACAGGACGCGGTGGGCGCCGACGTGGATTCGGTACTGGGGGAGCTGCTGAGAAAGGTGGAAAACCCGGACAGGCACGGACTGCTGTCGGGCATGTTCAAGCGATGAAGAAGCGCTGTCTGGGATACGCGGTCTGGCTGCTCATGGCGGCCTGCCTGTATTTTTTTGAGAACAACACGGGCACGCGGGTCGTGCTCGCATTGTCATTGACAGCTCCGCTCGTACCGGCGCTGCGCAGGGCGTTCTTTGGGCCGGACGAGGCGCGTATGGCGCGCGCGCTGAAAAATCATGCCGTAAAATCGCCGACGCCCGCCGATGCGAAGCAGCCAGGCGAGATACGCAAGTACATCCCCGGCGACCCGGTGCAGCGCATACACTGGAAGCTGTCGGCCAAAAAGGACGATTTGCTTATACGCGAGTACTCGCGCGACTGGGACTGCGAGCCGAATGAAGCGCGCAGTCTCGCGCCCACTGCGGACGAAGGCGGCGCGGACGCGGATGGGTGCGGGCGCATAAGGGCGCTGCGGTTTGCGCTTATGGGGACAGTGCTCGTTTGCGCGGCGCTTATGCTGACGGTACCGGACGCGAATGCGGGCGCGCGCGCGCTGTGCAATCGTTTGTTTGCGATGAGCGAGGCGCTTAACTCGTATGCCTACGAATACTTCCCGGTCCCGGAAGGGCAGAGCGTACTTCTGGCGGGCGCGCTCGCCGCGCTGGCGGTGATATCGCTTGCCGCGCTGATCGCCGTGTCGCGCAGCCGCGCCGTGCCGCTTTGCGCCGCGCTGGCGCTTGCGGGGGTTCAGGCGTACTTCGGGCTGTCGCTCCCGGCGTGGGCGAATGTGGCGCTATACGTGCTGCTCGCGGTCAAGCTGATGAAGCGGCCCTTGGAGCGCAATAGCCTTGCCGCCTGCGGCGCGGCGGCTGTGCTCGCGGCGCTGCTGGTCGCGCTGATACTGCCCGGCGTGCACGCGCCTACCGAAAGCGCGTCCGAAACCGTGCGCGACAATCTGAGCCGCATGGCGCAGCAGGTCGCGGGCGCAATATCCGAAGCGCCTGCGGGCGATACCGAAACCCGACATGTGTTTACGCAGTCGCTGTATACCGGCGATGAAGAATCGCGCACCGGGCGCGAATACCGGCTGGTAAACGTTGAACAGGAGCAAATCTCCATGCCGCACTGGGTGAACTACCTTAAAATAGCATTGCTGCTGCTGCTCGCGTGCGCGCTTATTGTACTGCCGTTTACGCCGTTTATGCTGATAAATGCGCGCCGCAAAAGGGCGCGCGCGGCCAGGAGCGCGTTTCAGTCGGAGGACGTGAACGCGGCGGTCTGCGCGATATTCGGCGAGGTGATAGCGTGGATGGATATAACGGGCTGCGGGGCGGGCAACGCGCTGTACCGCAGCTGGGCGGAAAGCCTTCCCCAAGGTATGCCGGATGGGTACGCCGCGCGCTTTTCGGAATGCGCGGCCGACTTTGAAGCGGCGGCATACGGCCGCGACATGCTGCCCGAGGAGAGCCGGGCGCGCGCGCTGGAATTGCTTGGGCAGACGCGGGACGCGCTGTACGGCATGACGGATTGGCGAACGCGGCTGCGGCTCAAATACTGGATATGCATGTGCGAATGATATGAGAATGATGAGCAAGAAAACGTTATGCCTTATAATGGCGCTGGCGCTATGCCTTGGGCTTTCGGGGTGCAGGACGCGCACAAGCGGCGATATGCAGGGCGCGCATGGCGGCGTGCAGGGCGAGAAGGGAACGGCGGCTGGCGACGCGTCGGGTGGGCCTTTGGACGGCGCGTTGCCCGAAAAGGCCGATTCGGGCGAAGAGACCGACGAAAGCGGCGATGAATCCGGAAGCAAAACGAAAGAAAACCCGGAAGCGTCCCGAAAGGAGTACGACGAAAGCGCGCGCGCGGAGATAGTGCCCGGCACAGACAGGAGCGTATACGGCGCGGGCGAGGGCAGCGGCGCGTACAGCGACAGCGAGGACGCGCAAAACGCCGCCGCCAAGCTAAGCGACGCGGCCGAGCAAACCGCCGAGCAGACGGTGGCCGCGGAGCAGGCGGATAAGACGGGCGTGTCGGATGACGCCGAGGCCGCCGATTCGTCGTACAGGTATTTCAGCGTGCTCCTGCAGGAGCGCATGGGTTCGCTGTTTGAATGCCAGCGGCTCAACGTTTATTGGGAGACCGAGCAGGACCATGTTACGATATTCAAGACCTCGCCCGAGCACGAGCTTATACTGAGCGCCGGCGCATACGACGTGTCCGCGCGGCTGCTGGAGGAGAATCTGCGCGTGGACGACGGCTGGGTGGCGCGCAAGAATCCGGGCGTGATAGTCAAGATCGTGGACGGCGGCGTGCTGGGCGGCAGCGTCGCGTCCGAATACGCGGCGCAGGGCGTTTACGCAAACCTGGCCGCGCGCGACGGCTGGCAGGCCATCGACGCGGTCAAAAACGGGCGCGTGCTGCTGCTTTCACAGCAGATGCTGGATGCGCCGTACATGCGGCTTGCCGCGATGCTGCTGATAGCAAAGACCTCGAACCCGCCGCTTTTTGAGGACGTTGACGCGGCAAGTATGCTTACCATGCTTGTGGAGGAAGCCACGGGCAGCATACCGGCAGGCGTGTATTACTATGTCGGAGGGCAGTGATTGCAATGAACATACTCGTAATAGACGGTCAGGGCGGCAGACTGGGCCGCAAGCTTGTGGAAAATATACGCCGGATATGCCCGGACGCGACGATCACCGCAGTGGGCACGAACAGCGCGGCGACGCAGAACATGATGGGCAGCGGTTGCGCGGACATGCTGGCCACGGGCGAAAACGCGGTCGCGGTCGCGTGCCGGACGGCCAATATAATCGTGGGCGCGCTGGGCATAGCGACCGCAGACGCAATGATGGGCGAAATATCGCCCGCCATGGCGAACGCCGTGGCGTCCAGCGCGGCGTACCGCGTGCTCATTCCGATGAACCTGTGCGGCACGTACATCGCGGGCGTAATGCAGGGCTCCGCCGCAATAATAGACGACGCAATGGAGCACATACGCCAGCTTGTGGATAAGGGGATGATAAAATGAACTCTACGCAGCTGCGAAAGCTAACGTATTCGGCGCTGTACATGGCGATCGCGCTCATACTGCCATTTGTGACCGGCCAGATCCCGGAAATCGGCGCCATGCTGTGCCCGATGCACATACCGGCGCTGCTGTGCGGCTTTATGTGCGGCTGGCCGTGGGGCGTGGCGGTGGGCTTCATATCGCCGCTGCTCAGGTCGGTTATGTTCGGTATGCCCGCGATGTTCCCGGCGGCGATCGCCATGGCGTTTGAGCTGGCGGTATATGGCGGCATGGCGGGGCTGCTTTACAGCCGCCTGCCGCGCAAAAAGTGGATGATATACGCGGCGCTGCTGATTTCCATGATCGCAGGGCGCGTGGTGTGGGGCGCTGTGCAGGCGCTGCTGGCCGGACTTTCGGGCAACAGCTTTACATGGACGCTTTTTTTGACGGGCGCGGTGATCAACGCCATACCCGGAATAATAATGCAGCTGGCGCTGATTCCGGTGCTGGTCGTCACTATGGATAAGGCCGGGCTAATGGTAAACGATCGATAATGCGCAAAAAAACGATTCCCGAACTCGATCCGGGAATCGTTTTTGCATAGCACAAGTTTTTAGCCCTTTAGTGCGCCTACCATTACGCCCTTTGTGAAGAACTTTTGCAGGAAGGGATAGAGCAGCAGTATGGGCGCGGAGGAAACCACTATCAGTGCGTACTTGACCTGATCGGCGTATTTTGCCAGCTCGCCGTTGTCCGTGACCGAGGCCTGAAGCTGTGAATTCTGATTGAGCATCAGTATCTGGCGCAGCACCAGCTGGAGCGGGTACTTGGTCGTATCGGATATATATATGGATGCGTTGAACCAGCTGTTCCAGTGGCCTACGCCGTAGTACAGCACCATGACCGCAAGCGTTGCGCCGCTTAGCGGCAGGTAGATTTGGCTGAGTATCCGTATGTGGGTAGCGCCGTCCAGATGAGCCGCCTCGTACAGCGTATCCGGCACCGCCGCAAACGCGGAGCGCATTATCATCATATTATATGTATTGATCGCGCCGGGGATTATCAGCGCCCAAAGCGAATCGATCATGCCCAAATCGCGCACGTTCATGTAGGCGGGTATCATGCCGCCGCTAAAGTACATTGTGAAAAGTATGAGCAGCGCGAGCGGGCGCGTAAACATGGAGCCTTTGAGCGCGAGCAGATAAGCGCCTATGCACGTCAGCACCATGTTAAAGCATAGTCCCACGATAAGTACGAAAAACGTATTTGCAAATCCGCCCAGTACCATGGGGTTGCGGAACACGAGCTCGTATGAAAATACGTTCAGCTTGCCCAAGGGGTACAGCAGCAGCCCGCCGTGGCGCATCAGCAGGTCGGCTTCCGAAACGGACGCCGCCACTACGTAATAAACCGGGTACAGAGTGATAAGTATGACCAGACACATTATAACTATGTTGAGCGCGCTGAACAGCCGGTAGCCGGGGCCTTCCTGATCGAGAGAGCTTTTTCCGGACGCCTTCGGGCGTGCTTCCTTTGCCGTATTGAGCATAATTTCCGTCTCCCTCCTTAGAAGATGCCGCTGCCGATCGTCTTATTGCTTATGCGGTTTGCTATTACCACCATGGCGAAGTTTATGACCGAGTTGAACAGGCCCACCGCGGCGGAGAAGGAATAGTCGCCCTTTATCATGCCGCGCCGGTATACGTATGAGGAAATGACGTCCGCCGTTTCCATCGTATAGTCGTTGTACAGCAGTATTATCTTTTCATGTCCGACGTTCATCATGGAGCCGATTCGCAGAATGAGCAGCAGTATTATCGTCGGCAGTATTCCGGGCAGGGTGACGTGTATCGTCTGTTTCCAGCGGTTTGCGCCGTCTATGCGCGCCGCCTCGTAAAGCTCGGGGTCTATGCTGCCCAGCGCCGCAAGGTATATTATGCAGTTCCAGCCGGTCTGCTGCCATATGTCCGAAACGATGTATATCGGCACGAACGCGCTGGGAAAGTTGAGCAGGCTTTGACCCACTTTAAAGCCCATAGCTTCTATTATCCATACTATGAAGCCGCGGCTGTCCACGAACAGCATTACCATGGAGCACACGACTATTGTGGATATAAAGTGCGGCATGTACGAAATGGTCTGTACGGCGCGCTTGAACCTGTTGCTGCGTATTTCATTTACCAGCAGCGCGAATATTATCGCGATCGGGAACGTGAACAGCAGGCTGGATATGCTGATGGTCAGCGTATTGCCTATAAGCCGGCCGAAGTAAAACGAATTGAAAAAGCTCTCAAAGTGCTTGAATCCGACCCACGGGCTGGCCAAAATGCCCTTGCGCGGCTTGTAATCCTTGAACGCGATCACTGCGCCAAACAGCGGCTTATAATGGAAAAGTATATAATAGGCGAGCACCGGTATGCCCATAAGGTATGCTCCGCCGAATGTCAGCATGTCTTTTTTCAGCCGCAGTCTGAGCGGCTTTTTACGGGCGGTGACAACTGGTTTCATACTTAACTTCCCTTTCAGAATCGTTTGCGGGCGCCTTTGCGCGGCAGGGCCGCCGCTTTTAAAAAGCAGAGGCGGGTTTTAAAGCCCGCCTCGCCTGACATGACTTTTAGCGTTAGCCGTCGAACGCGGTGGCGTATGCGTCCAAGGTCTGCTGCTTGATCTCATAAACGCGATCCATGCCCATCGTCTGAAGGGTCGAGATGTAATTGTCCCAATCCTTGTCTATGTCCAGCTCGCCGTTTATGAACTTCGCGCGGCTCTCGTTGATGTACAGCTCTATATCTATCCACAGGCTCGCGTACTCGTCGGTGTATTCATCCAGCACCACGTCCTCGGGGGAAACGACGTACTTATCGTGGTCGGTGTCGCCCCACAGCATGTATGCGTCGACCTGCGTCTGCTCCGGATGGCGCTGGCGCAGCTGGTTGTCGCCGTGTATGCCCGGCCAGTTGATTAGCGCGTAGGAGCGGGCCACGCCGTCCAGCGAATAGCCGTCCGGGTTATGGGTAACAAGATCGGTGTAGGTGGGCACGCCGTCGACCATGGTATAGGATTCGCCCTCTATGCCCATGTCGCGGATCAGGCGGCCCTTTTCGGTGTACAGGAAGTTGTACAGCTTGAGCACCAATTCGGGGTTTTTGCAGTCCGGGGTGATGTACATGGCGTCGCCGGGCGCCACCATGGGATCGGCGTAGGAGTACATGGCGCGCTGGCCGTCGGCGGTCTGCAGGGGCGCGCCGGGAACGAAGTACTCGCCGTCCTTGAGCGAATTTTTGAACGTGTTGAGGCGGGAGTTGTTGCCGTAGAATGCGCCCGCTTCGCCGTTGCATATGGCGGCCTGCGCTACGGAGCCTTCCATCGACAGATAGTCGACGCTTATCAGGCCCTCGTCAAAGAGCTTCTTGACAAAGCGCAGTACTTCCTTGTACTCCGGCTCGTATGCGCCGAAGTGCCACTTGCCGTCCACCTGATAGTCGTCCGCGCATACCAGACCGAAGGGGCTGGTCAGATCGCCGTTGCGCAGCGATTCGCGCAGGTCGTCCTTGCCCTGGAACACCATGGGCGTGGTCACGCCGTCCAGACCCTTTAGCGCGACCAGCAGCTCGTAAAGCTCGTCGGCGGTCTTGGGCACTTCCTTGTTGACCTTTTCAAGCAAATCGCCGCGATAGAACAGGCCGCGCCAGTAACGGTATACCGAGCCGGGCTCGAATACGTGGCCGGCCAGACCGTACATGCTGCCGTCTATCTGAACGATCTCGCTCAGGTAGGTGTCATTGTTTACGTACTCCCAGTAATCGGGGGCGTTTTCGGTCAGCATCTCGGGGGTGATCTCTATGGTTATGTCGTCGGCCACCATGCCCATGACGCCGCCCGCATAGGAAGACTTGTTTATCATGTACGCGTCGGGCAGCGTGGACGCGCCGGCGATGGCCAGCAGCAGCGCGTTATTGTCGGCATATTCCTGAAGCGTCACATTTATGCCGGCGGCTTCTACCCACGCCTTGAAACCGGGCGTGTCCATCGAGGTGGTGTAGCCGCCCTCGGCGATGGAACCGTCGAGCACTTTCCAGATCACGACGGTTTCATCCGCGTTGACGGGATACTCTACGGCCATGGAAAGGCAGGGCATGGCCAGCGTGAGAAGTGCAAGAACCAAAGCGACGAGTTTCTTCATGAGTAAAAGCCTCCTTTTATTTATTACAAATCGTTAGAAACCTTTTGTTACCCGTATTATAACACCATTCTTTTCAAGACACAATATAAATTAAAACTACCATTATGAAAATTAATCAAATTATTCTGCGTGACGCTGAATTTGATCATCTAAAACGAGAAAGTAGCTCTGAATATGATCTTGTATAATGCTTGAAGTGACATACGATAAATGTAAATTTAAAACATAAATAACGCGCAGGAAGGGCGATGCGCCGATCCTGCGCGTAAAAAAGTTATTCAAACTGTCACAGCAAGGGCTTTATGCATTCCACTGCTGCGCGACCATCTTTTTCGAGATCGTTGCCCCACGCTTCGATGCTTATGTCGCCGGCATAGTTCATGTCCTTAAGCAGGTTTATGTATTCGGCGTAGTTTTCCCCATCGCCGCTGCGCGGGAGTATGCGCTTGCTCATATCGGGCAGTGTGTGGCTTATGTGGACGTGCGACAGCTTTTCGCCCGCCTTTGTAAGGCTTTCCAGCGGCTCATGGCCGCTCAGCATGTGGAAAGTGTCGCCCAGTACGGTTATGTAAGGGTGATTCACTATGCCGCATAGCGCCGTGGCCTCGGTGACGTAATTGAGCAGGTTGCATTCCACGCTGCGCAGCGGCTCCAGCGCGATCACCACGTCGTACTTAAGCGCGTATTCCGCCGCGACGTCCAAAAAGTCGGTTAGCTGCCGCCATGCGCGCGCATAACTCCAGCCCTCAGGCACCTTGCGCGCGCGCCCGCTGCCGAATACGACCAGCTTTACGCCGATTGCGTGCGCGCGGCCGAATGCGCGGTCCAGATATTCGCGCTGCGCCCTTTCGGATGCGTCCGGCCCTATGGGAGTGATGTCGCCGGGTAAAAACAGGTTCGCCTTGGATACCGGTATCGGGAAAGCGTCCTTGCGCGCCAGCAGCCTTTGATAATCCTCATCCGGCATGGCGGCCAGTATGCTGAAAGCGCATTCGATGTAATCAAAGCCGATTTTTGCAGCAAGCTCCAGATTGTCAAAACCTGTACAAAGACCAAGTTTCATGCGAAATCCTCCTTCTATAGTCGCGCTGCGCCGGTAAATCTATCAAACGACATAAACCACATTGACCACATTATAACGTGAACTACTCCAAAAGTAAAGAAAAAATGATGAACTTTGTCAAAATAAAATCATGTGCGCGCATACGCGGGCGCGCCGTATACGGCCCGACCGCTATTTTAACTTCGCCTCATGCGGACGTATACCAAATGCTAATACAAACTCGCTTGTTTCTAAAGACGGTCTATGGTATCATGATAGCACAGAATATCTCCCGCGACTGACGGATAATAAGGTGGGGAACCACCGGGGAGCGGGTCAGATTGATTCGCAGATGCAGCGCGCGCCGCTGCGTTTGCGTGCCGACCGTCTGGGCAGTGTCGCAACTAAGTAACGCGATGCTGTCCTTTTTTTCGTTCAAATATCTGAACGTTAAAAGAGACAGCACGACACCAACAGGAGGAAACATAATGGCAAACGCATGGGAAAGCTTCAAAAGTGGCATCTGGGAAACCGAAATAAACGTCCGCGACTTTATTCAAAAAAACTATACGCCCTATGACGGCGACGGCTCCTTCCTTACTAAGGCTACGCCCCGCACGACCGCATTGCGCGAAAAGTTTGACGCGCTGCTGGCAAAAGAGCGCGAAAAAGGCGGCGTGCTCAAAATCGATACCGAAACCGTAATCACCAGCACTGCGTTCGGGCCGGGCTATCTGGACAAAGACAACGAAATCATAGTCGGCCTTCAGACCGACGAGCCGCTCAAGCGCGCGTGCAACCCGTTCGGCGGTATGCGAATGGTGCGCGAGGCGTGCAAGCAGTACGGCTATCAGGTATCGCCCAAAATCGAGGAAGAATTCAAGTATCACAAGACCCACAACGACGGCGTGTTCTCTGCCTATACCAAAGATGTACGCGAGGCACGTCACGTCGGACTGCTGACCGGCCTGCCCGACGCATACGGCCGCGGCCGCATCATCGGCGACTATCGCCGCGTGGCGCTGTACGGCGTTAACCGCCTGATTGAGGAAAAGCAGAAGGACAAGGACAAGCTGGGCGAAGTGCCTACCACCGAAAAGGAAATTCGCTGCGCCGAGGAGCTGTCCGATCAGATAAAGGCGCTCAAGGACATGATAACGCTGGGCGCGTCATACGGCTTCGACATAACCCGTCCCGCCGAAAACGCCAAGGAAGCGGTGCAGTGGCTGTATATGGCCTACCTCGCCGCCATCAAGGAGCAGAACGGCGCGGCGATGAGCCTGGGCCGCACGTCCACATTCCTTGATATATACTTCGAGCGCGACATAAATGCGGGTCTTATGACCGAAACTCAGGCGCAGGAGGTCATGGACGATTTCGTGCTGCACCTGCGCATGGCGCGCCACCTGCGTACGCCCGACTATAACGAGCTGTTCGGCGGCGACCCGATGTGGATCACCGAGGCAGTCGGCGGCGTGGGCGAGGATGGCCGCCACATGGTAACTAAAAACAGCTATCGTATGCTGAACACGCTGTACAATCTGAACCCGGCGGCAGAGCCGAACCTGACCGTGCTGTGGAGCGAAAAACTGCCTGAAAACTGGAAGAAGTTCATCGCCAAGGTATCGATCGACACAGACGCGATTCAGTACGAGAACGACGACGTAATGCGCCCGTGCTATGGCGACGACTATGCGATTGCGTGCTGCGTATCGGCCATGCGCGTGGGCAAGGACATGCAGTTCTTCGGTGCGCGCGCCAACCTTGCAAAGCTGATGCTGATGGCGCTCAACGGCGGCCGCGACGAGATAAAGCTGGAGCAGGTCGGCCCCGAAATGCCGGTGTACGACGGCGAATATCTGGACTATGACGAGGTATGCCGCCGCATGGACTTCTATCGTCCGTGGCTGGCCAAGACCTACGTTTCGGCCATGAACACCATCCACTACATGCACGATAAGTATGCCTATGAAAAGAGCCAGATGTCGCTGCACGATACCGATGTGCACCGGCTGATGGCATTCGGCATAGCGGGCATGAGCTGCATGGCCGACTCGCTTTCCGCGATCAAGTACGCCAAGGTGAAGCCCATCCGCGACGAAAAGACCGGCATAATAACCGACTTTGAGATCGAGGGCGACTTCCCCAAGTACGGCAACGACGATGACCGCGTGGACAGCATCGCGTGCGAGCAGGTGGAGAAGTTCTACGAGGCGCTCAAGCAGTTCCCGCTGTACCGCGGCGCAACTCATACGCTGTCTATACTGACGATAACCTCCAACGTAATGTACGGCAAAAAGACCGGCAACACGCCCGACGGCCGCCGCCACGGCGAACCGCTCGCGCCCGGCGCCAACCCCATGAGCGGCCGCGACGTGTCGGGTGCACTGGCATCGCTTAACTCGGTCGCCAAGCTCAGCTATGCCTATTGCCGCGACGGAATATCCAATACGTTCTCGATCACTCCCGGCGCGCTGGGCAAGGCCGACGACGAGCGCGTGAACAATCTGGTTACGATAATGGGCGGCTATTTCGGTCAGAATGCACACCACCTGAACGTAAACGTGCTCAATCGCGAGACGCTGATGGCGGCGTATGAGCATCCCGAAAAGTACCCCAACCTGACCATTCGCGTGTCGGGCTATGCGGTCAACTTCTATAAGCTCAGCCGCGAGCAGCAGCGCGAGGTAATATCCCGTACCTTCCACGAGTCGATCTGATTCAGCCGCGCGGCAGGGATGCGCAGTACAGAAAGGGCGTGTTTGTATTGACAGGCAATATACATTCGATTCAGTCGCTCGGCGCGGTTGACGGGCCGGGCGTTCGGTGCGTAGTGTTCATGCAGGGCTGCCCACTGCGCTGCGCATATTGCCATAACCCGGACACATGGTCGCCTGAGGGCGGCACGCCCACGACAGTGGACGAGCTGGCCCGCCGCGTACTGCGCTTCAGGCCGTACTGGAAAAACGGCGGCGGCGTGACCGTCTCGGGCGGCGAACCGCTGCTGCAGGCGGATTTCGTGGCCGAGTTTTTTGAAAGGCTGCATCAGGAGGGCGTGCATACCGCGCTCGACACGTCGGGCGTGGGCAGGCTGGATGCCGCCGAACGCGTGCTTAAAAATACCGATCTGGTGCTGTGCGACATAAAGTTCCTGACGAGCGAGGACTACCGCAGGTATTGCCGCGCGGATATGGCGAATGTGGAAGGCTTCCTCAGCCTGACCGCCGAAAAGAACGTACCGCTGTGGATAAGGCATGTGGTAGTGCCGGGCCTTACCGACGCGCCGGAGCATCTGCGCCGCGTAAAGGCAAAGGCGCAAAGCTATCCCAATTTCGAAAAGCTGGAGTTTTTGCCGTTTCATAAGCTGTGCATGGAGAAGTATGAGCGGATGGGGATTGAATTCCCGCTCAAGGATGTGCCGGGAATGACGGATAATAGGCTGAAGGAGCTGCTGGCGGAAATTTGAGGAAGCACATATAGTCAGATAATAAGTCGCTTTGAGCGTACATATCGGTTTAGCAAGCTGCCTTTGCAGCCTGAATATCAGAATATATCATACATTGCCCGTCGGTCAACTAAGACTGACGGGCAGTATTATTATCCGTCATAAAGACTCTAATCAATTCCGAAACATAACACCATATGACTAAAGACTGGCAAAACGCGAATGCAAATCTAAAACTACACGATAATTTTTTATTCAATAAAAATGTTGACATAATTTGCACGTTAAGATATAATGATGATTGAATTGGGTAAGAAACGTGTTATGAAAGGGGCGCGCGTAAATGTCGGTACCGGCTAAAGCCACAGGGAGAACAAAAAAGAGTGCAGCATGGAAATCAATAAAGAATAACTATATGCTTTATCTGTTCCTGGTGCCGGCACTTGTGTATGTGGCGGTATTCTGCTATGCGCCCATGTACGGCGTGCAGATAGCGTTCAAAAACTTTAAGGCGTCCAAGGGCATAATGGGCAGCGCATGGGTTGGGCTGGCGCATTTTAAGACGTTTTTTTCGTCGCCGCGCTTTATGCTGTTGCTTACAAATACGCTTTCGGTATCGGTGTATTCCATTATAGTTGGATTTCCTATCCCGATAATTCTGGCGCTGCTGTTTAACTACGTACAGTATCCATGGTTCAAAAAGTTTGCTCAGACGGTATCATACGCGCCGCACTTCATATCCACCGTCGTGCTCGTAGGTATGCTGAGCATGTTCTTCTCCACGACAACCGGCTTTGTAAACACCGCGATTGCGGCGCTGGGCTTTAATAAGATTCACTTCTTCGGCGAACCGCAGTATTTCCGACACCTGTACGTATGGTCGGGCGTATGGCAGAACATGGGCTGGAGCGCGGTAATATACATCGCAACGCTTTCAGGTGTAGACCCGCAGCAGCACGAGGCGGCGCGCATAGACGGCGCGACGATTCTGCAGCGCATGTGGCATATAGACCTGCCCGCGCTTGCGCCGACGATCGTGATACTGCTGATAATGCAGGCGGGCTCCATAATGAGCGTGGGCTATGAGAAAGTCTATCTGATGCAGAACTCGACCAACATTACAACGTCTGAAGTAATTTCTACCTATACATATAAGATCGGACTTGAAAACGCGCAGTTCTCGTATTCTGCGGCGATAGGTCTGTTCAATAACGTAATCAACTTCATAATGCTGGTCGTGGTAAATACGCTTACCAAGAAACTGTCCGGCATGGCGTTGTGGTAAGGGGGATACTGATATGATGACTGCCAGAAAGCATTCCAACCGGATTAAAGAGCCGACGGCTGACTTTATCACCCGGATAGTCATAATGGCGCTGCTCATATTGCTGATGGTGATTACGCTGTACCCACTGTACTTCGTGCTGATAGCGTCGTTCACCGACCCCGGCATAGTAAGCTCGGGCAGAATACTCCTCTATCCGCAGAACGTAACGCTGGTCGGATACAAGAACATATTGCAGAACGCAAAGATATGGATCGGATACCGCAACACGGTATTCCGCTATGTAATACCCGGCACTATCGTAAACGTGCTGGTGACTACTATGGCGGCGTTTTCGCTGTCGCGCAAGGACCTGATCGGCCACAATGTGTTCATGGGTATATTCATATTCACCATGTATTTTAGCGGCGGCCTGATTCCGTCGTACCTGCTGGTAAAGGATTTGCACCTGATAAATAATCCGCTGGTAATAATCCTGTTGAGCGCGTTTTCGGTGTACAACATGATTATCGCGCGCACTTACTTTGCAACTTCGATTCCGTTTGAACTGCATGAGGCGGCAATGGTGGATGGCTGTTCCATTCAGCGGCTTTTCGTATCGATAATACTGCCGCTGTCCAAGCCCATACTTGCGGTGCTTGCGCTGTACAGCGCGGTTGGGCATTGGAACGCATACTTCAATGCGATGATTTATTTGCAGGACTTGGAGTACTATCCGCTTCAGCTGATACTGCGCCAGATTTTGCTGACCGGCTCCGCGCTGGAAAAGAGCGTCACGACGGTTGCCGAGTCGGCTCAGAGCGAAAGCAATCTGGAAAACCTGGGTACGCTGACCAAATACTGCGTAATCGTGGTATCCACGCTGCCGATAATCGCGGTGTATCCGTTCCTGCAAAAGTACTTCATTAAAGGCGTCATGATTGGCGCGGTCAAGGGCTGATGTCAAGCGGCGCGTGCCGCACGGGGAATATATCCATATTATGAAAGGATGGTAATCCGATGAAGAAGCTTATGTCCCTGATACTGGCGTTGGCGATGCTGATTTGCTCCGGCGCAGCGTTTGCCGAAGGAACCGTCGTCACTCCCATCGTTGAGGAGCCGGTCACAATCACAGTTGCAGTCGCTTCCAACAGCTATTGTCTGGTTCCATGGAGTGAGAAGGAGTTCTATCAGCAGATCTCCGCCGAAACGAATGTATATTTCGAGTGGAACGAGCTGAACGACTGGACTACTCAGACTAACCTGCTGGTTGCGTCCGGCGATATGCCCGATCTGTTCATGGGCTCGCTGAGCAAGGCCACCATGAACGAGAACATAGATATGTTCTACGAACTGACCGATCTGATAAACGAATACTGCCCCACGCTGGTAAAGGTGTTCGAGGACGAGCCCACCGTACTGGCCGGTGCAAAGAGCAACGACGGCGGCATTTACGTACTGCCAATAGGCTTTACTTACAGCCTTGACAGCACCGTCGGCACCATGTACTGGATTAACCAGAACTGGCTGGATGCCGTGGGCATGGAAAACCCCACCACGCTGGAAGACTTTGAAACCGTGCTGAAGGCTTTCCACGACAACGACCTCAACCAGAACGGCGTTGCCGATGAGATTCCGCTGTCCCTGCAGGAAAAGGGCTGGGCCGGTAAGTTTACCGATCTGTTCGGCATATTCGGCGTGCTGTACGACACAGCCAATTATGTGGACTGCGACGACGATGGCAAGGTATATTTTCAGGCCAGTCAGGACGAGTTCTATCAGGCGCTGGTTTGGCTGAACGGCCTCGCCAAGGAAGGTCTGCTCGACAAGGAATCCCTGTCCCAGACCACCGACCAGCTCACCGGCAAGATCTCACAGAACATGCTGGGCGTTGTTGCGAAGTACAATCCTCAGAACTTCCTGGACGGCTTCGTACCGATGCACATAATCACCGGCCCCAATGAAAAGATACTGTTCGAGGGCAGCAATGACTCGGTTGCTCAGGCGATTTCGATGCCCGCCGATTGCGAATACGCCGACGTGATATGCAAGGTGTATGAGTACATCAACTCCGACTTCGCGCGCAAGATGACCAGCCGCTTTGGTGAAGAGGGCGTGTACTGGGAGCGCACCGGCGAGGGCAACAACTACACGCTACACGATTACGATTCTCAGCCGCCGGAAGGCTATGAGTTCTGGGACCAGTACGTGTACACCCACGGCGAGACCGGCAGCTCGGGCTTCCAGCTCATCAATAAGCAGGACTATTCCGGCAACGTTTCGCCCAAGACTATCCGCGAAACCGCGATACTGGAGTATATACCGTACTTCCCCGCGGTTGCGTATCACGAAGGCCCCATCTCCGACATGGAGACCAGCGAAAAGGGCCTGCTGTACGTTGAGATCGACGCATACGTCCAGTCCTTCGTAGCGGAAGCTATATTCGGCACGATAGACGAAAACGTGTGGGCGAACCACCTTGCGCAGCTGCAGGCGCTGCAGGTTGACCGCTATGTCGAGCTGTGCCAGAATGCTTATGATGCTTATGTGGCGCTGCTGGGCTAAGTAAAGGCTGATTAGAATAACGGGCTGTCTCATCAAGAGACAGCCCGTTATATTTAACTATTATCTGCACATTACAACCAACTTACCGCTTATCCAACCCAGCCCGAATATACCTGAAAAACTTGGATTCCTTAGGAAATTCAGTCTCGCCCTTCAGCTTCAGCGCAACCTTCTGCACGACGAAGTTATAATCGTCCCATGAGCCTGAAGAAACCATATACATAAGATGCCCGTCGTCGGTCATCCACTTTGTCGGGAAATTGGGCTGATAATCGCCATACGTGCCCCAGTCGTCGTTACGGTAGAACAGCTTCCACGGCCCCCACGGTTCGGGCGCTTCGTACAGCGTAAGCTGGCTTATGCTGGACTCGGGATACTCCATCTGATGTATCGGGCGCGGGTTCAATTCCTCGTCGATGAAGCTGTAGTTTCCCATTATATAGCGGCCGATTCCGGCGTTGTATACGACGTGATTTGAACCTGTCATCTTGGTATAGCAGAATACGGGGCGCGCATCCTCAACCTTGCTGCTCCACTGCGGCGCGTTCGGCGAATCGGACGCATAGAATTCCCATGCGCTCCTGTCCATAATGCTGTCCTTAGGCACTCTGCCCAGCAGCAGCGCGTCGCTGTTTTCCCAATAGCTTTGGCCATTCTCCATATCGTACGGGAAGTACGCATAGACAAATTCGTCGCGCGCGCCCGCATAGCCCTTGCCAAACTGCAGGAAGTGGCACGACGACAGACTGCCGGTGAAGAAATGGCGGTCGGTCGATTCAGTGAAGCTGATGCCCCGGTCAGTGGATTTCAATATCCAGCCGTAAAAGTTATGCTGCCTGCCGAACAGGGGATTGTCGCCGTAATTCTGCGCCTCCATGCTCAGGTACAGCGTCCCGTCGATGTCCAGCAGTCCCGACGGCTTAATTGAAGTTATGGCCTTGTCCTTCAGCACCTCGCGTATATTCGCGGGGTCGGGATTAATCATGTCGTTGCTCCAACGCCCGGTGCTGGTCAGCGCGCCGGGTTCAAAGTCAAACGTAGTTACCCGCCACAAATTGGTCGAGCAGCCCTTGTTGTCGCCCGCTCCGCAATACAGACAATTATCGTTTGCCCACGTAATCGGCCACATGTCGCCCTCGCCGCTGTGATACCTGAAAGTATCGAACAGCACGTCGGTAATGTAGTCCGACTGTTCATACGGCGGAATGGCCTTTGGATAGAGTATGTAATCCCGTTTTTCTCCGTTTATGCCTGTGCAGCTCTTTAGTTCCATGAATTTCGCCTGCCTTATTTTATTTCGCTAGAGTGTGTCTCGAAAGATCATAGCGCTTACCGCATACACATGTCCGAATCCTTCGGCAACTCTTTCAGCTTGGCCGACGGAAGCGACTGATACCAGTAGGCCACGCTTGTGTAATCATCATATCGGGGGCCCGTCCAGCCCATGTTATCGATTGTCATTCGGAACGATTCTTCAAAATGTATGGGATCCGGCACATGGAATCGGTAAAGCAGAAAACGCTGCTGCCCGTTATAGAATTCCATATTGTCCCCCAGAATCGCAAAAAGGCCGCTGTAGTGCCCGCTGAACGTCTGGTACTGCTTCCTATATATATCGTTTCCGAATCCGTACGAGCCGGTAAAGTAGTCCTCCGTACCAGTGTAATGTATGGACGGGTATTTATCATCGTCAATGTACATCCTGGCTTCGCCTTCGACCCAGCACGTGTTGTTGCCGTTCATGCCGGTTGCAAGCGTAACGCCAAGGAACTGCCCTTTGCCCTTGATTCCATCGATAATCGTATAGCTGCGCCCCTTCTGAACGGGATGCTCCTGCCTGTAAGACGCGTGGAAGTAAGCGATGTTCTCCGGCATGTCACTATAGCAGCCGGTAATGATGTAGTACAGGCTTTCATCCTTCCCGCTGCGATTTTCCATAGTGATCCTGCAGGCCTTTCTAAACGGCATTTCAAAGAAGCAATTATATCCGCGCCCTGGAGCAACCAGCATCACAGCCGAGTTCAGCACGGGATAACATCCGTCGCGATCGATGAAGTTCTCGTCATACGCACAGCCGAAAAAGGCCGACAGCGGCGCTTCGACGGAAGGATATTCCTGATTTTCCCAATATATCCTCAGTATAAAACTATGCCCGACGTACCCCGTAAACCACATGTTCTGAATCATGCCGGAGCCGTTGATATCGGCCAGCGTCACAGTTTCACCCGATTTGATGGTCACAGTCGGAGACAGCTTTGTGCAATCGCCGCCTCGGGAACCGCCGCCGCGCGTTCCGGTAGGGTTTTCAGCCGAAAACGCAAAAGAACGATCGTCTGATAGCAGAGTATAATGTCTCATGTGCAAAGCCTCCTTAAAAAATCGCAAGCACGCCATTATTAACGATCCACTTGTATACTATCACGTCCATTACGCGTTGTAAAGATGCGGGAATAGTTGGGAGTGTCCAAAATGAGATTTAAAAGAAATCAAAGAGAGAAAGGGAGAGAAGAGGAATGATGCAGAGAGCGATATAGCAATTTTTATCTGCCGAAACGATTATAGGCCTGAGCAAAGACGGCAAGAACCGTCTGAAGATTCTCCAGTTTCCGAGGAAAACGTCTGCTGCGACGCGCCAGCGTAGGAATATAATGCCGCAAATCAACATTAACACCCTCTACTGTTTTTGCTGTGGATGTTGAAAATGTGCCTTCCAAGGAAGATCACATCCAAATATCCAAAGTATCCGTCTGTACAATACTGCTTTGCTATGGGAGCGGCATCAACCATTTGCTGAATTGTTCCGGCTGCTTTATTCTGGCTTACCTTGTGCCCTACTATTTGGTGCGGCTATCGGATTACCATGGTCATGATATAGACGTTTTCCCGCGTTTCAGTCTGTGGCTTATATTCTAAAAACCAATATAGCTCATCCAGCTCTACTATTGAACAGTCGCTGACCGGTTGGTTATTGCAGCGCTGACTTCCCGAAGCATTATACCCTGCTTTAATCTGGTTCTCCGTCTTTCTACATTTGGGGCATTTTTTTCATGCCGCTTCTGTTATCTTCTTCATATTCTCTATTCTATCACAAAATCTTTGATTTGGACACTCACCGTAAAACGGTTGGGGATTACAGTGATGATACATCTTCATCGTCTCGGCCATGTAGGCAGATTTGGCGTTCAGCTTGCCCCAGAAACCGTAAGTCTTAATTACGGCGCGGTCGCGCTGCTGATGGCCTTGCGCAGTTTCGGCGCATTGTCGCCTTTTAGAATTCCTTTTCAGCTTCTATAATATGATTTCGTATTGCACATTTGTTTTCCAAGCAATACCTGTATGCAACTTCCATATATTCTGTTATATGATTTTCTTTCTTCATTCTTCTTAGCGTGTCCAGTATAGGCTCATTCTGAATAATCATGTCCTGAAAATACCGGTAAACACATCCTCCGTTCTCACGAGGATAGTAGGGATTGATTGATGATAGTCTGTTGTCGTCCATTATGCTTTCAACTACCATTTCACTTAATATCCATTTTAAAGAAGGCTGATCATATTCCTCATAGTCGTCTCTAAAGTGATTATGCCATACATAAAACCAAATATAATGTATGATTTCATGAATAGACATGCCCAATGCTCCCCGTTCGCTGTTTTTATAAAAAACATCGAAATACTTCTCCTTCAAAAAGCGCGGACAAACCGGGTTCAAAGTAATATATGCTTTTAAGTCGTTAAAGATACTACTCGTATCCATCTCAAACGCTTCAGATAGGGCATCATCAATCTGAGCATGATATCGGTTAAAATGCAAATTATACAATTCAACCTTTTGGTCGAGTTCTTTTGATAAATCATCCCACACATTCCTTAAGACTTCTGTAAGATATTGCCCCCTCTCAGTTATTGAAATGGAAAGCATCTTTTTCTTATCGACATGCGGATAAAAATAGTAAAGCGCATCCGACCAGTATGGCGCGGTGTCATCTTCTTGAAACAACAATATACTCGCTATTGAATGTTCAAAGCCCGGATTTTCATATATAACCAACATAATACGATCTCCTCGCAAAACTCATAATAGTGGATAATACTTCCAAACAGATTAATCATTTTAGGCTGCTTTGCTCTCTGCCATTTTTAAAGCTTGGACAGTAGGCATACCGTCTCCACATGGATTGAGACAATGCTTTGAATGTCCATAGTAAAGGGGAACAAATCGTACCCCCTATTTATGCTGGAACATATCAACTCATTATTCACAATCAAAAGCATCTATTTGCTCTGTGTGTATTATGTCCGCAATCCTATTCCAGTAGGTTAAACGTTCTGACAAAAATTGTTTTCTTTCTTCCGTCAAATAGAGCATGTTTCTGATGCAAGGAACAAAATCATCGAACATTCCATAACCGCCAATAGCACTAATTGTTGCAGGTCGATAAACAAAAGGCCAAACTATTATGACGACCGCTAAAACCAACAGACCTATCACGGTTATTTACTCCTTTTCGTACTAACGGTCAGGTCACGGTGCCGCGTTCTGACAGTATCTTTTTATACTAAAGCGCGCACACCGTCAATCAAAGCGATTATCATACTGGCCAAGCGCTTCTTCGTATGCCTGCGTTGTATCAGACATACCACCGCCATGATATACCCATCGTTCCCACCATTTAGGGTCAGTGACGCCGCGTATAATGCGCTTATATACTTCTTCCTTTGTAAGCGGCGTTCCGTTCCACTCTATGACAGGCTGTCTCCAATCGGAGTCTAACGTATAGTCCGGCATCAGCTTGATAAACTCATTACGCCGCTTAATATATCATATATCTAGCAAACTTTATAGTCGCCGAACTTATCTGAAAACTTTATTGATTAATTCTATTGCTTGGGTTCATTTCAATTATACCATAAATGCTGCCATAAGTCTAGAAATTTTTGCATTTACTGGCAATAATATCATTACACTGCACGCGCCACTGAACCTATCTGCATTTATTTTCCATCTGCCTCCCGAATAAATTCCCACGTAATGCAGAGAATAACTGCGAACCGATAAAGCCGGGAATCCGGCAAAAAACCAAAATGAACGGAGTTGGGTAAATGAGAGCGACGGGCATCGTGCGCAGGATAGACGAGCTGGGACGCGTGGTTATCCCTAAGGAAATTCGGCGCACTCTTAGAATTCGGGAGGGCGACCCGCTATTGATGACATTGACACAAGAAGATAAGTTCTGTTTTGCCGTTGAGGAACTGGCTAAGCGGCAGGGGTGGGGCGGGGGGTGATTTAAAGTGCAACAGTCAATATATGCTCTTGGATAGAAAACGATGATGTATGGTGCATTTTTACAGGAGTAGTCAGATTGTACAAGCGCAATTGAAGTATCGCGGCTTGTATGATATACTAGTAATATAATAGAAGAAAAGATACGCAAAGCAGAGGAGTGAGCAGAAATATGGTCAGCAAAAAGCTTCCGGTAGGCATAGAAAACTTCGAAGAAATGCGCAAAGAGGACTTCTATTATGTGGATAAGACCGGCCTCATAATTGATCTTATGAACGGCTGGAGCAAGGTCAACCTGTTCACCCGCCCGCGGCGCTTTGGCAAAACGCTCAACATGAGTATGCTCAAGTCATTTTTCGAAATTGGCGGCGATAAGAGCATATTCGATGGATTAGTCGTTTCAAATGATAAGGTGATTTGCGATAGATTCATGGGGCAGTACCCGGTTGTATTTATATCGCTCAAGGGCGTAGATGGTTTAGATTTTAAAACAGCGTACGAGGCATTATGCCAAATCATAGTCGATGAAGCGGCAAGGCTTAGATTCCTTGTTGACAGCGATAAAATAGCTGATGATGAAAAGAAGTTTTTAGAGAAACTTATTAACGAACGGTATGATGCCAGTGATATTCGCAAAAGTCTGCAGATGCTTTGCAGATTGCTGGAAAAGCACTATGGTCAAAAGGCAATACTTCTCATAGACGAATACGACGTGCCGCTGGACAAGGCGTTCCATCATGGATATTACGCGCAGATGATAGACATCATCCGCGCGATGTTCGGCGCGGCGCTAAAGACCAACGACAGCCTGTTTATGGCGGTGCTCACGGGCTGTCTGCGCGTGTCCAAGGAGAGCATATTCACGGGGCTGAATAATCTTAAAGTACACTCAATTTCGGATGAAAAGTTCGATGAATATTTCGGCTTTACCGACGCGGAAGTGCGCAAAATGCTGGAGTATTACGGGCTGGAAAGCCACTATTCGGATGTGCGCAAGTGGTACGACGGCTATCGCTTCGGCGGCCAGGACATATATTGTCCGTGGGATGTGATCAATTATTGCTATGACGCATGTTCGTCCGCCCACGCGCAGCCCAAGGCGTACTGGATAAACACCAGCGGCAACGAGATGGTGCGCAGGCTTATAAGCAGAGGGACGGACGGCACTACGCAGATGGACATAGAGCGTCTGATAGCGGGCGAGACCATAACCAAGACGCTAAACGAAAACCTGACGCATAACGAGATAGACGCGAATATAGAAAACATATGGAGCCTGCTCTACATGACAGGCTATCTTACTGCGGTTGGCTACCCCAACGGCCGACAGTACGAACTGCGCATACCCAATATGGAAGTACGCCAGATATACATGGAGCAGGTGCTGGACTGGTTCAAGGGCAGGGCGGCGGCGCAGAGCGATAAGCTGACCGGATTGTACGAGGCGTTCGAGAGCGGCAGCGCAGACGCGATAAAGGAATATCTGGATGAGCAGCTGCTGGACACGGTAAGCTATTACGACGCGCGGGAATCGTTCTATCACGGCTTTTTGCTGGCGCTATTGAGCACATGTGCGAACTGGCGCGTATCAAGCAATGTAGAAACGGGCAAGGGCCGCAGCGACATAGTGGTGGAGCGGCGGGACCGTAAGGTAGGGTTCGTAGTAGAGGTCAAGGACGTGAAGGAGTACGAAAAGCTGGATGCGGCGTGCGAAACGGCGCTAAGGCAGATAGAGGAGAAGGACTACACCGCGATACTGAGGCGTTACCGCGTAAAGAACATATGGACATATGGCATCGCGTTTTGGGAAAAGGAGTGCCGGGTGGTCGTTAGGAAGACGGTTTGATAAATATAATGCAGCCAGCCGTTGTTTGGAAACAGGCTGGCTGCACGACTGCGGACGCATGTCCGGTAAAAATGATTTATTTACCGCTTACGTCGAAAGAAAATACATGGCATAGTTTGGCGCCCCAGGTATCCAGCGGCGTGAGCCTTATGGCAGACGCGCGCCTTGCCACCGGGACCGTGACCAGGCGATGGTAATTGTTTGACGTCTGGAATACGGTATCCCAGCAGCCCGATTCGTCCTGCACCTCTATGCTGAAAGACTTGACCATGGTATACGGCACGCCGGTTTCACGGAAAGACAGCGGGCGGTTCGCAATCATATTACGCACGCGTGCGTCTGCCGAACCGGGCGTGTTTTCGCGGTTGAGGTCGCTGTCAAACACTATCCTGGCAGACGATATATATGCTAACGAATCGAAAACGTATGTAATGGCATGCCCCTTTTCCACCATACAGCCGTTATCACATGCGTCGATCGGTCGGTCAAGTCCGTTGCGCAGCGCTTCCGGATCTGCGGCTTCGCACTCTAGCTTAGCTTCCCGCGTAAGCTGAGGAATCGCCCGGCGGGCAAACGGCAGATAGCAGTCGTCATCCATAAGCGTCTGGCGAAGCTCGCCGATACTGCTTTCATAAACCTGGCGCGGACTAAGTCCGTCGCGCGCCGCGATTGCCGCCGCCGTGCCGACCGCCTGACCCAACATTGCGCATGTAGCCATAACGCGGGTGGCGCTCATTGCGGCATGAGTGACGGATATATTGCGTCCGGCAAAGAACAGGTTATCGATATTCCTTGAATACAGACACCTGTACGGAATGCCAAACGGCGACGGCGCGGGGTGGAACGTATTGGGCGGCTCCGGGGTATTAAAGCCCGCCGGATTATGGTCGTCCATTGTCCAGCCGCCGTATGCAACTACGTCTTCAAAACGCCCTTCGGCGCGCACGTCGTTCTGAGTCAGAATATAGTCGCCTTCATATCGGCGGCTTTCGCGCTTTCCGGGAAGTATACCCATCCAGTCGAGACGCCAATACTTGTTCTTTTCCTTCTGCTCAGGGTCGTTTTTAATGAAATCCCAAACGCCGTATGCGAGCGCAAGCAGCTCATGTCTAAGCGATTCCGTGTCGCGTATGCTGTCGCGCGTGCCGCCAAGCTCGAGGTACCAGAAGTTTTCGCCTATGTTTGACATGTTGGGCATGCGGTGCGCAAGATCGGCGGCAGTGATTTTGCGGCTCCATTCGGGAGCCGTAAACGTGGACGACTGCGTTTCCTCGCGCGCCTGTATCATGCAGCTCATGCCCATAGTGCGCTTGTCGGCATGTTCGGGCTCTATGTCCTCCTCAAATTCAGCGCGCATCTCGCGGCCCATGCGCCACTTTGCCCCGGTCAGCGGAGCAAGCACGCTGTCGCCCGAGCAGTCCGCAAAGTATTTCGCCCTGATAACGTGAAATTGCTGCGTGGTCATCTGCCAGCCTTTAACCTGTACGATGCGATCGCCGTCCATTGTACAGTCGCTGCACGTGCAGTTCAGCAGCAGCGTAATGTTCTTTTCACTAACGGCCTTTTCATAGAGTATACCGTCCCATATGCTGTAATTGCGGTCGGGATTTCGGTAGTTGTTGTCCATCATTATTTCTTCAAGCAGTCCGGTCTCGCGGTTGTTTTTGCCGTGAGCGCCGCAAACCCACATGCGGATTTCGCTCGAAGCGTTGCCGCCCAGCATGGGACGCTCCTGCATAAGCGCGACGCGCGCACCATGTCTTGCTGCGGCGACTGCGGCGCAAAGCCCCGCAAGTCCGCCGCCGACTACGCACAGATCAACGTCGTGCGTCACTGTTTCAAACTGGTTCATGTTGATCGTCACCTCTGCATATTTTATTCGTATGCGCGTATCTCGAATATACGCGCGCTGGGGTCGCCGTATGTCGCAAGCGCAGTTACGCGCACGGCGTCGGCAGTGCAGACGTCAAATTTGCAGCATATGTGGCGCAGATAATTTCCTCTTATGCGGCAGACGGTGTGCCAACCGCCGTCACGGAGCACGGCGACGTCAAAATCCTTGAGCGTCTGCTTTACAACGGGCAGACTCTGATAGCTGAACGACGGATGCTTGCTGTCGGTATCGGTCGTCACGTCCAGCTCGGAAATGCGCACGGGACGGTCCCAGCTTAGCGTGATCGACTGGGGCAGCGGCATTTCAGGATCGCTTACCCACGCGTAATCTTGCGCGGACAGCGCCCTGTTGAGGCCGTTTATTACATTATCCGGCGCACAGTTGGCAAGCGGTAGCGGACGCTTGCTGTATTTAAGGCAATAAGCGTTGTTGCCGTTGGTCTTCCATGTATATCTGTCCTGCAAAAACGCGCGGTTGCGGCTGAGCGTGGTGTAATCAAATTGGCGCCAGAACACGCCGGGCGCTGCACCCAGATACACGCCCCACGGGAAAATATCGCGCTGCGGCGTGAACGGCAGTTCGATCCAGCCGCTGAACCTTGCGGGCACGGTTATGCTTGCCGATTCCAATACGTCCGGGTGGACTATGGAACGCGCAATGTACTGGCACGGGACGTCGATTGGATGGTCGGTTTCGTTTTTGAGCTGTACGCTGAAAAAGTCAGGATTTTCATCCGTGCCCAATTCTTTGCCGAAACGCAGCACGGTGGTTGCGCGCGGCGTGTCAAGTTCATCCCAGCCCGTTTCAACTCCGATTTCCGTATTAAACGGTTCGACGCGGCTAAAGCTGTCGGCGCTTATATGCGCGCTGCGCGCAAGGTCCGCCGAATCGTGATTGCGCAGCCACGGTATGGACTGGTCATCGCGCAAAAGCGTTTGCTGCAGCAAATCAATATACTCTTGCCCCAGCTCGCGCGGCATAACGCCTTTTTCAAGGCAAAGCGCCGCCGCGGTGCCCGCCGCCTGGCCCAGTGTGGCGAGCGTACTTTCCACGCGCACCGTGCCCAGCGCTAAATGGCTTACGGACGCGCAGCGCCCGGCCATAAACAGATTGGATACGTTCTTTGAGTATATGCAGCGGTAGGGGATGGACGTTATCGGAACGTATGAGTCAGAGAAATAAGGCCCTTCCTTGCCCGAAAACAGTCCGCGCGGATGGTGCACGTCCAGCGTCCAGCCGCAGTATGATATTGCGTCGTCAAATACGGTCACCTTTGTCACGTCATTTTGGGTAAGCACATAATCGCCTATCAAGCGGCGGGTCTCACGCTTGGCATTGTACCTGGGGAAGCTTACGAGCCTGAGATTTGCCGCAAGATCGCGGCGCGCATAGCTGTTTTTGAGCCAATGAAAATAGCCCAGCGACAATCGTATCAGCTCGTCGCGAATCTCCTCCTGCTCCCATAGATCGTCCAGGTCGGTGGGGTTTTCGATCCACCATTCGCCGGAAGTAAGGTTGCCCGGAAAGCGGTGGAGCGAATCTCCCGCGGGCAGCTTGAGCGCCCAGTCCGGCGCGGTGAAGGGCACAAAATGCCCCGCGTCCTCGGCAAGATAGGATACAAAGTGCCGCTCGCCCTTCATGCTCATAAGACAACCGCTCATAGTTTCGTTATCCGCAGTTTCCGGCGCAAATTCTTCGCCGTACATCCACTTGGGCTCGCGCCCCAGCCGATAGCACGCGCCCGAATAGTATCCCAGCCAGCCGTCGCCGGTGCAGTCAATAAAATATTCGGCGCGGTAAATGCGGCGCGTGCAATCGATGCAGTCCAGCGTGGTCAGCGAGCTTATTTTGCCATTGGACGCATCCGCGTCTATCACGAACTGATTCGGAAACTGCGCAAGCGTTTTTTCGGCTGCCAGCAGCATTTCTTCCGCGCGCTGCCAGGTGATCCTGTTAAAATCCATGGTACGCCGTATTTCGTCGGCTATGCCGGTTTCGCGCATATTGGAATGCCGCGCTCCGGCGCCGTCAAAGCCAACGCCGGCTTCCTCCGACGAGTTTCCGCCCACATGCGGACGCGAATTTATCAGCGCTACGCTGAGCCCCTTGCGGGCGGCAGCCAACGCGGCGGGTATACCGGCGGGCCCCGCGCCGGCGACGACCACGTCGAAATGCCCCATATCGACGGGTTTGTCGCTCTCGCCGCGCATATTTGCGCGCTCGCGCCATATGCGTTCCTTTTCGGGAGAAGGCGTGAAGTCGAAATCATCCGTTACTATGAGCGCGGCAAAGCGTCCGAACCATCCGGTAGTGTCCTGCACGCAGACTTCATGTTTGCCGGCGGTCAGCTCTATGTCGCCGGCAATGTCCCAGTACCAGCCGTGACATGGCAGCGCGCCCAGCTCGTGCGGCAGCCGCTCGCCATCTACCGACAACCTGAATCTGCCGGGCGCGGCCTCGGTCAGCCAGTTCTTAGTGCGTACCCAAAGGCGATAGCGGCCCGTGGCGGGCACGTTTATGACCGTCGATGCATCCGCCACCGGTTCTCCGGGCAGACCGATCGCCATCAGGTAGCCCTGACCCATTTCATGCGCAAATTGAGTTTCGGGCGACCAGCCGCCGTGGTTTTCAAACTCGAGCGCATCTATCCAGCACTTTGTCATGCAATCATTCCTCCCTGCGCCGCATATTGTAAACGGACGTATTGAAAAATATATAAACGTATGCTATTATAGCCGCGAAAGCAGTAACCGATATCGAAAGGATAGCATGGGTACAGCCGAATATCCAGCGGATTTTTACAAAGCCGCAAAAAAGTCCTCAATAACGTAAAAAATGAGGGATGTTGAATGCAATATACCGTCGCCATTGCCGATGATGAGGAAATGATGCTGAACGGCCTTACGCGCCTGATACCATGGGAAGAAATGGGCTATCGTGTCGCGACTGCGGTGGAAAGCGGCCGCGGATTGATTGAATTTTTAGAAGACAACGCGGTGGACGTAGTGCTTTCCGATATACGCATGAACGATATGGACGGCATGGACGTGGCGCGCTATATCCATGCGAACTGCCCAAACACCGTTATCGTATTGATAAGCGGATATTCGGAGTTTTCATATGCGCGTCAGTCGATCGAGTTTGGCGTATACAAATACATGCTAAAGCCGGTCTCTGTGGACGAGATGCGCGCGCTTATGGCCGACGTGCGCGGTGAAATCGAAAAGCGCCGCAGCGCCAGCCGCATGGCCGAGCAATATAATGAAATGCGGCTAAGCCTTAGGGAAAGGTTCATGATCGAAGCGGCGGCCGGCGAATTGCGTGATGAACGCAAGCTGAAAAAGCGCGCGCGGCAGGCCGGGATCAGTCCTGCAAACATGGGGTACGGCTGCATGGTGGTCAGCATAATATCGCTGAAAGGCAATGCGACATACGGCACTGAGCTGATACGCGGCAACATAATGCGGCTTAACCCGGGGGTCAGCGTATTTGTACTGTATGAAGAGGCCGACTGGCTGCGCGTGCTGCTTGTGGAAAAAACTCCGGGCATACTTCCTGCGGCGGAGCGTGCGGACGAGTTTGCACAGGAGATCGCGCACTCGCTGTACCACAGCGCCGGGCTGGATGTGGGAGTATACGTCTATACCGAAAAAAGCTATAAGAGCCTGAGTGAGTTTTGCAGATACGGCTTTGCCGCATGGAACCTGCCCGTAATTGAGGACGAACAGAAGGCGCCGGGAGTATACAATAATCTTTCGCTGAGGAACGATATAATCAAAGCCATGCGCGAAAACCGCCTGGACGATATGCGCAAAAACCTGCTGGAGTATATGACGGTATGCGCCGCGCCCACGCGCGGGTTATGGCATTCCAGATTTATGGCGCGCGTTATACTTTGGGACATTGCAAGGGCGATAGATGAAAGCGAACAACTCGTGCATTTGCCGGATGAAGAAAAGCTGATACGCGCCTCCAGCCCCGAGATGATTACTGAGCAGGTGATGTGCGATTATCAGAAAATGCTGGAGTTCCATGCGCAGGAACAGAAGCGTCAGGATACGATCGAGTGCGCCAAGCGATATATCGAGGCGCACTATGCCGAGGATATATCGCTGCTGGCTCTTGCCAAATTGCAGCTCTATATGTCCCCGGCGTATTTCAGCCGACTGTTTCATGAAAAGACGGGCAGCACATACGTGGATTACCTAAACAGCGTGCGGCTGGACGCCGCGGCAAAGCTGCTTTGCAGTGCGGATATGTCGGTTGCTAACGTGGCCGAAAAGGTAGGGTACAGGGACCAGAAATACTTTACGCGCCGGTTCAAGACGCGGTTTGGATGTACTCCCAGCGAATATAAAAAGAATCAGGGGACGGATAGAAATTGAGCGACGAAAGAAAAATATCACTGCGCAGTCTGTATTTCAAGTACTTCTGGATGATATTCATATGCATGACGCTGCTGGCGCTCATAAGCATAGCCGTTGCGTTTACCATGAACGCGGCGACGCGAAAACAGGCGCTGGACAGGGCGAATGTGCAGTCACTGAACCTGATAAAGGCGTCGCTGGACAATGTGCTTACGGATACGTCCGGGCAGGCGCTAAAGCTTGCGGGAAATTCTGAAATACGCAGATATCGGCTGGTGGATCGCGACTATACTTACAATTACGACGCGATGCTCATGCGGCTTAACTGCATAAAGTACCTGCATCTGGCGCTGCGCAGCGAGCTGGATTACGAAATTGCGATATATACGGGCGTGAACGGTTATCTGCTCAGCTCGCGCACGGGCGCGCAGCTTTTGCGACTTACGGTAAACTCGGATGTGGACGATATCTACAGGCAGAATTACGAAAAAGGCAGAACGCTGTTTTGGGAAAAGCGAGAGCTTCAGACAAAGCCGCTAAGCAATAAAATGGTCATGACGTATTTTTGCGGCATAGATGAAAACTGCTTTATAATCGTAAACGTCGATCTGGAGAACTTGCGCGCGCTGGTTGCGACGAGTGATGCCGCGGCAGACAGGCTCATAATGGTGCTGGACGATAAAAACAGGTGCCTGTTTGGAAGTGAAAACAGACTTTGCGGCGTAGGCGCCGAAGAGGTGATAATGGATGGCGAAATACCCGAAACGGGCGGCGGATTTCTGTATACGTTTGAAGATCAGGAGTATTATGCGTATATGTGCGCGGCGGGCATACAGCCGATGCGCTATATGCTGCTGGTGCCCATAGACGTGTATCAGATGGAAGAGCTGAATCTGGTGCGCTCCATTGCGATGGTGATACTTGGCAGTCTGCTGGCCGCAATGATATTGGCCGCGGTTATATCCAGACGGGTATTCCGCCCGATCGGCGTTATTTTGGATTTTATCGACAATAAAGCGCACGACGCGCCTGCGCAGACGGGCAGTTACGAGGTCCAGTATATTTTGCTGCATATACTTGAGGCATATCAAAACAACGTCGCGCTTAAAAAGCAGCAGCTGGAAGATTACGACGCCATGCGCAAGGCGCGCGTGCGCGCGCTACAGCAGCAGATAACGCCGCACTTTTTGTATAATACGCTTCAGGCGATACTCTGGATGAACATCGAGGATATGGGCTATCGCGAAAGCAGATCGTCCGCAGCGATAAAGAGCCTGTCGCATATGTCGCGATTCTGCATGGAAGGCGAAGGCGTGTGCGTTCGCGCAGACGAGGAAATTGCGTATGTGGAGGAGTTTTTAAGCCTTATGAAGCTACGCTACGGTGAAAAAATAAAGTGGCGGGTCGAGCGCGACGAAGCTGCGGGACAATGCCTGATACCCAGACTGTCCATACAGCCGCTTGTGGAAAATTCCGTCAAATACAGCTTATGCAAAATGGAAAACGGGATACTCGTAATAAGGATTAAAATCAGCGGAGCCAGACTTACGGTCTGTGTGGAAGACAACGGCCCCGGCTTTGCGCCGGAGGAACTCGAAGCGCTGGAAATGGAGTTTAAGCATGAATTTTATATGCACGACCGGCACGTAGGCCTTACGAATTTGAATCAGCGCCTTAAATTGATTTACGGCGCGGACGCCGGGCTTGCAATAAAAAAACATGACGGACTTACTGGCATAGAATTTTCTGTGCCGACGGAGGGCGACGCATATGATTCCAACAAATAAATATACTTAATGTATGTCTGTGCAGTTTACACCGTCCGCACCGTGAAGCTTTGCCGCACGGTGTGGATTTTTTTATAAAATGCAAAAAACGAAAGTAAAATCAATCACCTTGTAAAAATGGGTAAAATTCAATATAATCAAAAATGCAAAGCAGATTAATTTTAAACGAAAGGTGGCGCAAACATGTCGCAACGCTCAAACGTCGCGCCGGCGCAGCGGAAAAAGAATGGCTTTTCCGCATATATGCGGCAGAATGCATGGCTGTATATATTTCTGATACCGGGTATGGTTTTTCTTCTTATAATGAACTATCTGCCGATGTTCGGCATAGTGATAGCGTTTAAGGATTTTCGCGTAGTAAAGGGCATAATGGGCAGCCCCTGGGTGGGTCTTAAACACTTTGAATATTTGTTCCACGCCCCTGATTTCTGGAGGATACTGCGCAACTCGATAGTACTTAGCCTAATGCGCCTGATATGCGGCTTCCCGATGCCGATAATACTCGCGCTGATGATGAATGAAATGGGCAGCCAGGGCTATAAACGCACAATGCAGACCATACTGTACCTGCCGCACTTCATATCGTGGGTAATAGTTATATCTATACTATACAATCTGCTGTCCACCAGCACCGGCATGGTCAATAACCTTATCGTCCAAATGGGCGGCGAAAAGATACCATTTCTTACGACGTCCAGCATGTTCCGTCCGATAATGGTAATGACCGACATATGGAAGGGCGCCGGTTGGGGCACTATCGTATACATGGCGGCGATTTCGGGTATAGATTCGTCGCTGTATGAAGCGGCGATAATCGACGGCGCGACGCGTATGCAGCGAATATGGTATGTAACGCTGCCGACCATCGCGGGTACGATAGTGGTAATGCTTATAATGAGAACGGGTTCCATATTGAGCAACGGCTTTGAAGAAGTGTACCTGCTTAAAAATGCGCTGACAAGCGACGTTGCGGACATATTTGAAACGTATACTTATGAAATCGGCCTTCAGAGCGGTCAGTTCTCGTATGCGAGCGCGGTGGGACTTTTCCAATCCGTGGTGGGCTGTTTGTTGATAATGATAACCAATGCGGCGTCACGCAAGATAGGAGGCGGCGGACTGTGGTAAACGCTAAAAGCAAGCAGGGATATACCGGCTTTAAGGCGCGCAGTCGGGACGACAAAATAATAGCGGCCATATGCTATACGTTTGTTACGATATTTGCGCTGACTATAATTTATCCGATGCTGAACGTATTCAGCGTGGCGTTTGCCAGCTACGCCGACTATCTGCGCCGCCCGTGGATGTTCTATCCCAAGGAGATAGACTTGCAGGCGTTCCAGAAGGTATTTTCAAGCACGCTTATATGGAACAGCTATAAAAATACGGTGATCATAACGGTTTCGGGTACGCTGCTTACGCTTATACTCACTACGCTTACCGCATATCCGATTTCCAGGCCATACTTAAAGGGCCGCGGCGTATTTACCACGATAATTATAATTACCATGGTCTTTAGCGGCGGCATAATCCCCAAATTCCTTGTAATGAAGTCGATAGGGCTTTATAATAACTTACTGTCGTTGATCATTCCCAGCGCGCTTAGCGCGTTCAACATAATACTTATGATCAACTTTTTTCAGGCCATGCCGGAGAGTCTGCTGGAGGCCGCGCGAATAGACGGCGCCAATGAACCACGCATACTTGCGCAGATCGTGGTGCCGCTGTCAAAGCCCATACTGGCCACGATCGCGCTGTTTGCGGCGGTAGGATACTGGAATAACTATTTCAGCGCCGTAATGTATATACGCAAGCAGGAGCTTTGGCCGGTGCAGCTGGTGCTGCGCGAAATAGTGCTGGCCAACAACACCGCCGCGCTGGATGCGGGCAATAACCTTGCCGAGGCCGGCGGACAGACGATATATACCAAATCGCTCCAGTACGCGTCGCTGATAGTCGTCATGCTGCCAATAATGTGCGTATACCCGTTTTTGCAGCGGTATTTTGCCAAAGGCGTAATGCTGGGCGCCGTGAAGGGCTGATTTTGAATTCGACCGTGCAAGCGGTAGAAATATAAAAAAGGGGGATTGGACATGAAGAAAACACTGGCCATGCTGCTTGCATTGATGCTGGCGCTGGGAGCGATGGGTTCGGTTGCATTCGCGGAGGAAAGGGAGCCGTATTCCTTTACGATGTATTCCAACATAGCGACTGAACTTACGGAGCAGGACAAAAAGGTGATAGGCGAAATAGCGTCGTCGCTCAACCTGGATATAGACGTACAGATTGCTCCGTCATCCAATTATGACGAAAGTATGCAGCTTACTCTGGCGTCCGGCGAATATCCGGATATGGCATTGTTCAGCAGTACCACGTCGCAGATGTACATGGATGCGTGCCGCGATGGAGTGCTTGTACCGCTGAATCAGTACCTGGATTCCGGCAACTATCCCAACATAATGAAGTATACGTATCCCATTTCGTGGGAAGTGCTAGATGTGCTGGGAGACGGCAATATCTATTCCATACCGCGCACATCCATAGCCCGGGCCGATGCGTACATGATTCGCAAGGACTGGCTGGATAAGCTGGGTTATACATATGACGATACAAAGCCCGTGACTCTCGAATGGTTCACACAGGTAATGAACGACATAACCTTCAAGGATCCGGACGGCAACGGCATTAACGATACCTACGGACTCGCGGCATACTCTGGCGACGGTAATTTGGGCGTTGCGGGCGCGGCACGCATGGCTTACGGCCTGAGCGGCTGGCGCGAATATGACGGCGAATACATGGATCTGCAATATTCCCGCACCAACGACGCATTTAAGAAGGCGCTGGCGTGGACGGCCGAGCAGTATAAGCTGGGCACAATCGACCCCGATTGGGCGACCATTGACAGGAATGCCGAATTTGATCGATTCCAGCAGGGCGTGACCGGTATACTGGACGAATTCGTCGGCTGGATGACCGACAAGGAATCCATGTGCCGCCAGATAGATCCCAATGCGGAACTGAGCTACATTGTATACGTCGTAAACGACGAGAACCAGAAGATCGAGGGCGGCAGTTTCTCCACTGGCTATTGGGGTGCATGGGGCATATTCAACAATGCCGAACATCCCGAGCGCATAATGGAATTCCTGGATGCGCTGCTGAGTGACGAATGGTGGACAAGCGTAAAGTACGGCGTGGAGGGCGAGCGCTGGACTACTGACGAGGACGGCAATATTGTTGCGACGGAAGCTTTCGACAGCCTGCCCTATAACGCGCCGCGCCAGATACTGCGCCGCAACGACGATCCGGGCTTCTTTATAGCGCTGAATCAGGATACCGAGAAGCGTCTGCACATTGAGGAACTGTTGGGCATCTGCATTAAGCAGGCCGTGTTCCCGCTTGACAACGGCTATCGTCCGGCCGTGTGCGATGATCTGAAGTTCATCGACTATCAGACCAACATGAACACGCAGATCTCCAAGATAATAATTGGCGAACGTCCTGTCGACGATTGGGACGAGATACTGGACGGCTGGTACAACGCCGGCGGCGATAGCTACGTCGCTGATATGCAGGCCTATATCACCGCGAATCAGGCAAAGTAATGCGGCCGATATGCGGCACTATATAATGTAAGAAGCGCTTTTTCAGCCCCGCGCCGGTTTAAAGCTGGTGCGGGGCTGAATTGCGCAGATGGGATCCGGATGGCCAAGGCATAGCGCTTGAGTGGACTGCGCGGGCAAATTCATTTTGCTGCGGTTGAAGCATTGCGCCCGGTGTGGTATACTAAAAGCAGATTTTATATGCGCCTACGCTGAGAATGGGGTGAGCATATGCTTAAAAAGAAGCTGCCGGTGGGCATAGACAATTTTGAGAAGCTGCGCAAAGAGGACTTCTACTATGTGGACAAGACCGGGCTGATAGTCGACCTGCTCAACAGCTGGGGCGAGGTCAACCTGTTCACGAGGCCGCGGCGCTTCGGCAAAACGCTCAACATGAGCATGTTCAAGTCCTTCTTTGAGATAGGCGGGGACAAGAGCATATTCGACGGGCTGGCCGTGGAACAGGACAAGGCGCTGTGCGACAGGTACATGGGCAAGTACCCGGTGGTGTTCATATCGCTAAAGGGCGTGGACGGAACGAACTTTGAAGAAGCGTATGAGCGCCTGAGAAACGTTATATTCGACGAATGCTCGCGCCTTAAATTCCTGCTGAACAGCGACGCCATTGCGGAAGTGGACAAGTACCTGATAAAGCGGGTGCTGGCCAGAGAAGACAGCCCGTCCGAAATTGCCGCGTCCTTAAAAATGCTTTGCGGTCTGCTGGAAAAGCACTATGGTCAAAAGGCAATATTGATAATAGACGAATACGACGTGCCGCTGGACAAGGCGTTCCATCATGGATATTACGCGCAGATGATAGACATCATCCGCGCGATGTTCGGCGCGGCGCTAAAGACCAACGACAGCCTGTTTATGGCGGTGCTCACGGGCTGTCTGCGCGTGTCCAAGGAGAGCATATTCACGGGGCTGAATAATCTTAAAGTACACTCAATTTCGGATGAAAAGTTCGATGAATATTTCGGCTTTACCGACGCGGAAGTGCGCAAAATGCTGGAGTATTACGGGCTGGAAAGCCACTATTCGGATGTGCGCAAGTGGTACGACGGCTATCGCTTCGGCGGCCAGGACATATATTGTCCGTGGGATGTGATCAATTATTGCTATGACGCATGTTCGTCCGCCCACGTGCAGCCCAAGGCGTACTGGATAAACACCAGCGGCAACGAGATGGTGCGCCGCCTGATAAGCAAAGGTACGGATGGCACTACTCAGTTTGAGATTGAGAGGCTTATCGCGGGCGAAACGATTACCAAGACGCTCAACGAGAACCTGACGCACAACGAAATCGATGCCAACATCGAAAATATCTGGAGTCTGCTTTATATGACGGGCTATCTTACATCAGTAGGCTACCCGAACGGCCGCCAGTATGAACTGCGCATACCAAATAAAGAGGTGCGCCAGATTTACATGGATCAGGTCCTGGACTGGTTTAAGGACAAAACACGTGCTGAAAGTGAAAAGCTGGTTGGGCTGTACGAGGCGTTTGAGACGGGCAACGCCGATATGATCAAGGAATACCTAGATGAACAATTGCTTGATACGGTAAGCTATTACGACGCGCACGAGTCGTTCTATCACGGTTTTCTGCTGGCGCTGCTGAGCACCTGCGCGAACTGGCGCGTATCCAGCAATATTGAGACTGGCAAGGGTCGAAGCGACGTGGTTGTCGAGCGTAAGGACCGCAAGATCGGCTTTGTGGTCGAAGTCAAGGACGTAAAGGATTATGAGAAACTTGACGCTATGTGCGACGCTGCCATGAAGCAGATTGAGGCGAGAGATTATACCGCGATACTCAGGCGATACAGGGTTAAAACTATCTGGACTTACGGCATTGCGTTTTGGGAAAAGGAGTGTAAGGTGGTCGTTAAGCGTGTGGAGTGAGATATACTGCAATAACGTCGCCTCGGCGTTCTTACTCTGAAAGGTTTTACTTTGCAGTACAAAAAAACGGTCAGCACAGATATGCTGACCGTTTTTTATCATTATCTCATTAAGGGGGGGAGTGATTCGATTTTTTATTTCATGACCTTTTCTAACAGCGATTGATAGCTCTCAACGACGTCATGATAAGGTACAATAAATTGCGCAAAAAGAAATAGACATGATTCACAGGCATCTGATAGAATGAAGTCGCGACACAACAATTCTGAAAGGAGCCTGGGAACCATGTCCGAGAAGATTGTAACACTGAACGAGGAAGTAATCAAGGGTCAAATACGGGAACTTGTACGCGGAAGCGTGGAGGAAACGCTGAACGAGCTTCTGGAAGCGGAGGCCGAAAAGCTGACGCAGGCGGCAAGATACGAGCGCAACGAAGCCCGTCAGGGCTATCGCAGCGGCCACTATGACCGGAATCTGACCACGACCTCCGGCGACGTCACACTGCACGTGCCTCGGCTGAAGGGCGTGTCCTTTGAGACGGCGATCATCGAACGCTATCGCCGCCGCGAGAGCAGCGTCGAAGAGGCGCTCATCGAGATGTATCTTGCAGGCGTGTCTGTTCGCCGAGTCGAGGACATCACGGAAGCGCTGTGGGGCAGCAAGGTATCGCCTGCGACAATCAGTGAGCTGAACAAGAAGGCTTACGTCCACATCGAGGACTGGCGGAACCGCCCGCTGCAGGGCGGAAAATATCCGTATGTGTACGTGGACGGCATCTATCTGCGCCGGAACTGGGGCGGAGAATACGAAAATGTGGCCATTCTGGTGGCAATTGCGGTCAATGAGGACGGTTATCGCGAGGTTCTGGGCGCTGCTGAGGGCATGAAAGAGGACAAGGCCAGCTGGGTCAGCTTCTTTCAGTGGCTGAAAGGGCGCGGTCTGGAAGGCGTGAAGCTGATCGTGGGCGACAAATGTCTGGGTATGCTGGAGTCAGTCGGTGAAGTGTTTCCGGATGCGAAATACCAGCGCTGTACGGTACATTTCTACCGCAATGTGTTTTCCGTCGTACCGCGTTCGAAGGTGAAGCTGGTAGCGAAGATGCTCAAAGCAATCCACGCGCAGGAGAGCAAGAAGGCAGCGAGGGAAA
>CAOKFD010000008.1:0-62134 GCA_948467645.1 uncultured Eubacteriales bacterium | reverse complement strand
ATGGAAACTCGGCGGTGAGGTTCACGCCCGCCGTAAAGTATGGCGGGCGCGAAAATATACTCATCTGCCGCGCAACTGGCTGTATGAGCGGCTAGTCATGCCCGCGCGCACCATAAATCAGAGCGCGCGCGGGAAGCAGCATTACTATAATCGAACAGTCTATATTCGCGGCGCTACATACCCGCGCGCACCATAAATCAGAGCGCGCGCGGGAAGCGGCGTTACTATAATCGAACAGCCCATATTCGCGGCTTCTATAAACAATAAACGCCCATTCCAAAATGCCAAAATAAACAAAGGGCTTGCAACAAGTGCAAACCCTTAAAACATATCAAATATTTATTCTATTAGCCGAACACACCGAACAGGCCAATCGCCGACGCTGCGGTGCTGAGCACTATGAACAATACGGCCGACAGAAGCAGCTGGTTATACAGCTTATCCTTATTAACCGACTCGGGCGCGCAGCCTACGCATATGCCGCCTACCGTGGACAGCGGGCTGATTACAACGCCGTTAGTACCCACGATTACGCCGATTACCAGCGACAGCGCCGACATGCCCAATGTGCCGCTCAGTTCAGTCGCCAGCGGGATCAGCGTGGGCATTACAACGCCCGTGCCGCTCGACACAGCGCCCATCAGGCCACCCAGCACTACCATGATCGGCTGTGCGCTTTTTTCGGTCATTACGCCTTCCAACTTTTCGGACAGGAAATCAATGCCGCCGCACTTATTGACTACCGATATAAGCACCGACATACCGCATATAAGGATGATCGTGCTCCACGGAATCGCGGCGATTGCCTTCTTCTGATCTACCGCACCCAGCATCAACAGCAGACCCGCGCACGCAAACGAGATAAGGCCGATGTTCTGACCAAAGAATATTACGCCCACCAGAACCACGATTATCGCGATAAGGGTCATCGTCTGGTTACGGTCAAAGCCCACGAAATGCGGCTTTTCCGCGTTAACTGCCTTAGGCTTGAGGCCGCCCAGTATGAAGTACGCCACGATGGAGAATACGCCCATCGCCGCCGCGTAAGCGCCCCACAGCGGCATATAACCGCTCAGCCCCTCGGCGATTACGCCGTTCTCAACCGACAACTGCTGTGCCACGATACCGTTTATGGCCAGCGGGGACAGGCCGCCCACCATTATGCCGCCCATCGTTACAAGGCTCATCATCAGCACCGATATGCCGTTTTCCACGGCCACGAACAGCGCGATAGGCATGATAACCGCCACGATAAGTCCGCCCGCGCCCGCCGCGGATATGATCGCACCGAATATGAAGAAGATTATCGGCAGCAGTTTTGCATTGCCGCGCGCCAGACAGACTATGTTGCGCGACAGCGCCTGAGTAGTGCCGTTGATGGTAGCTATGCCGAACAGGAACGTGGTTGCGAGCACTATGAAGAACACGCTCGTGGGCCAGTTGGATGTGACAATCTTGGATACGTTTATGTCAACGCCGTTGGCGCTTGCTACCAGCGCCAGTATGTACGCGGCGATCAGACCGATTACGCCGGCGTTCTTCTTCGTTATTGCGCTTATGGCTATTACCGCCACCAGCACGACGAGCGATGCAATTGCAATTGCGCTATTCATGGGGAAAGCCTCCTTGGTATAAAGTAGCTTATGTCAGGCCCGTATCAGGCGGGCGGGAGGAACGGATTTATTTAAGTCAGATGCGTTCGGCGACCAGTTCGCCCATCCTGTGGCAGCCTACCGCGTTCGGTGCGCCGCCCGCGATGTCCACCGTGCGATAGCCTTCCTTCAGCGTCTGGCTTACCGCGTTTTCTATCGCTGCGGCCTCTTGCTGCATGCCGAACGAGTAGCGCAGCATCATCGCCGCCGACAGTATCGTGCCGATCGGGTTTGCTATGTCCTGACCCGCGATGTCGGGCGCGGAGCCGTGTATCGGCTCATACAGTCCCATGCCGCCCACGCCCAGGCTGGCCGAGGGTATCATGCCTATGGAGCCGGTTATCATGCTGGCCTCGTCCGACAGTATGTCGCCGAACATGTTCTCGGTGACGATCACGTCGAACTGAGCCGGGCTTTTGACTATCTGCATCGCGCAGTTATCGACGTACATGTGGCTGACTGACACATCCGGGTATTCGGCGGCCAACTTGTCAACTGTTGCGCGCCACAGCCGCGAGGTGTCCAGCACGTTGGCCTTGTCCACCGAACACAGCCTGTGATTGCGCTTGCGGGCAGTCTCGAACGCGGTGCGGGCAATGCGCTCTATCTCATGGGTGGAGTAGCTCATTATGTCGGTCGCAATCTGATTGCCGGGCACGCCTTCGGTCTCATGCTTGCCGAAGTACACGCCGCCGATCAGCTCGCGCACAATTACGAAGTCGATGCCGTTTACCACGATGTCAGGGCGCAGGGGAGATGCCGCCGACAGCTCCGGGAATATGCGCGCCGGGCGCAGGTTGGCGTACAGTCCCAATCCGGAGCGCAGTCTCAGCAGTCCGCGCTCGGGGCGCTTGGCGCTGGGCACGCCATCCCACTTGGGACCGCCCACCGCACCCAGCAGCACTGCGTCGGAGCGCTGCGCCGCACTGAGCTGTTCGTCGGGCAGGCTGTCGCCGAATCGATCTATCGCACAGCCGCCCATCCATACGTCGATGTAATTGAACGTGTGCCCAAAGCAAGTCGCAATGCGGTCAAGCGCGCGAATCGCTTCATTGACTATTTCGGGGCCGATGCCGTCGCCGCGTATTACTGCAATAGTCTTTTTCATGTGATTGCCCTCCATTAATGTCGAATAGATGGTATAAAAAATCGCCTCTTTGTATACAACAAAGAGGCGACTATTTATCGCGATACCACTCTTTTTTGCCAGTAAGTAAAAACTTATCTGACATCTCCGTCGGATACGATTCATTAAAGTCAGCTTAAATGAATTTATATCCCTGCTCAATAACGGGAGTTCCCGTCCCCGCCTACTTGCATTTTCAGCGAAGCCGCTCTGGGGCCAGTTCGGACTGATCTTTCGCGCCGCGCTCACAGCAACCGCGGCTCTCTGAAGCGAATCCTCAGCTTACTACTCCCCGTCGATGCGTTTGAAGTGTTTGTGGGCATATAGTACACCCTTGCGTGCAAAAAGTCAAGCGGTTTATCTATAATTAACAGTATATGCCATTAAGTCGCCGCGCGCGTTATCGGCTTTGACAGCAGCCGCATCGTATACAATATGCAAGAAACCGATATGATAAACGTCAAAACGTCGGCCACAGGCATTGAATACAGCACGCCGTCCAGCCCGAAAAACTGGGGCAGAAGTATCGACAGCCCCACGCCGAATACCAATTCCCTTACCATGGACAGCATGGTTGACAGCAGAGCTTTTCCCAGTGATTGCAGGTATATGAACGTCGCCTTGTTGACCGTAGCGAGGACTATCATGCATAGATATACGCGAAATGCGCGTATCGCATAGTCGGTGTAATAGCTGCTCTCATTGGCCGCGCCGAACAGCGCAATCAGCTTGTCCGGGAAAAGCTCTACAATAAACAGCGCGATCGTGCCCACGATTGCTTCAACTGTCAGCAATTGCTTAAACAGCAGCTTTGCGCGGTCACTGCGGCCTGCGCCTACGTTGTATCCGACTATCGGTATGCAACCCGCCGCCGTGCCTATCGCGATGGAAATGACTATCTGCAAAAACTTCATCACTATGCCTATTACGGCCATGGGAATCTGGGCGTACTGCACCTGAGAGTATATCGGGTCGAGCGCGCCGTATTTTATCAGCATGTTCTGCATCGCGGCCATGCTGCATACCAGCGATATTTGCGCAAGGAAGCTGCATATGCCCAGCGGTATGTACCGGCGCATTAGCTTTACATGCGGCCTGAAACTGTTCTTATTCAATTTAACCGCCTTCATATGGCACAGATACCATATCGCCAGCGCGGCGGTCGCAACCTGCCCCAGCACAGTGGCCACGGCTGCGCCCATCATGCCCCAGCGCATGACGTATATGAATACCGGGTCGAGTATCAGATTTATGACCGCGCCCGCGAGCGTGGACGCCATCGCAAACTTTGGACTGCCGTCTGAACGGATTACCGGGTTCATAGCCTGACCAAATACGTAAAACGGTATGCCCAGCGCAATCCAGAACATGTACTCCCGCGAAAGCGCAAACGTTTCGTCGTTTACGCGTCCGCCGAACATGGTTATTATGGGATCCATAAAGGCGAGGTAGAGCGCCATGATCAATATGCCGATTCCGGCGCTCATTACGACTGCACTGCCGATGCTTTTGTGCGCGTCCGATGCGTTTTTTGCGCCCAGACTTATGCTCACGAACGCGCAGCAGCCGTCGCCGATCATAACAGCAAACGCCAGCGCAACCACGGTCAGCGGGTACACGACCGTATTTGCGGCGTTGCCGTATGAGCCGAGGTAGTCGGCGTTGGCGATGAAAATCTGATCCACGATGTTGTAAAGCGCCGCGACCAGCAGCGAGATCACGCACGGCACAGCATAGCGCCGCATCAGCACGCCCGTGCGTTCGGTTTCGAGGAATGAATTAGACCTGCCTTCCAATGGGAACAGCCTCCTCCCGCCCAAAAACAAACAGCGCGCGGCCAAGCTGGATTTACGCCTGCCGGCCACGCGCTGTATGCTTTGGATACGTATAAAAATAAATCGAGCAGCACAACTGGATTTACGCAGTTACGCTACTCGATGCAGGTAAGATTATATCACCTGAAATATACAAATGTCAAGTTAACGATTTTAAGAAAAATGCGCCGCACATCGCCGCGCTTGACAGAATGTGGCGGCGTGTGCTATTGTACATACGGGTTATTGCGGCGGCAGAACCATGTCGAGTGCGGCATCGCCCTCGCTCAGCAGCAGGTATACCACGCCGTCATACGCGCCCGCGTTTTCTGTACGCGCAAAGTATGAACGGCTCTGCGCACTGACTGCGGCGACATTGCCGCTAAGCTGCGCAATATAGGCGTTTGCGATGCTTGCAGGCAGTGTAAACGTGCCCATCGCGTCCAGTTCGCTCCGGGCGGCGGGGCTTATCGAATCCAGTGCGGCGTCGAACAAATCCTCGTCAAGCGAACGCAGTGTGTTCAGCGCGTACCTCATCGCGGTGAGCGCGCTCGACCAGCGCAGTTCCGCGTTGTCGGATTTCAAGCCGACTTTGAGTGCAATCATGTTGGCCTCGTCTTCTCGAAACGCGCCCAGCGAATGCGCGGCTTCGTGCAGCATCGTGAACGGCAATGCTGAGTCCAGTTCGTCTGGGCTGATTATTGCCTCACCGGTAAACGGTATAAATATGCCGACTGCGTGTATGCGACTGAGCCATTCGGGATAACGTGCGGCCTTGGGCGGCGCGACTGTGCCCCAGCCTGCGGCTTCATATGCGGCGGCAACTTTTTGAGCGGTTAAGTCAAAATCCATGCGGAGCTTCATTCGCCCGCCTTCAAAAGTTATGCCCGTTTCATCGGCACGCAGGCGCGTGTCAAGTGCCCTGATCAACTGCTGTAAATCGTCGATTGAGTAGGCGCGCTCGTAGGCAGTGCGCGCGGCCGTGTCCATATGAACCGGCCATATCAGGTTGAACGCGCCGACTGCGGGCAGTGCGATGCACAGAAAACGCGCGGCAAATCCTGCAATCTGGGCAGGGGAGCGCCGGGCAATCGACTTAACCAATGCCGATGCCAGCATGGTAATTGCACAGGCAAGAAGCGCAATTCCCGCTATTTCGGCGACGGAAAACTTGAATTGCGCGCACATGCGCCCCAGCGCGGCGAACAGCCGCCCGAGCATCGCCCTGTGCCGCTCAAAAAGCGCCGCGTTCCACCTAAGCGCAAGCGCATACAGTGCCGCGCCTGCGGTCAGCACACAGGATATTTTAAGCGCCCTGCGCATTGCCTTACCCCCTATACAATGATAACACTATATAGATTATACGGCGGCGGCTTGCCGGGATGCAAAGCCAATTTCAGTAAGACACGGCAGAAGGAGGAAAAATGAAGTACGGAATATCGAGCAGCGCGCTATACGGTCGGCTTGAGACGGATCAGGCTTTGGCATTTTTGAGAGATTCCGGCCAATGCGAATGCGTGGAAGTGTTTTTCCAGTGCCCGGATGAATACAGGGGAAAATATCTGTACAATGTAATTGAGGCGGCGCGCGGATTGAACGTGGTGTCCATGCACATGCTGAGCTCGTCGTTTGAATTCATGATGTTTTCGGCCAGCGAGCACGGGCGCGAGTATGCCCTGCGCGAGACGTTCGAGGCGATACACACCGGCCACATGCTGGGCGCAAAGCGGTACGTATACCACGGCCGCAACCGCATGTTGGGCGCAAAGGGCGGCCATCCGGGGCTGGCGAATGCGGACACGGTGGCGCGCGCGCTAAGGCCGGTCGTGGACGAATTGAAGCGCAGCGACATGGTGCTTGCGCTGGAGAACGTATCGTGGTCGGAGTTTTCCTGCCCCGAGTTCGGCCCGCTGATTGCCGAAAAGCTGCCCGAGGTGCGCTTCACGCTGGACAACAAGCAGGCGGTGCGCGCGGGGTATGACTATCACGAATATATGGAGGCGATGGGCGAACGCCTCGACCACGTACACGTTTACGACTTTGACGACGAGGGGCACGAGTGCCTGCCGGGCAAGGGCCACGTCGATTTCGCCCGCTTCGGCGATGAACTGCGCGAGCGCGGCTATGACGGCGCGGTGATAATCGAAGCCTATCCCAACATGTACCGCGATAAGGAAGAATTGCTGGAGGCGCTCGAATACGTCAAAAAGACCATGGGACGCGGCTGATGCGTTCCCATGGCCTTTTTGTTTGAATAAAGAAACTGCGGCCTATACCCGCGCGTCCAGATTCAGTTCGACCCACCCCTGCCCATACGAGCAGAGCGGGCAGGTGTCCCACGCCGCGTCGCCTATGCGCTCGAAGCCGCAGTTGGCGCACTTCCACACGACCGGCTTTTCGCGCCGGTACAGCGTGCCGTCGGTCAGCCTTTGCGCGATTTCAGTAAAGGCGGCGTTGTGACCGCGCTCAACTCCTGCGGTCAGCGTGAACAGATGCGATATGCGTTCAAAGCCTTCGTTGGCGGCGACTTTGGCAAAGTTGGGATAGATTATGCTGGCTTCCGAGTTTTCGCCCTCAGCGGCAAAGCGCATGTTGTCCGTCGTCGCGCCGATCTGGAACGGATAGCCCGCGTCGATGTTTATGTTGTCAAACAGCTTTGTAACGTCCTGAGTAAGATGCTCAAAGAATTCGCGTGCGTGGGCAAATTCGTTGTCCGCGATAAGCTCCACCGTGCGGGCTAGCGTCTCAAGTCCTTCATTGCGCGCCTGACGGGCGTACATCAGATAGCGCGTGCGCGCCTGCGTCTCGCCCGCGAAGGCGCGCGCCAGATTCACGAGAGTAAGCGATGTGTCCAGATTCATGCGATGCACCTGCCTTAAAAATATAATGCACATATATTTTATGCGCGGCAGGCGGGAAATATGCGGCAGGGAAGAACAAGTGCGGCAATTATCGCAAAGCGCGCGAATGTGGTCAGGTGTATTGGGTAAGGACATAATATCTGGTCGGTCTGTTAAGGCAATATCGAAGGGCGATTGCCTTCGGTCTACATTCAATGAGCCGGGAATGTGTGTGAAACAGAATACGGACAAGCTTGAGCAGGTAAACATTTCAATGACAAATATGCTACTGCTTTGCTTCACATGGCAAACGCGAAACTCCCAAAGCAGTTACGCGATTTTGTGTTTCACGGATACATAAGGAGTTTGTACGAATAGAAGCAATGCAAAGACGCTGCGTTGAATGTATAGGTGTCGCAAACGATATATCCGTAATTGTTCGCTGCTTATGTGATATGTTCTATTGCCAGTCCACAGAAACACATGAAGAACTCTAGACTTGTTTATTTTCCACTTTAGAGTGTGTCTCAAAAAGGTAAATCCACTCAAACTTGCGAATTGTTCCGCTTGAGACACACCCTAACGAATGCCGACTGCCTATCAAAAAAACCAAAACAAAAAACGCCTTTCATCAGAAGGCGTTTGATGGCAATCATGCGGAAAAATTATTGAGCGGCCTTGGCCAGACGCTTGGCCAGACGAGCCTTTTTGCGGTTAGCGGCGTTCTTATGAATGACGCCCTTGCTGGCCGCTTTGTCTATGGCGCTGGCAGTGACGTTCAGCATAGCGACGTCAGCCTTACCCTCGGCAACGCCGTTTTCAAACTTCTTGACTACGGTACGCATAGCGGTCTTGGCGCTGCGGTTGTTATCGGTCTTGACCTTGGTGACCTTAACGCGCTTAATGGCGGACTTAATCTGCGGCAAATCAATTCACCTCCCGGTCTTGTTAAATCAACAGACAATATTATATCACGTTTCGGCGGCGATTGCAATAGCAAAAACCGCTTTTGGCGGGTGGAGTTTCTATTAAAATACCATTGCGAAATGGATTACTGCGGACTATTTCAGATACTTGACGGCGCAGAACGCCACCGACCCGATGGCTACAATCGCCAGCGCGCCCAGCATCACCGTGTCCGCGGACAAGCGCTTCTTCTCGCGGCGGCTTTCGGCACGGTATCGCGACATCGCGTCGCCGAAGCTTCGTCCGCCGCGGCCGCCGTCCGGATCGTCCGGGTCGTATGAATAGTCGCGTCTGCGCGCGGGCCTGCCGCCCGATTGACGGCCGCTGCCCTCGCGCTCGTTGTACGAAGCCGAGGCGCGTACCGCCAGCCGCGCGTCGTATTCGCGTCCGCGCGCGCGCATGTCGCCCGTGCGTTCGCGCTCGTCCTCGCGGGAATAGCGCGACGCGCCGTAGTCCGATCTGCCGCGCGAACCGGCGCGGCGCGATTCGCCGTAATCATCCTCGTCGTACCGCGAACGCGGCGAATCCAGATAACCGTCGCCCGCATAATCGCCGTCCTCGCGCTGGCTTCGGCCGCGCGTGGGGCGGAGCGTCTGCGCGCCGCGCCCGTCGGCCACGTCGTGCGCGGCGTTGAGCATATCGACGGGCAGGAGATCGACGCGCGTGTCCACCTGCTGCCAGAACTCGCGCACCAGCCCTTCGCCCGCGTCGCCCAGGCGTTCCAGCACATCGCCCAGCTCGTCTATGCGCCAGTTGTTCTGCGAATCGAACCTTAGCGCGGTCAGCATTGTGATTATCACGACCGACTCGCTTATCTGAGTCCTGTCCAGCCCGCCGTCGCACATCGCGGCGAAATACCGCCTGACAAAGCCCATGAAGTCCACGCGGTTTACCGGGTTCATGGGCGCAAGCAGCCTGAGCGCGCCCTCCATCACACAGCCGTGCCAGTCGCTGCACCCGCTCATCAGCCGCCCCCACAGGCATATCGCGCGCTGCTTGTCCGTGACCTGACCGTCCCACTGGCGCACGTATGAATAGGCAAAGTCCAGCGCGGGGTAGGTCTCCTCGGCGTGCTCGTCCATTCGCTTGAATTCGATGCGGTCGATGATTTCGCTCATCGCGGGGTCGAACGCGCCTTCACCCAGCGCCGGTTCTTCGTCGATGAGCGAATCCAGCGCGTCGCGCACCGAGCACAGCGCCGCGGCGCTCACGCGTCTGATCGCGCCCGGCAGACTTTCGTTTACAGCCTTGGCAATCGAATCCGTAACCAGCGTGCGGCGCTCGTCCGGCACGCACGCTTTAAGCGTCGCGCGTATCGAAAGCAGCGTCAGCGCGTATTCCTCGGGCTTGTCGCCCACGTTCATGCGCGGAAGCGTGTCGGATATGAACCTGTCCAGCACGCCCGCACGGTCGAGATGCTTTATCGCGCCGCGCAGTGCGCCCGGATAGCCGGTCAGCGTCAGCGCGATCTGCACCGCCATAAGCCCGGCTGGGGGCTGCTGGTACAGCGCGGCCAGCTCCGCGTCGTACACCTCGCACATCGGATGGTCGAGCCGGTGCAGGTAGTCGCTGTATTTAAGGCAGTAGCGGAAGTACAGCTGCGGCTCCATGCTGGCGCGCAGGTGCAGAAATCCAGTCGTGAACCGCCTGAATTCATGCGAATTGGCGTACCTGAGCGATGCCGAAAGCGTCTGCTGCGCCTTGTCGAGATCGATCTGACTGAGCGCGGGCGAATCGGCGCAGTCGGTCTGAACAGGTTGAACCGGCTGGGGTTCGGACTTAGGCTGAGGCATGGGCCGGGGCGCGGGTGCAGCCGCGGCGGCGGGCGCTCCATCGCCCGCGATGCTTGCGTCCATGATGTCGTCCAGCGTGCCCGCCAGCAATGCGTCCGCGCGCGCATAGTCGCCCTGAGACGGTATCGCGTCTATACTGCGCGCGCCGTCGGGCAGAGATATGTATGCGTCGCATTCGGGATTTTCGTCCGCAGTGTAGCCGGTAAGCCCCGCGCACGCGCCCTCGCCGCCGCACAGCGTGATAAAGTCCAGCCGCGCCGCCGCGTCGGCGGGCAGCGAGCGCAGTATCAGCTCCAGCGCCATGTACAGCTTGCGCGAAAACTCGCCGCCCGGCATGTCGCCCATCACGGCCAGCGGCAGTATAGGCGTGCGCAGCGCGCATATAACGTCGGCCAGCGCATCCTCGTCCGGGAACAGCGAATTAACCGCGTCCGCAAACTCGTCGAACGACGCGTCCGACTTTAGCGCTTCGGATGCGGGCGAGGGCAGCGCAGTCGGGCGGCCCAGCGTGGATGCGGCCGCAAAGAACAGCCCGTCGCCCAGCGGCGCGCGCGTGTACAGCCGCTTCAGTGCCTCAACTGTGGAAAAATATACGCTGTCTACGATCACGCGCCCTTCGCAGTGATACGCCTTGCTTATCGCCGCGCCGTCCATGCAGCGCTGCTGGGCGTAAATTACGCTGCCCTCGCGCGAGGCCAGATCCATTGCTAAGTTTTCCAGCGCCTGTTGTGTGGGCGTGCGATGAATTTCGCGCCCTATGCCCAGCAGCCGCATACCGTTTTCGTCGTGTGAGGTGATGTGCCGCGCGATCATCCGCCGCACCTCCCGCTAATCATTAGTTTAATTTAAGCCGCGCCTGAGCGCGCATACGTTTAATACGGACTGCGCACATTTCGTCTCGTGCGCAGTCCGACATTCTCTCCAACAAATTATAGACGGGCGATGCTGAATTGTCAACTACCCCAGAGCCGCCCGGCGCGCTCGTATGGGAACACGCTGGAAAGCCCATGTTATTTTATTGGATGAACAGCGCCTGCGCGCGCGGATTTTGAGGGCTTGCAATGTTAAGGCGGGATTTGCAATCTTCCGGCATTGAATTGAAAGTGTCAGGGCAGATTACGCGCGTTTTACGCCTTAAAGCCTGAAAACATGTCTTCGCTATATTTTGGGAAGCTTTTTTTAATGCAGGCATACGGCGCGCATCGATTTTCGGGCATAATAAGCGCAAATTCGATTTCGGGAGGCAAAGGCATGTCAAGGATATACACAGACCTTGCGATGGAATCCGGGCGCGTGGGCGCGGGCGAACAGGTTGAGGGCGTGCGCATTGCGCGCAGTGAGTCGGGCGGCGTGACGCGATTGCGCGTGGATGTGCTTAACGAGCGCGGCGAGCGGGAGACCGGCAAGCGCCCCGGCGCATACGTGACGCTGTATTCGGACGGACTGGACGATATGGGCGGCGACGAGTGGTCGGCGCTGACCGATATGCTGGCGGGCGAGATAAGCGCGCTGGCGGGGCTTGATGAAGTGCAGGAGGCGGGCGTACTGGTGCTGGGTCTGGGCAACCGGCAGGTCACACCGGACGCGATAGGCCCGCGCGTCGCCGACATGGTGCTGAGTACCCGCGCGCTTCAGGATGAAGCGGGCATTCCGGGACTGAGACGCGTAATGACCGCCGCGCCCGGCGTGTACGGCGCGACGGGCATAGAAGTGGAGGAGGTTGTAAAGGGTCTTGTGCGCGAACTCAGGCCGGGCGCGATAATCGCAATCGACGCGCTGTGCGCGCGCGACCCGGGACGCATAGCCAACACGATTCAGCTAAGCGACGCGGGCATACAGCCCGGCTCGGGCGTGGGCAACCATCGCGCCGCACTAAGCCGCGACACGCTGGGCGTGCGCGTGGCGGCGATAGGCGTGCCCACGGTGGTATACGCGCGCTCGATAGTCGCGGACGCGCTGGAACGCGCGGGCGCGCAGTCGGATGGCAGGCTCGCCGATGCGGCGGGAGACATGATCGTCGCGCCGCGCAGCATCGATTCGCTGGTCGAGCGCGCGTCGCGGCTGATTGCGGACGCGCTCAATCGCGCACTTCAGCCGGAGCTTACTTCGGAGGACTTGCGCTGGCTGACTGTATAGCGACGAAAGGCAGAGCTTGAGACTGTGCCTTAAAATGAAAAACAAAGCACATGACTTACCCACCTTAAAAGAATACACGTCATATCGCGCCGCGCCGCGTCATAGTCTTTAACAGCAAACAGCGACGGGAGATGAGCGTATGGTGCGAATCAAAGTGATAAAGAAATCGCAGATAATCGCGGGCACGCTGGCGGCGATTGCGGCCGCGGCGCTGCTGGCGGGTATATGGATTGCGTGGCGGCGCGGCGCGTTCGGCGGGGGCGGCGGATACGGCGGCTATGCGATTGACGCGGGGAGAGGCGAATATGCACTGAATGCGGACGCGCCGGCGGACGGGATGGGAGCAATCCCACCCACGGCCGCCGGCGCTGCTTTGTCCGTTTCGGCCATGCAGGGCGATTTGGACGGCAACGCGGTGTATGTGGTGGGCGTGGACTTTACGGCGGGCGCGGAGGACGCACAAACAGATTTGGCGGCATCATCGGCCGATGCTGAGGGTTCTTCCGATCAGACTGCCGCGTCGCTGGGCGCGATACTGGCGGCGGGGCTCAGCGACGATAACCGGCTCGGCCCGCTTTCGGGGCGCAGCATACTGATATACCATACGCACACGCATGAATCGTATGAAAAGCAGCCGCAGGATACCTATGTCGAGATAAGCGCCTACCGCACAAGCGACGCAGATCACTCAATAGTGCGCGTGGGCGAGGAGCTGACGCGACTTCTCAAGGCGATGGGCGCGAGCGTGTACCACGACACCAGCGACTATGAGCAGACCGCGCTGTCCACGTCGTATGAGCGTTCGCTGAAAATGCTGGAGCAGTTCAAGCAGGATGGGCGCGCGTTCGACCTGTGGATAGACATGCACCGCGACGCGTATGTGAAGGGCACAGGCGAGACGCTGTGCGCCGAGATCGACGGGCACAGTGCGGCAAAGCTGATGGTGCTGTTGGGCACGGGCGAGGGCACGTCGGGCGGCGAAGCGTTTGCGCAGAAGCCCGACTTTGAAAAGAATCTGGTCTGGGGTCAGCGCCTGACCGACGAGCTGGGCCGGATAGCGCCCGGCATATGCAAAAAAGTGCTGGTCAAATCGGGCAGGTATAATCAGCATATATCGGAAAGGTGTCTCCTAATCGAGGTAGGCAACAACCGCAACACGCTGGAGGAGGCGCTTAATTCAATGCCGTATCTGGCGCGCGGGATAGCTGCCACGCTGGCGCACGACGTTGAGGCAGACTAGAGTGTGTCTCAAAAATTCCCTAATCCGCAATTTCGGGCGTCGCTGCGCCATTTCTGCGTCACAAAGCTCGACTTAGCGCTGCTAAGCCTTCGGGTTTCTTCCTTGAACTGACACAAAATCCACTCGAACTTGCGGATTGTTCCGCTTGAGACACACTCTAAATCTGTTAAGGCAAAACGCCATACGGCCAAGCAGCGCATACCGCCTTAAAAAACGCCCGCAAGATTGACACGCCGCCGCTGCGGGCGTACAATACTAAGCGAAAAATACTTCCGCACATACTGACTGCGCGGGCTTTTCGGCGCGATTGGGAAAACAGCGCGGCAGGTTTACTGGCTCAAACAAAGGCGTTTGGCCGGTGATTGGCTGCAATGCGCGCCTTAATATGAAAAAGGGCGGTATTCACAAGTGGTTGTAAGTGACAATAGCGCGCGCCGCGATGCGCCGGTGGGCGTGTTCGACAGCGGCGTGGGCGGCATATCGGTGCTGCGCGATCTGCGCGCGCTTATGCCGGACGAGGACTTTATATACTTTGGCGACGGCGCAAACGCGCCTTACGGCGAAAAGAGCAGCGGCGAAATCCGCGTGCTGGCGTGGAAAGTGGTCGAAAAGCTGTTGGACAGGGGCATAAAGGCGCTGGTAATCGCGTGCAATACAGCGACGGCGGCGGCCGCGCCGCTGATACGCGAGCGGCTGGATATGCCGGTTGTGGCGATGGAGCCTGCGCTCAAGCCCGCCAGCGCGTGCGCACACGGCGGCAAGGTGGTCGTAATGGCCACGCCGCTTACACTCAGCCTTGACAAATTCAAGCGACTGATGAGCGAATACGGCCGCGACGCACTGCCCATGCCGTGCCCGGGGCTTATGGACATGGTGGAGCGCGGCGTGGTGGACGGCCCCGAGATGGACGAATACCTTGCGGGCGTGCGCGAAAAAATCGGCGATGTGCGCGTGGACGCGGTGGTGCTGGGCTGCACGCATTACGTATTCCTGCGCACGGCGGTCGAGCGCGCCTTCCCGGGTGCACAGGTGATCGACGGCAACGGCGGCACGGCGCGCCAGTTGAAGCGGCTGCTGGAGGAACGCGGCCTTGCGCGCGGCGAACCCGAGCGCGTAGGCAGCGTGGAGCTGATAACCAGCGGCGACCCAAGCGAAATCGAACTGATGCGCAAATTGCTTAACATGCGCTCATGATACTTATGAAAAGAGTGGTGCGGACATATGGAACTTGCTGATATGGAAAAGATACTCGACAAAAATGTCGGGGCGTTTAACCGGCGCGAGATGAACTGCGCCGAAAGCACGCTTAAAAGCGTGTGCGAATACATCGGCGCGGACGATAAGCTGCTGCCGCGCATAGCCACGGCGTTCGGCGGCGGCATGGGCGGCAGTCAGTCGGTGTGCGGCGCGGTCACAGGTGCGCTGATGGCGCTGGGTGTGATGGCCGGGCGCGAGGCGGGCGGCGACCAGACGCGATGTAAGGCGCTGGCGGGCAGGTTCCTGCGCGACTTCACGGCGGAGTACGGCACGCTTACGTGCATGGGACTGACCGGCGTGGATATGAAGGACCCTGCGCAGATGGCGGCGTTCCGCGCGCCGGGCGGCAAGCATTACACCGTGTGCACCGGCTGTGTGCGCTGGGTGTGCATGTACATGGCGAGGTTGAAGGAGGAGGAAAATCTGTGAGCCAATTCAAGTTTGCATTTCTGATAATGGCGCCAGATCACGATTCCGCGGTCGATCGGGTTATGATAGAAAAGCCGTCGTGCAAGAGCGTGGTTGTGGGCGTGAACAGCATCGAGGATGCGTGCGCCCGCGCTAAAGAGCTGATAGAAAGCGGCGCGGTTAACAAGATCGAATTGTGCGGCGCGTTCGGTAAGGATGGCGCGCGTCGGGTGAGTCAGGCGCTGGGCGGCGGCGTGCCGGTCGGGTATATCGTTGACTTCGAGGAATGACCTTTGTAATTGAATGATTTTAAGGCGGGAGTATCGCTTTCAGGCGGGAAGCGATGCTCCTGCTTTTTATGCTTCTGCGCCGAAAACGCAAACGGGAAGCGAAGGGCAATCTGCCTTAACGGCATTCAAGGCGGTAAGGTGTTTTGCCTGAGCGCGATACTCTGAGTCATGAAACGATCAATCCGGCATGCAGATTTGATTGCATTTGCCAACGTGTCGTAACCCGGATTGAAAAGCGCGTCTTACGAAAACCTAATCCGGGAGAAGATAACCTGAACTAATGAATATATCCACGAACGTTATCAAACGTAAAGTTCGTGTTTTGCCGACTGCGCGTCTAAAGGTGGATAATGACGCGACATTCGCATTAAAATAGCGTTTTGACAATCAGAAATTCACCAAAAATGTGACTAATATCAAAAAAACTCCAAAAAAGTGCCTTGACGAGCCGAAAAATGCAAATTAGGTCTTTTCTTTTTCTTCGTTTTCTGTTAATATATAGTGCATAGGTGCTCTATCAGCAAACACGCAGCGGCGGACGCGCAGGATTATGACGTTGTTAAATGTAAAATGCACGATTAACCCGGCGGCGGGCGGGCGCGTCTGCGTAGGCATTGCGAAAGTCAATCAAGGGGGTAATGTGTTATGAAGGACTATGTGGCGGCCAATATCCGCAACATCGCGGTACTTGGCCATGGCAGTGAAGGTAAAACGACTCTGGTTGAGGCGCTCCTTTATCTTAACGGTATTACCGACCGTCAGGGCCGTGTCGAGGACGGCACCACGGTAACGGACTTTGACCCCGAGGAAGTAAAGCGTCATATTTCGATAAGTGCGGCGATGGCGCCCTTTGAATATAAAGACGTAAAGATAAATTTGATAGATGTTCCCGGTTATTTTGATTTTGAAGGCGAAACCTACAGCGCGCTGACCGCGGCCGACGGCTGCGTTATAGTTGTGGGCGCGCTCTCCGGCGCTCCCGTGGGCGCGGAAAAGGCCATGGCCGCATGTGAAAAGCGCGGCAAGAGCAAGGTAATAGTCGTTAACCAGATGGATCGCGAAAACGCCAACTTCGATAAGGAGCTGAAGGCCCTTAACGATCGCTTCGGCTCGGGCGTGGTCGCAGTGCAGATTCCGCTTATGCAGGGCGGCAAGTTCGCGGGCATTGTGGACGTTCTGTCGGGCAAGGCATATACCGGCTCGGGCAAGACCCGCAAGGAAGTTCCGGTTCCGGACGATCTGCAGGACGAGCTGAGCCTGATGCGCGACTCCCTGATGGAGGCTGCCGCGGGCACCGACGAAGCGCTGATGGAAAAGTTCTTCGACGAGGGCGCGCTGAGCGACGAGGAAACCGTGCACGGTCTGCATGTGGGCGTTAAGGAAGGCTCCATCACCCCGGTACTGTGCTGCTCGGCAGTTACCGGCGTGGGCGTTATGGCGCTTGTCGATAACTTCATCGGTCTGCTGCCGTCCCCGGCGGGTCAGGAGCATACCGGCATTAACCCCAAGACCGGCGATGAAGAAACCCGCGTGTGCGACAAGGCACAGCCCTTCTCGGCGCAGGTATTCAAAACTTTGGCCGACCCGTTCGTGGGCCGTCTATCCATGTTCAAGGTGCTGTCGGGCGAACTGAAGGCCGACACCGCGCTGTATAACGCCAATGCGGAAAAGGCCGAAAAGGCCGGTACTATTTACGTACTGCGCGGCAAGAAGCAGACCGCCGTTACCTCGCTGACTGCGGGTGACATCGGCGCGCTGGCCAAGCTGCAGTTCACCTACACCGGCCACACGCTGTGCGACGCGGCCAAGCCCATCCGCTACCCGATGATCGAGTTCCCGCAGCCGTGCGTCTCGCTGGCGGTATACGCCAAGAAGGCCGGCGGCGAAGACAAGGTATTCTCGGGTCTGGCCAGCCTGGCTATCGAGGATCCCACGCTGCGCATCGCAAAGAGCGAGTTTACCACCGAGACGCTATTGTCCGGTATGGGCGAATTGCATCTGGAAGTCACCAATAAGAAGCTGCAGGCCAAGTTCGGCGCAGAGGCCGTGCTGCAGGATCCCAAGATCCCGTATCGCGAGACCATCCGCAAGGCCATCAAGGTTCAAGGCCGTCACAAGAAGCAGACCGGCGGTCACGGCCAGTTTGGCGACGTATGGGTAGAGTTCGAGCCTATCTTCGACGGCAACGGCGAGTTCGAATTCGTGGATAAGGTCGTCGGCGGCGCTGTACCGCGCAACTTCATACCTGCGGTTGAAAAGGGCCTGCGCGAGAATCTGCCCAAGGGCGTGCTGGCGGGCTATCCCATGGTCAACCTGCGCGCGTCGCTGGTGGACGGCTCTTACCACCCGGTTGACTCCTCCGAAATGGCGTTCAAGACCGCTGCACGCATCGCGTTTAAGAAGCTGGTCGATGCTAATCCCGTACTGCTCGAGCCGGTATATCACGTCGAGATACTGGTGCCCGAGGAGTATACCGGCGATATCATGGGCGACATGAACAAGCGCCGCGGCCGCATAATGGGCATGAACCAGGTTGACGGTCTGCAGCAGCTGGTTGCGGAAGCGCCTTTGGCCGAGATGTTCAAGTATGCCACTGACCTGCGCTCCATGACGCAGGCGCGCGGCTCCTTCACCATGAAGTTTGAGCGCTATGAGGAAGTACCGGCCGCCGACGCCAAGAAGATCATCGAGGCCGCCAAGCTCAACATGGAGGAAGAGGAAGAATAATACCCGGCCCGACATTGGGCAGGGGAGAAACGTTTTCACCCGTATCGCGAGGAATGCGTGGCACTCGACTGGTACGTCGCGCGCTTGGGTCCCAAGGACGAGTTCCCGGGACTGCACCTCGGTTGGGCGGCGGGAGTCTGGAGCATATGCTCCGGCTCCCGTCGTTATTTTTTTGCGCCCGCAAAGGCCGTATAAGAACGCAAGGTAAAATTTAAGGTCTGCGGGAAGTGTAAAATGCGCGCGGAAGCGTCCTAAACGCCTTAAAAAGGCGATTGCGCGCGTGTTACGCGGCTGCGTGCGGGGTATATATATGGCACGGGAAAGGGGTCGGCGCGGTAGACAGCGCGCGCATAAGCGGCTATAATATAAGTCCAAGGATCGATTCGGCATACGGACGACTGCGCAAGGGAGGGCGTGCATATGGGACTTACCGAAACGAGCAAGTTTATTTCGCTGATACTGCGCCATCATCCCGAAGTGATTGGCATTGCGCTGGACGAACACGGCTGGGCGGATGTGGATGAGCTTATCGCCGGTATAGCGAAAAGCCGTCCGTTCGATATGAATATGTTGGAAGAAATAGTTAGCACGGACAAGAAGCAGCGCTATTCGTTCAGCGACGACAAGACGCTCATCCGCGCCAATCAGGGTCATTCGGTGCCGGTCGATGTGGAACTGGAAGCCAAAACGCCGCCCGAGACGCTCTGGCACGGCACGGGCGCAAAGTCTGTTCCGTCGATCGACGAGCAGGGACTGAAGCGCATGTCGCGCCTGTACGTGCATCTGTCAGGCGATTACGATACCGCCGTCACGGTGGGCCGCCGCCACGGCAGACCCGTGGTTTATGAGGTCGAGACCGGACGCATGGCGCGCGCTGGATTTAAGTTTTATCAGTCGGTAAACGGCGTGTGGCTGACTGACAACGTGCCCGCGCAGTACCTGCGCAAGCTTGATTAACACGCCTGAAAATATAAGCTGTATTCAGTTGGAGTGGAGGATGGATATATAATGAGAATTATCAAACGCAACGGTTCGGAAACAGCATTTGATATTTCTAAAATAATCGCGGCGATAACGCGCGCAAACGATACGGTGGACGAAAGCCTGCGCCTTACGCCGACGCAGATACGCGAAATCGCCGATAACGTGGTCGCGCACTGCGAGGAGCTGGGCCGCTCGCCCAACGTCGAGGAAGTGCAGGACATGGTTGAAAAGCAGATCATGGCGCACGAAGCGTATGACGTGGCGAAAAACTACATCACGTACCGCTATACCCGCGCGCTGGTGCGGCAGTCCAATACCACCGATAATAAAATACTTAGCCTTATCGAATGCAATAACGAAGAGGCCAAACAGGAGAACTCAAACAAAAACCCGGTGGTCAATTCCACCCAGCGCGACTACATGGCGGGCGAGGTGTCGCGCGATATAACCAACCGCATACTGCTGCCGCGCGAAATTGTCGAGGCGCATAACGAGGGCATAATCCACTTTCACGACACCGACTACTTCGCCCAGCATATGCACAACTGCGATTTGGTAAACCTTGAGGACATGCTGCAAAACGGCACGGTAATCACCGGCACGCTGATCGAGCGCCCGCACAGCTTCTCGACCGCGTGCAATATCGCCACACAGATAATCGCGCAGGTCGCCTCCAACCAGTACGGCGGCCAGTCCATATCGCTGACGCACCTTGCGCCGTTTGTGGACGTATCGCGCAAGAAGATTCGCGCTCAGGTTGAGGCGGAAATCCGCGATCTTGGCGTGGAATGCGGCGACGAGAAAAAGAGCGAAATCGTGGAAAAGCGCCTGCGCGAGGAGATCCGCCGCGGCGTGCAGACCATACAGTATCAGGTGGTAACGCTGCTGACTACCAACGGTCAGGCGCCGTTTGTGACGGTATTTATGTATCTGGGCGAGGCCAAGAACGAGCAGGAAAAGCACGACCTCGCGATGATAATCGAGGAGACGCTGCTGCAGCGCTATCAGGGCGTGAAGAACGAAAAGGGCGTGTGGGTAACGCCCGCCTTCCCAAAGCTCATATACACGCTGGAGGAGGACAACATACACCCGGATTCGCCCTATTACTACCTGACCGAACTTGCGGCCAAGTGCACCGCGCGCCGCATGGTGCCCGACTACATATCGGCCAAGAAGATGATGGAGCTCAAGGGTGACGTGTACACCTGCATGGGTTGCCGCTCGTTCCTGACCCCCGACCGCTTCACCGACGCGGGCGTGGGCAATATCGCCAACGCGGGCAACTATGTGCCGGGCAAGCACAAGTACTATGGCCGCTTCAATCAGGGCGTGGTCACGATCAACCTGCCCGACGTGGCGCTGTCTTCGGGCGGCGACATGGATAAGTTCTGGAAGATATTCGACGAACGCCTTGAACTGTGCCACCGCGCGCTGCAATACCGCCATAACCGGCTCAAGGGCACGCTGTCCGACGCCGCGCCTATACTGTGGCAGTACGGCGCGTGCGCCCGCCTGAAAAAGGGCGAGCCGATTGACAGGCTGCTGTACGACGGCTATTCCACAATATCGCTGGGCTATGCGGGCCTGTACGAGTGCGTCAAGTACATGACCGGCCGCAGCCACACCGATCCCGTCGCCACACCGTTCGCGCTGAGCATAATGCAGCGCATGAACGACAAATGCAAGGAGTGGAAAAACGCCGAGAACATCGACTATTCGCTCTATGGCACGCCGCTGGAGTCCACCACCTACAAGTTCGCCAAATGCCTGCAAAGGCGCTTTGGCGTGATACCGGGCGTGACCGACAAGGGCTATATAACCAACTCCTACCACGTACATGTGACCGAGAAGATAGATGCGTTCGCCAAACTGGGCTTTGAGGCACAGTTCCAGCACCTGTCGCCGGGCGGAGCGATAAGCTATGTCGAGGTGCCCGACATGCAGAACAATATCGAGGCCGTGCTGCAGGTGATGCGCTTCATCTATGACAATATCATCTATGCCGAGCTGAACACCAAGAGCGACTATTGCCAGAAGTGCGGCTGGGACGGCGAGATACAGATAAAGGAGCAGGACGGCAAACTGGTATGGACCTGCCCGCAGTGCGGCAATCAGGATCAGGACACCATGAACGTGGCGCGCCGCACCTGCGGCTACATCGGCACGCAGTTCTGGAACCAGGGCCGCACGCAGGAGATAAAAGACCGCGTGCTGCATCTGTAAGGTGACGCGAGATGTACTTTAGCGAGATAAAAAAGACCGACATCGCAAACGGCACCGGCGTGCGCGTGACGCTGTTCGTGTCGGGCTGCCGCAGACATTGCAAGAACTGCTTTAACAGCGAAACATGGTCGTTCACCAACGGCAAGCCGTTTACCGATGAAACGCAGCGCGAACTCCTGGATGCACTCAACCATTCCTACATAAACGGCCTGACGCTGCTGGGCGGCGAACCGATGGAGATCGAAAATCAGCGCGCGCTTCTGCCTTTTTTAAGGCGGGTGCGCGCCGTCTGTCCCAATAAGGACGTGTGGTGCTATACCGGCTGCACGCTGGAGCGCGATCTATACGAGGGCGGCGCGTATCACTGCGAGGTCACGGACGAGCTGCTCAGCCTGATCGACGTGCTGGTTGACGGCGAGTTTATCGAGGAAAAGAAGAACTTGCGCCTGATATTCTGCGGCTCGGAAAACCAGCGGCTTATCGACCTTAAAAAGATGCGCAAGGCGGGTAGCCGCGACGTTATTCTGCACGAGCTGAAACGATGAGCATACTGTTTATGAGAAACTTTGCTTTAGCCGAAAGGTGAGGGCAGGGTTTCTTTTTTATGTTCAGGCGGAATATGCGGCTTTGGCTATGCCGACTATGTTCAGGCAGGAACCATCAAAACATGCGAGGGCGGCTAGAGTGTGTTTCAAAAATTCCTTGATCCGCAATTTCGGCGTCGCTGCGCCATTTCTGCGTCACAAGGCTCGACTTAGCACTGCTAAGCCTTTGGATTTATTCCTTGAACTGCCGAAAAATCCACTTGGGTCTGCGGATTGTTCCGCTTGAGACACACTCTAAAGAAAGGCTCACAAAGCCTGTCGCTTGAACCGCACATTAAATATGAGCGCTTGCGGCGGCGCAAGTGTATTTTGGGTAAAACATTGTGTTGTGCGGTTTACAAATTGTGTCGAAGATGGTATAATCAGTGCCGATCAATACGAATACTAATCCGACGACGTTTTCGGGGTACCTTTAAATCGGTCCTGTGAGGCTGGTAAGGTTTACCGGTGGTTCGGTTTGCTTTGCTTGCCTGAAGGGGCAAGCATTTTTTTGTGCCGCGCGTCCGGATGGGTAAAGGGCGATGGGAGGTAATGGTATGCGTGAAAAGGCTCAGATAATGGATGAGCAGGCCATGCAGCGCGCCCTGATGCGCATTGCGCACGAGATAATCGAGCATAACAAGGGCGTTGGCAACGTTGCGCTGATTGGCATACAGCGCCGCGGCGTACCACTGGCAAAGCAGCTGCGCGAGTGCATACGCAAGATCGAGGGCGTTGAGCTGCCGTTGGGCGTGGTCGATATAACGTATTATCGCGACGATCTGTCCCTGCTCAGCGAGCATCCTCAGGTCAAGGCGACCGACGTGCCGTTTGCCGTGACCGGCAAAAACATAGTAATGGTGGACGACGTGCTGTTTACCGGGCGCACCGCGCGCGCGGCCATGGACGCGATAATGGACATGGGGCGCGCCGATACGATACAGCTTGTGGCTCTGATCGACCGCGGCCATCGCGAATTGCCGATACGCGCCGACTACGTAGGCAAGAATGTGCCCACCAGCCGCAGCGAACTGGTTTCGGTAATGGTCGAGGAATTTGACGGCGCAAACCGCGTGGCGCTTGTTGATATGTAATCCCCAAAGTTTCAAATAAATTGGTGGAGGTAAACTAAAGTGCAGGCTGTTAATTCCAACAAACAGACGGCAGGCAAAATGATACTGCTGGGCATTCAGCACGTATTCGCTATGTTCGGTTCGACCGTACTGGTGCCCATACTGACCGGCATGGATCCGTCGATGGCGCTTCTGTGCGCGGGCATAGGCACGCTGATATTCCATCTGGTGACCAAGGGCAAGGTGCCCGCGTTCCTGGGTTCCTCGTTCGCGTTCATTGCTGCGATTTGCACCGTGGCGGCCGACATGTCCGGCGGCGCGGCCGTGGGTACGCCCGAGTACTTCGAAGGTCTGCGCTACGCCTGCGGCGGTATCGTCGTGGCGGGCGGCCTGTACCTGGTAATGTCCTGCCTGGTCATGATATTCGGCGCGGATAAGATTCGCTCCTTCTTCCCGCCGCTCGTGACCGGCGCTATCATAATCGTAATCGGCCTGATGCTGGCTCCGACCGCGATTAACAACATCACCACCGCCACCAACCCCGCAACCGGCGCGACCGAGAAGCTGACCGGCGGCGCGCTGTGGATCAACTGGCTGATCGCTGCGGTAACCATCGGCGCGATGTTCGTCGTGTCCATCGCGGGCAAGGGCTTCTTCAAGCTGGTTCCGATCCTCATCGGTATCGCTGTGGGCTACATCGTAACGCTTATCTGCCAGCTGTGCGGCGCAAACATCTTCGGTCAGCCGCTGGTTGACTTCACTGCCCTGAACGAGAACGGCTGGTTCCAGATGCCCCGCTTCCAGACGCCGCTGTTCAACCTCAAGTCGATACTCACCATAGCCCCGCTTGCGATAGTCACCTTCGTTGAGCACGTCGGCGATATGCAGGCCAACGGCGCGGTAGTCGGTCAGGACTTCATCAAGGATCCGGGTCTTCACCGTACTCTGCTGGGCGACGGTCTGGCGACCATGGTCGCGGGCCTGATCGGCGGCCCCGCCAACACCACCTATTCCGAAAACACCGGCGTGCTTGCGGCTACCAAGAACTACAACCCCGCCACGCTGCGTCTGGCCGCGGTGTTTGCGATAATCATCGCCTTCTGCGGCAAGATCTCCGCTTTCCTGCAGACTCTGCCCTCCGCGGTAATGGGCGGCGTATCCATCATACTGTTCGGTATGATCGCGGCCGTCGGTCTGCGTACTCTGGTTGAAAATCAGGTCGATTTCAAGTCCAGCCGCAACCTCATGATCATCGCGGTCATGCTGGTGCTGGGTCTGGGCGGCGCGGCCATCCACATCTCGCTGGGCGACAGCGGCGCGATCGAGTTCTCCGGCTCGGCGCTGGCTGCGATAGTCGGTATCGTGCTCAACAAAGTAATCCCCGAGCGCCCCGATGACACGCCCCCGTCGGACACTCCTCAGCCCGCCAAAAAGGAAGAAAATTACAAATTCTAATTAGAGTGTGTCTCAAAAATTCCCTAATCCGCAATTTCGGCGTCTTTTGCGCCATTTCTGCGTCACAAGGCTCGACTTAGCGCTGCTAAGCCTTCGGGTTTCTTCCTTGAACTGACGCAAAATCCACTCGAACTTGCGGATTGTTCCGCTTGAGACACACTCTAAACGGCCCCCGATAAACGGGCCGCACACAGAGGAGCGGCCGGCAACCGTTCCTCTTTTTGTAGACACATTTAGGAGGTCATTCAAATGCCGTTTACGACTAAAGACGTGCTTGGAATGCGCGGCGTACCGGCCACGCTGATAAAGGAAATACTGGACACTGCGGCGCAGCTGAAGCCCATGCTATCTACGCCCAGCAAAAAGACCCCGCACCTGCAGGGGCGCAGCATAGTGACGCTGTTTTATGAAAACTCCACCCGCACCCGCATGAGCTTTGAACTGGCCAGCAAGTACATGTCGGCCGCCGCCGCGAATATATCCGCGTCCGCGTCGTCGGTGGCCAAGGGCGAAACGCTGCTGGACACCGGCCGCACGCTGGATCACATGGGCACCGACGTTATAATAATCCGCCACCCGATGTCGGGCGCGCCGCACCTGCTGGCAAAGCATGTGCATGCGTCGGTAATCAACGCGGGCGACGGTATGAACGAGCATCCCTCTCAGGCGCTGCTGGACATGTTCACCATGCGCGAAAAGAAGGGCGATATTAAGGGACTTAAAGTCGCGATAGTCGGCGACGTTATGCACAGCCGCGTGGCGCGCTCCAACATCTGGGGCCTGCGCACGATGGGCGCGGATGTGGTGCTGGCCGGCCCGCCCACGCTGATGCCCTACGATCTGGAGGCCATGGACGTAAAGGCCACCACAAATGTGGATGAGGCACTGCGCGGCGCGGACGTGGTAATGGGTCTGCGTATACAGCGCGAGCGTCAGCAGGGCGGCCTTTTCCCGTCGGTGAGCGAGTATAACGAGTTCTTCGGCATATCCGACCGCCGCATGGCGCTGGCCGATAAGGATGCGATCGTCATGCATCCCGGCCCGGTAAACCGCGGCGTGGAGCTGAACTCGAGCGTCATCGATGCGCCGTATTCATTCATCGACGAACAGGTAACTAACGGCGTGGCGGTGCGCATGGCGCTGCTTTACATGATTACGCGGAGGGCTTGATATGCTTATAAAGAATGGTCGCATAATTGATCCGGCAAACGGCGTTGACGAAGTAAACGATCTGCTGATAGAGGATGGCAAGGTAGTAAGTATTGGCAAGGTGGAAAACTACGACGGCGAAACCTACGACGCGGCGGGCAAGATAGTCGCGCCCGGCTTCGTGGATCTGCACTGCCATCTGCGCGATCCCGGATTTGAATATAAAGAGGACATCTACACCGGCACGCGCGCCGCGGCGCACGGCGGCTTCACCAGCGTATGCTGCATGGCCAACACCATGCCGGTAAACGATAACGCCGCGATAACCCGCTCGATCATCGAAAAGGCACATCGCGAGGGCGTGGTAAACGTATATCCCATCGGCGCGATAACCAAGGGTCTGAAGGGCGAGGAACTGGCCGAAATGGGTCAGATGCAGAAGGCGGGCACGGTCGCCGTGTCCGACGACGGCAAGCCAGTAATGAGCGGCCGCAAGATGTATTTGGCGCTGCAGTACGCCAAGGCGTTCGGCATAACCGTAATATCGCACAGCGAGGACACCGACATCACCGCCGAGGGCCAGATGAATGAGGGCACCGTGTGCACGCGTCTGGGTCTGAAGGGCATACCGCGCGCCGCCGAGGAAACCATGATCGCACGCGAGTGCATACTGGCCGAGGAGCTGGGCACGCACGTACACATCGCGCACGTATCCACTGAGGGCAGCGTTGACATAGTGCGCCACTTCAAGTCGCGCGGCGCTAAAATCACCGCCGAGACCGCACCGCATTACGTGTATGGCACTGACGAACTGGTCGAGGAGCTGGACTACGACGCGGACACCCGCGTCAACCCGCCGCTGCGCACCGATAAGGATCGCCTTGCGTGCATAGCGGGTCTGAAAGATGGCACGCTGGATTGCATTGCGACCGACCATGCGCCTCATCATGTGGACGAGAAGCGCGTCGAATACGCCCTTGCCGCCAGCGGCATATCCGGCTTTGAGACGGCGTTCGCGCTGTGCAACACCGCGATGGTGCTGACCGGCCTTATGGACATCAACATGCTGATAAGCAAGATGACCTGCGAACCCGCGCGCGTGCTGGGTCTGAATGCGGGCACGCTCACTCCGGGCGCGGCAGCCGACGTGGTCGTAATCGACCCCAATGAGGTATGGGCCATTGATCCGCAGAAGTTCCTGAGCAAGGGCAAGAATACCCCGTTCAAGGGCAAGGTAGTAACCGGTGCGATCAAGCGCACATACGTTGCGGGAAAATGCGTATGGCAGGAGGGCTAAGCCAGATATGAATCAGATGGATTTGATGATAGACCGCATCATAGAAAAGCATAACCCTACCGTCGCGGGCCTGGACACACGCGTCGAGTACCTGCCCGAAGAGTTTATCGCCGAACTCGGTATAGGCGCAATCGACACCATGGAGAAGGCGGCTCAGGCGATACTTGCGTACAACAAGCGCCTGATAAAGGCTCTTTGCGATATAGTACCCGCCGTCAAGGTTCAGATTGCCTATTACGAGATGTATGGCGTGGCGGGCATGAAGGCGTTTGAGGAAACCCTCAAGGCTGCGCACGAGGCCGGCATGAGCGTAATGGTGGACGCAAAGCGCAACGACATAGGCGCGACCGCCGAGGCGTATGCGACTTCCTATCTGGGTAAGACTCAGCTTCCCGCAGGTGAAGCGCGCGCTTTCGAGGGCGACTTCGTGACCGTGAACGCATATTTGGGCGTGGACGGCGTGAAGCCGTTCGTAAATGCCTGCGAGAAAAACGGCGGCGGCATATTCGCCCTTGTCAAGACCTCCAACCCGTCCAGCGGCCAGCTTCAGGACATGAAGCTGGAGGACGGCCGCACGGTGTACGAGATGATGGGCGATCTGGTAAGCGAGTGGGGCGAGAGCACCATCGGCAGGCACGGCTATTCTCAGGTGGGCGCGGTAGTGGGCGCTACCTATCCCGAGCAGGGGCGTGAACTGCGCGCGCGCATGAAGCACACCTTCTTCCTAGTGCCCGGCTACGGCGCGCAGGGCGCAACCGGCAAGGACATCGCGGGCTGCTTCGACGAGAAGGGCCTGGGTGCGATAGTCAACGCGTCGCGTTCGCTGCTGTGCGCATGGAAAAAGCAGCCCGGCGTGGCGTTCGATACGGCTGCACGCAACGAGGCCATTCGTATGCGCGACGACATAACCGCGAATATCAACCTGTAATATAGCAATATAAGATAGAAGCGATATGCAGCGACCGGCGGCAGAAGTGCCGCCGGTCGTGCTGAATGATATGCTGTTTAAGGCAGTTTATGCAAGGGCGGGCGGCGTCAGACGATTTTCACGCCCAGCATCAGCGCAACGTCGATTGCCTGAGCCGCGCTTATCTTTGCACCTGCGATTTCGTGACGATCGTCGGACAGCGCTATGCCGCTGATCGTGCATGTACTTAAATCCATGCCCTTGAGCGGAGTTCTGAAAAAGTCGGCGCGCGTCAGGTCGCAGTAGGCGAATTTGAGCTTCTTTAGTTTAAGCTCGCTCAGAAACGCGTCCGCCATGTTGCAGCGCGCAAACGATACGGCTTCGAGCTTTGACTGAGTAAGGTTAATGTACCTGAGCGTACAGTCACTAAGCGTGCTTTCGCGCATTATGCAGCCGTGCATATCGGTACTTGCGCCGGTAACGCCGCTCAGCGTGCAGCGCCGGAAGTAGCCGTCCGCAAACGACGAGCGGCTTATGTCGCACTGCTCAAACGCGCAGTCGTAAAAGCTGGCGCGGCCAAAGTCGCAGCCGTCGAACCGGCAGCGTATGAAGCGCACGCCTGAAAACTCGACGCGGGTCAGGTCGGATTCGGTGAGCGCCTCATCCTCGTATATCGAGTTCTCAACGGTTTCGTCGCGCTCGCGGGCGGCCAAAGCGTCATCGAAAAGCATGGACATGTGCGCCTCCTGAAATTTGTAATGAACCCATTATACACTGTGCGGCGCTTGCACGCAACCTGCCGCGCGCGTTAAGATGCGCGTGGGCGGGCGTAAATTGTGTGCGCACAGGCAGGAAAACCCGGCACTATGGTCGAAAGTCTTATATTGGTGCGCGTATGGACGCGCAATTACTTTGGAGAATGCCTTAAAGGGCGTGTTCAGGCAGAATGTGAAATTCAGCCTGAACGTGCGCAGGGCACGATCCAATTGTGAGGAAAGAAATATGCGCCAAGAAATTGCCAAGGTAATGGCCCTGCGCGACGTGGCGGAGGGCATATTCGAACTGGAACTGCACGCGCCCGGAATATGCGGCGACATGGTGCTGCCCGGCCAGTTTGTGCAGGTCAGCCTTAACGACGAATCCCGCATACTCGCGCGCCCGATAAGCGTGCGCGACGTGTTGGGCGACGATCTGATACTGACGATACAGAAGAAGGGTGAGGGCACGCGCCAGCTCAGCCGCCTGAACGTGGGCGACGACGTAAAGCTGACCGGCTGTATGGGCAACGGCTTCGACTGGGACGACGACGAGGGCGATTACATACTCGTGGGCGGCGGCATAGGCATGGCGCCGATACTGTTCCTGCGCGGCCGTATGCGCGCGCACAGCCGCCTGCTTGCGGGCTTCCGCAGTGCGAAGTATGCGTTCGGCACGGAGGATGCGATTGTCGCGACCGAGGACGGCTCTCTGGGCGAGCGCGGCTTCATAACCGCGGCGCTGGAGCGCGAGATAAACGCAAGCCGCCCCGACTGCGTGATGTGCTGCGGCCCTACGCCTATGCTTAAGGCTGTACAGGCGATATGCAACCGTCTGGGTGTAAGGTGCCAGTTGTCCTTGGAGGAGCGCATGGGCTGCGGTCTGGGCGCGTGCCTTGTGTGCAATTGCAAGATACGCGAAAAGGACGGCGACGGCTGGAATTACAAGCGCGTATGCGTGGACGGGCCGGTATTCGATGCGTCGGAGGTGGAATTCGATGGCTGACATGGGCGTAAATATTTGCGGCGTGGCGTTCAAAAACCCGGTTATCGCGGCCTCGGGCACGTTCGGCTTTGGGCGCGAATATCAGAATTTTTATGACGTGTCGCTGCTGGGCGGCATATCGGTAAAGGGCTTGACACGTCTCAAGCGTCAGGGCAATCCGCCTGCGCGCGTGGCCGAAACTCCGTCTGGTATGCTTAACTCGGTGGGATTACAGAACCCGGGCGTGGAGGCGTTCATCGCCGACGATCTGCCGTGGCTTAAGCAGCAGGGCACGGTCATAATCGCCAACATGGCCGGCGCGTGCGAGGACGATTACGTTTACATGGCCGATCGCCTGTCGCACAGCGATGTGGACATGCTGGAGATGAACATATCCTGCCCCAACGTTAAGGAGGGCGGCGTGGCGTTCGGTACCCGCCCGGAGTCCATATACAATATAGTAAAGCTGACCAAACCTGCGGCCAAGAAGCCGCTGATAGTCAAGCTGTCGCCCAATGTGGCCGACATCGCCGAATGCGCGCGCGCGGCTGAGGAGGCGGGCGCGGACGCAATATCGCTGATAAACACGCTGACCGGCATGGCGGTCGATGTGTATAAGAAAAAGCCGATACTTGCCAACATAGTGGGCGGCCTGTCAGGCCCGGCAGTGCGCCCGGTTGCGCTGCGCATGGTATGGCAGGCTTCGCGCGCGGTCAATGTGCCCGTGATCGGCATGGGCGGCATAATGACCGGCGAGGACGCGGCGGCATTCATGCTGTGCGGCGCGAGCGCGGTAATGGTGGGTACGGCCAACATACACGACCCGATGGCGTGCGTCAACATAATCGACGAACTGGAAAAATACTGCGATGCGACCGGCGTGAATGCGGTCAGCGAGCTTACCGGCGCGCTGGAGGTTTAATTAAATAGTGCAATCGAGCGGTTCAGGCTGTGTAAAGGCGCGGCTTGGCCGCTCGTTTTTTCGGTACAGTCATGATCGAACGTATGTCTTACGAAACGTTATAATAAAATCCCGGCGCTGACTGCTCAGAACTTATCATACAAATGCCCTCACATAAGCGAAATATTCTCATTCTGCCTTACTAATATTGCAAATATATATAGTAGAAAGGCAGGGCAAGTACATACAGGCAAAGTCCGGAAGCGCCCTGAACATAATCGCCCTGCAAGCCAAGCTAGTGCTTGTCCGCATTCGCGCTGAAAAGCATACAATTCATTTGAACAGCCGCCCTGTCCAGATACTTATTATCCGCATTTTATCACATGATGATTGACTTAATGATCAAAAAATGGTAGAATGATGTTGCTATAAGGCAGAATAGGCGATGACCCGCTCGTCGGGCGTCGCATTGGAGGGATAACCAAATGGAGTTTAAGCAAAACGCTAAATATGCGCTGGTCGTACCCACGTCGATGGGCGTGCGCATCACCCCGCAGAACCGTCAGCCCGTGCATGTATCGCGCCTGTTTACCATGCAGGCCACCAGCGCTGAGTCTAACGTACTGGGCGTATCGGCCTCGCTGGGCCTCAAGACCAAGGTGCTGACCACCTTTGTAAAGGATTCGCCCATCGCGCGCTTCATCAAGGATGACCTCAGCCGCCGCCATATCGAATACGAGGGCGCTGAGGTTGAGCAGGGAGGCCCCTGGGGCTATCGCCATCAGTTCAATATCGCCGACTGCGGCTACGGCAAGCGCGGCCCGCGCGTGACCAACGACCGCGCCGGTGAAGTCGGCCGCACGCTGAACGTAAAGGACTTCGACCTCAAGCGCCTGTTCGGCGACGAGGGCGTTAAGGTGCTGCACCTGTCCGGCCTGATTGCCGCGATGAGCCCCGAAACCGGCGAATTCTGCCTACAGCTGGCCGAAACCGCCAAGCAGTACGGCACCGTCGTATCGTTCGACCTGAACTTCCGCGCCTCCTTCTGGAAAGGCCGCGAGACCGAACTGCGCGAGATATTCTCCCGCATCGCTGCCGCGTCCGATATACTTATCGGCAACGAAGAGGACTTCCAGCTGGCACTGGGCATTCAGGGCCCAGAGTCGGGCGGCAAGGACATTGCGGCCAAGATCGACAGCTTCAAGGGCATGATTATGAACGTAAAGGCTGCCTATCCCAATGCCAAGGTGTTCGCCACCACGCTGCGTCAGGTCGTATCGGCCAACGAGCATCTGTGGGGCGCGATACTGCTCAGCGGCGACGAGTGGCATGTAATCGAGCCGCGCCCGATTCAGGTATACGACCGCATCGGCGGCGGCGACGGCTTCGTGTCCGGTATGCTGTACGGCTTCATAAAGGGCTGGGACGCCGAGAAGTGCGCTCAGTTCGGCTGGGCCAGCGGCGCGCTGGTAACGACTCTGGAGACCGACTTCGCAGAGCCTGCGGACGAGGAGCAGATCTGGAGCATCTGGGAAGGCAACGCCCGCGTAAAGCGCTAATCAATTTCGCATGGCCAGATGCGGGCACGCGTAAGCCGTCCGCTTTGGTCATGCCTAAAAAACAAATATCAAAAGCATAAGCAGGAAGGCACTAAAATGGAAAAGGGTAAGAACAAGGTCATTGTCGTACTGGTCGATGGTATGCGTCCTGACGGCATGATGCAAACCAATCATCCGTTCCTTAAGACCATAAAGGCCCGCTTTTCGTATTCGCTCACCGCGCAGACGGTTATGCCGTCCGTGACGCTGCCTTGCCATATGTCGCTGTTCCATAGCGTCGATCCGTCGCGCCATGGCGTGACCACCAATACCTACGTGCCGCAGGTGCGCCCGATCAAGGGCATCGCCGAAGCCGTTGAGGAAGGCGGCCTTAATGCCACGTTCTTCTACACCTGGGAAGAACTGCGCGACCTGACACGCCCGGAGAGCCTGGCTTACAGCCAGTTCATCAACCAGCACAAGTATACGGATACCGACACCAAGATAACCGATATGGCTATCCCGTATATCTGCGACGAGGAGCCGGACTTCACATTCCTGTATTTGGGTGAAACCGACGAGGTGGGCGGCCACAACGTGGGCTGGATGACCGAGACGTACGAAAAGTCCGTTTACAAGGCGCTGACCTGCATCGAGCGCGTGTTTAACGCCATGCCCGAGGGTTACACCATGATAATACTGGCTGACCACGGCGGACACGAGCGCTCCCATGGCACCGACATGCCCGAGGATATGACTATCCCGGTATGCGCGTTCGGCCCCGCGTTTGAGGAGGGCAAGGTGTTCGACCGCCCCGTAAGCATAAAGGACGTTGCGCCGACTGTAACCAAGCTGCTGGGCGTAAACAGCCCGCGCGAGTGGGAAGGCACGCCGCTTTGCTAAGACCGGGCGCGGCTCAGGCAGTAAAAAGTCGTTTGTGCCGCAGGGCAATTGCTTGCAGGCTGAACCTTGCGGCTTACCGTAAATAAACTTATATCAGGAGGAATATTCGCAATGAATAAGGCAGATATTGGTCTGATTGGCCTTGCTGTAATGGGCGAGAACCTGGTACTTAACATGGAATCCAAGGGCTTCACCGTGGCCGTGTTCAACCGCACCACCAGCAAGGTGACTGACTTCATCAACGGCCGCGCCAAGGGCAAGAATATAATCGGCACTTACTCCATCGAGGAGCTGTGCGCAAGCCTGAGCAAGCCCCGCAAGGTCATGCTGATGGTTAAGGCCGGTCAGCCGGTTGACGACTTTATCGAGAAATTGCTGCCCCATCTGGAAGAGGGCGACGTAATCATCGACGGCGGCAACTCCCACTTCCCGGATACCGCGCGCCGCTGCAAGTACGTCGAGAGCAAGGGTCTGCTGTACATCGGCACCGGCGTGTCCGGCGGCGAAGAGGGCGCGCTCAACGGCCCCAGCATGATGCCCGGCGGCTCCCCTGCGGCATGGCCGATCGTAAAGCCGATACTGCAGTCCATCTGCGCGCATGTAGGCGACGATCCCTGCTGCGACTGGGTTGGCGAAGGCGGCGCGGGCCACTTTGTAAAGATGGTTCACAACGGCATTGAGTACGGCGATATGCAGCTCATCTGCGAGGCGTATCAGCTGATGCGCGACGTGCTGGGCATGAGCGCCGACGAGATGCACGAGGTGTTCGCCGAGTACAACAAGACCGAGCTGGACAGCTACCTGATCGAGATCACCCGCGACATACTGGCCTACAAGGATACCGACGGCGCTCCCATAGTCAATAAGATACTGGACACCGCAGGCCAGAAGGGCACCGGCAAGTGGACCGGCATTGCCGCGCTGGACGAGGGCATACCGCTTACGCTGATCGGCGAGGCTGTGTTCGCACGCTGCCTGTCCGCGATGAAGGAAGAACGCGTAAACGCCTCCAAGGTATTCCCGCACGAAAAGCCCGTGTTCGAGGGCGACAAGAAGGCCTTTATCGAGGACATCCGCAAGGCGCTGTACGCCGCCAAGATCATCTCCTACGCTCAGGGCTATACCCTCATGCGTTCGGCGGCCAAGACCTACGGCTGGAAGCTTAACTACGGCGGCATCGCGCTGATGTGGCGCGGCGGCTGCATAATCCGCTCGGTATTCCTGGGCAAGATTAAGGAAGCCTTCGACAAGAACCCCGAGCTGAGCAACCTGCTGCTCGACCCGTATTTCGAGGAGACTATAAAGACTCTGGTTCCCGCGTGGCGCAACGTGGCCGCGACCGCTGTGCGCTGCGGCGTGCCGGTACCCGCGATGTGCTCTGCGCTGAACTACTTCGACGGTTACACCACCGAGAACCTGCCCGCAAACCTGCTGCAGGCGCAGCGCGACTACTTTGGCGCGCACACCTACGAGCGCGTTGACCAGCCGCGCGGCGAGTTCTTCCACACCAACTGGACCGGCCACGGCGGCGACGTTTCGGCTACCCAGTACGTGGTCTGATAACGCATATCCAAGCGGGAGAAACAGCATGGAATTTAGCGCGGTAAGCATGAATACGTGGCTGTACCCGGACAGCGCGATTGATTCTGCGAAGCATGAAATCAAGCTCAGCGCGGTTCGCGGCGGCTACACTGGATTCCAGATACTGTGCACCGGCCTTGGCGCGGGCAGGATGAAAGTCCTGCCCGCCGCACTGGCGGGTGCAAATTGCACTTTGGAAGCGTACAGGGAACTGTCTGTGCGCGTTGAACTGAATACCGGCGCAAATGGCCTGAACGCTAAAAGCTGGGATGAAGCAAAGGGTTACGCCACGCGCAAAGCGCCTTTCCGCGTGTATGACGCGCTGGAACCTGTGCCTGAGGATGGGCTGGATATACCTGCCGGTACTCAGGCTATTTACATTTCAGTGAAAGCCGAAAGCGACTGTGCGCCCGGTACATATGAAGGCACTGTAAGAGTCGATGTGGACGGAGAATGCGTGCAGGTAAAGTATGAACTGACCGTTGCGGCGGCAAAGCTGCCCGATGAAAGCCTTAACCTGACGCTGTTTTTTAGCCTTAGCAGCATGGCGACCGAACACGGCGTGGAAAAGTGGTCGGAAGAACACTGGAAGCTGATTGAAGCATATGGCAGACTGATGCGCCGTATGCACCAGAACGTGTTCTGGGTCACGTGGGATACGGTTAAGGTCACTCCGCGCGCGGACGGCGGGTTCGATTTCGACTTTGCCAATTGCGAGCGGCTTATCGACCTGTACCTCAAATTGGGCTTTACCACGATCGAGGGCGCGCCGGTATTCGGGCGCGTGCATTATGAAGACAGCGAGTTTTCGGTCGAGGACACGCCGATGGGCGCAATCCCGGCGCTGTCAAATCAGGCATACGATTATGTGGCGGGACTGCTGACCGGCTGGCGCAATCTGCTTAAACGGCGCGGCTGGTACGAGCGCACCATACAGCATGTGGGCGACGAGCCGAACACCAGGGTGGCCGATGAATACCGCGTGCTTTCGGGCATAGTGCGCAAGTTCATGCCAGGAATCAGATTAATCGACGCGGTGGAGATGTACGAGCTGCGCGGCAGTCTGGACATATGGGTGCCCCGCAACATATACTACGCCGAAAACCGCGCGTCGTTTGAGCATCTGCGCAGTCTGGGCGACGAATTGTGGTTCTATACCTGCTGTCAGCCGGGCGGCCACTATTGCAACCGTCTCCTTGATATGCCGCTTCTGCGCACGCGTATGCTGTTCTGGGGCAACTACAAGTACAACCTCACGGGCTATCTGCACTGGGGACTTAATCACTGGACTCCGGGCACTAACCCGTATGAGGATACTTGTACTAAGAGCGGCCCGGATTCATACTGGCCTGCGGGCGATACGCACATCGTATACCCGCTGGGCGGCAATGTGATCGGCTCCATGCGCGCCGAAATGACGCGCTGCGGCACCGAGGATTACGAACTTCTCAGGCAGTTGAGCCAAACCCAACCCGAACACGCTAAGGCAATCTGCGACAGGATATTCCGCGCGTTCGACGACTGCGACAACTCGGCCGCCGATTTCGACGCGGCGCACGACGAACTGGTAATGAGCGCCATATAAGGCAGGGCTGTGCGGCTGAGCATATCAAAATTTGCGGCTGAGGCAGAGGAGGATTCGACATGGCATTCACGACTGTAAGCATGAATACGTGGCTGTACCCGGACAGCAAGGTTGAATCCGAGCAGCACACGATTAAATTAAATGCGGTACGCGGCGGTTCCGCAGGCTTTCAGATACTTTGCACCGATTTGAAGGCGGGCAGGCTTAACGTAACGGCCACCGCACCGGACGGCGCGCAGTGCACTGTGGAAGTTTATCGCGAGCTGTCCGTGCGCGTGGAAAAGAACACCGGCCCCAAGGGCTTTACTGCCGATTGGGAAATCGCGAAGGAGTATTCGACGCGCGAAGCACCCTTCCGCGTATACGACGCGCTGGAGCCTGTGCCTGAAAGCGGACTGGATATACCGGACGGCACCCAGGCGGTATACGTGGCGCTGACCGTCGCGCGCGACTGCGTGCCCGGCAAGTATGCGGGCAAGGTATGCGTCGAGGCAGGCGGCCAAAGCATGACCGTCGAATACGAACTGTGCGCAGCCGAGGCCGAACTGCCGGCCGAAAGCCTTAACGTGACGCTGTGGTACAGCGTGGGCAGCATGGCGGCGGCGCACGGACTGGAAAAGTGGTCGGAAGCGCACTGGAACATGATTCGCGAGTATGGCAAGCTTATGCGCCGTATGCACCAGAACGTGTTCTGGATTACGTGGGACACCGTGGAGGCGTCCGTGTGCGAGGACGGCAGCTATTCATTCGACTTCACAAATTGCGAGCGGCTGATTAAGCTGCTTTTCGACATGGGCTTTACCACGATCGAGGGCGCGCCGATATACGGGCGCGACAATTGGGACGCAGCTGAGTTTAAGGTGAACACGCCCAAGGGCCGCGTGCTGGCGCTGTCGCGCGAATCGTACGAGTACGTGACCGCGCTGCTGACCGCGTGGCATGACTTCCTGAAGGAACACGGCTGGTACGAGCATACGATACAGCATGTGGGCGACGAGCCGCACGAGCGGGCCGCGGCAGAATACCGCATACTGTCCGGCATAGTGCGCAAATACATGCCGGGCGTAAAGCTGATTGACGCGATAGAGACGTATGAACTCGAGGGCAGCATGGACATATGGGTGCCCAAGAATGATTACTATCAGAAGAATCGCACCGAAATGGAGCGTCTGCGCAGGCTGGGCGACGAGGTGTGGTTCTATACCTGCTGCAAGCCGGGCGGGCACTTCTGCAACCGCCTGCTCGACATGCCGCTCATACGCACGCGGATGCTGTTCTGGGGCAACTTCAAGTATGACCTCACGGGCTACCTGCACTGGGGGCTTAACCACTGGAACATTGAAAAGCAGAATCCGTACGAGGATACCTGCCCGCAGAGCAGTCCGACCACGTGGTGGCCGTCGGGCGATACGCATATCGTGTACCCGCTAAGCGGCGGCGTGATCGGCTCCATGCGCGCCGAGATGACGCGCGGCGGCACTGAGGACTATGAACTGCTGAAGCTCCTCAGCAAAACCCAGCCTGAGCGCGCCAAGGCGATTTGCGACAGGATGTTCCGCGCGTTCGACGACTGCGACAATTCCGCGGCCGACTTCGACGCGGCGCACGACGAACTGGTAATGAGCGTTAAGTAAATCAGATACCCGGGCCGTCCCGCGCGGCAGGCATTGTCCGCATCGGCGGGGCGGCTCGGCCTGAATCGGAGGATATTTATATGGAAATATTTTTGCGTGAGCAAAACGCGGACGGCCTTAGCCGTGAAGAAATACGCGCGGCGCTTTTGAAATCGCTGGAAGGGCGCACCTACAAAAACGTACTGATACTGCCGCCGGACTTTACCCGCTTCCATTCCAACGCGGGCTATATTACCAATGTGTACTATCACGCGCTGACCGACATGGGTGCGAACGTGGATATAATGCCCGCGCTGGGCACGCACGAGCCTATGACCCGCGAGCAGTGCGAAAAGATGCTGGGCGACGTGCCGTTTGAAAAGCTGATCGCGCACGACTGGCGTCACGACGTGGTCAAAATCGGCGAGGTGCCGGGCGAATTTATCAGCTCCATCACCGACGGCCTGTGGAAGGACTCAATCGAGGTCGAGATAAACAAGCTGGTAATGGACGAAAAGTACGACCTGATCATCTCGCCCGGCCAGGTTGTGCCGCACGAGGTAATCGGCATGGCCAACCACTCCAAGAACCTGTTCGTAGGCGTGGGCGGCGCGGATATGATTAACAAGAGCCATATGGTGGGCGCGGTATACGGCATGGAGCGCATGATGGGCAAGGACTTTACGCCCGTGCGCCGCATATTTGATTACGCGCTTGAGCACTTCCTCAAGGACCGTCCGATAATGTTCGTGCTGACCGTGACCACCGCACCCGGCGGCGTTATCCACACGCATGGCCTGTTCATAGGCGATAAGCGCAGCGTGCTGGAAAACGCAATCGAGATGGCGCAGCAGAAGAACATCGACTTCGTGGAGCGCGGCATAAAGAAGTGCGTCGTGTACCTCGACCCGTCCGAGTTCCGCAGCACATGGCTGGGCAACAAGGCCGTGTACCGTACCCGCATGGCCGTGGCCGACGGCGGCGAACTGCTGGTGCTCGCGCCCGGTATCGCGCGTTTCGGCGAGGATTTGACCAACGATAAGATAATCCGCAAGTACGGCTACTGCGGCCGCTTGAAGGTTCTTGAACTGTTCAACGATCCCGCCAATACCGACCTGCGCGAAAACATGGGCGTGGCGGCGCACCTGATACACGGCTCCAGCGATGGCCGCTTCACCGTGACCTACGCCGTGCGCGACATATCGCAGGACGAGATTCGCTCGGTGCACTTCAACGCCGCGTCGTATGACGAGGTGGTTAAGCGCTACGATCCCGAAAAGCTCAAGTACGGCTGGAACACCCTGCCCGACGGCGAGGAGATTTACTTCATCCCCAACCCGGCGCTGGGTCTGTGGATAGACCGCACCCGCTTCTGATAAGCACGCGCAATTGAGCGCACACATTCAAAAAAGTCCGCGCAGAATAGAAATGCGCGGGCTTTTTTGAAAATACGGCTAAATTCACTCCAAATCGGGTAAGACGGTCGATTGACGCGCGTAAAATTTTAGCAGCCTATTGTAATGAGTGACAGCGAGTGGTATAATGAACGTGCCCTAATGGGCGGAAAATAATAAAGGATGTGAGACGCAAGTGGAACCCGTCGGACGAAGTACGCAAAGCGGTAAACCCCGATCGTGCAATTGCCTGGGGCGGGCGAAGCTGCGCTCGCGTTAAGCAAGCAAGTGCATATTTCTTTCTGGCGCGCTTATTTAGCGGGCCGGGTTGCGGCGTGTCTGCGCGCGGAAAAGGCGCGTGAGAGCAGCGCTGTTTATGGAATATGTGCGCCGGTTTCGAGTTTATCGCAGGGCTGTGCATAAGTGCATGGGCCTGTTTTTGTGTGCTGTCCTCAACAAATTATAAGGAGGATCAGCCAATGAACACCGAAATCAATTTTGACGAACTGCGCGAGCTGCTGGAGGCTCGCAACTTTAAGGCGCTGCGTACGCGGCTGGCCGACATGAACGAGGTCGATGTAGCGCAGTTTTTGTGCGAACTGGCGCCGGAGGACGCGCGCATACTGTTCCGCACACTGCCCAAGCAGATGGCCGCGGACGTGTTCTCCAATCTGGAAAGCGACGTACAGCAGGTTATATTGGAGAGCGCGACCGACAGCGAACTGAGCCAGATAATCGAAGAACTTTACGTCGACGATGCGGTCGATATGCTGGAGGAACTGCCCGCGAACGTGGTAAAGCGCGTGCTGAAGAATGCCACCAGCGAGACCCGCACGCTGATAAACCAGTACCTGCAGTACCCCGAAAACTCGGCGGGCAGCATAATGACGGCTGAGTTCATCGACCTGCGCGCCAGCATGAAGGTCAAGGACGCGATAGAGCACATACGTCATACCGGTGACGACAGCGAGGCGATCTACACCTGCTATGTGATTGACGCGCGCCGCGTGCTGGAGGGCGTGGTTACGGTCAAGGAGCTGCTGCTGGCCAAGGACGATACGCTGGTATCCGATCTGATGGAGCGCGACGTGATTTCCGTGGGCACGCTGGAGGATCAGGAAGAGGTCACGCGCGTGATGAGCAAGTACGACTTGCTCTCACTGCCGGTTGTGGATAACGAAAAGCGCCTGGTCGGCATAGTCACCGTCGACGACGCGATGGACGTAATGGAGCAGGAGGCCACCGAGGACTTCGAGGCCATGAGCGGTATCCATCCCTCGGAAAAGACCTACCTCAAGACCAGCGTGTTCGAAATGAGCAAAAACCGCATATTGTGGCTGTTGGTGCTGATGGTATCGGGCATGATAACCGGCGGCATACTATCCAATTTCGAGGCGGCCATAAGCGCGCTGCCGCTGCTGGTGACGTTTATCCCCATGCTGACCGATACCGGCGGAAACGCGGGCAGCCAGTCCAGCACGATGATTATCCGCGGACTTGCGACCGGCGATTTGACGATACGCGACCTGCCGCGCGTGCTGTGGAAGGAAATGCGCGTGGCGCTGATGGTGGGCTCTGTGCTGTCCGTGGTCAACTTCCTGCGTATAGGCATTCAATACGGCGACTGGATGATCGCCCTTGTCGTGTCGCTTACTATGATGTGTACTGTAATCATGGCTAAGGTGATCGGCGGTATACTGCCGCTGCTTGCAAACGCCTTGCACATCGACCCCGCGATAATGGCCGCGCCGCTGATAACCACAATCGTGGATGCGTGCTCGCTGATGATATTCTTTGGCATAAGCGTTGCGCTGCTGCCGGTTTGATCGATTGAAACATATAAATGCCTCCGCTTGATGAAGTGCGGAGGCATTTTTCTGTTCAGATTAGAGTGTGTCTCAAGCGGAATAATTCGCAAAATCCACTCGTACTTGCGGATTTCTCTTTTTGAGACACACTCTAAATGCCAACCTCAAACTCGAAAAACGCGCTCTCGTCATCCAATCGTCCGCTGGCGATGAGCCTGCCCTGCGCAATCAGCACGTCCTGACAAAACTTCAGCCCGCGCACATTGTTGGTCAGCGCGATGCAGCACCATCGCCCCGGAAACGCGTTCAGCAATGCCTGACACGCCGCACTCGCTACGCCCTGCCCGCGCATGTGGGGCAGTACGTATATCTCCTGCAGGCAGTAATCGCACCCCGGCTTGGCATACGGCGCGGCGGTCATCGCGACTATGCCCGCCGTGCGGCCTTCCTCCAGTATCACATGTGCCCGCGCGCAGTCCTCGCCCGCAAGGTATGCGTCCGCCGCAGCCGGCTCAAAGTAGCCGCGCTCGTCCACGCTGTGCAGCTCGCGCGTAAACGGCGCAAGCTCGGCGTGCATCAGGTTAAACATGTTGCGCAGAAGTTCGCGGTCGGCTTCCTCCGCTGGGCGCAGCTGGGTCATAATGCGTCCCCAACGTCGATGCGGCGCGACACGGCGCGGCCGTCGGCGTTTTTCTCTATGCGCAGTACGAATGGGAACTTGTCATAGTCCACGCACATGGCGAAGTCGGCCGCCGGGAATATCTCCTGGGTATCGGGGTTAAAGAACTTTTCGCCGCCGTCAAAGCGCAGTGCTTGGGCACGCGCGGCGATGTCCAGCGGCTTATCCAGCAGCAGACTCCGTATGTACTCGGCGCACAGTACGTCCTCCTGCGCGGACTTAACGCCGTCGGTGCCCATCGCGACCAGCGACACCACCTCGGGCGACTTTGAGCGTATGTAGGCCGCAATCGCGCGCGCGTTGACCAGACTGCCGGTTATGATTTCGCGGGCATTGACGGCGTTTGCCACGCCCTGAGTGCCCGCGCTGGTCGTATGCACCACCGTGCGCCCGGTGAAGTCAAAGCCCGCGGTCTGAGACGGCGAATTGCCAAAGTCGCAGCCCTCGCACTTCTTGCCGTGACGCTCGCCGATCAGTACGCGATTTTCGTCCTCGCGCTTTAGCGCAAACGCTTCGTTTATGTCGCCCACGGGCAGAATCTCCTTAGCGCCGCGCGCGAACAGATAACATTCCAGCGAGAACGCGCGGAACACGTCTATCACAACGGTAAGCCCTTCGGCAAGCTTTGCGCCCTCGATCAGCTCAAGTATGCGTATATCCATAAAACAGCCTCCAAACGCCATGAAATTTCCTGATAATTATAATACGAACCCACGCGCACAAAACGCGCGCGCAGGTTAATATCGTTAAGCAGCATATAAGCGCCGGAGAAGATTGGCGCAAGGCAGAGTGTGCAGCCTAATCTGCCTTAACCCGCGTATCTGCTGTCGCCAGCGCGCAATGCGCCTATTTTGCATGAACTCAGCAAGCCGAACGCTGCCTCAACCTCATCGGGTATATCCACATGCGCGATGAAGCCCTTGCCGCGCGGGCCGTAACCGTTTGAGTCGTCACGCAGGCGCGGTATCTCGCTTATCAGCAGCGACGTATATCTATCAATCGTCCACATGCCCGATATGTCGTCCGAGTAGGCGAGCGAGCCATCCTTAACGACGACATTCGCGCGGTACGCGGCGTAGTTGATTATGCGTGTTTCAGGCGAGTGCAGCCGCAGTCCCGCGTCCATGCGGCGCTGCATCGACGCGTCCTGACTGAGAATGACCGTGCTGTGAGGCACGCCGTGCTCATCTATCAGTCTGAGCAGGTTGGTTATGTTGTTGCCGCAGTTGGTGGATTCGCATTCGATGAAGTCGGGTTTCAGGCCGTACTTGCGCTCAAGATACCCGCTGAATACGCGCGATTCGGGCAGATCCGCCGTGTCGAAGTCGGTATACAGCGCATGGACGCGCTCGCGCAGGGCGGGTGTGGTGTGGCCTTCGCCGCCGACTATTATGTGTTTATCTGCAACGCCTGCACGCATCGCGCGCGCCAGCACGTCGCCGCCCGCAAGTATACTGCCGCCGAACAGCACCATCACATCCGCATGTTCGCGGCCGGTCAGATCGGATATTGCGCCTGCGGATAGTTCCGGCACGTCTCTCATGCCTAAAAAGCCGCCCAAGGTATTTATAGCGCTTGCGATGCGCTCCAAACTCATATCAGGCATATTAAACACCTCTGAACAGTATCAGCCTTCCGGCTTGCCTGCCTGCTTAACGCCTTTCAATATGGTTTCGTCGGGCGTGACAAACAGCGTGGTCTGATGCGTGTATATCACAAAGCCCGGCTTTGCGCCCGCGGGCTTCTTTACATACTTGCGCAGGGTGTAATCGACCGGCACCTGCGACGAATGCTGGCCCTTGGAGAACCACGCCGCCAATTGAGCCGCCAGCAGCAGCGTCTCGTCCGAAGGATTGCGCGCGCACACGATGACGTGCGAACCGGGCATGTCCTTTACGTGCAGCCACGTATCATTGGGTTCAGCCGTGCGCGTCAGCTGGTCGTTCTGGACGTTGTTCTTGCCAATGAGTATATCGGTGCCGTCGGGCGCGATGAAGTGGTAAGGCAGCGACGGCGGCAGCTTCTTCATGGTGCGTCGGTTGTGGTTGGCGCACAGATAGCCCTCGCGCACCAGCTCCTCGCGCACCTCGTTCAGCTCGGATTCGTCGGTGCACTTTTGCAGGTTGTCAAGCTGGCCTTCGAGATAGTACAGCTCCTGATTGGTCTTTTCGACCTGCTCGGCGGCCTGATGCTGTGCCGACTTGGCCTTTTGATACAGCTTAAAATACTTCTGCGCGTTGGCGGCGGGAGAGAGCTTTACGTCCAATTCGATTTCCAGCGCGCCGCCGTTTTCGTCATAGTAGTTGTCCAGCGTGACGTTATTTGCACCCTTGGTCACGGCATACAGCTGTGCCATCAGCAGTTCGCCCTTTATGCGATAGTCCTCACAATTGTCGCCTTCGCGCAGTGCGTCGAGCTGTAAGCCCAGTTTCTTTTCACAGCGTTCGATGTTGGAGTGCAGCACGCGGTTGAGCGCCGCCGATTTTTGCGATATACGCTCCATTAAATCGCGCTGCATGAAGAACGCGTCCATCATCTCGCCCATGCTGTCATACGACTTGCTGGGCAGTCCGGCGCGGCACTCATAGGGGAACGCCATGAAGTCCAGCGGCGCGCCGTCAGAATCGAATACGATTGTGGGCTTTGTCCATGAGCGCATGTCGCGCAGGTAGTTAACTGCAAACTCTGCGGCGCGTTCGGGCGTGGTTTCGGACGTGTGCGCGTCCTCATCGTCCATCAGTCGGTAGGTGATTTCGCGCGCGGCCTGTATCGACACGCCCGATATGCACGCCGCGTATGCCTTGCTCAGCTTGCCGGGGCAGCGCGCCAGCATGGGCGTGAGCGCTTCGGCGGTAAGGTTTTCGGGCGGGAGCTTGTCCTGCGCTGGGGGACGCTGATAGTCCAGTCCGGGCAGTACCTCGCGCACGCGGCTTATGTCGTCGGTAACATGCCTGAGCGAATCGATAATTTTGCCATTCCAGTTGACCAGCATCATGTTGGAATGGCGGCCCATTATCTCAAGTATCAGCGTGCGCACGCGCAGGTCGCCCAGATCGTCGCGGTTTTCCACGTCGATTTCCAGTATGCGGTCGCCGCCGATCTGCCTTACGTCGGTCAGCTTGCCCCCCTGAATGTGCTTGCGCATCAGCATACAGAAGTTGGACGGCTCCAGCGGGCTGACGCGCTTGTCGCTAGTTAGGTGTATTCGCGCACAGTTGGGATTTATCGAGATCAGCAGCGCGCGGTTCTTGCCCAGCGAGCGCAGCGCGATTATGATTTCGTCGCGCTCGGGCTGAGTGATTTTGTCCACGCGGCCGCCGATTAACGTAGTTGCCAGCTCGTCTCTTACGAACGAGAGGGTAAGTCCATCCATGGGCATGGCGGTATCTCCTTAAATGAATTAATCGCACTATGATTATACACGATGTGGGCGCGGCTTACAAGCGCGTGGAATTTAAGGAATATACTGCCTGCCCAAGTGCATAACCTCTCTTAGACGCAAGGCAAGAGTGTGTCTCAAAAATTCCTTAATCCGCAATTTCGGCGGCTTTTCCGCCATTTCTGCGTCATCACCCCTCGACTTAGTACTGCTAAGCCTTCGGGGTTCTTCCTTGAACTGACGAAAAATCCACTCGAACTTGCGGATTTCCCTTTTTGAGACACACTCTAGCAACTCAACCGAGGGAGGGTATTGAATATGAAATTGACCAGGCAAAATACGGTGCGGCTGACGGGCGTGCTGCTGGCGGTAATGGCTGTGGCGGCGCTGGCGATAGGGCTGTTTAGCGGCGGCAGGGACAATAGCGTCATCCAGCCTGAGGGCGAAGTGCAGCAGACGGCCGCAGGCGCGGACGAGACGAGCGAAAAGACCGTATCGACCGTAGCCTACTATGGCGACGGCAACGGCCACATAGTGCCGGTAATGCGCAAGATTCCCGATCAGGATGGCGTGGCACGCGCGACGCTGCAGCTGATGGTAAAGAATGAGACGAACGACCGCGAGGCGGCGCGGATGGGCCTTAGCACGCTGCTGCCCGAAAATTGTTCGATCGACATAGACATTAACGCCGACGGCGTGGCGCGCGTGGATCTGGGCAAGGAGGCCAATGCGATGCCGGACGCGGCCGCGGAAAGCAGTATGGTTGCGGGCGTTGTGGCGGCGCTGGGCGAGTTTCCGACGGTCAAGCAGGTGGAATTCCTGATAGGCGGGCAAAAGCTGGATAAGCTGAAGCACGGCACCGACATATCCAAGCCCATTGAGCCGGGCGCGGTGAATCTGGAAAGCGCCGAGTCGGTGTCTGAAACGTTCAGCGCTGACCAGATAACGCTGTACTTCCCGGACGAGAGCGGCCGACTGATGGTGCCGGTCACGCGCATGGTGTACGGCGAGGGCGACATAAACACCGCCGTGCTGGAGCTGGCCAAGGGCAGTAACGATAAGAAGCTGGAAAACGCACTGCCCGAGGGCTGCGGGCTGATAGGCGTAAGTGTCAAGGACGGCGTGGCGACGATCAACTTCACGCGCGAGTTCATAGAGATAGCCGAAAAGTCGGACGGCGGGCGCGCGGCGCTGAAGGCGCTGGTGCTGACGTGCACGCAGTTCAAGGGCGTAAAGAGCGTGGAGATTCAGGTGGAGGGCGAAAAGTACGATCCGGGCAAGCAGGCGCTGAGCGTGCCGACGTTCGTAAACGTGGCCGAGGATATACCTACTATGGGCTATGCCGAGACGGCGGCTATATTGGAGTTTGATTGACGGAAGGTAGGCATGTATGCGGCTCCCCGCGCAGGGGAGCTTTTTTGCGCGTACAGGCGAGTTCGTTGCGATAAAGTCTGACATGTGCTATACTTTGATTTGTTCAAAAGCTGGAATTTGCGAATGGAGCTAGAGCGAATATGCGAAGCCGTATAGGAAGGTATCATTAACACATTCCCAAACCCCGCAATAAATGCTATAATATTACCATACAAAGCAATATGGAGGCCAAATTATGCGACATGATGGACGAATGAGCGACGCGCTGAGGAGCGTCAGCATACAGCCGGGATTTACCGAGATGGCGGCGGGCTCGGTGCTGATTTGCAGCGGGCGCACGCGCGTGCTGTGTACCGCCAGCGTGCAGGAGGACGTGCCGCCGTTTCTGCGCGGCAGGGGCAAGGGCTGGGTTACGGCGGAGTACGCCATGCTGCCCGGAGCAACGCCGCAGAGAAAGGCGCGCGAATTTATGAAGCGCGACGGCCGCTCGGTCGAGATACAGCGGCTTATCGGGCGCGCGCTGCGTTCGGTATGCGACCTGTACGCGCTGGGCGAAAGGACGATCTATATCGACTGCGACGTGATTCAGGCCGACGGCGGCACGCGCACTGCGTCGATAACCGGCGCGTTTGTGGCGCTGTGCCTGGCGTGCGATAAGCTGATTAAGGCGGGCACGATAGTCGATTCGCCTGTGCGCAGTCAGGTTGCCGCGGTCAGCGTAGGCATAAGCGGCGGCGAACCTGTCCTTGACCTCGACTATCCCGAGGACAGCCACGCTGCGGTCGATATGAACATCGTAATGGCGGGCGACGGCCGCATAGTCGAAATTCAGGGCACCGGCGAAGAACGCCCCTTCAGCCGCGAGGAGCTGAACCGCCTGATGGAGCTGGGCGAGGCAGGCATAAAGCTGCTGATGCAGAAGCAGCGCGAAGCCCTGGGCGACGCCGCTGAGATAATAGGCAGGAAGCCCAAGCTGATGATAGCGTCGGGCAACGCACATAAGGTTGTGGAGCTGAAAACCATGCTGGGCGACAGGTTCGACGTGCTGTCGATGAAGGACGCGGGTATAGACCTTGATCCGGAGGAAACCGGCGCGACGTTTGAGGAAAACGCCCTTATAAAGGCCCATGCGCTGATGGACGTGGCGCAATGTGCGTGTCTTGCCGACGATTCCGGGCTGGAGGTGGACGCGCTGGACGGCCAGCCGGGCGTGTACTCGGCACGCTTTGCGGGCGTGCATGGCGACGATAAGGCCAACAATCAGAAGCTGCTGAAGCTGATGGAGGGCGTTGAAAACCGCGGCTGTGGCTTTGTATCCGCAATAGCGCTGTGCCGTCCCGGACGTGAAGACGTAGTTGTGCGCGGCGTGTGCCGCGGTACGCTGCTGCATGAGGAGCGCGGCAGCGGCGGCTTCGGCTATGACCCGCTGTTTTTGTCCGACGAGCTGAACAAGACCTTCGCCGAGGCGCAGGCCGACGAGAAGAATGCCGTATCCAACCGCGCGCGCGCAATCGCCGCCCTCCGGGACGCGCTGGATAAGGAGTAAAATATGTTCAGACTCGGAGTGCTGTCCGATACGCACGGCGACGCGTTCGGCATACGCGAGGCCGCCTGCAAGATGGGCGAGGTAAATGCCGTCGCGTTTCTGGGCGACTGCGTGAGCGACCTTAATCAGATCAGAAGCGTGTTCAGCGTGCCGGTGTACGCCGTCGCGGGCAACTGCGATATGTTTGCCGACGAGCCGCGCGAAACCGTGCTGGAGCTGGAGGGCAAGCGCATATTCATCTGCCACGGCCATAACTACCGCGTGAAGCTCACGTATGAGCTGCTGTATTACCGCACGTTGGAGCTGAAATGCGACGCGGCGCTGTTCGGCCATACGCATTCGTCGTATTCCAGCTATGACGGCGGCGTGCTGCTGTTCAACCCCGGCTCCGCGTCGGGGCACAATGGTACGTGCGGCGTGCTCGAATTCAGAGAGAACGGCTTGGTGCCGCTGGTTTATAGGCTTAACTAAGGCATTTTGCAAAGGCAGTTGCGCGGGCGCAGGTGGATTGTGCCCGCGCAATCTGCTTAAATTCCAATGCCAGCAAAATTTGTCAAAGAAAAGTGCAAAAAGGTATTGACAAATCGGCCGACTTCCGCTATAATTATAAACCGTCAGCAAGATAGCGGCGGGCTCAAGAGCCTCAGCTGCCGGATGAGAGGTTCGCTGGTGTGGCGGCTCACAATGTGCGCCTGTAGCTCAGCCGGATAGAGCAACGGCCTTCTAAGCCGTGGGCCAGGGGTTCGAATCCCTTCAGGCGCGCTTTAATCTTGTTGGTGGTATTATGGAGGATGTAGTTCAGTGGTAGAGCGCCAGATTGTGGCTCTGGATGCCGTGGGTTCGAGCCCCACCATTCTCCCTTGAAAATTTGCCAGCCGCTAAGGCTGGCAAATTTTATATCATTCAATAATAAGCTTGACAGTGAGCGGCGGTTGTAAGGCCGGTAAAACCGAATATAGGGGTGTCGCCAAGCGGTAAGGCACAGGACTTTGACTCCTGCATTCGCTGGTTCGAATCCAGCCACTCCTGCCTTAGAAAGTCCCATGAATTGGGGCTTTTCTTTTGTTTTGGGAAAAGGGCATTTCCAGTTTTTCGATCCCAACTCACATTCAACTCACATCGCATTTTAATTCTGTTTTTGACGTACCAAAACTCACATTACAAGACAGCGTTATTTTGTAATCCCAAATGCAGCGTCTATCGCTTCGGCAGATTCCGCGTCCTGTGTCTTTAATGCGTGAGCGTATACCTTTAATGTTGTGTCTATCGTCGTGTGCCCCGCGCGCCGCGATATTTCAGTTATCGGCAATCCTGCGTCGATTTGATACGACAGGTTCAAGTGCCGCAAATCGTGCAGCCGACACAGACCGCTCATCGCCTTGGAAAGCTGATTATCGCTTATCGGCGTGCCGTCGTCGTGTACGCATACATAGTCGCTGATTATGTAGTCTGAACCCATGCCGAGCCGGTTTGCCGCCTGCCGCTTACGTTCATTGCGCAAAATCGTCGTTAGCTCACGCGGCATTATAAAACTGCGGTCATGCTTGGACTTGGTGCAATCGCGCTCAATCCAATGTTCCATGCCGGGCAGGTTTATGCGATGCGTGTACGCGTTCAACTGTATTTCGTCGGGGCCGGAGCGCAGACGCTGACGCACGCGCCGTACATGCAGCCGTCCGGTACGCATATCAATATCGCTCCATTTCAGCCCCAGAATCTCACTGCGCCGCAGCGCGGCATAGTATGCAATGCATATGCCAACATAGCAGGGTCTTTTTTGTGAGTCAATCAGGAATGCCTTTACATCATCAAGATCGGGAAGCGTAAGCTCCTTTTCAGGCTCTCGCGGACATTCAACCCTGTCCATGGGATTGGACTTTATAACGCCGTCGCGCAGGGCGTACTTAAAAAGCACGTGCAAAACCGCGTGATGGCGCTCGATGCTTGCCGGTGCAAGCGCGCAGCGGCTTAGACCGTTGTTGGGGGACATAAGCAGGGCATAAAAGCGGTCTATATCGATAGGGCGAATCTTATCCAGCGGGCGCGCGCCGAAGTGCGCCTTTATTCGGGTCAGTATGCGGTAATATGAATCCATGGTTGACGCTTCCAGCTTTGTGTGGTACAATGCCCACCATGCGTCGGCATACTGCGCCATGGTGCGCGATTGTGATTCGGGCAGTATTTCGCCATTGTCGAGCTGGAGGGCATATGCCTTTGCATCGGCGGCGCGGGAAAAGCTCTTGCTGCGCTGACGGCGCTTACCATCGGGCGTATATTCGTCCCAGTGTACTATCCACGTGCGTGCATCGCGCTTTTCTATACGGGACATGGGGCTGCCTCCTTTTTTTAATTTACCCCCGCACATGCGGGGAAAAGTGTGGGTCGCGAGTAACGCCAGTTAAAATCTTAGGATCACCCCCGCCCCCGCGGGGAAAAATCGACGTTTATTATATTGCCGCGCCGCGATGGATGGGCGCGTCTTTTTGCATATCCGGATTGCCCGCGACCATGCGTGCGGTAGACATAATATGCTCCTGCCCGACGGGTATAACACTTCTATATAAGCCCAGAAGTTCGGTTTCGTCGGGGGTAATGGGGGTGTGGCTGGTGGATGAATCCGCGCCATAGAAAACACCGATGTTATCTATATGATATAGTGCACACAATGTAAAAAGCATATCTGCATCAGGCTGGCCTCGCTCGTGTTCCCATGCGCTGACTGTCTTTTCACTTTTGCCTATATATTCCCCAACTTCTTTGATTGTAAGACCGTTAAGCTCGCGATACTCTTTTAGTTTAGCAGCTAATATCTTACGAATTTCCTGTTCACTCACAATTTTCACCTCAAAGGCATGATAGCACAGTGAATAGATAAAATCAAGACTTATATCTACAAAATGTAGAAAAAAGGAGCGATAAACGCTTGACAATCTATAAAAAATAGAGTATCATGCAAATGGTTCTACGAAATGTAGAAGAAAGAGGGGCGAACATAATGGGTTACATTTCGGTTATAGATGAAAAACGCCTACAGATCGGCATGTCGATACGCACTTTGGCGACCCGCGCGTCAATGGACGATGATATTTTGGGGAAAACGCTGCACAGGAAGAGAATTATGAAAGCATCGGAACTTCTGATTCTTTCTAAAACGCTCGGGCTTACGCTTGATGATTTCCAAACCGACGACAAAGCAGTATAAGGAGGAGCATACGCACATGACCCTAGAAGACCTAGCGGCACTGCCCGCGCGGATAGAAGCGCTGGAGGCAGAGATCCGTAAGCTGAAGGCACAGAGGAATGAAACCGGCAAAACGGTGTACACGGTCAAGGAAGCCGCCGAATACATGGCGACTTCCGCGTCGACGATACGCGAATGGATACGATCGGGCAAGCTGCCCGCGTTTAAGCTCAGCCGGGACGGCAAGACGCTTAGAATGTACAGGCGCGACCTGGACGCGCTAATCGAAATATTGAAGGGGGAATCGGCGTGAGGATGAAATGCACGCGCTGCGGCGAGTGGTGGAACGTATCGGCAAAGGAAAAGAAGAAGGCCGACAGGTACGTATGCATGTTTTGTCAGGCAGAAGCAAATCGCGCGGCGGCCGTACAAGCCGATCTGCGCGAGGAAGCGGCGGCGCGGGCAAAGGCATATGCAGTCATGCGCGCCATACGGCACGGCGGGGGGAAGTTCAGGAAGGGACGCAGGGGATAAGCCTATGCGCCTGAATCTAAAAACCGCCCGCCACCGTGCCGGGCTTACTCAACAGCAGGTAGCGGACAGGTTGAAAGTGGGGCTTCGCCATTACAAGAAGATTGAAAGCGGCGAGACGTTAGGTTCTATTACTCTTTGGGATGAACTGGAGGATTTGCTGATGGTTCATCAGCGTGTTCTGCGAGAAAACTATCCCGGCAAAGAAGATAGTCGGTAGACACGTTGAGCAGGTCGGCAATCTGCACCAAACCGTCGAGCGTAGGCTTTGCATGGCCGCTTTCGTACTTCCTGTAATTGCGGATTCCGGTGCCGAGTGCGTCGGCCATCTGCTGGGCGGTAAGGCCGCGCGCATGGCGGGTTGCGTTAAGACGCTCAGAAAACATATAATCACCTTCTTTCACCTATTGACAGTGCCATAATAATACACTATAATAGGCATGAATGATAGTGCCATGAAATGGCACTACGAAAAGAAGGTGAACCACATGCCCAGCCTGAAATGGCTAAGCGAGCACGTAAACACGATTTACATAAGCGACGCGGAGCGCTGCTGCGCGACCTGCGCGCACTACTACCCGCACTACGTGAAGGATACGCTGGGGCGATTCATCCCGATAAGCATCGGGCACTGCATCTACCCGCGCACCAAAGCGCGGCGCGCGGAGAGCGTTTGTGAACACTATGAAACAAAGAGGAGGACTAAACCATGATATACGGCACGACAAATTCACCCGCACTCGTGGCGGGCATAACCGAGATCAACGCCGCGAGTGCGCGGGAAGAAGCGTACAAGACCCGGATCGCGGAGCTGGAGGGGGCACTGGCCGAGACGCAGGGGCGGCTGAGCTTCTACATACGCATGTGGGAGCGTCAGGTAGACGCGTATGACGCGATGCACAAGGAATATGTGAAGGCGTGCAAAGACATAGTGCATATGCAGGCGAGCGAGTATCGGCGGGAGCAGCGCGAGCAGACGGAGACGGCTATACGCGACCTGAGCGAGTACCGGCAGCCCCGGCGCGCGGGCGGGTGGGTATGAGCGACCTGAGGTCCAAAGCCCAGCGCGAAAGCGCATGGAAGGACGCGCGCCCGGCGACGACATGCGAGAAGTGCCGCTGGGCGCGCTGGCCAAAAGTATGGTGCGCGCAGACCGGGCATTGCGCGCGGGCGAGGAAAGACTACATCGCGCGCGACACGCCGGTATGCGAGATGTACACGTCGGCGATGAGATGAAAAATGGCGCAGAGTGACGGCGCTTCCTACTATTATATAGCGGAGCGCCGGTAATGCGGCAGGCCGGTCACAAGCCCGGCCATAATGGACAAGCCGCGTTTTTTTGAAAGCGCTCCCACGGGCGCTTTGGCGGGCTAGTAATACGTGCTAATAATCTGCGTACTCCAAAAAAACAAAACCCCACGCGCAGACAGGGAGAGGGAAAATCGTAGCCCCAATGTGGTGCGGGTGGGGGTGCGGGGGCGGGCGGAGCGCCGCCACCGCGTAGCTAAAGAAAGGCAGCAGCCATGGACACAAAAGCGATCGAAATGCTTTATACACAGCCCGGCGACACTTCTGTGGACAACCGGGGCGTGAGCGGGTACATGACGCGCACCACGCGGGCGGGCAGGCAGCTGGATATAGACGTATACCCCATCATAAAAAACCGAGACGTGCAGCGCGCAATGCGCACCGAGGCACAGCGGGCGGCGCAGGAGCGGGTGAATGCGCGCGCACGGCTTAGGCGGGTGGAGGGGCTGCTGAATGCAAACTTCGCCGAAGGGGACTTGTGGGTTACATTGACGTATCGCGGGGAGTGTCCGGGGCATGAGCGGGCGCGCAAGGATGTGCGAAATTTTTTAGACAGAGTAAAAAGGCTGAGGAAGAAGCGCGGACTGCCTGAACTAAAGTACCTGGGCACGATTGAATGCGCTGACGGCGCGGGCGAGCAGGTGCGGCTGCACCACCACATAGTCATGTCGGGTGGGCTGGATCGGGACGAAATGGAAGCGCTGTGGCATGAAGGGTATGCACAGACGCGGCGGCTTATGCCTGACCCGGAAGCGGGTCTTGAAGGCATGGCGAGGTATATAGTCAAGGGCGAGCGGGCGCACGAAATGAAGCGCAAGCCCGGGGTTACGCGCTGGCGCACGTGGACATGCAGTCGAAATCTGACTGAACCCAAGGTCACTGTATCGCGGCACAGGATAAGTCGGCGGCGCGTGGAGCGGCTGGCGCTGGAGCTGCCGGGCGTGGCGAAAGAGGTCTTTGAAAAGCTGTATCCGGGGTACTGCTTTGTGAAGATGGATGTGCGCATGGCAGGCGGGTTCCCGGGGGCTTATATATATGCGAGGATGAGGAGGATAGCATAAAAAAAGAGCCCCGCCCATGCGGGGAAAAGCGCTTCTGGCGGGCTGGTAATGCGTACTAACAAGGATCACCCCCGCCCACGCGAGGAAAATACTAAAACAGCCTAAAAACATGATAGCACATGGGCTTACAAACGTCAACAAGGAGGAAACAATGAACAAGGTAATACTGATCGGCAACCTGACCCGCGACCCGGAAACCCACACCACGCAAAGCGGTGCGACGTACTGTGCCTTCACGCTGGCGGTCAACCGGCGCAAGCACGCGGATGGCACGCAGGAAGCCGACTTTATTCCCGTGACTGTATGGGGTAAGCTGGCTGACGCGGTGGCGCAGTACTGCCATAAAGGGGCTAAGGTTGGCATTCTGGGGCGCTTAAAGTCGGGCAGTTACGAAAAAGAAGGGCGCAGGGTATACACGCTGGACGTGATTGCATGGCAGGTTGAGTTCCTGTCGAGCAGCCAGGCTGCGCAGACCCCGCCGCCCGATGCGCCCGCGTTCAGCGCACAGGGCGGGTTTACCGTAGTGGATAATGACGAATTGCCGTTTTGAGGAGGGGGAAGTATGACCAAAGACGCGATAGAGCGGCGCGCGGCGATGCGGCGCAGGCTGGCCGAATGGGGGCGGGTAGCGCCCGACATACAGCACGAGCGAGTGCGGGCGGCGCGCAGGTACGAGCAGGCGCGGGAGGAATACGAGCGGGCAAAGGCGCGCAGGGAGCGCGCGCCCGAGGACGGAAAGGTACGCACGGCGCTGGATGGGGCGATACTGCACGCGCAGGCGGAAGCGGAGGCATACGAAAAAGCGTATGCGCGCGAGGTAAAGCGCACGGTAGCGGCGGAGGAGAAGCGCGCGGCGATGGACGCGAAAGTAGGGCGGCTGAACGCGCGGGAGAAGCAGGTATTGCACCTAAGGTACGGGCGCGAAATGAGCTGGACAGCGGTGGCGCGGAGGTGCTACATATCGGTGAGCGCGGCCAGGTGGTGCGAGCGGGGCGCGGTGGACCGGCTGATACGGATGGACGAGCAATAGGACACGGGTCGGAGCGGCTTTGGATGGGCGCTTCAACCCGCGCTTTTTTTATGCGATTTAAGACGCAAATTGACAGGTGAGAGTGATACACTCTGAGCAAGGCGAGAGGGCCCTAATTTTTTTGAAATGCGAAACAACTCAACCCGAGAGGAGGCGGGCACGTGCCGAAGGCGCGCGACGAGCGCCGCGAGCGGGCATACAAGATGTTCAAGCGCGCGGGCGGCGAGAAAAAGACAACAGATATAGCGCGCGCCCTGAACGTACCCGCGTCCACGGTGCGCGGATGGAAGGTAAAGGACGGGTGGGAGGAGCGGCTGGAGAGAGAAAAAAGCGCTCCGAACAAAGGCGGTGCGCCGAAGGGCAATAAAAACGCGCGGGGCAACAACGGCGGCGCGCCCGAGGGCAACCGAAACAGCTTGCGGCACGGGGCGTATGCGCGCGAGATAAGCGCGCACATGAGCGAGGGCGAGCGCGAGGTATTTGCGGAAAGCGGGTATGCCGCGGACGTAACGGAAGCGCTGAGGATAGAGATAAGCGCGATAAACGTACAGCAGGTGCGGCTGACGGAGCGGCTATACGAGCTGCGCGCGCAGATGGGGCGTACAGCGGACACGGAAGAAATGGCCGCGCGCGTGGGCGAGATATACGCGATAGAAAAGGCGATAGACCGCGCGAGCGGGCGCAAGGTAAGGATATTGCAGATGCTTCAAAGCGCGCAGGAGGCGCAGGCGGATGTGAAGGTGGTATTCGGGATGGATACTGAAATCGGCGAACCGAAACATGAGAGCAACTAATTCGCGCGAAACAGGTTTCGCACTACGGGGGACGGCGAGTTAAGAGTGACGTATGAGATAGACTACAAGCCCACGCGCAAGCAGCGCATGTTTCACGCGTCGCGCGCGGACGAGGTATTATACGGCGGCGCGGCGGGCGGGGGCAAGAGCAAGGCGTGCGTGATGGACGCGTTCATGCGGTGCATGAAATGGCCGGGGAGCCAGGCGTATTTATTCAGGCGGACGTATCCGGAATTGCGGGACACGCTGATAGGCGAGGCGCTATCGTCGATACCAAGTGGCCTGGGGCGATACAATTCCAGCGCGCACGACTACGCGCTGCCCAACGGTTCGGCGCTGCACTTCCGCTCATGCCCGCGCCCGGCGGACGTATACAAGTACCAGGGCGCGCAGATACACTGGCTGTACATGGACGAGCTGACGCACTTTGAGCAGGGGGTATACGACTATCTGCGCACGCGCGTGCGCGCGGTGAAGAGCCTAAATATAGTGCCGGTAGTGCGCGCGACCAGCAATCCGGGCGGCGCGGGGCACTCGTGGGTAAAGGCGTACTTCGTGGACGCGGCGCCGCCGGGCGAAATGCGGGAAAAGCACGTATTCAGCCGGCAACTGGGCAAGGAGCAGGTGCGCACGGTGCAATACATACCCGCGCTGGCGATAGACAACCCCTATCTGAGCGAGGACTACATATACGAGCTGGAGCAAAAGCCGGAGAAGCTGAGGCGGGCGCTGCTGGAGGGCAACTGGGACGCGTTCGAGGGGCAGGTATTCACCGAATTCACCGACGACCCGGAGCACTACGGCGACAGGCGGCGCACGCACGTGATAGACCCGTTCGAGATACCGGCGCACTGGCGCAGGTACCGCTCGTTCGACTTCGGCTATTCCAGGCCGTTCTCGGTCGGATGGTGGGCGGTGGACGAGGACGGGGTATTATACCGATACCGCGAACTATACGGCTGCCCACCGGGGCACGCCAACGAGGGCGTGAGGTGGACGCCGCGCGAGATAGCCGCGCGCATACGCGATATGGAGCGCGCCGCGGGCGAGGCGCGCGTGATGGGCATAGCCGACCCCAGCATATTCGACGCATCGCGCGGCGAGAGCGTGGCCGAGCAGATGAGCGTGGAGGGCGTATACTTTGAGCCGGGCGACAACGAGCGATTAGCGGGCAAGATGCAGGTGCATTACCGCATGGCGTTTGACGCGGGCGGGTATCCGCAGATGTACGTATTTTCGACATGCCGGGAATTCATACGCACTATACCGGCGCTGAGCTACGACGAGATGCACGTGGAGGATATAGACACCGACGGCGAGGATCACATATACGACGAGACGCGGTACATGTGCATGGCGCGGCCCATAAAGGCGCGTGCGCCGGTCGTGAAGCCGAAGGGACTTATTACAAGCCTGGGCGAGCGGCCATTCGACGAAGGCGCGCCCAGACGCAATACGGGATGGTAAGGCCATTGAGGGGAGGCACATATGGACGGGCAGCAATACAAGATGCCGCGGCCGGGCATGGACGGGCCGGGCGCGGGGCGGCGGCGCGTGCCGGGGGCGCACGGCGGGGCGCGCGCGGAGGCGCTAAATGCGCACTACGGCAGCGAAAACGAGGGGCGCGCGGCGCTAAGTGACATACAGCCGCTTGACGAAAGCAAACGGCGGCACATAGAGCGCATGTACGGGCTATACGACGAATTTGAGCAGGTACTAAGGCCCGAGCACGACAGGATAGACGCGTGCAGGCAGATATTTGAATTAAACGACCCGGCGGCGGGCGAGCACGAGCCGCAATTGCCGGTGATACTATCCACGATACAGAACAAAATCGCGGATCAGATGGACAACATGCCCGAGGCGGTATTGACGCACGAAAGCCCGCAGATGCAGCAATACGCCGAGGACGCGACCGACATGGTGCGGTGGGTATTCGAGCGCAACGACATAGACATAATGTACCAGCAGCTTACCGAGGACTTCTACGTAGTAGGCTGCGCGGTGATGCAGCTGCATTGGGACGAGGACATGGACGGCGGCCAGGGCGGCATACGCATAATGCGCGTGCCGATAGACGGCATGGTATGGGACCCGACGGCCAAGAACATACAGAGCTGCCGCGCGATATTCAAGACGGCGTTCCATCCGCGCGGGTGGTACGAGGAGCACTATCCCGAGGCGGGCAGGTTGTACAGCCGGACAGTTATCGGGATCCCAGGCGCGAGACGCTGACGCGCGACACGGACGTGATGATGCTGGAATGCTGGTGGCGGGAATACGACGCGGCGGCGGAGCAGTACAGGGTGCACGTAAGCCACATGGCGGGGCGGGTGCTGCTATACGATAGCCGGGACGACTTTCCGGAAGGGGTATACGCACACGGCGAGTATCCCTTTGCGATGTGCACGTATCGCGAAGCGGTATCGTCGCTGCGCGGGCGGTCGTGCGTGGAGGACTATGTAGAGCTTAACCGATACGCCAACCGCAACGCCAAGTACATAGACTGGGCGACGCGATTTGCGGCGCGGCCTAAGCTTATACTGGGGCAGGGACTGGAACTGCGCGACGAGAGCGAGATAACCGACGCGGGCAAGCAGATAGTGCATGTGGACGGCATGGTGACGAACAATAACCTTACATGGATGCCGTCGCCCACTGTGCCGCAGCTAGCGTACCAGATGCAGCAGTGGTACATAGACACATTAAAGCAGGAATCGGGGCAGAACCAGTTCGCGCGCGGCGAGGGCGGCATGGGCGTAACGGCGGCCAGCGCGATACAGTCATTGCAGGAGGCGGGCGCAAAGTCCAGCCGCATGGAGAGCCAGCGGCTATCGGGTATGTACCGGCAGGCGGTGGAACAGGTGCTGTGGCTGATAAGCCAGTTTTTCGACCCGCCGCGCATAATCATGATAACCGGCAACGCGCAAAGCCCGTATGCGGCGCGCGCGCTGATCGCGGGGCGGCGGCAGATAAGCGCGAGCGAGGACATGCACCCGGCGTACCGGGTGAATTTGCAGATACGCAGGCGCAACCCATTGCGCGTGGAGGCGGAGAACCAGCTGATACTAAAGCTATACGAAATGAGTGCGGCGGCGGGCGCGCCGATACCGATAGAAAGCGTGCTGGAGCTGCTTCAGGTGGACGGCAAGGAGCGGATACTGCCGCGCATACGCGAGGCCACTGAGCAGCAGCGCGCGGCGCAGGCGGCGGTAGAGGCAGCGCAGGCGGCCACGGAGGACGCGCAGCGGAGCCGGGAGCAGCTGGAGGGGGTAAAGCAATCACTGATGGAAAACGCGAAGGCACAGGCGGGGAGTGATCCCACGCAGGGGATATACGGATAGAAGCGCATATATCGCCGGTTTGGATTGACGGTTATATCTGAAATTCTTTGCCGGACTTGGGATTTTATCAGTTATAACTTACAAAATTGCGAGTTTGGCATTGAGTTTCACTTGCGGATGTGGTATGCTATGGTCAGTCACGGAAAGGGGGGGCTAAGACTTATGATTAAGCGCGAACTGTATATGAGCCGAATCCGTCCTTTTATCGGAGCGGAACTGATAAAGGTCATGACAGGCATTCGCCGCTGCGGAAAGTCGGTCATGTTGGAACTGATCAAGCAGGAACTCACGGAGTCAGGCGTAAGCCCGGCGCAGTTTATCTCCATCAACTTTGAAGATATGAGCTATTCCCACCTGCAAACCGCACAGGCTCTGCACGACGAAATCACCAGGAAAGCCGCAGAAATAGAGGGCAAAGTTTATCTGTTCTTTGATGAGATACAGGAGGTCAGGGATTGGGAGAAGTGCATCAACTCCTTGCGCGTTTCGCTGGACTGTGACATTTACATTACCGGCTCGAACGCAAAACTGCTGTCCGGCGAGTTGGCGACATATTTGGGCGGTAGGTATGTGGAGTTTGTGATCTATCCGTTTTCGTTCGGGGAGTTCATGGAGCTGTACCATTCGATTGCGCCCAATGCGTCCATTCAACAGTGCTTCCAGAAGTATTTGCTTGCAGGAGGTATGCCTTACCTTGCAAATCTCCGTTATGCAGACGCTCCGTCTAGGCAGTATCTACACGATCTGTTCAACTCTGTCCAGCTCAAAGACGTTGTGAGGCGGAATAAAATACGGGACGTTGACCTGCTGGAGAGGATCATTGCCTATGTGACGGCCAATGTGGGCATGACATTCTCCGCGACCTCGCTTACCAAATTCCTGAAAAACGAGCAGCGCGCCGTTGCCCCGGAGACAATCCTGAACTATATCAAATACTGCTGCGAGGCTTACCTGTTCTATCGGGTGAAGCGGGAGGATTTGCAGGGCAAACAGATACTTGCATCTAACGAGAAGTATTATATTGCCGACCACGGCATCCGAGAGGCGGTTTTCGGCGGCAATATGCGGGACATCAATCTGATTTTAGAGAACATCGTATTTCTTGAACTGCTGCGCCGGGGTTATGAAGTGACCGTCGGCAGAACCGGCGATAAGGAAATTGATTTTGTGTGCGACAGGCGCGGCGAAAAGCTGTATGTTCAGGTCACCTATCTGCTGGCGTCGGAGGAGACGGTGAACCGCGAGTTTGGCGCGTATGATAATATCCGCGATAACTTTCCGAAATATGTTGTTTCTCTGGATGAATTCGATATGAGCCGAAACGGGATAAAGCACCGGAATATCCGCGACTTCCTGTTGGACGAGGAATGGAACTGAACATGACGCCCCCGCATCACGTCAGATGGCGCGATGCGGGGGATTTTTTTATGCCTGCTTTTATAAATCAACGGGTGCGCATATACCGCTGGTTACGGCTGGTGGGCTTATCGGGGGTTTCCATGACGATAAGGCCCTTTTCAAGCGCGGGCAGGAGACAGGATTTGCGGAAGCTGGCGCGGGATTTAAGGCCGAGCAGCGCCATTAGCTGGGCAGTGGAATAGGCCGCGCCTGGTTCCATTGCGTCCAGGAGCCTTTGCACGGCGGCAGGAATCTGTACGTCGCCGGCGGAGAGCTGCACGACGACCTGATCGAGCGCCATATTGATTTTATCCAGCATGAACTCGATAAAAATATCGGAGCGCCCCGCGCTGTGGCAGGCGGCTATGGCGGCGTAATAGTCGTCCTGAAAGTCCTGTATGCGGCTTTCTATCGGGAGGTAGCGAAAGAGCGGGTTCCACTCGGACAAAAGCGCGGTCTGCCACAGGCGCGCCATGCGGCCGTTGCCGTCCGAAAAGGGGTGGATGAACACGAATTCATAGTGAAACACCGACGAGAGTATAAGCGGGTGCACATCCGCGCGGGCAGAGCGCATCCAGTCGAAAAGCGCGCGCATCTGATCGGGTACAAACCCAGGCGGCGGCGCCATGAATATGCAGCGGCCGCCGCTGAAAACGCCCTCATCGCGGCTGCGGAATACGCCGGATTCCTGCACGGTAAGGTGGGTCATTACGCCGTGCAGCTTTTTAAGGTCGTCAAGCGAATACGGATCAAAATCGCCTAGCATATCGTAAGCCAGGTAAGCGTTTTTGACCTCCTGTATCTCAAGCTGAGAGCCGATAACGGGCTTGCCGTCGATAACGCTTTTGACCTCATCCAGCGAAAGCGAGTTGGCCTCGATGGCGAGCGAGGCGTGTATGGAGCGGATACGGCCCGAGCGGCGCAGGTGCGGGCGGGATCTGAGCGACTGATAACCGCTTATGCGCCCCACCTTTTCGGCGATGTCGGCCACGAGCGCAAGCATACGGGTTGTGATGGAAAACGGGGGAGTATACGACATAAGGACACCTCACTTTTGATTATATTATGCGCCGCGGGGCGAAAATCAGCAAGAACCTGTATGTTATCTTGTATGCTTTCCTGTATGTTTGCCTGAACGGGGGGCGCATTAAACGCATATTGACGCACGGAGGACTTAGAATCGGGACGGGTATGCAAAATAATCCTCAAGATGGCTCAGGAGGGACGGCACATGGACGGAATAATCGATCAGGAGATAATGGACGAAATTAATGCCGAACAGGCGGGAAGCGAGGCGGCGGATGAGCGCGCGGATGCGCTGAGCGAGGACACCGGAGCAGAGGGCGGCGCGACTGGCGCGGAGGCGGGTGCTCCGGGCGCGGATGAGGCGGGCGAGCTGCCTGAACTTAGTCCCATGCCGGGTGACGACGCGGGCGGCGGCGCGGAGGGGGAGACTTCGGAGCGCGCCGGCGGGGCGGACGAGATACCCGCGGCCGTATTGGGGCTGCTGGGCGTAAGCACGCAG